>NZ_JBIRPI010000007.1:0-325760 GCF_044332585.1 Streptomyces sp. NPDC016845 | reverse complement strand
CTGTTTAACACCCCCCCCCCCGCCAGGCCCGACCCTCCCCGGCCCCCGGCCCGGGGGGGGGGGCCCCCTCCCCCCCCCCCACGACGACTCGCGGGGGAACCCATGCCCCCTCCCCGCCGCTGTTAGATAGGCTCACTTGTGCGAATAGGGTGCAGCAAGAGCAGCCTGGGCATCACGTGAACAAGTGGCAGCCAACCGGGGGGTAGGCAGTGGGCGACCACAGAACTCCGAAGGACCTGCGGGCCAAGCACGAGGACCTCACCAAACTCGCGGACGACCTCGATGGCATGCAGGAACACCTGACCCGTCAAGTGCAGCGCATGGACGCTGTCGTCGACGCCATCGAAGCGGGATGGCAGGGGCCGGCGGGTTCGTCCTACAGGGACTTCCACCGGGCCGCTGCCGAGGACGCGGTGCGCATCCGCGAAGTCATGAAGGTCATCGAATCAGCGGTGCGCATGAGCCGTGACGGCTTCACAGAACGGGAGCTGGACGTGCTGGCGCGGATGCGCGGCATCGTGGTCGACGTCAAAAGCGAGGTCGCCCGCCTGTCCACCCCGAACCCGGCCGCCGCCGAAATTGAGTCTCGGCCGCGCAGCGGCCTCGACGGCCTGTGAGTACCAGCGACCGCTGGTGTCGGCACACCAATCGCAGCGCAACACACGGGGGGACTGCATGCCGCCGAGCACCGGCGATGACCACATAACCGTCAAGTTGGCGACCCTTCAACACCTGTCCGAAGAGCTGGAGGACATCCTCAAACAGCTCAACGGAAAGCTCGACGACCTGTACGAGCGCGTCGAGCCCGTCGTCCTGTCGTGGAGCGGCGAGGCCCGCGAAGCGTTCATCGACAAGCTCGATGAATGGAGCAGGTCCGCCGAGGACCTCCGGGCGTCCCAGAAGTGGCTGCACGAAGTCGTGGCCACCGGCCACGTCAACTACGCAGCGGCTCATCGCGCCGTCCTGCGCGGTTGGGGAGGCGCCTGATGGCGGGCCCGCCCTCCTCACCGTCGCAAGGCGGCACGATAGACGTCAAGCCCTCCACGCTGCACCAGGTGGCGGGCGGTTTCGCCGGCCAGCAGACACCGTTCGACAAGGGCGCCAAGGATCTCCTCACCGCGCTCAAGGAGCACCCGGACGCGGGCGGCTACGGCGCCGCGCCCCAAGCCTTCGCGAGCGCATACGTGAAGGTCGGCAATCGGTACCTGGAGGTATGGGCCAAGTCCGTCGCCAGCATCGGCGGCGGGGCGGTCGGCTTCGCGACGACGGCGAACAACTACTCCAAGGCGGAGGCAGCGAACGACCCTTCGGGTCAGACCCAGGCTCAGGTACAGCAGCCGCCCGTCGTCATCGACAAACCGCCGAAGTACGAGTCCGTCCCTGACCTCAGATGGGGCGATGACGACGGCGGGGACGACTTCATCCGCTCGCTGCTGGAGTGGATACCGGACGTCGTCTGGCACATCATTCGCCCGCTTCTGGAGCACGCGTTCCGTTGGGGCAAGGTCGCCGAGGTCTATCCGTTTCCACAGCAGCACTATCTGCAGTCCCTGTCCGAGGCCTGGAGAGACTCCACCGTCCCGCTGGGGATGGCGATGGGCAACTTGGACGGACTGGTCGGAAGCATCACTCAGCAAAGCAACAGCGAATGGCACGACGCCATGCGTCAGTTCTGCAGTTCGCTCTGGGGCAGCACGGCATGGGGGCAGCCCACCGCGAACTACCAGTGGAGACACGACAGCGCCTCCAGTCAGACCGCCACGCACCCGGTCATGGCGGTGCTCCATGACACCGCCATGAAGATCAGCGACCTGCTGCACGACTACGCCGAAGCCGCCGTCGATCTGAACGGCGATGTGTGGGACATCTACTACAAGGCCGTGAAGCAGGCCGTCGGCGACATCGACTTCAGCGACGGCGTCGACCTCAAGGACCTCAAGGAGGGCGCCAAGGGCGTCGGCCGTTTCCTGAAGGGGGTGGTCACGGGAGGCGCGGAACTCGGCACTGAAATAACGCTGAACATCGATACGGCCGCTCTGAATGCCGTGGTGGAGAAGTACAACGGCCGCGTCAACGCCCTCACACCACGCCTCACCGCGCTGATGGGAGCGCTGGACGAGGCGTATCACAGCGCCCCCACCTACGCGGCCGAGGAGGCACGGGCCGAAGCCTTCGGGGCTCGTGCGCTCAACGACTTCAAGCAGGAACACAAATACACCGTCGACGGGGACGAGAAGAATCACTTCTACGCCATCGACCTGGCCAACGCCGAAGGTCTCTACGGTGGCCACAGCGTGGACAAACACGTGGGGAAGACCGACGAGCAGCTCGCCCAGCGGTTGCGGGACCAGCAGATCACCCGGCCGGACGGGTCCGTTCGGCCGTTGGCCGCTTCCTCGTTCACGGATCTCACTTCAGCGCAGCGACTCACTCAAGGAACGATCGACGACATAGAGAATGCCCAAAAGATAGAAAGATGGCTGGACCGACTCGCACAGCAACCAGTTCCCAACGAGAATTCCACGTTGACGCTCGACAAGTCCTTCACCGAAGTGACGGGACGCACGGTCAGCCGCAGCGTTTACGACCGGGACGGCCTCAATGCCGCCGCTACTGACGCGCACGGCGTGAACGTGGTCCTGCGGTACAAACGAGGCATCGATCCGCCCTTTATCGTGCTCACGTCCATGCCTACGGCGTGAAGGCGCTGAGCCCCGCCCCAGACGAAAGGAACGTTGACCGCCGTGACTCTCTACACGGCCGCTGTTTTCGAGAACGGAATGGTGGCGAAGCTCCTCGACATCCTTGTAGCCGCGCGTACCGCGTCGCCACAGGTTTCCGAGCGGGACGAGATCGACCGCGTCAACCGCTTGTTGAGCAGCTCCGCGAGCGTGGCCACGGCGATGCCGAGCGCGACGTTGTCGGCGCTCGTGGATCTGATCGCCGAGGAGGTGTCCGCACGACCCGACGATCGGCTCTCCAAGACTTTCACGGAGAAACTCGAAGTGGCCACGGTCGCGGCCGGGACGGATGTCTCCACCTTCCTTGCTGACACGGCCCTGGCTCTCCGGACCTCACAGCGCGCCGGTATCAGGCGGTTCGACGACCTTCCGCTTTCGAAGTGGGAGGCCGAGGCGTACTACGCCCGTTTGCACGACTTCGCCTGGTGGGTGGAGGGGGACGAGTACGACACGTTCGAGGACGGCGTTCTGGCCGGTGTCGCCAGTGAGCATCCCTACGGCTGCGCGTACTGGCTCCCTCAGCTGATCTCGGAGTGCCACGCCGCCTTGCTGCTGGAAGGCGACTCAGCATCCGTCGCCGCTCTTCGTTCACTCATTCCCTGGGCAACTGCTCCAGTGGTGCGCGAAGTCCTGCGTCACTCGTCCACGCACCTTCTCGAAGCCCACTGAGGTCAGTACATGCTTCAGCCGAACCGCTCCGCCTCCTACCCCGACCGCGAGACCGCGCAATGGGCGACCCAGCAGGTCGTCACTGCCAACGAGCAGGCGATCCACCGCTGGCTCGCCCAGGAAACGCGCCCACGACTGACGGTCGAGGCGTCCTGGCCGTCGCGGCCCGACCCGGTGGGCCGGGTGTTGTTGCAGGCGATGATGCTGGCGGGGCGCGAGCCCGTCGATGTACGGGCGGCCCGGGTCATTCTGCGGCGGGCGCCCGCCGGCCCGCACGGCTTCATCGTGCACGCCTCGTTCCCGATCTACGTATAGAGGTCCGTCCGTCATGCCGATGAGTCCCCTCGAACACGATCACCGCTACGGCGAGCTGGACCAGGTGCTGCGCGCGTACGTGGGTCAGCCCGCCGACGACACCGAGGACAAGCCGAGCGCCGCTCTGACCGCGTATCTGCGCCACACCTGGCACACCCGCCCCTGGGCGCTGGCCGTCGCCGAGTCGCAGGTGCGCGAGTACGCCCGTAACCCGCCGGGGCGCCTGCGTCTCAGACTCGGCGAGTTCTACCCGGTCCCGGACGTCGGTCTGGCCGAGGACGGCATCCAGGACTGGCTGTTCCTCCTCGCCGACCACATCCGGCGCAGCGTCGAGGAGGGTGAAGTACCGCCTCCAGCAGTTCCGGAGACCCACTGGGAGTGGCATGCCCGCTTCCCGGAGATGGGCCAGTTCCTGGGCGGATGGTTCTCGCAGGACATGCCCGACGAATTCGACACCCATGAGGCGGCGATCGCCGACTACGTTGCCGGTACACAGCCGAGCCTCGTCGCCCGCCTCGCCGGGGAACTCGGCGAACTGTTCGCGCTCGACCTCGACGAGGCCGTCTACGCCCAGGCAGTTGCCGAGCTGGGCATGGAGGTGGACCCGCCGGTGCCGTACACGCCGGGCGGGTGGCTGGCGCAGGTCTCGTCGCGACTGAGCATGCCCGCCCCGGTGTACGGGCCGCAGCCCGAGGGCGACGACTGAGCGAGCCGACGGGAGCACCGAGCGCTCCCGACCACCGGCCACGGTCAGCCGGCCCCGGGCTCCGGATGTGTCGGCGCGAACATCCGCAACCGCGCCGGCAGCACGACGACCCGCGGCCCGGGGGCCTTCAGCGCCGCCACCAGGTCCTCCCGCAGCGCCTCCGGCGACGTACGCACCGCCGGTACGCCGAAGGACTCCGCCAGGGCCACGAAGTCCGGGCCGGTCAGATCCGTGCCCATGGCGGAGCCGTACGCGTCCGTTGCGTACTCGCGCAGGATTCCGTAGCCCCCGTCATCGACGATCAGCCAGGTCACGTTCAAGGACTCCTGCTTCGCCGTGGCCAGTTCGGCGAGCGCGTACAGGGCGCCGCCGTCGCCGGAGACCGCCAGGACCGGGGTCGTCGGGTCGGCCGTCGCAGCGCCGAGTGCGGCCGGGTAGGCGTAGCCGGGGGCGCCCGCGCCCTGGGCGGAGTGCATGGCGCCGGGCCAGGCGGCCCACGCCCAGTGCGTCAGGGGCGTGAGGTCCCAGAAGGACGGGGAGCGGGGCGGGAGCGCCGCCCGGATCGAGGACAGCAGCTCCTGCTCCGGGCCCGATCCCTGCCCGACCGCCTTCAGGACCTCGGCGACCCTGACCGCCGCCCCCGCGTCCTCGCGCTCCTCCTCCACCGTCTCCAGGAGCGCCTGGAGCGCCAGGCGGGCGTCGGCGTGGATGCCGAGGGCCGGGTGGTTGGCCTCCAGCTTGGCCGCGTCCGCCTCGATCTGGACGACCCTGCCGCGAGGGGTGAAGGTGTGGTGACCGGACGACAGTTCGCCGAGACCCGAGCCGATCACCAGCAGGACGTCCGCGTCCGCCAGGAACTCCGTCATGTGCCGGTCCTCCGGCCATGACCGGAGCGAGAGCGGGTGGTCCCACGGGAACGCGCCCTTGCCGCCGTACGTGCACGCCACCGGGGCGGACAACCGCTCCGCCAGCGTGCGCAGCTTGCCCGACGCGTCCGCGCGGATCACGCCGCCGCCCGCGATGATCGCGGGGCGTTCCGCGCGGGAGAGCAAGTCTGCCGCCACGGCGGTGAGTTCGGGTGCCGGGGCCAGTTCGTGCGGGAACGCGTCCGCCGCCGACAGCACGGGGAGGGTGGTCGGGGCCTCCAGGACGTCCGCGGGGATCTCCACGTACACCGGGCCGTGCGGCACGCTCAGCGCCGACTCCCAGGCCGCCGCGATCGCGGACGGGATCTGGGACTGCGTGCGGACCACGTGGACGGACTTCACCACGTCGCGGAACGCCGCCTGCTGGTTCCGCGGCTCGTGCAGGTGGCCTCGGCGGTCTCCTGACATCGGTACCTGGCTCGCCACCACCAGCACCGGGGCCGACGACGCCGCCGCTTCCTGGAGCGCGGGCAGCGTCAGCAGGGCGCCGGGGCCCGTCGACACGAACAGCGGGGCGACCTCGCCGGTCACCCGGCCGTACGCGTCCGCCGCGTACCCCGCGCTGGGTTCGGTCCGCAGACCCACGTACCGCAGCAGGTCGCAGCGGTGCAGCGCGTCGAAGAGGCCGAGGGCGTGGCGGCCGGTCCGGCCGAAGACGGTGGACGCGCCGAGACCCGCGAGCGCCTCCACGACCAGGTCGCCGCCCGTGCGCCCCGGTGGCGGGTTGAGCGCCGCCTCCGTCTGGCGGGGTGTCGGGCGCAGGACCAGGTCGTGGTCGTGGGTCATCCAAGACTCCTCGGACGTCGTTCAGGAGGCCGTACGGGACTCCGCGATCTGGCGGGACATGATCGTCGTCAGCTCGTACGCGGTGTGCGAGGCGGCGACGGCGGTGATCTCCGCGTGATCGTACGCGGGCGCCACCTCGACCACGTCGGCCGAGACGAGGTTGCAGGAGGCGAGGCCGCGCAGGATCTCGAGCAGCTCGCGCGAGGTCATGCCGCCCGCCTCGGGGGTGCCCGTGCCGGGGGCGTGGGCGGGGTCGAGGCAGTCGATGTCGATGGATATGTACAGCGGGCGGTCGCCGATGCGCTGGCGGAGCTGGTCGGCGACCTCGTCGGCGCCGCGGCGGTAGATGTCCGCCGAGGTGACGATGCCGAAGCCCATCTTCTCGTCGTCGGTCAGATCCTGCTTGCCGTAGAGGGGGCCGCGCGTGCCGACGTGGGAGAGCGCGGACGTGTCGAGGATGCCCTCCTCGACGGCGCGGCGGAACGGCGTGCCGTGCGTGTACTCGGCGCCGAAGTACGTGTCCCAGGTGTCGAGGTGCGCGTCGAAGTGGAGCAGGGCGACCGGGCCGTGCTTCTTGGCGACCGAACGCAACAGCGGGAGCGCGATGGTGTGGTCGCCGCCGAGCGTCATCATGCGGGCGCCGGAGGAGAGGAGGTCGTCCGCCGCCGCCTCGATCGTCTCGACGGCCTCGTTGATGTTGAACGGGTTCGCCGCTATGTCACCCGCGTCCGCCACCTGGGCGAGGGCGAACGGCGACGCGTCCTGCGCCGGGTTGTAGGGGCGAAGGAGGCGCGAGGCTTCTCGGATCGCGTTGCCGCCGAAGCGTGCGCCGGGGCGGTAGGAGACACCCGTGTCGAAGGGCACGCCGACCACGGCCACGTCCGCCGCGCCGACCTCGTCGAGGCGGGGCAGGCGGGCGAAGGTGGCGGGGCCCGCGTAGCGCGGGACGCGGGAGGAGTCGACGGGGCCGACAGGGTTGTTTTCGCTGGTCACGGGGTTCCTGGTCACGGGGTGCCTTTCCAGAACGTACGAGAATCGGGACGCGGCGTCGGTCAGTCGCCGTACAGCTCGGGGCGGCGGTCCCCGAACACGTCGTTGTGCTCGCCGAGCCGCTTGTCGCGGGCGGTCGCGAGGTCGCAGTCGGCGAGCAGCAGGGCGGGGCCCTCGGTGGGGGTGTGCCCGGCGAGCGGGAAGCCGTCCGGGTCGACGATGACGGAGCCGCCGGTCCAGGGGACGCCGCGCTCCTCCCCGGCCCGGTCGCACGCGGCGACGTACATCCGGTTGACTGCCGCGTCGGCCTGGACGCGGACGACCTCGCCGGGGCGTTCGCCCTCCGGGCGCGGGAAGAGCGGCCAGTTGACGGGGGCGCAGAGCAGTTCGGCGCCGGCCAGGGCGGTGCGGCGCACCCACTCGGGGAACTCGACGTCGTAGCAGACCATGACGCCGATCCGGCCGACTCCCTCGACGTCGACGACGGGCGGGGCCTGGTCCCCGGGTACGAAGAAGGTCTTCTCGGTGCCGAAGAGGTGGGCCTTGCGGTAGACGGCGCGGACGGTGCCGGACGGGTCGATCAGCACGGCCGAGTTACGGACCAGCCCGTCCTCGTCCAGCTCGGCGAAGCCCGCTACGAGCGTCACGCCGTGCCTGCGGGCGGCGGCGGACCAGGCGGTGACGGTCGGTCCTTCGACGGGCTCGGCGAGGGCGCGGGCCTCCGCCGGGTCGGCGAAGACGTAGCCGCTGTTGGCCAGCTCCGGCAGCACGACGACGCGCGCTCCGGCGTCGGCGGCGGCGCGGACCGCCTCCTCGGCGGCGGCGAGGTTACCGGCGGTGTCGCCCACCGCGAGGGCGAGCTGCGCACAGGCCACGGTCGTCGTACGGGCCACGGTCGTCGTCACGCTTCAGTACCTTCGCTGACGTCACTGATCTGGACGCTCCCAGGATGCCTGCGCCGGGCGGCCCCTCCGAACGCCTCCGGGGCACATTACGCCGCCCCACCTAGACATCCTGTACAGCCACGGGGCCCGTCCACCCCCGTCCACCTTGCGGAACCGATCAACGGCCTCCCGCGGCCCTGGGCACAATGGACCCATGCCGATACCCGGGATCCCCAGCGACAGTCCGACCCGTGCCGCCCTGATCGAGCACCTCGTCCGTACCCGTATCGCGGGCGATGTGGCCACCCCTCGCGAGAACAACCTCTCCCACTACCGCAAGCTCGCGAACGGCGACCGGCACTACTGGCTGGGCCTGGAACTGGGCGACCGCTGGAGCGACGAGCAGGACGTGCTCGCCGTGATGGCCGAGCGCTGCGGGGTCGTCGACGATCCGGAGCACCGGTACGGGCAGGACACCATCGACCCCGAGCTGACCGTCGACGCCCTTGAGCGGATGGCGGCGCGTCTGCGCAAGGCCGCGCAGGACCGGCAGCGGGTGCTTCTCGCCACCGGGCACCCCGGGGGCCTGCTCGACGTCCATCGGGCGACCGCTGTCGCGCTGCGCGCCGCCGGCTGCGAGATCGTCGTGATCCCCGAGGGGCTCGCCACCGACGAGGGCATGGTCTTCCAGTTCGCCGACATCGCCATGCTGGAGCGCGGGGCCACCTTGTGGCACACGCACGCGCCCGAGCCCATGGCCCGGATCCTCGACGGGCTGCTCCGCGAGGGGCGTCCGCTGCCCGACCTGGTCGTCGCCGATCACGGCTGGGCCGGGTGCGCGGCCCAGCGCGGGCTCGACTCCGTCGGTTACGCGGACTGCAACGACCCGGCGCTGTTCCTCGCGGAGGCGGAGGGCACGATGCAGGTCACCGTTCCCCTGGACGACCATGTCACGAGCCCGCGCCACTATGACCCGATGACGGCGTACCTGCTGGACTCCGCGGGCCTGCTGGGCTGAACGCCGCCATGTCGCCGTAGGCGGTGCGGGCTGTGTGCGACTGCCGCGCTGTCGTGGCGGGTCGCGCAGTTCCCCGCGCCCCTGAAGGCATGCGGCTTCGCCGCGCCTTCCCCGATGACGACGCGCGCCCCTGAGACAGCGCACGCCCATGACGGGCGCCCTGGGATGGTGCACGAAGTGCGCATCTCAGGGGCGCGGGGAACTGCGCGAGCAACCACGACGCACCCGCAGTCGCACACAGTCCGCACCCCCTACGGCGCCCCGGCGAACCCCTAGAACGGCCGCAACCCTTCCTCCCGCCGCTGCGCGAACCCTGGCGTCGGATCCAGGTACACCCTCCGCACCGCAGGAAACCGCTCCCGCAACCGCCGAGCCGCATCCTCACAGGCCCACTCGATCTGCGCGGCGGTGGACGCATCGCGGAAATCGACCTTCGCCGCGACGAGCGCCTCCCGGGGCCCCTGCACAAGAGTGGTCAGTTCGAGCACCGCCTCGACGTGTTCACCGGCCAGCAGCAGCTCCCGGATCTCGGCCCGGACGGACCTGGGAAGGGGGCGGCCCACAAGCAACTGCGCGTTGGAGCGGCCGAGAACCCACGCGACCCAGAGCAGCAGGGCACCGATGCACAGCGAAGCGACTCCGTCCCAGACCCCGGACCCGGTGAGCTGCCCGCCCAGCAACCCGCCCGCGGCGAGGAGCAGGCCGGCGAGCGCCGCGCTGTCCTCCAGGACGACGGCCTTCACGGCGGTGTCGGGCGTGTGCCGCAGGTACGTACGGAAGGGCGCCCGGAGCCGGTGCGCCTCGCCCCGCGCCTGCTTGACGGCGGTTCGCAACGAGAAGCCCTCAAGGACGAAGGCCACGGCCAGCACGATGTACGAGACGAGCGGATCGCCCAGCTCCTCACCCGCCACCAACGTGTGGATGCCGTCGTAGAGCGAGAACACCGCCCCGCCCACGAACGTGGCGACCGCGGCGAGCAGCGCCCACACGTACCGCTCGCCCCCATACCCGAGCGGATGCTCCTCGTCGGCGGGTTTCCCGCTGCGCTTGAGGGCGGTGAGGAGCAGCAGTTCGGTGACGGTGTCGGCGAAGGAGTGCGCGGCCTCGGAGAGCATCGCGCTGGAGCCGCTGATGACACCGGCGACCGCCTTGGCGAGCGCGATCCCGAGGTTCGCCCCGGCGGCGACAAGGACGGTGAGGACGCTCTCCCCGCCGGCATCTTCTCGTTGCTCATCCCGAACATCCATGTACGGGACGTTATGTCCGATCAGCGCGGGACGCGAACGACGCCTTCCTGGATGACGGTGATCGCGAGCTGCCCGTCCTGGGTGTAGATACGGGCCTGGCCGAGCCCGCGCCCGCCGGACGCGGACGGCGACTCCTGGTCGTAGAGGAGCCATTCGTCGGCGCGGAAGGGCCGGTGGAACCACATGGCGTGGTCGAGCGAGGCGCCGACCACGTCGCCGACGGCCCAGCCGCCGCGCCCGTGCGCGAGCAGGACGGAGTCCAGGAGCGTCATGTCGGAGACGTACGTGGCGAGGCAGACGTGCAGCAGATGTTCGGCGCCCTCGGTGGCGCCGTCGAGCTTGCCGTTGGTGCGGAACCAGACCTGGGAGCGCGGCGGCTGCGGATCGCCCACGAAGGCGAACGGGGGCGCCCCCACGTACCGCAGGTCCACCGCCTCGCGCGCTTCGAGGAGCCGGTCGACGACACCGGGGTCGACGAAGGCACCGGCGTGGCGCGGCAGCATCTCGGCGGCGGTGGGCAGCGTCTCGGGGTCGGGCGCGGGCGGCATCGCGGCCTGGTGGTCGAGCCCTTCCTCGTACGTCTGGAAGGACGCGGAGAGGTGGAAGATCGGCTGCCCGTGCTGGATGGCGACGACGCGGCGCGTGGTGAAGGAGCGGCCGTCCCTGATCCGGTCGACGGTGTAGACGATCGGCGCGCCCGGATCGCCCGCGACGAGGAAGTACGCGTGCAGGGAGTGCGCGAACCGGTCCGCCGGGACCGTGCGTCCGGCGGCGACGAGGGCCTGCGCGGCCACCTGCCCGCCGAAGACGCGCGGGACCACGGCGGACCGGGACTGGCCGCGGAAGACGTCCTGCTCGATCCGCTCCAGGTCGAGCAGATCGAGCAGGGACGCGAGTGCCTGATTCATGAAGCCTGGTTCACAGAGCCTTGTTCACGGGTCCTGGTGCGTTCAGGGCTTACAGGCCCATGTTCTTCGCGATGATCATCTTCATGACCTCGCTGGTGCCGCCGTAGATGCGGTTGACGCGGTTGTCCGCGTACAGGCGGGCGATCGGGTACTCGTTCATGAAGCCGTAGCCGCCGTGCAGCTGGAGGCAGCGGTCGATGACGCGGTGGGCGACCTCGGTGCAGAACAGCTTCGCGGACGCGGCCTCGGCGGCGGTCAGCTCACCGGCGTCGAGCGCTTCGAGGGCGCGGTCGGCGACGGCCTCGGCGGCGTCGACCTCGGCCTGGCAGGCGGCCAGCTCGAACTTGGTGTTCTGGAAGGACGCGACCGGCTTGCCGAAGACGGTGCGCTCCTGGACGTACTCCTTGGCGAACCGCACGGCGGCCTTGGCCTGCGCGTACGCGCCGTAGGCGATGCCCCAGCGCTCGGAGGCGAGGTTGGTGCCGAGGTAGCCGAAGCCCTTGTTCTCCTCGCCGAGGAGGTCCTCGACGGGCACCTTCACGTCGACGAACGCCAGCTCGGCGGTGTCGGACGTGCGCAGGCCGAGCTTGTCGAGCTTGCGGCCGACGGAGTAGCCCTCGGACTTGGTGTCGACGGCGAAGAGGGAGATGCCGAAGCGGCGGTCGTCCTCGCGCGGAGCGGAGGTGCGGGCGCAGACGATGACGCGGTCGGCCTGCACGCCGCCGGTGATGAAGGTCTTGGCGCCGTTCAGCACGTAGTGCGTGCCGTCGTCGGAGAGCTTGGCGGTGGTCTTCATGCCCGCGACGTCGGAGCCGGTGCCCGGCTCGGTCATCGCCAGGGCCCACATCTCCTTGCCGGAGACGAAGTTCGGCAGGTAGCGCT
Source organism: Streptomyces sp. NPDC016845 (assembly GCF_044332585.1). Lineage (NCBI taxonomy): Bacteria > Bacillati > Actinomycetota > Actinomycetes > Kitasatosporales > Streptomycetaceae > Streptomyces > Streptomyces sp. NPDC016845. Next base: position 313,688 of record NZ_JBIRPI010000007.1, on the reverse strand, counting down.
TCTTCTGCTCGTCGGTGGCGAGCATCTTGATGTAGGGAAGGGCGAGCAGGACGTGCACGCCGGAGCCGCCGAAGGAGACGCCCGCGCGCGCGGTCTCCTCGTACTGGATGGCCTCGAACTTGTGGGTGTCCAGGCCCGCGCCGTCGTACTCCTCGGGCACGTTGATGCCGAACAGGCCGAGCTCCGCCATCTTGGCGTACAGCTCGCGCGGCACGACGCCCTGCTGGAACCACTCGTCGTAGTGCGGGACGACCTCGGCCTCGATGAAGGCGCGCAGGGTCTCCCGGAACGCCTCGTGGTCCTCATTGAAAACGGTACGGCGCACGGAGAACTCTCCCTCTACGACGGTCTCTACGGCGTGTGTCCTGTCGGGCATACGCTACTAAGCGCTTGCTCAGAGAAACGTTACCGGCCAGTCACCGGAGCGTCCAGAGATACACATCACTCCGCGGCGGCCGCGAACGCCCCGCGCGCCAGCTTGTGCAACATGGCGGCGGCCGCCGCACGGCCGGGCAGCGCGCCCGGGCGGCTGAGGTGCGGCGTGGAGTTCAGCAGACCGAAGACCGCGTGCACGGCCACGCGCGCGTGGGGCTCCAGAAGGTCCGGGTACACCTTGCGCACGGCGTCCACCCACAGCTCCACGTACTGGCGCTGCAACTGCCGCACCAGCTTGCGGTCGCTGTCGCGCAGCCGGTCCAGCTCCCGGTCGTGCAGCGTGATCAGGTCGCGGTCGTCGAGCGCGAAGTCGATGTGGCCCTCGATGAGCGAGTCGAGCAGCGCCCCTGGGCCGGAGTGCGCCTCCGTGACCCGCCGCTTCCCGCCGGTGAGCAGCTGCCCGCTGATCCCGACGAGCAGCTCGGCGAGCATCGCGTCCTTGCCCGCGAAGTGCCGGTACAGACCGGGGCCGCTGATGCCGACCGCGGCTCCTATCTCGTCGACCCCGACCCCGTGGAACCCACGCTCGGCGAAGAGCCGCGCGGCCTCTTTGAGGATCTGCTCGCGGCGGGTGGGGGCGTCGGTTCTGGTGGCCATGGAACCAATTCTAGACAGGGGAGTTAGCGACCGTTAACCTTACCGCAACAGGTTAACGGTCATTAACGTTCTCGGCGGCCCCCCGGTCATACATGCGTCATGCGTGACGTGGGGGCCGGCAACGCTCATTGCTTGACGAGGAGACCGCAGGATGCACGAGGCACCGGAGCTGACGAGCGCGGCGGACCCCGCGTCGGAGGCCTGGAGGGCCAATGAGGCGGCCCACCGGGCGCTCGGCGAGGAGCTGCGGAGCAAGATCGCGGCCGCCCGGCTCGGCGGCGGCGAGCGGGCCAGGGCGCGGCACACCGCGCGCGGCAAGCTGCTGCCGCGCGACCGCGTGGACACGCTGCTCGACCCGGGCTCGCCGTTCCTGGAGCTGGCACCGCTCGCCGCGGACGGGCTGTACGAGGGGCAGGCACCGGCCGCCGGGGTGATCGCCGGGATCGGCCGGGTCGCGGGCCGCGAGTGCGTGATCGTGGCGAACGACGCGACGGTCAAGGGCGGCACGTACTACCCGATGACGGTGAAGAAGCACCTGCGCGCGCAGGAGGTGGCCCTGGAGAACCGGCTGCCGTGCGTGTACCTGGTGGACTCCGGCGGCGCGTTCCTGCCGATGCAGGACGAGGTCTTCCCCGACCGGGAGCACTTCGGGCGGATCTTCTACAACCAGGCGCGGATGTCGGGCGCGGGCATCCCGCAGATCGCGGCGGTCCTCGGCTCGTGCACGGCGGGCGGCGCGTACGTGCCCGCGATGAGCGACGAGGCCGTGATCGTCCGCAACCAGGGCACGATCTTCCTCGGCGGTCCGCCGCTGGTGAAGGCGGCCACGGGTGAGGTGGTGACGGCCGAGGAGCTGGGCGGCGGCGAGGTGCACTCCCGCGTCTCCGGCGTCACCGACCACCTGGCGGAGGACGACGCGCACGCGCTGCGCATCGTGCGGACCATCGCCTCCACGCTCCCCGAGCGCGGCCCGCTGCCGTGGTCGGTGAAGACGGCGGTGGAGCCGAAGGTCGACCCCGCGGGTCTGTACGGGGCGGTGCCGGTCGACTCGCGCACCCCCTACGACGTTCGCGAGGTCATCGCGCGCGTGGTCGACGGTTCGCGGTTCGCCGAGTTCAAGGCCGAGTACGGGCAGACCCTGGTCACCGGGTTCGCGCACATCCAGGGGCACCCGGTCGGCATCGTCGCCAACAACGGCATCCTGTTCTCCGAGTCCGCCCAGAAGGGCGCCCACTTCATCGAACTGTGCGACCAGCGCGGCATCCCGCTGGTCTTCCTGCAGAACATCTCCGGGTTCATGGTCGGCCGGGACTACGAGGCGGGCGGAATCGCCAAGCACGGCGCCAAGATGGTCACCGCGGTGGCCTGCACGCGCGTGCCGAAGCTGACCGTCGTCATCGGCGGCTCGTACGGCGCGGGCAACTACTCGATGTGCGGCCGCGCCTATTCACCGCGCTTCCTGTGGATGTGGCCCGGCGCCAAGATCTCCGTCATGGGCGGCGAACAGGCCGCGTCGGTGCTGGCCACCGTCAAGCGCGACCAGTTGGAGTCGCGCGGGGAGGACTGGCCGGCGCAGGACGAGGAGACGTTCAAGGCCCCGGTCCGCGCCCAGTACGAGACCCAGGGCAGCGCCTACTACGCGACGGCCCGCCTGTGGGACGACGGCGTGATCGACCCCCTCGAGACCCGCCAGGTCCTGGGCCTGGCCCTGACCGCCTGCGCCAACGCGCCGCTGCCGGAGAAGTCCGGCGGCTTCGGCGTCTTCCGGATGTGACGGCCATGAAGTCCATGACGGCCACGACGGCCACGACGGCCACGACGGCTACGACGGCTACGACGGCTACGACGGCTACGACCAGGGGAACCACATTGTTCGAGACGGTGCTTGTGGCCAACCGCGGCGAGATCGCCGTCCGCGTCATCCGCACGCTGCGCGAACTCGGCATCCGCTCGGTCGCGGTCCACAGCGACGCCGACGCGGACGCGCGGCACGTGCGCGAGGCGGACGAGGCGGTGCGCATCGGCCCGCCCCCGGCGACCGAGAGCTACCTCTCCGTGGAACGCCTGATCGAGGCCGCGACGAGGACCGGCGCGCAGGCGGTGCACCCGGGGTACGGGTTCCTCGCGGAGAACGCCGGGTTCGCGCGCGCCTGCGAAGAGGCGGGCCTCGTCTTCATCGGCCCGTCCGCCGACGCGATCGCGCTGATGGGCGACAAGATCCGCGCCAAGGAGACGGTGTCGGCGGCCGGCGTCCCGGTGGTCCCGGGCGGCCGCGACCCGGAACTGGCGGAAGCGGCACGCCAGTTGGGCGCCCCGGTCCTGCTCAAGCCCTCGGCGGGCGGTGGCGGCAAGGGCATGCGCCTGGTCCGCGACCTGACCACCCTGGACGACGAGATCGCGGCCGCGCGGCGCGAGGCCCGCGCCTCCTTCGGTGACGACACACTCCTGGTCGAGCGGTGGATCGACCGGCCCCGGCACATCGAGATCCAGGTCCTCGCCGACGCGCACGGCAACGTCGTGCATCTGGGCGAGCGCGAATGCTCCTTGCAGCGCCGCCACCAGAAGATCGTCGAGGAGGCACCGAGCGTCCTGCTCGACGAGGCCACGCGCGCGGAGATGGGCGCGGCGGCCGTCGAGGCGGCCCGCAGTTGCGGCTACCGGGGCGCGGGCACGGTCGAGTTCATCGTCCCCGGCGAGGACCCGTCCGCGTACTGCTTCATGGAGATGAACACCCGCCTCCAGGTCGAGCACCCGGTCACCGAGCTGATCACGGGCCTGGACCTGGTGGAGTGGCAGGTCAGGGTCGCGGCGGGCGAGCCGCTCCCCTTCACCCAGGACGACATCACGCTCACCGGCCACGCGGTGGAGGCCCGCCTCTGCGCCGAGGACCCGGCGCGCGGCTTCCTTCCCTCGGGCGGCACGGTCCTCGCGCTGAGCGAGCCCACCGGCACCGGGGTCCGCACGGACTCGGGCCTGAGCGAGGGCACGGAGGTCTCCTCCCTCTACGACCCGATGCTGGCGAAGGTCATCGCGTACGGCCCCGACCGGGCGACCGCGCTGCGCAGGCTGCGCGCCGCGCTGGCCCGGACGGTGACGCTCGGCGTGCCGACGAACGCCGGTTTCCTGCGCCGCCTCCTTGCCCACCCGGACGTGGTGTCGGGCGAGCTGGACACGGGCCTGGTGGAGCGCGCGGCGGACGCCTTGGTCGACTCCGAAGTCCCCCCGTCCGTCTACGCGGCGGCGGGCGCCCTGCGCCAGCAGCGCCTCGCGCCGCCCGAGCGGCCGGGCTGGTCGGACCCGTTCGCCCGCCCCGACGGCTGGCGCCTCGGCGGCGAACCGGCCTGGACGGTCCACCACGTACGCGTCCCGGGCCACGACCCGGTGGAGGTCCGCGTACGCGGCACGGAGATCCTGGTGTCAGGCGCCCCCACCGAACCGGCCCGCCCCACCGCCGTCGCCGGCGACTGGCTCGCCCTCGACGGCGACGCCTGGCACGTCCAGGACCACGACCCGGTAGCGGCGAGTCTCACCGGCGCGGGTTCGGGCGGCGCGGGCTCCCTGACGGCCCCGATGCCCGGCACCGTGACGGTGGTGAAGGTGGCGGTGGGCGACGAGGTGACCGCGGGCCAGAGCCTCCTCGTCGTCGAGGCGATGAAGATGGAGCACGTCATCGCGTCCCCGCACGCGGGAGTGGTGACGGAGCTGGACGTGATGCCGGGCACGACGGTGGCCATGGACCAGGTGCTGGCGGTGGTGGAGCCATCGGACACCGCTGACGAGACCGCCCCACCAGAAACGCAGGCCGCCAACGGCGAGGAGGCGTCAGCATGATCACCCCCGGCACGACGACAACCCCGCCAGGGGCGCGGGGAACCGCGCGACCAGCCACAACGGCGCCGCACCCACCAGAGACGCAGGCCGCCAACGGCGAGGAGGCACCCGTATGACCACCCCCTCCCTCCCCATGGTGGTCAGGGCCGAGAACCTGCCCGCACAGGTACGTATCCACGAGGTGGGCCCCAGGGACGGACTCCAGAACGAGAAATCCCTGGTCCCTACGGAGGTCAAGGCCGAGTTCATCCACCGCCTGGCCGAGGCCGGCCTCACCACCATCGAGGCGACAAGCTTCGTCCACCCCAAGTGGGTCCCCCAACTGGCGGACGCGGAGACCCTGTTCCCCGCCCTCCAGGACCTCGAGAACACCGACCTCCCCGTACTCGTACCGAACGAACGGGGCCTCACCCGGGCCCTGGCCCTCGGCGCGAGCCGCATGGCCGTCTTCGCCAGCGCGACGGAGTCCTTCGCCAAGGCCAACCTGAACCGCACGGTCGCCGAGTCCCTGGACATGTTCGACCCGGTGGTGACCCGCGCCAAGGAACACGGCGCCCACATCCGCGGCTACCTCTCCATGTGCTTCGGCGACCCCTGGGAGGGCGCGGTCCCGGTCCCCCAGGTCGTCTCCACCGCCAAGGCGCTCATCGACATGGGCTGCGACGAACTGAGCCTCGGCGACACGATCGGCGTCGCCACCCCGGCCCACGTGACAGCCCTGCTGACGGCGCTGAACGAGGCCGGAGTCGGAACACACCGCATCGGCGTCCACTTCCACGACACGTACGGCCAGGCCCTCTCCAACACCCTGGCCGCGCTGCAACACGGCGTGAGCACCGTGGACGCCTCCGCGGGCGGCCTGGGCGGCTGCCCGTACGCGAAGAGCGCCACCGGCAATCTCGCCACCGAGGACCTCGTCTGGATGCTGCGCGGGCTGGGCGTCGAGACCGGAGTCGACCTCGGCCGCCTCACCGCCACAAGCGCGTGGATGGCCGAACAACTGGGCCGACCGAGCCCGTCCCGCACCGTCCGCGCCCTGACCCACCAGGAGCAGTGAGTACACGATGGACCACCGTCTGAGCCCCGAGCTGGAAGAGCTGCGCCGCACGGTCGAGGCGTTCGCGCACGACGTCGTCGCGCCGAAGATCGGCGACTACTACGAGCGCCACGAGTTCCCGTACGAGATCGTCCGCGAGATGGGCCGCATGGGCCTGTTCGGCCTGCCGTTCCCCGAGGAGTACGGCGGGATGGGCGGCGACTACTTCGCGCTCGGCATCGCCCTGGAGGAGCTGGCCCGCGTCGACTCCTCGGTGGCGATCACCCTGGAGGCGGGCGTCTCGCTGGGCGCCATGCCGCTGCACCTGTTCGGCACCGAGGAGCAGAAGCGGGAGTGGCTGCCGCGGCTGTGCTCGGGCGAGGTCCTGGGCGCGTTCGGGCTGACCGAGCCGGACGGCGGTTCGGACGCGGGCGGCACCCGTACGACGGCCGTGCGCGACGGCGACGAGTGGGTGATAAACGGCTCCAAGTGCTTCATCACCAACTCGGGGACGGACATCACCGGCCTTGTCACGGTCACCGCCGTCACCGGCCGCAAGCCCGACGGCCGCCCGCTGATCTCAGCCATCATCGTCCCTTCCGGCACGCCCGGGTTCACGGTCGCGGCCCCGTACTCGAAGGTCGGGTGGAACGCGTCGGACACGCGCGAGCTGTCCTTCGCCGACGTGCGCGTGCCCGCGGCGAACCTGCTCGGCGAGGAGGGCCGCGGGTACGCCCAGTTCCTGCGGATCCTCGACGAGGGCCGCGTCGCGATCTCCGCGCTCGCCACGGGGCTCGCACAGGGCTGTGTCGACGAGTCCGTGAAGTACGCGGCCGAGCGGCACGCCTTCGGCAAGCCGATCGGGACGAACCAGGCGATCCAGTTCAAGCTCGCGGACATGGAGATGCGGGCGCACATGGCCCGGGTCGGCTGGTACGACGCGGCGTCGCGGATGGTCGCCGGTGAACCGTTCAAGAAGGAGGCGGCGATCGCGAAGCTGTACTCGTCGACGGTGGCGGTGGACAACGCGCGCGAGGCGACGCAGATCCACGGCGGCTACGGCTTCATGAACGAGTACCCGGTGGCCCGGATGTGGCGGGACTCCAAGATCCTGGAGATCGGCGAGGGCACGAGCGAGGTGCAGCGCATGCTGATCGCGCGGGAGCTGGGGGTCGCCCAGTAGCAGCCGTGGCGGGGCCTGGCGCAGATCACAGGCCCCGCCCCCTGGACATGCCGGGAACTTAGGTTAACCTTCCCTCAGTTCCAGAGCCCCGCCCGGCGCCGGTCCGGCACGTCCGAAAGCAGTACGAGATGCCCAACGCCCGACTGTCCCGCCCCACCCGCCGCGGCGTCCTCGCCGCAGGCGGCGCCCTCGGCCTCGGTGTCGCACTCGCCGCCTGCGGCAATGACGACGGCGGCAAAGACAGCGGCTCGGGCTCGACCGCCAAGGCGGAGTCCGGCCCCTGGTCGTTCAAGGACGACCGCTCCACCACGGTGAAGCTGGACAAGGTCCCGGCGAACATCGTCGCCTTCACCGGTGTCGGCGCCGCCCTGTGGGACTACGGCGTCCAGGTCAAGGGCGTCTTCGGCCCGACCACCACCAAGGGCGGCAAGCCGGACGTGCAGGCCGGCGACATGGACGTCACCAAGGTGACGGTCCTCGGCAACGCCTGGGGCCAGTTCAACATCGAGAAGTACGCGGGCCTCGCCCCGGACGTCCTCGTCACCACGACGTTCGACGACGCGGGCACCCTGTGGTCCGTCCCGGAGGAGTCCAAGGACAAGATCGCCAAGCTCGCCCCGAGCGTCGCGATCTCCGTCTTCGACCGCCAGATGACGCAGCCGCTCGAGCGCATGTACGCGCTGGCCGAGTCGCTCGGCGCCGACATGAAGGCCGACAAGGTCGTCGCGGCGAAGAAGCGGTTCGAGGACGCGGCGGCCCGCCTGCGCAAGGCCGCGAAGGCCCACCCCGACATCAAGGTCCTCGCCGGCTCGGCGAGCCAGGACATCTTCTACGTGTCCGGCACGGACCTCTCCATCGACCTGGAGTACTTCAAGGCCCTCGGCGTGAACTTCGTCGAGCCGACGGAGGCCGCGAAGAAGGAGTCCGGCGGCTGGTTCGAGAACCTGAGCTGGGAGAACGTCGACAAGCACAAGGCCGACATCATCATGATGGACGACCGCACCCAGACCATCCAGCCGGCCGACATCGACGAGCCGACCTGGAAGCAGCTGCCCGCCGTCAAGGCCGGGCAGGTCATCCCGCGCTCCCCCGAGCCGATCCTGTCCTACGACAAGTGCGCCCCGCTCCTGGAGAACCTGGCCAAGGCCATCGAGACGGCGAAGAAGGTGTCCTGATCCCATGACCGTGACGGCCGAAGCCCCCGCAGTCGCCCCCTTCCGATTCTTCGATCTGCGAGTGGTGCGCACGAGGCGCCTAGGCCCGTCACTGCTACGGGTCACCTTCACCGGGGACGAGCTCGCCGCCTTCCACGGCGGCGGGCGCGACCAGTCCCTCTCCCTCTTCCTGCCGCAGCCGGGCCGGCACGCACCGGTCCTGCCGCCCGTCGAGGCGGGTGACGACGGCCGCGCCTGGCACGCGGCCTACCGGGCGATCCCGGCCGACGAGCGCGCGGTGATGCGCTCGTACACGCTGAGCGGCCAGCGCCGCGCGCGGCCCGGACACGTTGAAGAGATCGACATCGACTTCGTCCTGCACAACGACGGTCCGGCCGTCGCCGGGCCCGCCTGCCGCTGGGCGGAGGGCGCGCGCCCCGGCGACCTGGCCGCCGTGCTCGGTCCGGCGGTCGCCGACAACGCGGCGGTGCGCTGCCGTCCGCCGCACGACTTCGACCACATCGTCATGTGGGGCGACGAGACGGCGCTGCCCGCCGCGCTCGGCGTGCTCGCCTGGCTGCCGTCGACCGTCTCCGCGCACGTGGTCCTGGAGGTCCCGCGCCGCGGCGACGTCCAGCCGGTCGTGACCGCCGCCGACGTCACCGTGGAGTGGCTGGTGCGCGAGGAGGGCTGCGCGACGGCGCTCGACGCGCTCAGCAGAGCTCAACTCCCGCCCTGCGCAAGGCCGTACGCCTGGCTCGCGGGTGAGTCCGGCACGATGAAGGAGCTGCGCAGGCATCTCGTGCGGGAGCGCGGGTACGACAAGCGGGCGGTGACGTTCGTCGGGTACTGGAAGCGCGGGCTGAGCGAGGACGCGCTGCGGGAGCAGCCGGCCGCCGCGTAACGCACGACGGCGGCGCGAGCCGGTCACCATCCGGCAAGTGCGGGCGATCCGGGCACACACCTGGGGCGAGTTCGCGAGCTGAAGTTAGGTTAGGCTAACCTAACGACGAGTTCGCGACCTCGCCCTTTCTCGTGTCCCGCCCGGGATCACCCCACCCCCACCCCGGAGGAACCGTTCATGCGCTCGCACCTGCTCAATGACACGACCGCGGAGCTCTACCGCGGCTCCGTGACCGAGGGAATCGAGCGGGTGGCGGCCAGACTCGCCACCACCACGAAGCCGTTCACCGGCGTCACCCCGGACGCCCTCGCCCCCACCATCGACGCCGTCGACCTGGACACGCCGCTCCACGACACCATGGCCGTGCTCGACGAGCTGGAGGACGTCTACCTCCGCGACGCCGTCTACTTCCACCACCCCCGCTACCTGGCGCACCTCAACTGCCCGGTCGTGATCCCCGCCGTCGTCGGCGAAGCCGTCCTCTCCGCCGTCAACTCCTCGCTCGACACCTGGGACCAGTCGGCGGGCGGCACGCTCATCGAGCGCAAACTCATCGACTGGACCACCGCGCGCGTCGGCCTCGGCCCCGCCGCCGACGGCGTCTTCACCTCCGGCGGCTCGCAGTCCAACCTCCAGGCGCTGCTCCTGGCCCGCCAGGAGGCCAAGACCGGCCCGGAGAGCTGGGAAGGCCCGGCCCCACTCGCGAAGCTCCGCGTCTTCGCCTCCGAGGCCGGCCACTTCAGCGTGCAGAAGTCCGCGCGGCTCCTCGGCCTCGGCGCCGACGCCGTCGTGTCGATCCCCGTAGACCGCGACAAGCGGATGCGGACCGCGGCGCTCGCCGCCGAGCTGGAGCGCTGCCGCGCCGACGGCCTCGTCCCCATGGCCGTCGTCGCCACCGCCGGCACGACCGACTTCGGGTCCATCGACCCGATGCCCGAGATCGCCGAGCTGTGCGACCGGTACGAGACGTGGATGCACGTGGACGCCGCGTACGGCTGCGGCCTGCTCGTCTCGCCGAAGAACCGCGACCGGCTCACCGGCATCGAGCGCGCCGACTCCGTCACCGTCGACTACCACAAGTCGTTCTTCCAGCCGGTCAGTTCGAGCGCGATCCTCGTCCGTGACGGCGCCACCCTGCGCCACGCGACCTACCACGCCGAGTACCTCAACCCGCGCCGCACGCTCGCCGAGCGCATCCCCAACCAGGTCGACAAGTCCCTGCAGACCACCCGCCGCTTCGACGCGCTCAAGCTGTGGATGACGCTGCGCGTGATGGGCGCCGACGGCATCGGCGACCTCTTCGACGAGGTGTGCGACCTCGCGCACGAGGGCTGGAAGCTGCTCGCCGCCGACCCGCGCTTCGACGTCGTCGTGGAGCCGAGCCTGTCCACGCTCGTCTACCGCTACATACCGGCCGCCGTCACCGACCCCGCGGAGATCGACCGCGCCAACCTCCACGCCCGCAAGGCCCTGTTCGCCTCCGGTGCCGCGGTGGTCGCGGGCACCAAGGTGGGCGACCGCCAGTACCTGAAGTTCACCCTGCTCAACCCCGAGACGACCCTCGCCGACATCTCGGCCGTTCTCGACCTCATCGCCGGCCACGCCGAGCAGTACCTGGGAGACACCCTTGACCGCGCTTCCTGAACCCCGTGACACGCATGACTTCATCGGGATCGGACTCGGCCCGTTCAACCTCGGCCTCGCCTGCCTCACCGAACCCATAGCCGAGCTGAACGGTGTCTTCCTGGAGTCCAAGCCGGACTTCGAGTGGCACTCCGGGATGTTCCTGGAGGGCGCGCACCTCCAGACCCCGTTCATGTCGGACCTGGTCACGCTCGCCGACCCCACCTCCCCCTACTCCTTCCTCAATTACCTGAAGGAGTCCGGCCGGCTGTACTCGTTCTACATCCGCGAGAACTTCTATCCGCTGCGTGTCGAGTACAACGACTACTGCCGCTGGGCCGCCGCCAAGGTCTCCTCGATCCGCTTCGGCACGACGGTCACGTCCGTCACGTACGACGAGGGCGACGGCCTCTACACCGCCACCACCGGGAGCGGCACCACCTACCGCGCCCCGCACCTGGTCCTCGGCACCGGCACCCCGCCGCACATCCCCGACGCCGTCCAGGGCCTCGGCGGCGACTACCTGCACAACTCCCGCTACCTCCAGCACAAGAAGGAGCTGCAGCAGAAGGAGTCGATCACGCTCGTCGGCAGCGGCCAGTCCGCCGCCGAGATCTACTACGACCTGCTCAGCGAGATCGACGTCCACGGCTACCGCCTGAACTGGGTCACGCGCTCCCCGCGCTTCTTCCCCCTCGAATACACCAAGCTGACGCTCGAGATGACGTCCCCGGACTACATCGACTACTTCCACGCGCTGCCGGAGACCACCCGGTACGCCCTGGAGGAGCGGCAGAAGGGCCTGTTCAAGGGCATCGACGGCGAGCTGGTCGACGCGATCTTCGACCTGCTGTACCAGAAGAAGCTCGGCGGGCCCGTACAGACACGGCTCCTCACCAACTCGGCGCTCGTCAGCGCCGGTTACGAGAACGGCACGTACACCCTGGGCCTGCACCAGGAGGAACAGGACAAGGCGTACGAGCTGCACACCGAGGGCCTGATCCTCGCCACCGGCTACAAGTACCAGGCCCCGGCGTTCCTGGAGCCGGTCAGGGACCGTATCCGCTTCGACGGCCGCGGCCGCTTCGACGTCGCCCGCAACTACGCCATCGACACCACCGGGCGCGGCATCTTCCTGCAGAACGCGGGCGTGCACACGCACAGCGTCACCAGCCCCGACCTGGGCATGGGCGCCTACCGCAACAGCTACATCATCGGCGAGCTGCTCGGCTCCGAGTACTACCCCGTCGAGAAGACCATCGCCTTCCAGGAGTTCTCCGTATGACCTTCGCGATACGCCCCCTCGATCCGACGCGGGACGCCGCACTCGTCCACGGCTGGGTCACCCACCCGAAGGCGTCGTTCTGGCTGATGGGGGACGCGACGCTGCCGGACGTCGAGCGCGAGTACCTGTCCGTCGCCGCCGCCGAGCACCACGACGCGTTCATCGGCGAGCGCGACGGCGTCCCCGTCTTCCTGATGGAGAGCTACGACCCGCGCCACGTGGAACTCGTCGGCCTGTACGAGCCCGAGCCCGGCGACATCGGCATGCACTTCCTCGTCGCGCCGACCGACACCCCCGAGCACGGCTTCACCCGCGCCGTGATCACCACCGTGATGGCGCACCTCTTCGCGGACCCGCGCGTCGAGCGCGTGGTCGTGGAGCCCGACGTCAGCAACAAGGCCGTGCACGCGCTCAACGAGGCCGTCGGTTTCGTCCCCGCCCGGGAGATCGACAAGCCGGAGAAGAGGGCGCTGCTCAGCTTCTGCACGCGCGCCCGGTTCGAAGCCGCCACTCAGCAGACGGAGGTGCGCGCATGACGCTCGCCGACACTGTCACCCACCTCTCCCCCGAGCGCTGGGCCGAGGCCAACCGCCTCCTGATCCGCAAGGCGCTCGCCGAGTTCACCCACGAGCGCCTCCTCACCCCCGAGCCGCTCGACGACGGCCGCTACGTCGTCCGCAGCGACGACGGCACCACCCGCTACGAGTTCAGCGCCCGCCGACTGCGCCTGGACCACTGGCAGATCGCCGCCGGCTCGATCACCCGCCACCGCGACGGCACCGGACTCCCTCTCCAGGCACTGGAGTTCTTCACCGAGCTGAAGGGCGCGCTCGGCCTGTCCGACGCGATCCTGCCGGTCTACCTGGAGGAGATCTCCTCCACCCTGTCCGGCACCTGCTTCAAGCTGACGAAGCCCGACGTCACCGCCGCCGAGCTGGCCGCCTCCGGGTCCTTCCAGGACATCGAGACGGGCATGACCGAGGGCCACCCCTGCTTCGTCGCGAACAACGGCCGCCTCGGCTTCGGCATCCACGAGTACCTCTCGTACGCGCCCGAGACCGCGAGCCCCGTACGGCTGATCTGGCTGGCGGCGACGCGCGAGCGGGCCGCGTTCACGGCGGGCGTCGGCCTCGACTACGAGTCGCTGCTCCGCGCCGAACTCGGCGAGGAGACCCGCGGCCGCTTCGACGCCACCCTCCGCGACCATGGCCTCGACCCGGCGGACTACCTCCTCATCCCCGTCCACCCGTGGCAGTGGTGGAACAAGCTGTCCGTCACCTTCGCCGCCGAGGTCGCCCAGCGCCGCCTCGTCTGCCTGGGCGAGGGCGACGACGAGTACCTGGCGCAGCAGTCGATCCGTACGTTCTTCAACGCCACCTCCCCCGAGAAGCACTACGTGAAGACGGCCCTGTCCGTCATCAACATGGGCTTCATGCGCGGCCTGTCGGCGGCGTACATGGAGGCGACGCCCGCCATCAACGACTGGCTGGCCGGGCTCATCGAGAGCGACGAGGTGCTCAGGGGCACGGGCCTGACGATCATCCGCGAGCGCGCGGCCGTCGGCTACCGGCACCTGGAGTACGAGGCCGCCACCGACCGCTACTCGCCCTACCGCAAGATGCTGGCCGCCCTGTGGCGCGAGTCCCCGGTCGCGTCCCTCGCCGAGGGCGAGCGGCTCGCCACGATGGCGTCGCTGCTGCACGTGGACCGCGCGGGCCGCTCCTTCGCGGGCGCCCTGATCGAACGCTCGGGCCTGACCCCGCGCGAGTGGCTGAAGCCCTACCTCACGGCCTACCTGACGCCGCTCCTCCACAGCTTCTACGCCTACGACCTGGTGTTCATGCCGCACGGCGAGAACGTCATCCTGGTCCTGGACGAGCGCGGGGCCGTCCGGCGGGCGGTGTTCAAGGACATCGCCGAGGAGATCGCGGTGATGGACGTGGACGCGGTGCTTCCGCCGAAGGTGGACCGTATCCGCGTCGAGGTCCCCGACGACATGAAGCTGCTGTCGATCTTCACGGACGTCTTCGACTGCTTCTTCCGCTTCCTGGCGGCGAACCTGGTCGAGGACGGCGTCCTGGACGAGGACACGTTCTGGTCGGCGGTCGCCGACTGCGTACGCGACTACCAGGACTCCGCGCCGCACCTGGCGGACAAGTTCAAGCGGTACGACATGTTCGCCCCGACGTTCGCGTTGTCCGCCCTCAACCGGCTCCAGCTGCGCAACAACGCGCAGATGGTGGACCTGGCGGACCCGTCTGGCGCGTTGCAGCTGGTCGGCGATCTGGATAACCCGATCGCGTGACGGCCGTATGAGACCGGAAGGGGCTCGGGAGACGGTCCTCCCGAGCCCCTTTCTCAACAACTCACTTTGTCGGCCACGGCACCTGCGGCGACTTGTAGTAGCCGATGCCGAGCGCGTCCCAGCGCGGCGCCTGCGCGGCGAGGCGCACCTTGTACGTGTCCCAGTCGTGCGTGGCCGCGGGCGACCAGCCGAGCTCGGCCACGCCCGGCAGCCGTGGGAACGCCATGTACTCGATGTCCGCGGTCTTCGTCAGCGTCTCCGACCACAGCGGCGCCTCGACCCCGCGCACGGCCGAAGCCGGCGCTCCGGTCAGGTAGTTCCCCGGATCCCAGTCGTAGGAGCGCCGCACCTCCACGTAGCCCGCCCAGGACAGGCCGAGCGGGGTGTCCTTGTCGTACTTCATGTCGAGGTACGTGCGGTCCGCGGGCGAGATGATGAGCCCGGTCCCGTTCTTCGCGGCCTCGGCGACCTGCGCCTTCTCGGCCGCGCTCGTCCCCTCCGTGCCCCAGTACTGCGCGAGCGCGCCCTTGGCCGGGGTGGCGGCGGTGAGCTGGTGCCAGCCGACGACCGTCTTGCCGTACTTGGCGACGATCGGCTGCACCTTGTTCATGAAGGTGACGTAGTCCTCGTGGCTGGTGGAGTGGGCCTCGTCGCCGCCGATGTGGAGGTACTTGCCGGGCGTGATCGCGGCCAGCTCGCGCACCACGTCGTCCACGAACTCGTACGTGATGTCCTTGTCGACGCACAGCGAGCTGAAGCCGACCTCGGTGCCGGTGTAGAGCGGGGGCGCGACACCGTCGCAGTTCAGCTCGGCGTACGAGGCGAGCGCCGCGTTGGTGTGGCTCGGCATGTCTATCTCGGGCACGACCTCCAGATAGCGGGAGGCGGCGTACCGGACGATCTCCTTGTACTGGGCCTTGGTGTAGTAGCCGCCCGCGCCTCCGCCGACCTGCGTGGACCCGCCGTACGTGGCGAGCTTCGGCCAGGAGTCGACGGCGATGCGCCAGCCCTGGTCGTCGCTCAGGTGCAGGTGCAGCTTGTTGACCTTGTAGAGCGCCAGCTCGTCGATGTACCGCTTGACCTGGTCGACCCCGAAGAAGTGGCGGGACACGTCGAGGTGGGCGCCGCGCCAGTCGTAGCGCGGGGTGTCCTCGATGGTGCCGCCCGCGACCAGCCACGGCCCGGACTGCCTGCTGTTCGCCTCCACCTTCGCGGGCAGCTGCTGGCGCAGCGTCTGGACGCCGTGGAAGAGCCCGGCGGCCTCGCGCGCGACGATGGTGACGGACCGCCCGTCGCTGGTCAGCCGGTACCCCTCCGCCCCGAGCCTGCCGTCCTTGCGGTTCAGTTCAAGGCGGATGCCGTCGCGGCCGTCATCGTCGGTGACGGGCAGCTTGTAGCCGGTGGACGGGCGCAGGACATCGGCGAGGTGGTCGCCGACCCGGCGCGCGTCGCGCGAGCCGTCCTCGACCCGGATCCGGGTCGAGGCGGTGATCCGGTACGCGGATCCGCCCGCGGTCGCCTTCGCGGGCGCGGGGACGATCTGCCCGAGCGGGATCGCGGCGGCGGGCGCGGCGGCGGTGGGAGAGGCGGCGGCCGGGACGGCTCCGACGGCCCCGGCTCCGGCGGCGACGAGAAGGAGCGAGCCCAGCACGGCTACGGCGGGCCTGGTGTGCGATCTGTGGTGCGTCCTCACGAACGGTCCCTTCGACGGTGGTCGTTGCGGAGTTCGTCGTACGAGCGTTTCGTGCGTGCGTAGGTGCAACCGATCGGTCACCATGCGTACCCCCCGCCCCGCGACCGGTCAAGGTGTAGACCATTCCCCGGGGGCCTGATGTCAGAATCGCCCCATGGCGGAAATCATCCAGCGCGACGGCACGTGGACGTTCGAGGGTGAGGCCCTGCGGCTCACGCCCGGACGGGACAAGAACGTCGGCCTGCTCCGCAAGACGCTGGGCGAACTCGTCGTCCCCCTGGAGGCGTTGGCGGGGATCTCCTTCGAGCACGGCAAGAAGACGGGCCGCCTGCGGCTGCGGCTGCGCGACGGCGCGGACCCGCTCCTCCAGGCGTCGGGCGGCAAGCTGACGGACGCCTCGGACCCGTACCAGCTCACGGTCGAGTCGGACCGGTACGGCGTCGCGGAGTACCTGGTGGACGAGGTGCGCAACGCGCTGCTGCTCGAACAGGTCCCGGCGACGCCCTGCACCGCCTACGTCCTGCCGGGCCCGGCCGTACCGCTGTCCGTCTCGGCCGGGGACGGCACGGTCGGCTTCGACGGGGAGCACATACGCCTGGAGTGGAACTGGAAGACGGACGACGCCAAGGCCGCCGCCGGGGCGCGGATGCTCGCCATCGCCGACATCGCGGCGGTGGAGTGGCAGCCGGCCGTGGGCCTGGAGAACGGCTGTCTGCGCTTCGTCGTCAGATCGTCGCCGACGAAGGCGCCGCCGAAGTACGACCCGAACTCGGTCGAGCTGTGGGGGTTCAAGAAGGACCCGCTGATGGCGCTGGTCGCGGCGGCCGTCCAGGCCCGCCTGCCGCACCCGGCCGCGCCCGCCGCCCCGGCCGTCCCTGCCGCCCCCGAGGCCCTGGCCCCGGCGCCTCAGTCCGCCCCCGCCGCCGCCCCCGCCGAGGACGACCACGACGCGCTGCTGCGGCGCCTGCGCGAACTCGGCGAGCTGCACCGGGCCGGGGTCCTGACGGACGACGAGTTCACGGCCGCGAAAGGGGCGGTCCTGAAGCGGCTGTGACCTCACCCGGCGCCGGTCATCGGGTCAGCGGCGCACCTTGCGGGCCACGACGAACCGGTCGATCTCCTCGCCGGTCTCCGCGAGTCCGCGCACCGTCAGCTTCGCGGTACGGCCGGCCGGCGCCGGCTCCACGTCGACCCGCAGGAACGAGTAGTTGGTGTACCGCACCCGCGACCAGTCGACGGTCACCGGCTTCTTGGAGCCGTCGGGCTGGACCACGTACGACTGGAACGGGTCGGTCTCCTTCTCGTGGCCCTGGTAGGTGTCCTCGACCGGGAAGGCGTACAGGCTCTTGCCAGCCGCGCCGGCCGTGACGTAGACGATGCCGTCGGTCTCCGGGTAGGCGGTGCCGCCGATCGGCAGCTCCTTGGTGACCTTCTCGCCCTTGAGCACGTCGGAACGCTCGTAGACGTGGTTGTGGCCGTTGATGACGAGGTCGACCGTGTACTTCTCGAACAGCGGCACCCACTCCTTGCGCACGCCGCCCTCGGAGGCGTGCGCGGTGGCGGTGCAGTACGCGCAGTGGTGGAAGAAGACGACGATGAAGTCGATGCCCGAGCCGTGGCGGCGGAACTTCTTCAGCTGCGCCTCGAACCACTTGGTCTGGGTGGAGCCGGAGATGCCGAGGTTGGCCGGGATCTCCCACGACACGTCGTTGGCGTCGAGCGAGATGACGGCCGTGTTGCCGTGCACGAACGAGTACACGCCCGGCAGGTTCCGCGGGTCCGGGCCGTTGCGCGGCGGCGCGAAGCGGGCCTCCTGGCTGCCGTAGCCGTTCGGCGAGTACCAGGCCTCCATGTCGTGGTTGCCGTAGCTGACCATCCACGGCACCGACTTGGCGACGGACTCGGTCTGCGCGAGGAACTGGTCCCAGGTCCGCGCGTCGAACGTGTCCGTGGTCTTCCCCTGGCCCGACGGGTCGGCGTAGGCGATGTCACCGGCGTGCAGGTGGAAGGCGGGGCCCTGGGCGAGGATCAGGCTGTCGTTGGCGAGGGCGTGGTAGCTGACGCCCTGGTCGCCGAAGGCGGTGAAGGTGAAGGGCTGCGAGCGGGCGGGTGCCGTGGTGAAGGTGCCGATGGTGCCCGCGAACTTCGGGGCCGCCGGGTCGAAGCCCTGGTGGCCGACGCCGTAGTAGTACGTCTTGCCGGGCTTGAGGTGGGTCAGCTCGGCGTGCACGTAGTACTGGGTGTGGTCGGCGCTCGTGCCGACACCCGCCGGGGTGTGGAGGGCGCGGACCTCGGCCTGGATCTTCCGCGACAGGTCGCCGGCGTGCGCGCCGACGCGGATGAAGGGGTCCTTCACCGGGACCGGCACCTGCCAGGACACCGTCATCTCGGTGCGCGGGTCGCTGCCGTAGGAGAGGTGGCGGCCGAAGGGGGCGACGAGCGCGCCGTCCACGTGGTCGTGCGACGTTCTCGTGGCGGTGGTGGAGGCGGGGGCCGCGGCATTCGCGGCGCCCGGAACGAAGACGCCGCCCGCGACCGCGCCGAGGGTGACGGCGCCGCCGCGCATCATCGTGCGGCGGGAGAACTTGGAGCGCAGGTACTCGTGCTGCTCGGCGAGGCTCCGGCCGGCCAGCTCATCGGGTACGCCCATACGTGGAATGTCCATGGCCTGAAAGTTGCTGGGGGCATCCATCTCGGTCGGGTACGTGGCGTGAACGCGGCCCGAACAAACGGCATAGCCCGGTTCAAGTCATGATCATATCCGCGCGAACCGCACCGACTCGTATGCCACTCCGGCGAACCCTGCCCGATATCGGGCAGATTTCTTGCGAAAGCCCCGGCGCTGCCCCAGGATCGTCCGAGTGCACGAGGAACTCGTCGATCACCTGACCCGCAGCACGCCCCTGGGACGGGGCGAGGCGCTGCGGGTGATCCAGGACGTGCTCGCCTACTTCGACGAGTCGGCGGAGGACTACGTCCGCCGCCGTCACCGCGAACTCCAGGCCCGGGGCCTGGTGAACGCGGCGATCTTCGAACAGATCCGGGCGGATCTGCGGTACCGGGCGGTCGCACCGCCGGAGCTGTCCCTCAGACAGCTCCGCCGGATCGTCTACGGCTGACCGCCGCATCCCGCCAAGAACCAGAGGGGACCTTTCTTACCTATGTGCGGAATTGTCGGTTACATCGGCAAGCGTGACGTGGCCCCGCTCCTCCTGGAGGGGCTGCAGCGTCTGGAGTACCGCGGCTACGACTCCGCGGGCATCGTCATCACCAGCCCGAAGGCCGCGGGCCTGAAGATGGTCAAGGCCAAGGGCCGCGTCCGCGACCTGGAGGCCAGGGTCCCGGCCCGCTTCAAGGGCACCACCGGCATCGCCCACACCCGCTGGGCCACGCACGGCGCCCCCTCCGACGAGAACGCGCACCCGCACATGTCCGGCGACGACAAGGTCGCCGTCGTCCACAACGGCATCATCGACAACGCCGCCGAACTGCGCGCCAAGCTGACCGCCGAGGGCGTCGGGTTCCTCTCCGAGACGGACACCGAGGTCCTCACCCACCTCATCGCCCGCTCCCAGCAGACGGACCTGGAGGACAAGGTCCGCGACGCGCTCCGCCTCGTCGAGGGCACGTACGGCATCGCGGTCGTCCACGCCGACTTCCCCGACCGCATCGTGGTGGCCCGCAACGGCTCGCCGGTCGTCCTCGGCATCGGCGACAAGGAGATGTTCGTCGCCTCCGACATCGCCGCGCTCGTCTCCCACACCCGCCAGGTCGTCACCCTCGACGACGGCGAGATGGCCACCCTCAAGGCCGACGACTTCCGTACGTACACGACCGAGGGCACCCGCACCACCGCGTCCCCGACGACCGTCGAGTACGAGGCCGCCTCCTACGACATGGGCGGCCACGACACGTACATGCACAAGGAGATCTTCGAGCAGGCCGACGCCGTGGACCGCGTCCTTCGCGGCCGCATCGACGACCGCTTCTCCACCGTGCACCTGGGCGGCCTGAACCTGGACGCCCGCGAGGCCCGCTCCGTGCGCCGCGTGAAGATCCTCGGCTGCGGCACCTCGTACCACGCCGGTCTGATCGGCGCCCAGATGATCGAGGAGCTGGCCCGCATCCCCGCGGACGCCGAGCCCGCCTCCGAGTTCCGCTACCGCAACGCGGTCGTCGACCCCGACACCCTCTACATCGCCGTCTCGCAGTCCGGTGAGACCTACGACGTGCTCGCCGCCGTCCAGGAGCTGAAGCGCAAGGGCGCCCGGGTCTTCGGCGTCGTGAACGTGGTCGGCTCCGCCATCGCGCGTGAGTCGGACGCCGGTGTCTACGTGCACGCGGGCCCCGAGGTCTGCGTCGTCTCCACCAAGTGCTTCACCAACACCACGGTCGCCTTCGCGCTGCTCGCCCTGCACCTGGGCCGCATCCGCGACCTGTCCGTCGCCGACGGCAAGCGGATCATCGAGGGCCTGCGCAAGCTGCCCGCCCAGATCACCGCGATCCTGGAGCAGGAGGCGGAGATCGAGGAGATCGCGAAGGAGTACGCGGACGCCCGCTCGATGATGTTCATCGGGCGCGTCCGGGGTTACCCGGTCGCCCGCGAGGCGTCCCTGAAGCTCAAGGAGGTCTCGTACATCCACGCCGAGGCCTACCCCGCCTCCGAGCTGAAGCACGGCCCGCTCGCCCTCATCGAGCCGGCGCTCCCCACGGTCGCGATCGTCCCCGACGACGACCTGCTCGAGAAGAACCGCGCCGCGCTCGAGGAGATCAAGGCCCGCTCCGGCCGCATCCTGGCCGTCGCCCACCAGGAGCAGGAGAAGGCCGACCGCACCATCGTCGTCCCGAAGAACGAGGACGAGCTCGACCCGATCCTCATGGGCATCCCGCTCCAACTTCTCGCCTACCACACGGCGTTGGCGCTCGGCCGGGACATCGACAAGCCGCGCAACCTCGCCAAGTCCGTGACGGTGGAGTAGCCACCACGCTCACGGTGCGGACAGACGAACGGGCCCCATGCGCGCCACCCTGCGCATGGAACCCGTTCCCGCATGGCCGGGGTCGCCCATTACCCCGGCCGCAGCCGCCAGTTGGTCGCTCCCCCGCGTCGCATCTCCCGCGCGCAATCTCCCGCGTGCATTCTCCCGCGTTCCATTCGTACCCTTCACAAAGGCACAAGGCACCTCGTACGCGTGAGTAGGTTCGGCGGAACCGCCGGGACCGCTACGGGATGACGATGACGGGCCGCTGCGCGCGCCGCGCGAGCCGGCCCGCGACCGAGCCGAAGATCCGTCCGACGAGCCCGTGGGTCGAGCCCACGACGATGGCGTCGGCGGAGTACTCGCGGCCGACCTCCTCCAGCTCGTGGCAGATGTCGCCGCCGCGCTCGACGAGGATCCAGGGCACCTCGGCCAGATACTCCGCACAGGCCAGCTCCAGCCCGAGCACCTCGGTGCGGTGGTCCGGCACGTCGACGAAGACGGGTGGCTCGCAGCCGGCCCACACCGTGGTCGGCAGCCGGTTGGCCACATGCACGATGATCAGCCCGGAGCCCGAGCGATGGGCCATGCCGATCGCGTAGGCGAGGGCGCGCTCGCTCGACGTCGAGCCGTCGAAGCCGACGACGACACCGTGCTGGAACGCGGGGTCACAGGGGTGACGTGTCTCTTCCGCCGCGAGGGGGGTCTCCGTGGGTTCGGCGACCTGCCGCTTGCGGTCCGCGGGTTCGGGAATCTCGTGACCGGCCATGAGTGTCTCGGCGTGTACTCCGTGAGCCTCTGGAATGAGGGGACGACAACGGACTCGGCGGAGCTGTGTCCGGGAATCATCTTCCCAATGCCATACCCCCAAGGGTACGGCGGCACTCCTCCTTAGCCCAGAATCCGGCCTGCTGCCAGGCCCGCACCCCGCTTGCCGTGGGGGTCACGCTCCGCAGCGTTCAGGGGAGCATGCACGAGGCACGCCCGTATGGCAATGGTTGCTGCCCCGTACAGGCGGTTTGCGCACTCTTGTGGCCCCTGTCCGGGGCGCGCCAAGTGACCGCGGCGACGGCCGCGCGTTGAACTCCCGAACCGAAGACACAGGGAGCACTCCGTGCCCGGACCGACCCGCGCGCACCGCGCCGCCCCGACGCACGCCCGGAACGACTCGGCACCCGCCCCACGAAACGGGGCGAACGGAGCGGACGGAGCCGACGGAGCCGACGCCGTGGTCCGCTGGGCGGCCTTCAGCTGTGTCGTGGTCCCGGTCGTGCTCGTCGGGTACGGCATCTCGGCGGCCGGGACCGCCGGCGCCGCCCTCGGCCTCGTCGCCGTCACCGCCGTCTGCCGGATACTGCTCCGCCGCTCGGAACGTGGCGCAGAACAGTTGCACAGTGAACAGTATTGCCGCCATCGTGGCCGCCATGGACGAAGCCCCTCGGGGGCGCACAGGGGCGGGCATCGGGCGGATCGGAGTGCGCCGGTGGAGTGACCGGTAGCCGCATGCCACCCCGTATATTTTCAGCCAACTTCACGCCAGAGGGCACCCCTTGCCTCGGGGGCCCTCCAACCCCCGTTCCACCAGGGCCGAAAGGACCGCGGAGGCCACTTGCACCCTACGGGGACCGGCCACTGAGGACAGGCGCACTTCCCACCAACGCCCGCGAGTGCAACGCTTCGTGATCGACTGCTTCACGCCACGTTGCCATGTCGACAATGTGCCAGGTCTTTAACTGGTCACGACGGCACCACGGGACACAGTAGATTCGATCATGACTGTCTGATCTGTAGGCGGCGGGGGACTTCGTGCAGGACCGAGGGGAAACGTGCAGGAGCGAACAGCCCGTCAAAGTATTGAGGGAGCCGCGATCACCGAGGGGGGCTTAGCAGGATGAGCCACGACTCCACCACCGCGCCGGAGGCGGCGGCTCGCAAGCTGGCGGGGCGCCGCCGACGAGAGATCGTCGCGGTACTCCTGTTCAGCGGCGGACCTATTTTCGAGAGTTCCATTCCGCTCTCCGTGTTCGGCATCGATCGTCAGGACGCGGGAGTTCCCCGGTACCGGTTGCTCGTGTGCGCCGGTGAAGAGGGCCCCCTGCGGACCACAGGGGGACTGGAACTCACCGCACCACACGGACTCGAGGCGATCGCGCGGGCCGGCACGGTCGTCGTGCCTGCCTGGCGGTCCATCACCTCGCCGCCACCGGAGGAGGCGCTTGACGCGATCCGGCGCGCCCATGAGGAAGGCGCGCGCATCGTCGGCCTGTGCACCGGAGCGTTCGTGCTCGCCGCTGCCGGGCTGCTCGACGGCCGTCCGGCCACCACACACTGGATGTACGCGCCGACGCTCGCCAAGCGTTACCCGTCGGTCCATGTGGACCCGCGCGAGCTCTTCGTGGACGACGGGGACGTACTGACGAGCGCCGGCACCGCGGCCGGTATCGACCTGTGCCTGCACATCGTGCGCACGGACCACGGCAACGAGGCGGCCGGGGCGCTCGCCCGCCGCCTGGTGGTCCCGCCGCGCCGCAGCGGCGGCCAGGAGCGCTACCTCGACAGGTCGCTGCCCGAGGAGATCGGCGCCGACCCGCTGGCCGAGGTCGTCGCCTGGGCCCTGGAGCATTTACACGAGCAGTTCGACGTGGAGACGCTGGCGGCCCGCGCCTACATGAGCCGTCGCACGTTCGACCGGCGATTCCGTTCCCTGACCGGGAGCGCGCCGCTGCAGTGGCTGATCACCCAGCGGGTGCTCCAGGCCCAGCGGCTCCTGGAGACCTCCGACTACTCGGTCGACGAGGTCGCCGGGCGCTGCGGCTTCCGTTCGCCGGTCGCGCTGCGCGGGCACTTCCGCCGCCAGCTCGGCTCGTCCCCGGCCGCGTACCGGACCGCGTACCGCGCGCGCCGGCCGCAGTCGGGCGAGACGGGGGCGGGGAAGCCGGACAAGCCGGTGGAGCTGGCTCCGGTGGCGGGGCACGAGCCGCCCGGCCACGGGCCCGTGCCCGCGCAGTCCCGGCGCACCGCGGCCGCGCACGCGCTCGGGGCGCCCACCACGTCGGTCTCGACGGGTCCGGGGGGTCCGTCAGGGCCGACGGGGCACGCGGAGGGCGGGAAACCCGCGTCCGACGCGTTCGCGCCGGGCCGGGCGAGCCTGCCCGGGCAGCGCTCGGCACCGTAGAGCCGCCTGGAGCAGGGGGCGGCGCCACGAGAACAGCCGTCCGGAACGAGAGCTGACGACCGTCGTCTGCCAGCGCGAAGGTCCGACCCGTAGGGTTGGTCGCATGAACGATCGCATGGTGTGGATCGACTGCGAGATGACCGGACTCTCGCTGGCGAACGACGCGCTCATCGAGGTGGCCGCACTGGTCACCGATTCGGAGCTGAACGTACTCGGCGACGGTGTGGACATCGTGATCCGCCCGCCGGACGAGGCGCTGGAGACCATGCCGGAGGTGGTGCGCACCATGCACACCGCCTCCGGTCTCCTCGACGAGCTGGCGGGCGGCACGACGCTCGCGGACGCCGAGGAGCAGGTTCTCTCCTATGTACGTGAGCACGTCAAGGATGCGGGCAAGGCCCCGCTCTGCGGGAACTCGGTCGGCACCGACCGCGGTTTCCTGCTGCGTGACATGCCGACACTGGAGGAGTACCTCCACTACCGGATCGTCGATGTGTCCTCGGTCAAGGAACTGGCCCGGCGCTGGTACCCGAGGGCGTACTTCAACAGTCCGGAGAAGAACGGCAACCACCGGGCGCTCGCCGACATCCGCGAGTCCATCGCCGAGCTGCGCTACTACCGCGAGGCGGTCTTCGTGCCGCAGCCCGGGCCCGACTCCGACACCGCGAAGACGATCGCGGCGAAGTACGTCCTGCCTGCGGAATAGCCGGTTTCGCGGCTGTCCCGTGTCCACCCGTACGGGGTCCGGAAAACGGGTGCGCGAGCACCCCTTCGGACCCTGTACACTTTTTCTCGGCCGGTCGGAAGAACGACAGAAGACCGGACATGGTGGGTGTAGCTCAGTTGGTAGAGCACCTGGTTGTGGTCCAGGTGGCCGCGGGTTCAAGTCCCGTCACTCACCCTGATTGACCGAGGGCCCCGGTTCGAGAGAACCGGGGCCCTTGATGTTGGCCCGCAAAGGGGCCTCCCCTCACGAGGAGGCGCGGATCACCAGCTCCGTCGGGAGCACCACGTGGCGCTCGGCGCCGCGCCGGACCGAGGAGCGCTTGCCCTCGGCGGCCAGGGCGATCTCGTCGAGCAGCAGCTCGGTTGCGGCCCGGCCCATGTCGCGGGTGGGCTGGCGCACGCTGGTCAGGCCCGGCTCCATGTGGCGGGCGATCACCGAGTCGTCGAAGCCGACGAGGGCCACGTCGTCCGGGATGCGGCGGCCGGCCCGGCGCAGCTCCTGGCGGGCGCCCGAGGCCATCAGGTCGGAGCAGGCGAAGACGGCGTCCAGGTCGGGGCGGCGCTCGAGCAGCTCGGCCATGCAGCGGCGCCCGCCCTCCTCGGTGAAGTCTCCGTACGCCACGAGCTTCTCGTCGTACGGGATCTCGTCCGCGGCCAGCTGACTCTCGTACCCGGCGAGGCGGCGCTCGGCGCCGTACACGTCGAGCGGGCCCGTGATGATCGCCACCGAGCGGCGGCCGCGGGAGGTCAGGTGGGCGACGGCGGAGCGGGCGCCCGCGACGTTGTCGGTGTCGACCGAGGGCAGCGGCTCGTCCGCGGAGCGCGGGCCGCTGATCACCGTCGGGATGTCCATCTGGAGCAGCCGGTCGGCGAGGGGGTCGTCGGCGTGGGCGGAGACGAGCAGGACGCCGTCGACGCGGTGGGCGGCGAGGTAGGCGGCGAGGCGGTCCTGCTCGCGCTCGCCGCGGGCGAAGGTGAGCAGGAGCTGGAGGTTGGACTCGGCGAGGGCGACGCCGACACCGCCGACCATGCCGGAGAAGTACGGCTCGGAGAAGAACCGGGACTCGGCCTCGGGGACGACCACGGCGATCGAGTCCGTGCGGTTGGCCGCGAGGGCGCGGGCCGCCGTGTTCGGGACGTAGCCGAGTTCGGCGACGGCCTCCTCGACCGCGGCCCGGGTGCGGTCGCTGACCCGCGGCGATCCGTTGATCACCCGCGAGACCGTGCCACGGCCCACACCCGCCCGGGCCGCGACCTCCTCAAGGGTGGGCCGCCTGCTGTGCGTGCCGTGATGCGCCTTCACTGCTACCTCCAGAAGTCTCAGGCGGAATCTAACAGCCGTGTAACCCAACCGACTTGGATCCGCCCGGTGTCTTGACACCAATCGGCCGAGCGGCGAGTCTCTTCAACACATCACGTGTGGGAGCGCTCCCACCGTATCGGATGCCTACATAACCCGCACTCTCCCCGCCCGAGCCGCATGTAGTAACCAACGGGCCCAGCTGTGCAGTTGGCCGGGGTCAGCGCATCAGATCAGTGAAAGCACATTGGAGGACGCAATGCGCACTTCGGGCAACTCCGGCGGCCGTGCCCGCCGCACGACCATGGCGTACGCCGCAGGACTCGCCGCGGTGGCACTGCTGAGCACCGCCTGCAGCGCGAGCGACGACGACAGCGACTCGGCCGGAGACAGCGGCGACAAGATCACCCTGCATGTCGGCACGTTCGGCACCTTCGGCTTCGACAACAAGGGCGCCGATCTCTACGCCGCGTACGAGAAGTCGCACCCGAACATCAAGATCGTCGAGGACAACGTCCAGGACGGTCAGAAGTACTGGGACACCCTCAAGCTGCGCATGTCCCGCAACAGCGGCCTCGCCGACATCCAGGCGATCGAGGTCGGCTACATAGCCGAGGCGACCGGTCCCACCATGGCCAACAAGTGGGTCGACATGTCGAAGGCGAAGGGCGCGGACGCCGCGGCGTTCGTCGACTACAAGTCGAAGCAGGCCACGGTTCCCGGCACCGACCAGGTCGTCGGCCTCGGCACCGACATCGGCCCGATGGCCATCTGCTACCGCAAGGACTACTTCAAGCAGGCCGGCCTGCCGGACGACGCCGACGCCGTCGCCAAGCTGTGGCAGGGCGACTGGTCGAAGTTCCTCGACGTCGGGGCCGAGTACAAGAAGAAGGCGCCCAAGGGCACCTCCTTCACCGACTCCGCGAGCGGCCTCTTCAACGCGGTCCTCTCCAGCCAGCCGCAGCAGTACTCGGACGACAAGGGCAAGCTCGTCTACGACACCAGCCCCGGTGTGAAGACGGCGTGGGACCTCTCGGTCAAGGCCGCCGAGGGCGGTTACACCGCCAAGCTGCGGCAGTTCGACGAGAAGGGCACCTGGAACGCGGCGATCAAGAACGGCAAGTTCGCCACGGTCGCCTGTCCGGCGTGGATGACCGGCATCATCAAGGACAACGCCCCCTCGGACAAGGGCAAGTGGGGCATCGCCCTGCCCCCGCAGAACGGCAACTGGGGCGGTTCCTTCCTCGGCGTCCCGAAGTCCGGCAAGCACGTCGAGGAGGCCACCGAGCTGGCCGCCTACCTGACCGCCGCCGCGCAGCAGGAGAAGGTCTTCGGCGTCAACGGCAACACCCCGTCGAACAAGGCGGCGCTCACCGCCACCGAGTCCGCCAAGATCGAGTACTTCGGTGACACCCCGGCCGGCAAGATCTACTCGACGATCGCCCAGGGCATCAAGCCCGCGCCGATCGGTGCCAACGACGGCCAGGTCAAGACGTTCGTGACCGACAACGGCATCCTCGACATCGAGCAGCGCGGCACGGACCCCGAGAAGGCGTGGGACAACGTGACGAAGCTGGTCGACGACAAGATCGAGCAGTAGCCGTCCCGGCGGGCCGGGTGGGGCTTGCCCGGGGTCTTGTCGACCCCGGGCGGCCCCGGTGGCCAGTAGGGGGCCGGGTCCGCACCCGGGGTCAGACCCCCGCGGGGCCTCTTCAGGCCTTGCGGGGCCCGCCTCGCGGAGGGGGCGAGGCGGGCGGGCACCGGGGCTCCGCCCCCGGGGTCACGTGAACGTGGCCGGCGGCGCCAGGAGCGCGGGGCCGGAAAGCACCGAGCAGAACAGGTGCCGAACCGGACCGGCCCCAGGTGAGGTCGGGCCGGACAGCACCGAGCGCAACAGGTGCCGAACCGGACCGGCCCCAGGTGAGGTCAGGCCGGAGAAGCACCGAGCAGAACAGGTGCCGAACCGGACCGGCCCCAGGTGAGGTCGGGCCGGACAGCACCGAGCGCAACAGGTGCTGAACCGGACCGGCCCCAGGTGAGGTCCGGCCGGAAAAGCACCGATCAAGACAGGTGCCGGACGGACGCCGGGCCGGGCGGGTGCCCTGCGCACGCCTTACGCGGCGCACGCGGTGCCGCCCCGCAGGAACCCGCCCGGCGCAGATACGAAGCGCCGCCCGCACCAGCCGCAACCCGCGCCGGACGCACCCCCGGCTCACCACCGCACCAGGCGCACCACCGCGCCGGACGCACCCCGGACCCACCACCGCACCAGGCGCACCCCGCACCGAACGCACCCCGGACCCACCACTGCACCAGGCGCACCCCGCACCAAACGCACCCCGGGCCCGCCACCGCACCCCGCGCCGCGTCACCTCAGCCGCGCTCCGACCCGGCCCGCACGATCCACTACCCCGCACCACCGTCCCGCACCAAGCTTCGCGCAAGCGCACCACATCCGAACCGGAAGGAACGCCCCCGTGGCCACCTCCGTCAAGGCGGATGCCGGCGGCAGTTCGTCGTCCGCACCGCCCTCCGCCGGGTCGTCCCGGCGGCCCGACCCCTCTTCCTGGCGCAGCAGGCTGTTCCGCTGGGACATGAAGGGCTCGCCGTACGCGTTCATCACGCCGTTCTTCCTCTGCTTCGCCGCCTTCGGCCTGTTCCCGCTGATCTACACCGGCTGGCTCTCCCTGCACCAGGTGCAGCTCGGCGCCGAGAGCGACGCCAAGTGGGTCGGCTTCGGCAACTACAGCTGGCTCATCGACAGCGAGTTCTTCTGGCGCGCGCTGACGAACACGTTCACCATCGGCGTCATCTCGACCGTCCCGCAGCTGCTGATGGCCCTGGGCCTCGCGCACCTGCTCAACTCGCATCTGCGCGGCCGCGCGTTCTTCCGGATCGCGGTGCTCGCCCCGTACGCCACCTCGATCGCCGCGGCGACGCTGGTCTTCGCCCAGTTGTTCAACACCGACTACGGCATGATCAACTCGCTGCTCGACGTGTTCGGCCTCGGCCCCATCCGCTGGGACTCCGACAAGTGGTGGGCGCAGATCGCCATCAGCACCATCGTGACCTGGCGCTGGACCGGCTACAACGCGCTGATCTACCTCGCCGCGATGCAGGCCGTGCCGAACGACCTCTACGAGGCGGCCTCGCTCGACGGCGCTTCGCGCTGGCGCCAGTTCACCAGCGTGACGATCCCCTCGATCCGCCCGACGATCCTGTTCACGATCATCGTCTCGACCATCGGCGCGACCCAGCTGTTCGGTGAGCCGATGCTGTACGGCGGTTCGGTCGGTATCGGCGGCGGCAGTGGCGGCCAGTACCAGACCCTGTCGCTGCTGATGTACCAGACGGGCTGGACCAACAACTCGCTCGGCCGGGCCTCGGCCATCGCCTGGGTGATGCTGCTGATCCTGCTCCTGATCGGTGCCATTCAGGGGCTCGCCGCCCGTCTCAACGCCAAGAAGCTGGGAGGCTGATCCATGACCGTCCAACTCCCGGCGCCCGCCCCCGCGACGACCGCTCCGGTCACGCCACCGCCCGCGCGCCGCCGCCGCTTCGGCCCCGCCGCGGGTGATCAGCGCAAGGCGGGCTGGCTCACGTACGTCCTGCTCGCCGTGGCGGCGTTCGTCTCGCTGTTCCCGCTGTACTGGAACGTCGTCGCGGCCTCGCACGACGCCACGCGCGTCCAGCAGGCGCCCGCGCCGCTGCTTCCCGGTCCGCACCTGATGGACAACCTGTCCACGGCGTGGAACCAGGTCCACATGGGCGTGGCCCTGATCAACACGACCGTCGTCGCGAGCGTCATCAGCATCAGCACCGTGCTCTTCGCGACGCTCGCCGGTTTCGCCTTCGCCAAGCTCCAGTTCAAGGGCCGCAATGTGCTGCTCGCGCTGGTCGTGGCGACGATGACCGTACCGCCGCAGCTCACCGTGATCCCGCTGTACCAGATCATCACGGACCTGAAGTGGACGGACACCCTCCAGGCCGTGATCATGCCGTCGCTCGTCGCGGCGTTCGGCGTGTTCTTCATGCGGCAGTTCCTCGTCGAGGCGCTCCCGGTGGAACTGGTCGAGGCGGCCCGGGTGGACGGCGCGAACAGCCTGCGGATCATCTGGCACGTGGTGTTCCCGGTGGCGCGGCCCGCGATGGCCGTGCTCGGCATGCTCACCTTCGTCCAGGCGTGGAACGACTTCTTCTGGCCGTTCATCGTGCTCACCGACACCGGCACGCCCACCTTGCAGGTCTCCCTCGCGGGTCTCGGAGCCGGCAACCACACCGTGGACACCGCCGTCGTGCTGACCGGCGCGCTGATCTCCACGGTGCCGCTGCTCGCCGTGTTCGCCCTGCTCGGCAAGCACATCGTGGGCGGCATCACCGCGGGCGCGGTCAAGAATTGATCCCGCATCCGCATGCCGGTCCGCGGGCGCGGTCAACGACCGACCCCGTGCGCCCGTCCGCGGGCACGGTCAAGAATTGACCCCCTGCGCCTGTCCGCGGGCGCGGTCAACGACTGACCCCGTGTGCCCGTCCGCGGGCGCGCGGCCCGGCCCTCTTCTCCTCTGTCCCCGAAACCCCATGGGAGCGCTTCCATGACCTCCGGCACCTCCGCCGCCCCCAACACCGGCCCCTCGGCCGCAGCCCCCGCGTCCGTCTCGTTCCCGGCCGGCTTCGCGTGGGGCGCGGCCACCGCCGCGTACCAGATCGAGGGCTCGGCGACCGCCGACGGCCGCACCCCGTCCATCTGGGACACCTTCAGCCACACCCCGGGCAAGACCCTCGGCGGCGACACCGGCGACGTGGCCGTGGACCACTACCGCCGCCGCCCCGACGATGTCGCGCTCATGGCCGAACTCGGCCTGACCGCCTACCGGTTCTCGGTCTCCTGGTCCCGCGTGCAGCCCACCGGGCGCGGCCCCGCCGTCCAGCGCGGCCTCGACTTCTACCGCGGCCTCGTCGACGACCTGCTCGCCCGCGGCATCACCCCCGCCCTCACCCTCTACCACTGGGACCTCCCCCAGGAGCTGGAGGACGCGGGCGGCTGGCCGGTGCGCGAGACGGCCGAGCGGTTCGCCGAGTACGCGGCCCTGGTCGGCGAGGCGCTCGGCGACCGTGTCGAGATGTGGACGACCCTGAACGAGCCGTGGTGCAGCGCCTTCCTCGGCTACGGCTCCGGCGTGCACGCCCCCGGCCGCACCGACCCGGTCGCCGCCCTGCGCGCCGCCCACCACCTCAACCTCGGCCACGGGCTCGCCACCCAGGCGCTGCGCTCGGTGCTGCCCGCGCGGGCCCGCCTCGGCATCAGCCTCAACCCGTCGGCCGTACGCGCCAAGACCGAGGACCCGGCCGACCAGGAGGCGCGGCGCCGCATCGACGCCCTCGCCAACCGGGTCTTCTCCGACCCGATCCTGCACGGCCACTACCCCGCCGACCTGCTCGCGGACACCGTACGGCTGACCGACTGGTCCTTCGTCTCCGAGGACGATCTCACCGCGATCCACCAGCCGCTCGACTTCCTCGGCATCAACTACTACCAGCCGACCGTGGTCTCGTCCCCGGGCCCGGACGCCCCGACGGGCCCGCGTTCGGACGGCCACGGCGCCTCCGACCACTCCCCCTGGCCCGGCTCGGAAGACATCGTTTTCCACCCGGCGCCCGGCGAGCGCACCGCGATGGGCTGGTCCGTCGACCCGACCGGCCTGCACGACCTCCTCATGCACTACAGCGCCGAGGCCCCGGGCGTCGCGCTGTACGTCACCGAGAACGGCGTCGCCTACGACGACAAGCCCGGTCCGGACGGCGCGGTCCACGACCCGGACCGCATCCGCTACCTCGACGGCCACCTGCGCGCCATCCGCCGCGCGATCACCGACGGCGCGGACGTACGCGGCTACTTCCAGTGGTCCCTGATGGACAACTTCGAGTGGGCGTACGGGTACAGCAAGCGGTTCGGCCTCGTCTACATCGACTACGAGACGCAGGAGCGCACCCCGAAGTCGAGCGCGCGCTGGTACGCGCAGGCGGCGCGGAGCGGGGAGCTGCCGCCGCTGCCGTAACCCCGGGGGCCCGGGGGCCGGGGAGAGTACGCCGTGTGGCGGAGCGGCGTACTCGCCATTACCTTCCCGATATGACCCGATTCGTCCTCTCCGCCGCCGTACGGTTCTGAGCCGCCCGTGGGCGTCCTCAAGGAACACCCCGAACTCGTCCTGTTCGTCAGCCTCGCGCTCGGCTACCTCGTGGGGAAGGCGCGCGTGGGGCCGCTCACGCTCGGCGGTATCTGCGGAACGCTGATCGTCTCGCTGCTGCTCGGCGCCTGGACCAAGGCACAGGTCTCGGACGACGTGAAGACGGTGTTCTTCGCGCTGTTCATCTTCGCCCTCGGCTACATGGCCGGACCGCAGTTCTTCCGCAACCTCAACAGGAAGAGCCTGCGCTTCTTCGTCCTGTGCGCCATCGAGCTGGCCTGCGTCCTCGGCATCGCGTTCACCCTCGCCAAGTGGTTCGGCCTGGACGTCGGCACGGCCTCCGGCATCCTGGCGGGCGCGGCGACGGAGTCGGCGGTGGTCGGTACGGCCACGGAGTCGATCGGCAAGCTGTCGGGCCTGACCTCGCAGCAGATCACCGAGTACCAGGGCAACGTCGCCACCGCGTACACCGTCTGCTACCTCTTCGGCCTGATCACCATCGTGCTGTACACGAGCCAGCTCATGCCGATGATGATGCGGATCAACCTGCGCGACTCCGCCCGTCAGCTGTGGGAGCGCACGCGCAGCAGCGGCAGCCTGGAGTCGGACGAGCGGCCCGCGCTGCCCGGCATGGTCGGCCGTACGTACCTGGTGACGACCGCCGACGGGGAGACGGTGGGCGCGCTGGAGGACCGCCTGGACGAGCGGGTGACGATCGAGTCCGTGAAGCGCGGCAGCAAGGTCATGGCCGCCGACCCCGGCCTGGTGCTGACCCTCTCCGACCTGGTCCTCGTGGTCGGCCGGCGGGCGCAGGCCATCGAGGCGGGCCGCCTCATCGGCCCCGAGACCCCGGGCGTCCCCGGCCTGGACTCACCACTGGCCACCGCCCAGGTGTCGATCACCCGTAAGGCCGACGACGGCAAGACCATCGACCGCCTCCAGCGGGAGAACGCCGAGTTCCTCAAGGACGGGGTCTACGTCACCGACGTCACCCGCGCGGACACGGACCTGCCCGCCACCGGTGACACGGTCGTGCACCGCGGCGACGTCCTCACCCTGGTCGGCGCCCGCTCGGGCCTGAACAAGCTGGTGGCGAAGCTCGGCTCGGTCGTGAAGAACGACGCGACGGACTTCATCTACCTGGGCCTCGGCATCGCGGCGGGGTCCCTGCTCGGCCAGGTCGTCGTCAAGTTCGGCAGCGTGCCGATGTCGCTCGGCACCGGCGGCGGCTGCCTCATCTCGGGGCTGCTCTTCGGCTGGTTCCGCTCACGCAAGCAGACCTTCGGCGCGTTCCCGCCGCAGGCCGCGACCACCATCAAGGACATGGGCCTCGCGGTCTTCATCGCCTGCACCGGCCTGGTCTCGGGCCCGCAGGCCTGGCCGCTGATCAAGGAGTACGGGGCGCTGCTGCCGTTCGCCGGGATCGCGATGGTGCTGATCCCGGCCACGATCTCGCTGATCATCGGCCGCAAGCTGCTGAAGATCGAGCCGCCACTCCTGATCGGCGCCATCGCGGGCCAGCAGTGCTCGACCCCGGCGATCACCGCCGTCACCCAGGTGGCGCAGTCGTCGGTGCCGATGCTGGGCTACACGATCACGTACGCCCTCTCCAACTTCCTGCTGCCGCTGACGGGCCCGGTGCTCGTCGGCATCCTCGGATCCTGAGGGGGCCCGCCCGTGATCGACTTCCTCAACCGGAACATCTTCCAGCCCCACCCGGAGCTGCTCGTCTTCATCACCGTGGCGATCGGCTTCCTCTTCGGGAAGATCCGCTACAAGGCGATCGCCCTCGGCGCCGTCACCGGCTGTCTGGTGGCGGGGCTGCTGCTCGGCGCCCAGTTCGAGGTCACGGTCGACGGGACGGTCAAGAACCTCTTCTTCACGATGTTCCTGTTCGCCCTCGGCTACAAGGTGGGCCCGCAGTTCTTCCGCGGCCTGAAGAAGGACGGCCTGCCGCAGGTCGTCAACGCCGTCGTGGTCTGCGTCGCCGGTCTCCTCGTGTGCTGGGGCTTCGCCGCCCTCCTCGGCTACGGTCCCGGGCTCAGCGCCGGTCTGCTCGGCGGGGCCCTGACCCAGTCCGCGGTGATCGGTGTCGCCCAGGACGCCATCGGCAACCTGCCGGGCCTGTCGCACAGCGCGGTCAAGGACGAGCAGAACCTCGTCGCGATCGGCTACGCGGTGACGTACCCCCTCGGCACGATCCTCTGCGCGATGCTCCTCGCCAACGTTCTCCCGAAGCTCTACCGCAAGGACCTCGCCGCCGAGTCCGCCGCCCTCGCCAAGGAGCTGGACGCGCCCGAGGACGACCCCGACCTGCGCGAGGGCTACTACGAGGTCGTCCTGCGCGCCTACACCATCCAGCGCCCGGACCTCGCCGGCCGCACCATCGACGACTTCGAGCGGCAGCAACAGCGGCTCGGCCACCGCATCTACCTCACCCGGGTCCGCCGCGACGGGCAGATCCTCGACCACGACCAGCACACGGTCCTGCGCGAGGGCGACGTCGTCGCGGTGAGCGCGCTGCGCGGTTCGCTGGTCGGCTACGACGCCCGTACGCACATCGGCGCCGAGACCGACGACGTCGAACTGCTCGGCTACCAGACGGAGACGCTGCACGTGGTGGCCGCCGAGAAGGCCCAGCTCGGCCGGACCATCGGCGACCTGCGCAAGGAACCGTTCATGGTCGGCGTCTACATCGACAAGGTGTACCGGTCGGGGGCCGAGTTCCCCTACCGCCTCTCCACGAAGGTCGAGCGCGGCGACACGCTCGTCCTGACCGGGCCCAAGCGCCTGGTCGACCCCGCGGGCAAGGCGCTCGGCAAACCGGTGCCCACCTCCTTCGCCACCGACATGATCTGGGTGGGGCTCGGCATCTTCCTCGGCGGCTGCATCGGCATCCCTGCGCTCACCGCGGGCGGCGTGCCCATCTCGCTCTCCACGTCCGGGGGCGCGCTCATCATGGGCCTGGTCTTCGGCTGGATCCGCGGCAAGTACCCGACGTTCGGCAACGTGCCGCCCGGCGCCCAGTGGTTCATGGACACCCTCGGCCTGTGCCTGTTCGTCGCCGTCGTCGGCATCAACGCGGGCCCGAGCTTCACCTCCGGCCTCTCGTCGGCCGGCTGGGGCCTGCTGATCCTCGGCGCGGTCGCGACGGTGGTCCCGCTGATCGTCGGCTTCCTCGTCGGCCACCACATCCAGAAGATCCGCTTCCCGATCCTGATGGGCGTCCTGGCGGGCGGCCAGACCACGACCGCCGCGATCGGCGCCATCAACGAGTCGTCCAGATCCCAGGTCCCCACCCTCGGCTACACCATCCCGTACGCCGTCAGCAACGTCCTGCTGACCATCTGGGGCGCCGTGATCGTCCTCCTCCACCACTGAGCACCGCACCGAGCATCTTCAGGAAGCAGGGACCCGATGGCCGAGACGAACCTGACCCGCGAACAGATCCGGCAGTACGCCACACTCTCCCCCTTCGAGCTGAAGAACGTCTTCATCGAGCTGGCCAAGGAGTCGCAGGCCGACCAGCCGGGCCAGAAGGGGAAGACGAGCGTCCAGATGCTGAACGCGGGCCGCGGCAACCCCAACTGGGTCGCGACCGGCCCGCGCGAGGCGTTCCACGCGCTGGGCTACTTCGCCCTGGAGGAGTCCCGTCGCGTGTGGACGGCCGACAACCTGGGAGGCATGCCCGAGGAGCGGGGCGCCTACGAGCGCTTCGACACGTTCGTGCGCCGCCACCCGGACCTGCCCGGCATCGACCTGCTCGCCCAGTGCGTCCAGCTCGGCATCGAGCGCTTCGGCTTCGGCAAGGACGCCTTCGTCCACGAACTGACCGACAGCTCGGTCGGCGACAACTACCCGGTGCCCGACCGCATCCTGCCGCACGTCCAGGAGATCGTCCGCGGGTACATCAGCGACGAGATGTTCGCCAAGGAGCCGCCGGCCGGTGACTTCTCGTACTTCGCGACCGAGGGCGGCACGGCCGCCATGTGCTACATCTTCGACTCGCTGATGAAGAACGGCATCCTGCACAAGGGCGACAAGATCGCTCTGATGGTCCCGGTCTTCACGCCGTACATCGAGATCCCCGAGCTGGACACGTACGAGTTCGACGTCACGTACGTGGAGGCGAACCTGTTCGCGGAGGCGGGCGTACGGGAGTGGCGCTACCCGGAGCAGGAGGTGGCGAAGCTCGCGGACCCGGAGATCAAGCTGGTCTGCCTGGTCAACCCGTCGAACCCGCCGTCGCTGGCTCTGAGCGCACGGGTCCGCGACCAGATCAGGGACATCGTGGCGACGTCCAACCCGAACCTGCTCATCGTCACCGACGACGTGTACGGCACCTTCGTCGAAGGCTTCCGCTCCATCGCCGCCGACCTGCCGCGCAACACGCTGCTCGTCTACTCCTACTCCAAGCACTACGGCTGCACCGGCTGGCGGCTGGGGGTGATCGGCCTCAACGACGACAACGTCATCGACGAGATGCTGACCGCGCTCCCGGCGGCGGAGAAGGAGCGCCTGAACAAGCGCTACGGCACGCTCACCCTCGAACCCGAGAAGATCAGGTTCATCGACCGCCTGGTCGCGGACTCCCGCCAGGTGGCCCTCAACCACACGGCAGGGCTCTCCCTCCCCCAGCAGGTCATGCTCTCCCTCTTCTCGCTCTTCGACATGCTGGACGAGGGCCAGGCGTACAAGGACCGCATCCGCTCGATCGTCCGGGGCCGCCTCGAACTCCTTCTGGAGGGCGCCCACATGAAGATCGCCGACGATCCGCAGCGCGCCGCCTACTACATCGAACTGGACCTCATGGCCCAGGCGGAGCTGGAACACGGCCCGGAGTTCGCCACGTACCTCTCCGAGAACTACGAACCGATCGACCCCCTCTTCCGCCTGGCCCGCCAGACCGGCGTCGTCCTCCTCAACGGCGGCGGCTTCGAGGGCCCGCAATGGTCCGTCCGCGTCTCCCTGGCCAACCTCGACGACCTGGACTACCTGAAGATCGGCCACCATCTGCGAGCGATCTTCGACGCCTACGCGGAGGAGTGGCGCACGGCGACGACTTCCTCATAGCCCCCGCCGGGCTCGAACGCGGTCGCCGCCCTGCTGAACGCGCTCGAAGCCACCGCTTCATGACCGCAGCCCCGGCCGGGTGGGGGGACCTGAAGGTCTCCGGCCGGGGCTGGGCCCCCGTTGTCCGAGATGGCTTACTGGCTCACTCGCCTACTTGAACGCGGCGAACGCCTTCTGGAACGCGTTCGCGTCCTGGGTGATCGAGCTGCACGTCGGCTGGGCCGAGTCGGTGGCGCCGCCGGGGCACTGCTTGTCGCGGGTGGCGGACCACATCGAGAGGCCGCCGATCCCCTTGGCCTTGGCGAAGGAGACGAGCTGCGTGGCGTCCTCGACCTTGAAGATCTCGGACGTGACGTCGTTGACGCCGATCATCGGGGTCACCGCGACGGCCTTCCAGGCAGCCGCGTCCGAAAGGCCCAGCGCGCTCTTGATCTGGGCCTGCGTCGCGGTCGCGGCCTGTTCGGCGTACGTGCCCATGTCGCCGCTGTACGAGGCGCCGTAGTCCATCGCCATGATGTTGACGAGGTCGGTCGACACGCCGTTGGCCTTGGCGTTCTTGAGGAAGTTCACGCCGTCCGAGGTCAGGCCCTCGGGCATGACGGGCAGCGTGAAGGAGACGTTCAGGTCCGGGTTGTTCTTCTGGAGCGTCGCGATCGCCGTGGCCCGCTTCGTGTTGGCGGCCGTGTCCGGCAGCGCGGCGCCCTCGATGTCGAAGTCGACCTTGGTGAGCTTGAACTGGTCGATGACCTTCTGGTACGCCGCCGCGAGGTCACCGGAGGACGAGCAGGCCAGGCCCAGCTCCGTGCCGGACGCGCCACCGAACGAGACGCGCACGTCGCCGCCCGCGGCGCGCAGGGCGCCGATCTGCGCGGCCACCTCGTCGGCGGCGAGGTCGGTCACGCCGCCCCACTTGGGGGCGCAGGTCCCGCCGGACGTGATGAAGGCGAGGTTGTACTCCTTGACGCCGGTGGCCTTGGAGGAGGCGACCAGGTCGAACTTCGGGTAGAGGGACGTGTCGACGTACGGGGCGAAGCCGGCCCCTGCGGTCGTGCCCGTACCCGTGGACGGTGATCCCGTCGGCTCGGACGTGGGTGACGACGTCGGGGATGACGACGTGGGCGTGGGCGTCGGCGCGTCCGTCGGGCGCCCGCTCGGCTCCGGCGTCGCCTCCCCGCCCTCGACCGAGCACTTCGCGTCGTTGATCAGACAGCCGGTCGGGTCCGCGTCGCCGGAGACGACGAAGCCGACGGTGACGGACTTGCCGGCCGCGATGCCTTCCTTGTCCCAGGACGCGGGGACCACGGTGACGTGCGAACCGCTGACCTTCGACTCGGCGTTCCACAGCGAGCTGAGCTTGGCACCCGACGGCAGGTCGAACTCCAGGGTCCAGCCGGACTGGGCCTTGTCCGTGTCGTTGGTGATGACGTACTGACCGGTGTAGCCGCCGGACCAGCCGCTGGTCTTCGTGTACGCGGCCCCGACCGAGGCCGCCGACGCGCTGGACGCGAAGACGAACGCGCCGCCGCCCACGACAGCCGCCGCGACGATGCCGCCTATCGCCTTGTTCCTGCCGCTGACCCTGCGCCGGTGCGTGCTGCTCATTCGCGTGCCTGCCTTAGCTGTACGGAAAAGTACGTACGAGGGGGGTGGGGTACTGCGGCAGCACGCTAGCGGCCCCGAAACCGTCAATCCGGGCAAGCGGGACGGCAGTTGTGGATCTTAGGGTTGGCTTAAGGAAGGGATCGGGAGCGGTTAATGATGGGCGGCCGCAGCGCGGCCCCTGCGCTCCCGGCCGCCCCGGTGTCCACGGCTGCCGCGCCGCCCCTCGCGCGGGCCGTGCCCATGGAGCTGCACCCAGATCCGCACCTCGGTGCCGCCGAGCACGGACGAGCCGATGCGGACGTCGCCGCCGGTGGACTCGGCGAGGCGGCGCACGATGTCGAGGCCGAGCCCGGTCGAGCCGTCGCTGCCCGAGCCCTTGCCGCGGGCCATCGCCGCCTCCGGGTCGAGGATGCCGGGGCCCGCGTCGGACACGAGCACGATCACCGCGTCCTCACCGCTGTGCACGTCGACCGCGAACGCCGTGCCCTCGGGCGTGTGCCGGAAGACGTTGCCGAGCAGCGCGTCGAGGGCTGCCACCAGCTCGCCCCGCGCGACCGGGATCCGTACCGGCCGGTCGACCCCGGCGACCCGCACCTTGCGGTCCTCGTCCTCGGCGAGCGCCGACCAGAAGTCCATCCGCTCCCGGATGACCTCGGCGGCGTCGCAGCCCGCGCCGGGACCGGCCGCGGCGGTCTGCGGCTTGGCGTCCCGCGCCGTACGGATGATGGTGTCGACCTCGCGCTCCAACTGCGCGACGGCGACGCGCGTCTGCTCGGCGGCGGTGCCGTCCCCGAGTGAGGCGACGTTGAGGCGCAGGACGGTGAGCGGAGTGCGCAGACGGTGCGACAGGTCCGCCGCCAACTCCCGTTCGTTCGCGAGGAGTTGTACGACCTGGTCCGCCATGGAGTTGAAGGCGACCGCCGCCAGGCGCAGCTCCGTCGGGCCGTCCTCCGGCACCCGCGCGCCGAGGCGTCCCTCCCCCAGCTCATGGGCGGCGCTCACCAGGCGCTGCGCGGGCTGCACCATCCGCACCCCGAGCCGGTCCGCCACCGCGACCGAGCCGATGATGAGCGCGATACCGACGCCGGCGAGTACGACCCACGCGGTGGTCACGCCATTGCTGACCTCGGCTTCGGGCACGTACACCTCGACGACGGCGATCTTCCCGGTGCTGACGGCGATCGGCTGGAGCCAGACCGACCCGCCGGGCACGTCGTCGATCCTGGCGCGGTTGATGTCCAGCTCGTCCGCCGGGACCCGCTGCTTCCCGAGCCGGATCTCGGGCTTGTCGCCCGCCGCCGGTACGTACACCGACATGCGGTCCTCGCCGCCGGTCTGCGCGGTGGCGAGCGCGCGGGCGAGTTCGTCGCGGTCCGTGGTGATCGAGAGGGTGGGGCCGATGGCGGCGGCGGTCCGCTCGGCGCTGGAGAACGCCCGGTCGCGCGCCATCTCCTTGATGACGAGTCCGAGCGGCACGGCGAACGCCACCACCACCATGGTCGTCACCGCCAGGCACACCTTGACCAGCGCCCACCTCACGGCGCGGACCCCGGACGCGCCGGCCCGGCGTACGGCGGTTCGAGCTTCACGCCGACACCCCGCAACGTGTGCAGATAACGCGGTCGCGCGGCCGTTTCACCCAGTTTCCGCCGCAGCCACGACAGATGTACGTCGATGGTCTGATCGTCCCCGTAACTCTGCTGCCACACCTCGGCGAGCAGCTCCTTGCGGGGTACGACGACGCCGGGGCGCCCCGCGAGGAACGCGAGCAGGTCGAACTCGCGGCGCGTCAGGTCGAGCCGCGCGCCGTCCAGTTCGGCCTGGCGGCGCAGCGGGTCGATGGACAGGCCGCCGACCCGGAGGATCCGCGACGGCGGCTCGGCGCTCGCGCTGGAGCGGGCGCGGCGCAGCACGGCGGCCATCCGCGCGGACAGGTGCTCGGGCGAGAAGGGTTTGGTGAGGTAGTCGTCGGCGCCGTCGTTGAGGAGCCGGACGATCTCGGCCTCGTCGTCCCGCGCCGTCGCGATGATCACGGGTACGTCGGTGATGCCGCGCAGCATCTTCAGCGCCTCCGCCCCGTCCAGGTCGGGCAGACCGAGATCGAGGATGACCACGTCGAACCGGAGATGGGCGACCTCGCGCAGCGCCTCCAGGGCCGTGCCGACGCTGCGCACGGTGTGCGCGGCGTCGGTCAGGTGCCGGATGAGGGCGGAGCGCACGAACTGGTCGTCCTCGACCACGAGCACACTTGCCATGGGCCGCACCGTACGCCATACGGCTGATCCCGGTCCCCGCCCGGGTGACCGCGGGCCACGTGGGACAGGTGCGCGGGGTGTGGTGCAGTATGGCCCGCGATGCAACCGACGCGACCGACCCGGCCCACGCCCCCCGCGCCGCCCGCGCCGCCCGAACCGCTGGACGTTCCCCGGGCCCCGCGCCCGGTGCGCCGCGGCCTCGTGCACTCGGTGGCGTGGCTGCTCGCCACCGGGGCCGCGGTGACGCTGTCGTGGTGGGGCGTGCACACGGTCATGTCGGGCACGGCGTACGACCCGCCGCGGGCGCTGCCGGTGGTCGCCGCCGACGCGTCGGACTCGGCGCTGCCGGTCTCCTCGTCGACGCGCCGCCCGGAGCCGTCGTCGCCGTCGGCGACATCGGCCCGCCCGTCCGCGAAGCCCTCGGCCGAT
The DNA here is from genome assembly GCF_044332585.1 of Streptomyces sp. NPDC016845. Taxonomy (NCBI): domain Bacteria; kingdom Bacillati; phylum Actinomycetota; class Actinomycetes; order Kitasatosporales; family Streptomycetaceae; genus Streptomyces; species Streptomyces sp. NPDC016845. The sequence continues at coordinate 271,918 of NZ_JBIRPI010000007.1, read as the reverse complement.
CCGTCCCCCAAGCCGTCGGCGTCGAGAAGCACCCCGCCGTCCCCGTCGTCCCCGCCCGCGACCGCTTCCTCGTCGCCGCCGGGCACCGCCTCGTCCGGGAACGTGAAGAGCTACGAGACCGCGGGCGGCCGTGCCGTGTTCGACCTCGGGGACACGTCGGCGACGCTGGTCTCCGCGACGCCGAGCAGCGGCTGGTCGGTGCAGGTGTGGAAGCAGACGACCTGGATCCGGGTCGAGTTCACGTCCGGGGAGCAGCGGGTGTCGGCGTTCTGCACATGGCACGACCACCGCCCGTCCGTGGAGATCGCGACGTACTGAACGCCGCTGGGTGTGGCCGCTGCTCAGCGGAAGACGGACGGCGGCGGCGCGGGTGAAGCCTTCGCGGCGGCGTCCGTGACCGGCGCGGCGCCACCCGCGAAGTCCAGCAGGGCGCGGCCGTGTTCGACCCGTCCGGCGTGCGGGTCGCCCGCCGCGCGCCGGGTGAGGTCCGCCACCGGCAGGGGCAGCCCCGAGGCCACCAGGATCGCGTTGCCGAACCGCTTGCCGCGCAGCACGGCCGGGTCGGCGATCAGCGCGAGTTCGGGGAAGACGGCGGCGGCGGTGGCGATCTGGGCGCGCAGGTAGGCGAGCGGCGGTCCGTCGGCGGCATTGGCGACGTACGTGCCTGTGGGCCGCAGCACGCGCCGCACCTCGCCGAGGAACTCGGTGGTGGTGAGATGGGCCGGGGTGCGGGCCCCGCTGAACACGTCGGCGACCAGCACGTCGGCCCAGTCGTCGGGCAGCTTGGCGAGCGCTTCGCGCGCGTCCGCCGTACGGACCCGGATACGTGCGCCCGCATCCAACGGCAGTTCGCCGCGTACGAGTTGAACCAGCGGGCCGTCCCGCTCCACGACCTGCTGGGTGGAGCGCGGCCGGGTCGCGGCGACGTAGCGGGCCAGCGTGAAGGCGCCGCCGCCGAGGTGCACGGCCTGCACGGGGCGGCCGGGGTCGGCGGCGAGGTCGAGGACGTGGCCGATGCGGCGCTGGTACTCGAAGGAGAGGTGCGCCGGGTCGGCGAGGTCGACGTGCGACTGCGGGGCGCCGTCCAGGAGCAGCGTCCAGCCGGACGGCCGGTCGCGGTCGGGTATCAGCTCGGCGAGGCCGCCGTCGACGTCGCGCACGACGGGCTCGCGAGATGCCCGGCCGCTCCTCGGGCTCTCCTTCGCGCTTCCCTGCGGACTGCCCTTCGGAGTTCCCTTCGCACCCTTGCTGCGCCCCTGATTGCCGCGTGACCTCGCCATTCCGCCATTATCCGTGGCGGGCGACGGAACGGCTCACGGGCGGCGGAACGGCTCACAGATGCAGGGGAACGGCTCAGCGGCAGTTGTCAGCGGCCTCGATGAGCCGGGCCGCCTCGTCGAGCGCGGCGCGCAGCACGGTCGGGTCGGTGACCAGGTCGCCCTCGCCCGTGTCCGCGGGCTCCGGGGGCAGCAGCCAGCCGCTGCCCTCGACCGGCGGCGCGAGGGAGAGGCCCCTCCCCACGGTCTGCGTACAGGCGCTGCCGGGCAGGTCCCAGCCGTCGGCGGTGCCGGGCGGGACGAGGAAGCCGAGGGTGTCGCCGCCGCCGTCGTGGAGGACCGGGCCGACCGGGTCCGCGCTGCCACGGCGCAGGATGTCGACGGCCTCGAGGCCCTGCCGCGAGCCGACGGTCACCAGGTCGCAGGCGCCGGGCGGCTGCCCCGCGTGCTCGTCGGCCAGCAGCGCGGCCAGTGGCGCGGGCTGCGGCGCGGGCTGCGGCGTGTGCAGTGGCACGGGCTGTGGCACGGGCTGTGGCGTCGTGGGTTGTGAGGCGTCCAACACGTCGGCCCCTCCTCGCTTCTCGCGTACGTGGCACTGGTGCCGGTTGGGGTTTCGCCACATGGTCCAACGCTCGGCGGAGTCAACGGCAACGGCGGCGCGCCGCCGCAAAGGATGGCAGTTCATGGCAGATCAAGGGTGAGATATCCGGTTTGTAGGCAAACGCTGTGTGTCGGCACCGTGACAGCCGGTATCTTCGAGCCTCGCCGGACATGAGAGGTCACGGACCGGCCCGCGGGCGTCACCGGCACCCGGGGTCCACGATCCACGGCCTCTCCGGTGTCCGGCACGGTTCGCACGGGAGGACCCGCCCATGACGTCGTCTCCGTTGGCCCCGGACACCCCGGCGCCACGCTCCCCGCGGCCGAACCTCGCCTTCCGGCGACTGCGCGGCCCGCGTTCACCGGGTGAGTTCGCGGCCGCCGTGCGGCGCGCGGCCCGCGACATCGGCGAGTGCGTCAGCTGCGACGCGCGCTACATCGGCCGCGTCGAGTCCGGCGCCATCCGCTGCCCCAACTACGCGTACGAGCGGGTGTTCCTGCACATGTTCCCCGGCCGCTCGCTCACGGATCTGGGGTTCGCGCCCCGCGCCTCGGTACGGGGCCGGAGCGCGCGCCCCGACGCCGAGAGCCCCCGCGCCCCCGGAAGCCCCGAAGTTCCTGAGCACACGCACCATGAGGAGAGCGATGTGCGGCGTCGCGCATTCATGGCCGGCATGACCGGCTCGACGGCCACGGTCGCCGTCACCACCCTGTCCCCCTTCGGCGCCCCGGCCTTCGCCGCGCCGCCCGCCGCCGTGCCCGGGGACGCCGCCTTCGACCGTCCCCTCGACCGTCACTCCGCGCGCACCGGCGCCCGCGCCGTGGAGGACGCGATCCTGCGGATCCGGCTCCACGACGACCGGCACGGCGCCGACGGCCTCTACCGGCGGGCCGCGGAACCCCTGCGGACCGCCTTCGAACTGCTCGACGCGGGCACCGCCCGGCGTGACGTCACCGACCGGCTCCAGGCCGGCGCCGGTGAGCTGGCGATCTCCGTCGGCTGGCTCGCCCACGACTCCGGCCGCTTCGACGACGCGCGCTCCCATTACGCGGAGGCGCTGGCCACGGCACGTATGACCGGGGACGATGCGCTCGAGGCGCACGCCTTCTGCAACACCGCGTTCCTCGCCCGCGACGCCGGGCGCCCCCGCGAAGCCGTACGGGCGGCGCAGGCGGCGATGCGGGTGGCGGCGCCGCTCGGGTCGCCGCGGCTGCTCTCGCTGCTCGCGCTGCGCGAGGCGGGCGGCTGGGCCGGGCTCGGCGACCGCGCCACCTGCGAACGGTCACTGGCCCAGGCGCAGGCCCTCTTCGCCCGCGGCCCCGCCGACGCCGACCCGGACTGGATGACCTTCTACGGCGAGGCCGAACTGGAGGGCCTGGAGGCCCAGTGCTGGTCCGCGCTCGGCGCCTGGCACCGCGCCGCCCAGCACGCGCGCCGCGCCGTCGCCCTCCAGGACCCGCACTTCACCCGCAACATCGCCCTCTACACCGCCGAACTCGCCGACGACCTGGCGCGCGCGGGCCGCCCCGACGAAGCCGCGTCCGCGGGTTCGCGGGCTCTGAGGTTGCTCCGGGACGTCCGGTCGTCGCGCATCGAGGCGATGCTCGGCGCGACGGCGCGCGTCCTTCTGCCCCATCGGCGGTCGGGCGGGGTCTCGGGGTTCCTGGAGGAACACGCGACGTCACGCCGGTGACCGTCCGGTGGGGCGACCGCGACTCTCGTCGTGGCTGAGCGCGCAGTTCCCCGCGCCCCCGAAATGCGCACTGCGTGCGCCATTTCATGGGGCTGCGGCGAAGCCGCATGCTCCAGGGGCGCGGGGAACTGCGCGACCAGCCACGACGAGAGCCGAGGTCGCTGACGCTCAAGCACCCGCAACGGCGCGAACGCGTATCCGCTCAGCCCACCGCCAGGTGCCCCGTCTCGTTCCAGCTCACCAGCGCCGGCTCCCCATAAGCCCACCCGAGCTCCGACAACGACGTCGGGTTGAGCCGGATGCGCGCCGCGAAATCAACCGGCATCCCGAGCCACCGCGCCGCGATGGTCCGCAGGATGTGCCCGTGGGCGAAGACGAGGACGTCCCGGTCGGCCGAGCGGGCCCAGGCGACGACCTCGTCGGCGCGGGCGGTGAGCTGGTCGAGGGTCTCGCCGTCGGGGACGCCGTCGCGCCAGATGAACCAGCCGGGGCGCCGCTCCTGGATCTGGGCGGGGGTGAGGCCCTCGTAAGCGCCGTAGTCGAACTCCATGAGGGCGTCCCAGGCGGTGGCCCGCTCCCCGAACCCGGCGAGTTCGCAGGTCTCACTGGCCCGGACGAGCGGGGAGGTGCGGACCTCGGCGCCGGGGAGGCCGTCGTGGGGCGCGCCGTGCAGCCGCTCACCGAGGAGCTTGGCGCCGCGCCGCCCCTCGTCGAGGAGCGGGATGTCCGTCCTGCCCGTGTGCCGTCCGGACAGGGACCACTCGGTCTGTCCGTGCCGGGCCAACAGAATGCGCGGTGCCATGAGGGGACCTTTCACGACTGCATGCGTACGGAGCTGCGAGCCACGGGGCGACCGGGGCGACGGGGCTACAGGACGTACGGGGTGAACAAGGGACGAAGAGGCGGCGCTGCCCCGTCCATCATCGCGTAACCGGATTGGGGACCGCTCCTCGGGCAACCCGGTCGCTGATCTCGACGTCTACGAGGGTCAGGGGTCAGCCACGCGGCGCCCCTCGTACACCTTAGGGTGGGCAATGTGGCCGGAGGCCGCCGGACGAGGAAGAGGGGGAGCGGCCCGAATGTCGCAGATCGACCACGCACCACGCACGGAGGCGACACCCATTGTCCGGCTCCGGTGGTGGACCGAGCTGCCGCTGATCCTCCTCGTCTACGGCGCGTACTCGGCGGGCCGGCTGCTCGCCCGGGGCGATGTGAGCACGGCGGTCGACCACGGTCTGGCGATCTTGCGGGCCGAGAAAGTGGTCGGCCTCAACCTCGAACACCCGCTGAACCGTCTCTTCACCCGTGAGCCCTGGCTCGGCGTCCCGGCCGACTTCTGGTACGCCTCCCTGCACTACGTGGTCACCCCGGCCATTCTGATCTGGCTCTTCCGGCGCCGCGCCCATCTGTACCGGGCGGCCAGGACCTGGCTGATGACGTCGACGCTGATCGGCCTGATCGGCTTCACGCTGCTGCCGACGTGTCCGCCGCGGCTGCTGAGCGCGGGCCACGGGTTCGTCGACACGATGGCGCAGTACAGCTCGTACGGCTGGTGGGGCGGCGCGGCCAGCGCGCCCAAGGGCCTCGGCGGGATGACGAACCAGTACGCGGCGATGCCGAGCCTGCACGTCGGGTGGGCGCTGTGGTGCGGGATCATGCTGTGGCGCAACGGCCGCAGCCCGTACGCCAAGGCCGCCGGTGTCGCCTATCCGCTGATCACCACGATCGTCGTCATGGGCACGGCCAACCACTACTTCTTCGACGCGCTCGCCGGTGCCGCCGTGATGGGCGTGGGCCTGCTGCTGACCAAGCCGGTGATGCGGGTCGCGGCGCGGATCAGGGACCGGGCGAACACGGTGATCGCGAGCGGGGTCGGGGCCGCTCCCGCCGCCCCTTCCGCCACTCGTTCCTCGATTGTCAGTGGGGAGTGCCAGACTGCGGCGGGTGAGCGAATACCCCGACAGCGCAAGGCCGCCGCGCACGACACCGGTGACGGGGCTGCGGCACCGGCTCGCTGAGCTGCGCGGCCCCGACCATCAGCCGCGCCCGCTCGATGCCCGCGCCCTGGCGGCGCTCGCGGCGAACCCGGGGTGCGACAGACGTGCGCTGCTCGACGGTGCCGGGGTGGACAAGGCCAAGCTCGCGGACGCGCTCGGCGCGCCCTCCGGGTTCGGGCAGTCCCAGTTCGCCCTGGCGCGCGGCAATGTGTTCGAAGCACGGGTGAAGGCGGACGGCGGCGCGCAGCTGCTGCGCCTCGTCCACGCGCGCGTGGACGGCGACGCGCCTGAGCCGAGCCCCGGTCTCGTACGGGCCCCGGATCTGTCGGCGGCCGGGCCCGAGGGCCGTACCGCGCGGACCGCGCTCGCCCTGCGGGAGGCCGTGGAGTCCCCGGGCATGTGGACGTTCCTCGACCATCCGATGCTCGCGCTCGACGTGGCGGGCAGCCCCGCCTTCCTGGAGCCCGACGCGGTCGTCGTGCACCCGGACGGTTCCTGGACCGTCGTCGAGATCAAGTCCTTCCCGATGATCGACGGGGCGGCGGACGCGGCGAAGGTGGGCGCGGCGGCCCGCCAGTCGGCGGTGTACGTGCTGGCCCTGGAGGAGGTCGCGGCCCGGCTGCCCGACAGTGGCGTACGCGTGCGGGAGCGGGCCGTCCTGGTCTGCCCGAAGGACTTCTCCAACCTCCCGGCCGCCTCCGCCGTCGACGTCCGCAAGCAGCTCTCCGTCACGCGCCGCCAGCTGCGCCGTCTCACCCGGATCGAGGACATCGCGGCGCAGCTGCCGCCCGGCACCGTCCTCGACCCGGACCGGCCCGCCGCCGAGCTGACCGCCGCGGTCGAGTCGGTGCCCGCCACGTACGCGCCGGAGTGCCTGGCCGCGTGCGAGCTGGCGTTCCACTGCCGCGCGCGCTCCCGCGCACAGGGCGCGGTGACGTCGCTCGGCCGGGCGCTCCGCGCCGAGCTGGGCGGCCTGACCACGGTGGACGCGGTGCTCGCGGCGGCCCACGGCGAGACGGGCGATCCGGACGACCCGACCGTGGCGGCGCTGCGCCGGGCGGCGGCTTTGCGGGCCGAGGCGCTGAGCCTCGCCGGGGCGGCCGAGCCGTTCGAGGGGGCGGCCCGGTGAGCCTGATCAATCACCTCGCCCGGCTCGAGGCCACCAGCTCGGGCCGCGCCCAGCCCATCGCCACCGTCCGCCACCGGCACCTCTCCCAGAAGCCGCTGGTCCTCGTGCCGCTGACGACCGCGGGTGAGACGGGCGCCCCGCTCGGCGCCCTCGTCGGCACCGAGCGCACCTCGCCGCGCCTCCTGGTCGTACCGCAGCCGCGCGACCGCGACCTGCGCTTCGCGTTCCTCACGCGGCTCGCCGAGACGGTCCTGCCCTACGTCGACGGGTTCGCGGGCGAGGTCGAGGCCGCCGAGCGCAGCGAGACCGACCCGGAGACCGGCAAGAAGGTCAAGGTCGAGGTCGAGCTGTGCGCGGACGCCCCGCAGCTGATCGTGCCGAGCCGCGCGGGCATCGACCTCGTCCGGCTGCTCGGCCGGTCGATGCGGTTCCGCCGCACCGCCGAGCAGGACCCGGAGACGCCGTACCCGGCGCCGCCGCACGTGCCGCTGCTCGGGCGCTGGCTGACGCACTTCGGGGAGCGGGCGCGCGTGCCCGGCTCCGCGCTGCTGCTCGCCATGACGGACCTGCTGTCCCGGCACTGGGCGACCGGCCAGTCCAGCCTGGAGGACCAGCACCTGGGCGCGCTGCTCGCCTGGATCACCGCCCCCGGGGGCAGCTCGGGCGCCGAGGCCGCGCTCCGCGCCGAGCTGGGCCGGGGCCCGGACGGCCAGCTCCTGTGCCCGCCCGCGGGGCCCGCCACCGACCCCGCCTTCGACAACAAGCTGCTCGCACCGGCGATCGAGCGCTACGACCGGGCCCGTACGCGCCTGGCGGCGGCCGAGGACGCGGTCGAGGCCGACGGGCGGCTCGCCGAGCTGACCGCCGCCGAGCGGGAGATCCACCGCCTGGTCGAGTCCCGCACCCGGCCCACCTGGGACGCGGTGTGGCGGGGCCTGGACCTGCTGTGCACGCTGCCCGAGGGGCCGCGCGCGGCGGAGCGCTGGACGCGGGACCGCTGGTCGTTCACCGGGCACCGCGACCGGGTGGCGGCGGGCGAGCCGCCGCAGCCGCGCCGCGACGACGCGGTGACCGCGGCGAACAAGCTGGCCACGCGCGAGCGCGAACAGGCCAGGCTCGACGCGCAGGAGGCGCTCGACGATCCGCTGGTGATGGCGGGGCGGCGGCTGTCCGGGGAGGCGTTCGCGGGTGAGGTGACCGAGGTCGTGGCGGCGTACAACGACAAGAAGCGGCCGCGTCCGCTGGTCACGGTCCGCACCGACGACCGGCCGCACCTCGGCGAGCGCGTGAAGGTGTACCGCTCGCTCGACGGGAAGCCGCAGACCGCCGAGTTCGTGGCCTACGAGAGCGAGGCGCGGGGCGCGGTCGTGCTGCGCGTGCTCGACAAGATGGGGCGCGGCAAGGAGCCGGAGGAAGGGTCCTTGCCGCGGAAGGGCGACCGGGTGTGCTGGACGCTGTTCGAACATGAGCAGCGCGGCGGGCCCAGGCTGCCGGACCCGGAGGAGACGCCGTGGACGCACGGCGGCCCGCCCGGCGCCGATGTGACCGCACCGCTGCCGGACGCCGTGACCTCGGAGGACATCCTGTGACCGTGACGCCTTTGGACCCCGCGTCGCTCAGCCCGTCGGCCGCCGCCACGCGCGCGACCGAGGCGATCCTGCGCGACACGCTCCACGGCGACGCCCGCGGGGTCGTCGTGGACTCGCCGCCCGGCGCCGGGAAGTCGACGCTGGTGGTGCGGGCGGCGCTCGAACTGGCTGAGGCGGGGCGCCCGTTGATGGTGGTCGCGCAGACGAACGCCCAGGTCGACGACCTCGTCCTGCGCCTGCACGAGAAGAACCCCGAGCTGCCCGTCGGCCGGCTGCACAGCAGCGACCCGGACGCGTACGACAAGGCGCTCGACGATCTGCCGAACGTCCGCACCTCGGCCAAGGCAGGCGATCTCGCGCCGCTGCCGGTCGTCCTGTCGACCGCCGCGAAGTGGGCGCACGTCAAGGTCGCCGACGCGGGCGGGCCGTGGCGCCACGCCATCGTCGACGAGGCGTACCAGATGCGCTCCGACGCGCTGCTCGCCGTGGCCGGGCTGTTCGAACGGGCGCTGTTCGTGGGCGACCCGGGCCAGCTCGACCCGTTCGCGATCGTCGGCTCCGAGCAGTGGGCGGGTCTGTCGTACGACCCGTCGGCGTCGGCGGTGTCGACGCTGCTCGCGCACAACCCCGACCTGCCGCAGCACCGCCTTCCGGTGTCGTGGCGGCTGCCCGCGTCGGCGGCGCCGCTGGTGTCGAGCGCGTTCTATCCGTTCACGCAGTTCCGCAGCGGTACGGACGAGGGCGACCGGGAGCTCGGTTTCGGCGTGGCGTCGGACGGTTCGGGGCCCGACCGGGTGATCGACGAGGCGGCGAAGGCCGGCTGGGGGCTGCTCGAACTGCCCGCCGCGCACACGCCGCGTACCGATCCGGAGGCGGTGCGGGCGGTGGCGCTCGTCGTACGGCGCCTCCTGGACCGGGACGGCGTCACGCGCTCCGAGCGGGGCCCTGACGACACCGCGCCGCTGACCGCCGACCGGATCTGCGTCGGCACCGCGCACCGCGACCAGGCGGCGGCGGTCCGCGCCGCCCTCGCCGGGCTGGGCGTACGGGACGTCACGGTGGACACGGCGAACCGTCTGCAGGGCCGGGAGTACGACGTGACCGTCGTGCTGCATCCACTCTCCGGGCGGCCGGACGCGACGGCGTTCCACCTGGAGACGGGGCGGCTGTGCGTGCTGGCGTCACGGCACCGGCACGCCTGCGTCGTCGTCTGCCGCGCCGGGGTCGCGGACCTTCTCGACGCGCATCCGTCGACGGAGCCCGTGCAGCTCGGGGTGGACGTGAAGTTCCCCGACGGCTGGGAGGCGAACCACTCGGTCCTTGCGCGCCTCTCCGAGCACCGGGTGGCGTGGACGCCGTAGCGCCTCTCCCGCGTACGGAGGCGCGTACGGAGGCGCACTTGCGCTCCGTCGGACAATGGAAGGCGGCCCGGGCACAGGGCGGGCCGCAACCGGCACGAGGAGGAACCACCATGGCGGAGCCCGAGGGGCCCCGTACCCCGCAACAACGGCTGCGGCCCGTTCCGCTGATCTTCGAGCCCGCGGACGCCGTCGGCGACCCCGAGCACTTCTTCGACCTGGAGTCCATCGAGGACCCGCGTGAACTGCTCGCCCGCGCGACCGAGCTGACGCTCGCGTTCCGCGCGGCGACCGACCGGTCCGTGGAGTTCCAGGCCGTCGCGGCGGCGCAGCTGGCCGATCCGCGCCGCTTCGACCGGCTGACGACGGCCGACATCGCGGAGCGCGGAGGCTGGACCGAGGACTACGCGAAGAAGATGGTCGAGTTCGGGCGTGACCTGCTGCGCAGCGGTTCGGAGCAGGCGCCGTGAGGCGTGGTCGCGGGCCGGGTCAGGCCCCGTAGGGACCGTTGCGCCGTAAAGATCGTTGGGCATATGCCAGAGGGGCAAGATACTCCGCATACCTCTCCCCTGTCCCAATTTTCGGCAACTCTGCGGAGCCGCCCCCTCACCCCCGGTAGAGGTGGTGTACATGAACACCGCGCACCCCCACTTCGCCCCTGTCCCCGGCACCCCCCGCGACGGTTCCGACAGCCCCCACGCCTATGACGTCACCGGCGTCACCCCGGACGGCGCGGCATGGCTCGCCTCCGCAGGAACGTATCCGCGCTCCACGCTCTCCCACTGGCGGTCCCGGCCCAGCGCGCCCGTCGTGCTGCCCTGCGGTTCGGTCTTCGACGTGGTGAACGTCCCCGCGATCTTCGGTCGGCGGATGTTAGACCGCCTCTGGGACGAGGGGCCCGGCTCCGGCCCCGTCGCCTCCCATCGTGGCCGCATGCTCCTCTTCACGGCTCCGGGCACGGCGCAGCGCCTGCCGTCGCTCCTGCGCTGGGAGGAGTGGGGCCCCGCCGTGCCGCCCCTGCTCTGCCACGGCACCGGGGACGCGGTCACCGTCCCCGCCCCCACGACGCCCTGCGAGCCCCGCCCCGAGTCCCGCTGGGTCGTCGCCCCGGACACCCGCCACCCCTGGCTGCCCGGCCCCGAGGTCCTCCTGTGGGCCTGCGTCCGAGCCGCCCGCACCGGCGCGCACACCGCCGTCCGCATATCGATTTTTCCTGCCGCCGATCAGGATGCTAAGGTCTACGACGTCAGCAGGCGCCGCTAGCTCAGTTGGTTAGAGCAGCTGACTCTTAATCAGCGGGTCCGGGGTTCGAGTCCCTGGCGGCGCACAGACGGTGAGAAGCCCCTCGCGGAAGCGGGGGGCTTTTTACGTGGCCAGCAGGCCCGCACCGACGCCCGGCCACCGGCCGGGGGTCCGGGGGTCGCCCCCGGGAGACGCAGCATCAGCGGGTCCGGGGTTCGAGTCCCTGGCGGCGCACAGACGGTGAGAAGCCCCTCGCGGAAGCGGGGGGCTTTTCGCGTGGCTGGGGCGCTTGCGCTGCCGTGCGGGTCTGCTCGGCATGAGCGCCTCGACCACCAGGCCCGCCGGGGCTACCCCGTCGTCACCTTCACCGTCCACGCCCCCGATTCCGTGCGGTTCTCCGCCTCCACCCGGAGGTTTTCGCCGGGGATCGTGAAGCTCTCGCCCACGGACAGAGGCGCGTCGGCCAGCGGGGGGTAGACCGAGTCGCCGGGGCAGGAAGCTGTTGTCGGGTGGGTGTCGAGGACCTGGACGGGGCCCGCGCCGGAGGCGGAGTCGCCGTGGATGCGGTAGATCAGGACGCCCTGGCTGCAGGTGGTGCTGTCGTTGCCGGCCGCGCCGCGCGCCTCCAGGGCGACGGCGCTGGAGCGCCCGGTGCGGACGACCGCCAGCTTCGTGCCGTCGCCCGTGCCGAACGGTGCCCCGGCCGTGCGCGGCGCCGTGCTGAGCGGCTCCAGGGTCAGCCGGGTGACGCCCGTACGGGTCACGCAGGACACCTGCTCCGGCTCCAGCCAGCCCAGTTTCCACTTGTGCCAGCCGAAGAGGTCGGGGGCGAGCCCGAACTGGCTGCCCATGACGTCCCAGTCCCCCACGTACGTGTCCCAGTCGCCCTTGCCGTCGGACGGCCGGTGATAGAGGTCCGGCAGGTCGAAGACGTGCCCGGTCTCGTGCGCGAGGACGTTGCGGTCCGGCGGGTGCTGTTCGAAGACGGTGACGACGCGCCGGATCTCGGTGCCGTCGGCCCGCATCGGCCGGTCGAAGTTGACGACCTTCGTGGCGTCGGAGTCGACACCGGGCGCGTCCGGGTCGGCGACGAAGTAGACGATGTCGTACTTGCTGAAGTCGGTGGAGGGATCCGCCGTGTCGAGCGCGTCCCGCAGATACGCGCTGCGGTCCGCCGGCGCCCAGTCCCGCTGTATCCGGTACGAGGTCGAGGCCCGCGGCATCTTCAGCCACGCGCGCTGCGCATGCGGCACGAGCGAGAACCTGCCGTACGAGGCTCTGTCGTAGAACTGGCTCGTGGACGGGAAGTAGTCCGAGGTGAGCTGCTCGGGCGTGGTCAGCGGGGCCGCGTCCGGGAAGGACAGGAAGACCATCACCGCGTTGAGCCGCTGCCTGGGCCGCGGATAGTCCGCGTTCCAGGTGTCGAGGCCTTCGGAGTGATGGGCCGCGGTCCGTTGCAGGGCGCACGGGTCACCGTGGGGAGACGCGGCGGCCGGGCCCGCGACCAGGCCCGTGGCGGCGAGGGCGGTGAGAGCGGTCAGGGCCGCCGCCGCGGCACGCAGACGGGGCCTGTCCACTCCCGCGGGTGGCTGCGGGCGCTCCAAGTCGACCTCCGGGAAGGGAAAGTGAGACACCCCACCCAGAGTGTTGGTGTTTGTGCTGGTTCGCCTTGTTTATCTGGCCCGGACGAGTGAGTCCCGACACCCCGGGCGATCACAGCCCGTCACAGTCGGTCGGGGTGCGGCAGAAGCCCGTAAAGGGGTGGGCAGAAACGATCTGGCAGGGCGGGTCGGAGCGCCCTCGGCCGGGTCCGCGCGTGGACAAGGCTGGATAGGCCGTCCGACCGGCCTCTATGATCGGCACACTTTCCTGCCGGGACCCCGGCCGCACCAGCACCAGGCGACCGGCCGACGCACCATGGGGAGCGAGCGGTGAGCGCACAGCCCGAAGGGCCCACGACCGCGGCGGAGGTGTCCGCACCCGACCTCCGCCCCAAGTTCATCACGGAGAGTGAGCGCGTACGTGAGTGCCGGCCGGGGCCCGTCCATGGCGCCGCCTTCCTCGCGGCACCCCAGCCGATGCTGCTCGTCGGCCGCGACGGCGTGATCGTCGGCGCCAACGCCGCCGCCCGCGCCCTGCTGCACGGCGAGGGCACCGGGCCGCTCGTCGGCCGTGTCGCCGCCGACCTGCTCGACCTCGGCTCGGACCCGCGCACCCAGGACGCCTACCGCGAGGTGCTGCGCGGCAGGCAGGCCCCGCTCGGCCGCACCCGGCGCCTCAAGCACGCGGCGGGCCACTCCGTGTGGGTGCGGATCACGGTGTCGCCCGTGCCCGGCGCGGAGGTCGTGCTCCTCTCGCTCAACGACATCAGCGCGCACCGCGACCTCCAGGCAGGACTGCGCCACCTGCAGACGCACGACCCCGTGACCCGGCTGCCCAACCGCGCCCTGTTCTTCGAACGCCTCACCGGGGCCCTGGAGGCCGGCGCGTACGAGGGCACGGGCGCGACCGGCCGGGTCGGCCTGTGCTACCTCGACCTCGACGGGTTCAAGGCGGTCAACGACACCCTCGGCCACCACGTCGGGGACCGGCTGCTCGCCGCCGTCGCCGAGCGGCTGACCCACTGCGCGGACCTGGCCCGGCACGCCACCGGCGCCCCGCTGGTGGCCCGGCTCGGCGGCGACGAGTTCGCCCTGCTCATGGAGGACTCCACCGGTACGGAACAGCTGGCGGACCTTGCGGAAACGGTCCTGGAGGCGCTGCGTGAACCCTTCGACCTGTCCGGGCAGCTGCTCTCGGTCTCCGCGTCGATCGGGGTCGTCGAACGGGATGTCGCGGACGCCAGCCCGATGGGCCTGATGCAGGCCGCGGACACGACGCTGTACTGGGCGAAGGCCGACGGCAAGGCGCGCTGGACGTTGTTCGACCCGGAGCGCAACGCCCGCCGCGTGACCCGGCAGGCCCTCTCGTCGGGGCTGCGGCCGGCCGTCGAACGGGACGAGTTCGTCCTCGCGTACCAGCCGCTCGTACGCCTGGAGGACGGCGGGCTGCGCGGGGTCGAGGCGCTGGTGCGCTGGCGCCACCCGGAGTTCGGCCTGCTGACGCCGAATCGGTTCATCGCACTGGCCGAGGAGGACGGCTCCATCGTGCAGCTGGGGCGGTGGGTCCTGGAGACCGCCTGCCGTCAGGCGCGGGCGTGGCAGCTCGCGCACCCGGACGTGGCGCCGGTCTTCGTCAGCGTCAACGTGGCGGTGCGGCAGGTGTGGGACTCGGACCTGGTGGCCGACGTCGCCCGGATCCTCGCCGAGACGGGGCTGCCCGCCGAACTCCTCCAGCTCGAACTCACCGAGTCCGCCGTCATGGGCTCCACCGGGCGGCCCCTGCGAGCGCTGCAGGACCTCAGCGACATGGGTGTACGCATCGCCATCGACGACTTCGGCACCGGGTACTCCAACCTCGCCTACCTCTCCAGGCTCCCCGTCTCGGTGCTGAAGCTGGACGGCGCCTTCGTGCGCGGCTTCGAGGACGGGGCGAGCGCGCCGACGGAGCCGGCCGACGCCCTGATCGTGGAGGCGATGGTGCAGCTCGCGCACCGGCTCGGGCTGACCGTCACCGCGGAGTGCGTGGAGACGCTCGACCAGGCGGACCGGTTGCGCCGCATCGGGTGCGACACGGGGCAGGGGTACCTGTACTCGCGGCCGGTGGCGGCGGAGCGGATCTCGGAGCTGCTGGCGGAACGCCGGTAGCGCGGCGCCGCCGAGGACGGCACCGCGCTACCGTCCGGGTCAGGCCCGCGGCAGCCCGTACGCGTCCGCGATCAGCTCGTACGAGCGGAGGCGGACCTCGCCGCTGTGGGCGTTGGCCGTGAGCATCAGCTCGTCGGCGCCGGTGCGCTTCTGGAGGTCGTCGAGGCCGGTGCGGACCTCGTCGACGGTGCCGTGGATGACGTTGGCGTTCCAGGAGCGGATGAAGTCCTGCTCCATCTCGTTGAACGGGTACGCCTCCGCCTCCTCCGGCGTCGGGACCAGGCCGGGGCGGCCGGTGCGCAGGCGGACCATGTTGAGCGCGGCGGCGAGGACCTGGCGGCGGGCCTCGGTGCCGTCGTCGTCGGTGGCGAGCGCGGAGACGCCGATGAGGGCGTACGGCTTGTCGAGGACCGCGGAGGGCTGGAACGACTCGCGGTACAGGTCGAGCGCCGGGACCGTGTTCTGCGCGGAGAAGTGGTGCGCGAAGGCGAACGGCAGGCCGAGGACGCCGGCGAGGCGGGCGCTGAAGCCGGAGGAGCCGAGCAGCCAGAGCGGCGGGCGGTGCGGGTCCTGGACGCCGCCGGGCGACGTGGCCTGGACGGGGCCCGGGACCGCGTGGATGCGGGAGTACGGGTGGCCGTCGGGGAAGTCGTCGTCGAGGAAGCGGGTCAGCTCGGCGAGCTGCTGCGGGAAGTCGTCGGCGCCCTCGTTGAGGCGGTCGGTGCGGCGCAGGGCGGCGGCGGTCGCGCCGTCGGTGCCGGGGGCGCGGCCGAGCCCGAGGTCGACGCGGCCCGGGGCCATGGCTTCCAGCGTGCCGAACTGCTCCGCGATGACCAGCGGGGCGTGGTTGGGCAGCATGACGCCGCCCGAGCCGAGCCTGATGCGGTCGGTGTGGGCGGCGAGGTGGGCCAGGATCACGGCCGGCGAGGACGAGGCGACGCCGGGCATGGAGTGGTGCTCGGCGACCCAGTACCGGTGGTAGCCGCGGCTCTCGGCGAGGCGGGCGATGTCGACGCCGGTGCGCAGGGCCTGCGTGGCGGTGCGGCCCGCGCCCACGGTGACCAGGTCCAGGACGGAGAGGGGGGTCGGGGCGGTGCCGTGGGCTGTGCCCCGGATCTCGTCGTGGTTGGCCGGCACGGTGTCCTCCTGGAGACGTGGTTCTGCCTGACCCCCGCCTAACGGAGGCGGGCTCCACTTATATTCCCGCCCCCACCCGGAGCCCGCGATCGTCCCCGCCCGTGACCGGAGCCCGGGATCGTCCCCGCCCGTGACCGGAGCCCGAAATCGTCTCCACCCACGACCGGAGCCTCTTGGCTGCTCCCGCCCCCGACCGGAGCCCGGGATCGTCCCCACCCACGACCGGCGCCCCTCGGCTGCTCCCGCCCGCGACCAGCACCCCTCGGCTGCTCCCGCCCCCGGCCGGAGCTCGGGATCGTCCCCGCCCCCGATCGGCGCCCTGGGCCCGCCCCCTACACCTGTACCACCGGCTCCTTGGTGAACAGGGCACCCAGTTGTGGCACGTTCACTCGGCGGGCCGCCAGGCGCAGGGCCTCCCAGACCGTTACCTGGTTGGCGGTGAGGACCGGCTTGGACAGTTCGCGTTCCAGGTCACGGACGTACGCCGCCGTGTGCAGGGCCGTGTCCGGCAGGAGCACCGCGTCCGCGTCCGGGTGGTCGCCCGCGCGGGCCATCGCCAGGACCTCGTCCCAGCCCCATGTGCCGACCTCCGCGGCTGTGATGATGCCGCTGCCGCGCACGGAGACCACGTCGGCGCCGGCCGCCTTCAGGAACGCGGCGAAGTGATCGGCCACGTCCCCCGGGTACGTCGCGGCGACGGCCACCCGGCGCGCGCCCAGCTCGCCCAGCGCGTGCGCGAAGGCGAAGGAGGTGCTGGAGGCGGGCAGCCCCGCGGTCACGGCCAGCGTTCTGACCTGCTCCTGCGCGCCCTCCCAGCCGAGGACGAAGCTGCCGGACGTGCACGCCCAGACCACCGCCTCCGCCCCCGCGAGGCGCAGCTCCTCGACGCCCGCCGCGAGCCGCTCCGCCGAGCCCATCTCCAGGAGCGCGTCGATCCGGTGCGCGTCCTCGCCGATGTCGGTGTGGACGACGGGCAGCCGGATGTCACTGTCGATCAGCATCTCGATGCGCGGGTAGTCGTCCTCGGCCGAGTGTCCTGGGTAGAGAAGTCCGAGCGCTGTCATGTCCTATGCCCACCCTTCCTGGCCCTCCGGGAGTTCCGGAGCGCCGTGTCCGGGCCGGAGCCCTTCGTCCGGCAGGGACCACTGGCGTCGCGCCGCCGGGTCGAGCAGCGCCTGGTACGGCCCCACCGCTCGCGTACCCAGTCGGCGCAGGGCTGCCCACATCGTGACCTGGTTGGCCGAGATCACCGGGATCCGCAGCTCCGCCTCCAGCTGCGGGATGACGTCGTACGTGGGCAGGTTCGTGCAGCTGATGAAGAGGACGTCCGCCGTGGTGCCGGCCGCGTCGCGCGCCATCCGCGCCACGTCCTGGTACGGCACCTTCCAGATCCGCCGGGTCAGGCCGAGGAACGCCGTCCCGGTGACGGCGGCGCCCGCCTCCGCCAGGAACTGAGCGAGGGACTCGGTGACGGACCGGGTGTAGGGGGTGACGAGCGCGACGCGGCGCGCGTCGAGCTCGGCCAGTGCTTCGAGGAGCGCGCCCGACGTGGTGAGGCACGGCCGTGCGCCGGAGCGGCGCATCGCCTCGCACATCGCGTGTTCGCCCGCGATGCCGCCGACGAAACTGCCCGACGTGCACGCGTACGCGAGGACCTCGGGCTCGACCGCGCCGAGCGCCCGGATCGCCTCGTCGAGCGTCTCGTGCTCGCTGACGATCCTGGCGAGATCGAGACTCACCTCCACCGGGACGAACGGGGTGCGGGTGAGGTGGAGGGAGATCTCGTCGGGCACCCAGCGCCACAACTCCCGGTCGAGCGCGAAGTCGAACGGTGCGACGACACCGAGGCCGCGCTGCGGCTGCGGTCCTCCCACGAAAGAGACGTCCATAGAACATGCCCCAAGTTCAGCCGACGGGATGGTGCCGTGGTGCTGACGTGCAGAGGTGCAGAGGTACCGAGATGCCGATGCGGTGCTTGAACCGGCGGTCCGTCGCCGGGACGTCGGGACAGCGGGGAACTGCGGGGAGAGGAGGAACGCGCCGACGCAGGTCCTCCGTTGACGAAGGTAGGTTCAGGTGCCAGCGTGGTCAATCCGCGCATGTCAAGGAACGTGCCGAGGAACGTGCCCAGGAAAGCGGAGCTGCGTTGCGGAACGATTTCGTCGCTGTGTCAGGTGCTGATGGAGAGGCGGGGGGCGACCGGCCCACCGTCCTCGTCCTGGACGCCGCCCCCGGTGAACCCCCGCCCCGGCTCGGCGCGTTGACCGGCCGCGCCCGCGTGCTGCACGCCTCCGACGCCTCCGGCCTTCGCGCCCTGCTCCCCCGGGCCGACGTCCTGCTGGTGTGGGACTTCACGTCCGACGCGGTGCGCGAGGCGTGGCCGGGCCCGGGGCCGCGGCCGCGCTGGGTGCACGCCGCGAGCGCGGGCGTGGACCGGCTGATGTTCCCCGGACTCATCGCCTCCGACGCCGTGTTGACCAACGCGCGCGGCATCTTCGACGTGCCGATCGCCGAGTACGTCGCCGCGCTCGTCCTCGCGATGGGCAAGGACCTGCCCCGCACGCTCGCCCTCCAGTCGGCGGGCGAGTGGCGGCACCGGGAGACGCAGCGCATCGCCGGTACGCGCGCGTGCGTCGTCGGCTCGGGCCCCATCGGGCACGCGATCACCGGGCACCTCAAGGCGCTCGGCATCATCACGGCGCTGGTCGGGCGGCGGGCGCGGGCCGGTGTCCACGGCCCCGCCGACCTCGACCGGCTGCTCGCGCGCGCCGACTGGGTGGTGTGCGCGGCGCCGCTGACCGGGGAGACGCGCTCCATGTTCGACGCCCGCCGGTTCGGGGTGATGCAGCCCGCCGCGCGGTTCATCAACGTAGGGCGTGGGCCGTTGGTCGTGGAGTCCGATCTGGTGGACGCCCTGCACAAGCGGTGGATCGCGGGGGCTGCCCTGGACGTCTTCGAGCACGAGCCGCTGGAGCAGGACAGCCCGCTGTGGACGGCACCCGGTCTGATCGTGTCGCCGCACATGAGCGGGGACACGGTGGGCTGGCGGGACGAGCTGGGGCGGCAGTTCGTCGAGTTGTACGGGCGCTGGGAGTCCGGCCGGACGCTGACGAATGTAGTCGACAAGAAACGTGGGTATGTCCCTGGGAACTGACTGGCCTGGAGGCCCGGATGACGAGCGAGCTCACCCGACTGACGGCACACGACCTGCTCGACGGTTACCGCAAGGGCGAGTTCAGCCCCGTCGACGCCACCCGGGCGGTCCTCGCCCGCGTCGAGGAGACGGAACCCGCGCTGAACGCGTTCGTGCGCGTCGACGCGGAGGGCGCGCTGGCGCAGGCGGAGGCGAGCACGCGGCGCTGGCGCCGCGGTGAGCCGCAGGGCCTGCTCGACGGCGTGCCGGTGACGGTCAAGGACCTCCTGTTGCAGCGGGGCGTGCCGAACCTGCGGGGTTCGAGGACCGTGCGCGCCGACCGGAGCGCGGACGAGGACGCGCCCGCCGTCGCACGGCTGCGCGAACACGGCGCCGTCTTCGTCGGCCGCACGACGACCCCGGAGTTCGGCTGGAAGGGCGTCACCGACTCCCCGCTCACCGGCATCACCCGCAACCCGTACGACCCCTCGCGCACCGCGGGCGGATCGAGCGGCGGCAGCGCGGCGGCCGTCGCGGTCGGCGCGGGGCCGCTGTCGCTCGGCACCGACGGCGGCGGCTCGGTCCGCATCCCGGCCGCGTTCTGCGGGATCTTCGCGCTGAAGCCGACGTACGGGCGGGTCCCGGCCTATCCGGCCTCCGCGTTCGGCACGCTCGCGCACGTCGGCCCGATGACGCGGAGCGCGGCCGACGCGGCGCTCATGATGGACGTGCTCTCCGGCCCCGACGTACGCGACTGGTCGGCCTCGGCGCCCGCCCCCGGGAGCCTCCGCGACGCGCTGCGGGACGGGGTGCGCGGGCTGCGCGTCGCGTACTCGCCGACGCTCGGCGGGCAGGTGGCGGTGCGGCCCGGGGTCGCCGCGCGCGTACGGGAGGCGGTGACGCGGCTCGCCGGTCTCGGGGCGTACGTGGAGGAGGTCGACCCGGACTTCACCGATCCCGTCGCCGCGTTCCACGTGCTGTGGTTCAGCGGGGCGGCGCGCAACACGCAGCATCTGTCGCTCGCGCAGCGGGAGTTGATGGACCCGGGGCTGCGGGAGATCTGTGCCCAGGGCGCCCGCTACAGCGCGCTCGACTATCTGGCCGCCGTCGACACGCGGATGGCGCTGGGGCGCCGGATGGGCCTGCTCCACTCCACGTACGACGTACTGCTCACGCCCACGCTGCCGGTGACCGCGTTCGAGGCGGGGGTGGAGGTGCCGCGCGGCAGTGGCCTGCGGCGCTGGACCGGTTGGACGCCGTTCACGTATCCGTTCAACATGACGCAGCAGCCGGCGGGGACCGTCCCGGTGGGGCTGGACCAGGGGTTGCCGGTCGGGTTGCAGGTGGTTGCGGCTCGGCACCGGGATGACCTGGTGCTGCGGGTCGCTCACGCGGTCTCTGGGGCAACCGGGACCACCTGGCCCGTTCTCGCCTAGGTCACGGGGCTCTGCCCCGGCCCCCGCTCCTCGATCGCCGGAGGGGCCGGCTGATGCGGACCGGGGCTGAATCCGGCTGACCGTGCGAATCCCAGGGTTTCCCCCGTCGCCCCCGACCGCCAAAGGTCCTGACACGCCTCCGCCATCCCCTCAAGACCCTCCACCACCTGCCCCCACACGATTCCGGGGACCCACCCCACGTCCCCGTTCAACAACAGGTTGTTGCGCTCGTAGAACAGCGCCAGGTCGACGACAGGGGCGCCCGCGGCCAGTGCGGCGCCCTCCCCGTACCCGTACGACTGCGATCCCAACTGCGTCCCGTTGAAGGAGAAATAGCACAGGTCGCCCGGGATGGGCGTGACCGTCGGGTTCTCCAGAGGTGGCTCCTGTTCCGCGAACGCCGGGAAAAGGGCGTAGATCTCGTTCCGGGCGTATTTGGCGTGGTAGACGTCGGAGACGAGCGGCAGGGCGTCCCACACCGCCGCGCAGGTGAGCGGCGCGCGGTCGGTGAGGAGTTTCGCCGTGCAGGTCACGCCGCGCGCGGCCAGGGTGACGTCGATGAACCGGTCGGGGGCGCCACTTGAGTCAGCCATGCGCCCCATGCTCCGCCTCATTCACCCCTCGCGGTCAAGACCTCACCACCCGTGTGTACGCACCACACTCCAGCTGAATGCGGCGTGAATTCATCGGCATAAGTCGAGTCGGGCCGGGTAGCCGCGCGCCCATGGCTCCACCAACTCAAATACGCAGGAAAGAGCCCGCGGAGAGACCAACTCTCCGCCGGCGGTCACTGCTCGCGGGGGCGGGTGCGCTCGGCGCACTGGGCGCTCTGGGAGCGGCGGGATGCAGCCGGGTGCCGAACGGGGACACCCTGGCCCGGCTGCAGGGGCAGGGGACCGTACGCCTGGGCATCGCGGGCGAGGTGCCGTACGGGTACATCAACGACGACGGGGAGTTCACCGGCGAGGCGGTGGAACTCGCCAAGGTCATCTTCAAACGGCTCGGTGTCGGCCACGTACAGCCGGTCGCGACCGACTTCGCCTCGCTCATACCCGGCCTGAACACGCAGCAGTTCGACGTCGTGTCCGCCGGGATGTACATCAACAAGGAACGCTGTCAGCAGGTCATCTTCGCCGATCCCGAGTACCAGATGCTGGACTCGTTCATCGTGCGCAAGGGCAACCCGAAGAACCTGCACAGCTACGCCGACGTGGTGAAGGCGAAGGCCAAGTTCGGCACCGGCACCGGGTACGCGGAGATCGCGTACGCCGTGGACGCCGGGTACAAGGAGTCCGACATCGTGATCCTCCAGGATCAGGTGGCGGGGCTCAACGCCGTGGAGGCGGGCCGCATCGACGTGTTCGCGGGCACCGCGCTCACCACCCGCGAGGTCACCAAGAAGAGCACCAAGGCGGAGCACACCGAGCCGTTCGCGCCCCTGGTCGACGGCAAGAAGCACGTCGACGGCGGCGGTTTCACCTTCCGCCCGACCGACACGAAACTGCGGGACGCCTTCAACGTCGAGATCCACAAGATGAAGAAGAGCGGCGAACTGTTCCGGATCCTCCAGCCGTTCGGCTTCACCAAGGCGGAGATGACGACGCTGACCGCCGAGGAGCTGTGCCGATGACCGCCGGACTGTGGGAACACTGGGTACTGCCGGGCATCTGGATCACGATTCAGCTGACGGTGTACAGCGCGGCGCTCGCGACCGTCGTCGCGTTCGGCGTCGGTATGGCGCGCACGCACCGGCTGTGGATCGTCCGGTTCGTCGCCGGTCTCTACACCGAGATATTCCGGGGCACGTCCGCCCTGGTCCTGATGTTCTGGATCTTCTTCGTCCTGCCGCAGCTCGCGGGCTGGTCCCTCGTCCCGATGTGGGCGGCCGTCCTCGCGCTCGGCCTGTCCTACGGCGCGTACGGTGCCGAGATCGTCCGCGGCGCTCTCCTCGCGGTGGCGCCCGCGCAGCGCGAGGCGGGGGTCGCGCTGAGCTTCACGCCCTGGCAGCGGATGCGGCTGATCATGCTGCCGCAGGCCGTGCCCGAGATGATCCCGCCGTTCTCGAACCTGCTGATCGAGCTGCTCAAGGGCACCGCCCTGGTGTCGCTGCTCGGCATCGGTGACGTGTCCTTCGCCGCCTACCTGGTGCGGCTCGCGACCACCGAGAGCACCGAGATCTACTCGCTCACGCTCGTCATCTACTTCGTCCTCGCGTTCATCCTCACCCGCGGGATGCGGGCTCTGGAGCGCAAGACCAAGGCGGGCATCGGGCAGCGGCCCGAGGGCGGCGCGGGACTCATGCGCAAGCTCAGCCTGCGCCAGCAGAACGAGACCGCTCAGCTCCCCGCGGGCGGCGGAGGAGGTGCCTCCCTGTGATCACCACTGCCGCAGCGAACTGGGACTGGTCCGCCGTCAGCGACTTCATGCCGCACTTCTGGGACGGCCTCCTCGTCACCCTCCAGATCCTCCTCTACGGCTCGCTGATCTCGTTCAGCCTCGGCCTGGTCTGGGCGCTCGCCTTCCGGGCGCCCACCCGCTTCGTCCGCTGGCCCGTCGGCGCGGTCACGGAGTTCATCCGCAACACGCCGCTCCTGGTCCAGCTGTTCTTCCTGTACTTCGTGCTGCCGGAGGCGGGGATCCAGTTCTCCGCGTTCACCACCGGTGTCGTCGCGATCGGCCTGCACTACTCGACGTACACCGCGCAGGTCTACCGCGCGGGCATCGAGGCGGTGCCCGTCGGCCAGTGGGAGGCCGCCCGCGCGCTGAGCCTGCCCTACGGCAAGACGTGGACGGCGGTCATCCTGCCGCAGGCGATCCGCCGCGTCGTGCCCGCGCTCGGCAACTACGTCGTCGCCATGCTGAAGGACACGCCGCTGCTCGCGGGCATCGGCGTCCTGGAGCTGCTCCAGCAGTCGCGCCTGGAAGCCGCCAAGACGTTCCAGTACACGGAGGCCCTGACGGTCGTCGGTGTCGCCTTCATCGTCATCTCCTACCTCGCCTCCCTCCTCCTGCGATCCCTGGAGCGCCGCCTTGTCCACTGACGCGAACCTTTCGAAAGACCAGCCCAATCCGGCGGTGGACGGCACCGAACTGATCCGCTTCGAGAAGGTCGTGAAGCGGTTCGGCGGCAACACCGTCCTCGACGAGCTGGACTTCTCCGTCGCCTCCGGCAAGCACGTCACGCTGATCGGCCCGTCGGGCTCCGGCAAGACGACGATCCTGCGGCTGCTCATGACGCTGCTCAAGCCGGACGAGGGCACGATCAAGGTGGGCGGCGAGTACCTCACCCACGAGGAGAAGAACGGCAAGCTGGTCCCGGCCGGCGAGAAGCACATCCGCGAGGTCCGCAAGAACATCGGGATGGTCTTCCAGCAGTTCAACCTCTTCCCGAACATGAAGGTCCTGCGCAACATCATGGAGGCGCCCGTCACCGTGCTCGGCCTCTCCAAGGACGAGGCGGAGCAGCGGGCCCGCGAGCTGCTCGACCTGGTGGGCCTGGGCGACCGGGCCGACGCGTACCCGACGCAGCTCTCGGGCGGGCAGCAGCAGCGGGTC
The DNA here is from genome assembly GCF_044332585.1 of Streptomyces sp. NPDC016845. Taxonomy (NCBI): domain Bacteria; kingdom Bacillati; phylum Actinomycetota; class Actinomycetes; order Kitasatosporales; family Streptomycetaceae; genus Streptomyces; species Streptomyces sp. NPDC016845. The sequence goes on along the minus strand of NZ_JBIRPI010000007.1, from coordinate 248,025 downwards.
GCCATCGCGCGGGCGCTCGCCATGCGGCCGCAGGTGCTGCTCCTCGACGAGGTCACGTCCGCGCTCGACCCCGAGCTGGTGGCGGGCGTCCTCGACGTGCTCCGCGACATCGCGCACACGACGGACATCACGATGCTCTGCGTCACGCACGAGATGAACTTCGCCCGGGACATCTCGGACCAGGTCCTCATGTTCGACTCGGGCCATGTCCTGGAGGCGGGCACTCCGGACAAGATCTTCAACGAGCCGGATCATGCGCGGACCAGGGAGTTCCTCAGCGCGGTGCTGTAAGCGCGGGCGTATTCGCTCCGCTTACCCGTACGGTGCATGACCCTGACATATGCCACGGTGGCGCGTTCCTGATGAGAGGCACGGAACGCGCCACCAATTCTCTTAACGCCTGCCCCTCTTGGGGGTGTTGACGGCTATCGTGGAGGGAGCCAGCTGTCCGGAACCGGTCCTTGCAGGGGGATGCCGTGGCGCTGAAGCACGAACAGGACGCGCCGGGCCACCGGCCGCGGCAGCCGCACCGGTCGGTGCAGCACGCTCTGCGCGTCCTGGAGGCAGTCGCCCACCACGCCACCGGCAGCACCGACGCCGAGCTGGCCCGCCTCACCGGGCTCCCTTCCGACCAGCTCACCGGCCTTCTGCGCATGCTCCGCCGGGAGGGGTACATCGAGCAGACCGCCGACGGCGCCTACGTCACCGGGGAGACCCTGAGCCGCCTCGGCTCCGCCGACGGGAACGCGGCGGCGCTCACCGCCAAGCTCCAGCGGACCCTCGACGAGCTGCGGGACTGCGTCGGCGCGGCGGTCTACATCAGCCGGTACATCGACGGCGAGGTCCACATCACCCAGTACGCGGCCGGGCCCGAGGCCCCCGCGGTCAACGAGTGGGTCGACTTCCGGGTCTCCGCGCACGCCAGCGCCGTCGGCAAGAGCCTCCTCGGCCAGCTGGACCTGAACGGGCGGCGCGACCACCTCTCCCGCCACAGAATGGCCCGCCTCACCTCGCGCACCATCACCAACGAGAAGGTCCTGCTCTCCAAACTCGCCACCCAGCCGGCGACGGTCCCGGTCCTCGACATCCAGGAGTACGCGGTGGGCACGGTCTGCGCGGCGGTCCCCATCACGGCAGGCTCCGCGGTCGGCTGCCTGGCCCTGTCCCTGCCGGTGGAGCGAGCACACCGCCTGCACGACGCGGCGAAACGATTGAACAAGAGCGCGGCACCGGTACTGCTGTCGTTGACGATCTAGCCGGGGACGCGAGCGGGCGGTCGCTCACGCGAAAGGCCCCCCGTTCTCACGGAGGGCCTTTCACTGTCTGTGCGCCGCCAGGGACTCGAACCCCGGACCCGCTGATTAAGAGTCAGCTGCTCTAACCAACTGAGCTAGCGGCGCCTGCTGACAAGTAAATAGTACCTGGTCCGGAGGGGTGCCTGTGACCATCAGGCGGGTGGGGGTGTCAGGAGTGCCGCGCGGCCGTGGGTGCGGAAGGACGAGGTGAGGTCGGTGTGGGCGGCCGGGGTCAGGCGGCGGTACGTCGTCTCGGCGGGCGGGCGCCACCAGATGTCGCCGCCGCTCCAGAAGCCCGCGCGGCGCAGTTCGGCGCGGCGGATCTTGTTGGTCGCCGTCACGGGCATGCGTTCGACCAGCCGTATGAAGCGCGGCGCCGTCTTCGTGCCCAGGTCGGGCTGGGACGCCAGGAACTCCTCGAAGGAGCGCGGGGCGAAGCGGGCGCGGAGTGCCAGCGTCGCCATCACCTGGTCGCCGGAGACCGGGTCCGGAACCCCGTACACGGCGACGGCAGCCGCGCCCGGCCACCGGGCGAGGATGTTCTCGATCATCGCGGGGGCGAGGTTCTCGCCGTCCACGCGGATCTTGTCGTCCCCGCGCCCGGCGAAGTACAGGAACCCGGCCGCGTCCCGGTAGAAGAGGTCGCCGGTCCAGTACCAGCCGTCACCGCGCACTCGCTCCGCGTACGCCGCGTCGTTGCGCCAGTACCCCTCGAACGGCGAGCGCCCCCGGTTCACCAGCTCCCCGATCGCCTCGGCCCCGTTCGCCAGGCCGCCACCCGCGCCGAACACCGCGGGCGGGCACTCGGCCCCGGTCTCCGGGTCGAGGACCGCCAGGTCGTCGCCGGGCACCCCGCGCCCGATCGCGCCGGGCGGGGTGCCGGCGGTGCGCTGGACGGCGGCGCCGCCCTCGGAGGACCCGTACCCCTCGACGAGCCGCACCCCGAACCGTTCCTCGAAGCGGCCCGCGTCCACCGCCCCCGCCTCCGTGCCGAACCCGACCCGCACCGGATTGTCCCGGTCGTCCGGCCGCTCCTCGGTGGCCAGGATGTACTGCACGGCCCGGCCGACGTACGTGAAGTAGGTCGCGCGGAAGCGGCGCACATCGCTCAGGAACGCGGACGCGGAGAAGCGGCGGCGCAGCGCCACCCCGGCCCCGGCGGCCATGGCGGGCGCCCAGTCGGCGATGACGGCGTTGCCGTGGAAGAGCGGCATGCAGATGTAGTGGACGTCGTCCGGCTGGACGCGGAAGGTTCCGGCCAGGGAGCGTCCGGCCGCCGCGAGCCGGCCCTGTGTGCAGATCGCGGCCTTGGGCGCGCCCGTCGACCCGGAGGTGAAGTAGAGGAGCATACGGGTGCCGGGCCCGACGCCGGCGGCGATCTCCGGCTTCGCGCCCGTGTACGGGTCGAGCAGACCGGCGTACGCGGCGTCGTCCGTGAGCAGGACGCGGACGCCGGGCAGCGCCAGCCCCTCCAGCAGCGGCAGCCGGGCCCGTTCGGTGATCAGGACGCGGCACTCGGTGTGGGTGATGTCGCGGGCCAGCTCGGCGCCGCGCCGGGTCGGGTTGATCCCGGCGACGGCCGCCCCGGCGAGTGCGGCCGCGCTCAGCCAGTGCACGAACTCGGGCGTGTTGTCGAGCAGCACCCCGATGTGCGGGGCGACGCCGCGCGGCAGCAGCTCGGCGAGGAGCGCTGCCCGCGCCGCCGCCCCGGAGGCGAGCTGGTGGTGGCTGAGGACCCGGTCCCCGTAGGCGAGTCCGGTCCTGTGGTCGCCCCAGCGCTCCTGGACGAACTCCGCGAAGGTGTGCGTCATGGGTCCCATGGCGGCGCACCGTAGTTGACGCGCCGTCAGAAGGGGAGAGCTGCGGCGCGCGGCCCGGTCTCCCCCGCGCGCCGCCCGCCCGTGAGGGGGCGGACGGCGCGCGGGAGCCCTATGGATACCGGGACCGGCTCCGGGTCCGGCTCGGTCTCCGGGACCGGCTCAGACTCAGAACGTGACGTCCGAGCACGCGTAGAACGCGTTCGCCGTGTCCGCGACCGTCCACACCGCGAGGACCACGTGGTGGCCGGACTTGCCCGTGGGCAGGGCGCCGGAGTGCGAGAGCGTGGCCGGCGGCTGTCCGCTGAAGGGCACCGTGAGGAACGGTGTGGTGTTCAGCGCGGCGCGGGTCAGCGGCTTGCTGTCGTCCCAGCCGTTCTTGGTGACGTAGTAGCGGAAGTCGGTGGTGGAGTGCCGCGCGGTGAACTGCCAGCGGAACGTGTAGTTCTGCCCGCCGGTCACCTTGGTGGTCGGCCAGGCCTGCCCGTTGGGCTGCTTGGCCGCGTTGAGCTGCGCGAACTCGCCGTGGTTGGCGGAGCATATCTGGCCGTCGGCGGGGCCGGCCGCCGGGAAGCCCTTGAGCCCCTCGACGCTCTGCGGCTCCCATTGGATGTTGCCGCAGCCGCTGACGGTGCCGTTGGCGCAGAGCTTCTGCCGGCTGATGGGCAGGTCGGTGTAGCCGTGGCCGCTCGCGCCACCGGCCGAGAGCGCGAACGCGCCCGCGGTCGTGAGGCCGATCAAAGCCGCGTACGTCTTCTTGTTTCGCATGCTGCCGCTCCTGGGGGTGTGGGGAGTACCGGTAGCTGTGCGCACAGCGGTGTTCAGTTTCAGTGTTTCAGGTCTAGACCAACCACCAATGTATGGGCGGCGGTTGGCCGTGTCCATACAAAAGTGCGGTCCTCCCTTTGCTCCCCCCTTTACTCCCCGCGCCCGGTGTAGAACGCCACCGTCAGATCCTTGACGAGCGCCTTGCGCTCGTAGTCGTCGAGATCGACCAGGCCCCGCGTGGTCAGCCGCGCCACCGTGTCCTCGACCGAGTCGACGACGGAGGTGAGTACGGTGTCGCGGTGCTGCGCGTCGAGCGCCGCGATCCGGCGGCGCCGCATCACGGCCGCCAGCTCGGGCGCGTACTCGATCCGGGTCGGCTGCGCCGAGAACACCTCGATACCGGCCGCCTCGGCGTCCGCGGCGAGGCGCCGGGTGAGCAGATCGCCGACGGCCTCGGCGTTGCGCAGGGTGGGACCGCCCCCGGCCGCCGCGTCGGCCGGGAACTGCGACAGCACCCGCGCCACGGCCGCCTCGACGCACTCGCGCAGATACTCCTCGTGGTCCTCGATGCCGAGCGCCGCCCGCGCACTGTCCCTGACCCGCCACACGACGAGGACGACGACGCGCAGCGCGACCCCGTTCGCGTCGACCGCGGGCATGCCCTCGCTGCGCCAGTGCCGAAGGCGCAGGTCGACCCGGCGCCGCAGCAGCAGCGGGTTCACCCACAGCAGGCCTGACCTGCGCACACTGCCCCGGTAGCGGCCGAAGAGGGTCAGCACGAAGGCCCGTCCCGCCCGGCCCCGGGCGAGCCCGCCGAAGCCGAGGAGCGCGAGCGCGCCGGAGCCCGCGAGCGCCGCCCACTGGTACGGGCCGAGGCCGGCTCCCTCGTACCCGGGCAGCCCGGCGACGTTCGTCATGATCCGCGGCAGCGTCCCGGCCCAGCCCAGGGACGCCACCGCGCCGGCCGCTCCCGTCAGCCCGCCGAGGACTCCGGCGGCGCCCGGGAGCGCGCGGCCGGGCCGCTCCGCCAGCTCCGGGTCGGCGCAGGGCACGGAGCGCGCGGGCGTCCGCGTGTCCGGATGCGGGTCCAGGGGCGGGTGCGGGTGCTGGTGCGGGTGCTGGTGCGGGGGTGGTGTGGGGTGGGCGCGCGTGCCCGTCCCCACCACCGCGGCGCGCACCGGTACGGCCACGGGTGCCGGGTCGTCCCGGAAGAGCAGGTGCACGGGGATCTCGGTGGTCGATTCGTTGCGGATGACCCGGGCCCCGCGGCCCAGGACCGCGCCCACCCCGAGCTCGGGCCCGGCGCTCCTCTCCGGCGCCGGCTCCCGCACCGCCTCTCGTACCGGCTCCGGCACCGTCTCTCGTACCGGCTCCCGCACCGTCTCTCGTACCGGCTCGTCCGTCATGGCCGGGGCCGGTGGCCCCTCGGCCTGTTCCGATCGGTCCGCCGTCCGGTCCGCCGTCCGGTCCGCCGTCGTGCTCATCCTCGTCCTCGTCTCCACGTTGGGTGTGCTGTCGCCCCCGCTGACCGCCATCCGCTTGCCGCACAGCCCCGTCACGAGAAGAGCCGCCGCCAGGTCTCGGGGCCCGGATAGCCGTCCGCGTCCTTGCCGGTCCAGCCCTGGGCCCGCTGGAACGCCTCCACGTTGCGGCGGTCCGCCTCGCTCCAGCGCGGGCCCGGGCCCTGCTTGTAGTGGGTGCCAAAACCTTTCTTCACGAGCTGCTTGCCGAGCTGCGTCACCGAGGCGTTGTCCGCGCCGGGCCGGAACTTCGCCGCCCCCGGGAACGTCGGTACGCCCTTGGTCCCCGAGGAGCCCGCGCCGGGGATGTCCTTGCCTTTGCCGTTGATCAGGTACGCCCAGGTCACCGGCCCCGGCAGGCCGTCCGCGTCCTTGCCGGTCCAGCCCTGCGCCCGCTGGAACGCCCGGGTCGCCTTGCGGTCCGCGTCGGTCCAGCGCGAGTCCGGCCCCTCCCGGTAGAACCGCTTGCCGCCGCGCTCGACGAGGAGCTTGCCGAGCCGGGTGACGTACGCGTTGTTCGCGCCGGGTCCGAAGGACGTGACGCCAGGGAACCTCGCGCCCGTCGCCGCCTGCGTGCCCGAACCCACGGGGCCGTCCGTCTGCAGCGCCCTGTACCGGTAGGGGACGTAGCGGCCGGAATTGCTCCAGTACGCGTACGGGGTGGACTGCGTGCGGGTGCCCGGGCGGGTCTGCTCGTAGGCGATGTAGCGGGTCCGCGAGTAGTCGGTCCAGCCGCCGAAGATGGTGACGTGCGAGCCCTTCTCCGGGTTCGCCGGGTTGTGGAACAGGAGGATGTCGCCGGGCTGGAGCTCCGCCTTGGTGATACGGGTGCCGAAGGCGGCGAGGCTGCCGGTCCACTCGTTGCGGGGCAGGTCCCAGGCCATGGAGACGTAGCCGGAGCAGTCCTGGCGGTAGCCGTCCCTCCAGTACTTGTTCATGTTGTACGGGACCTTCGCCGTCACCCACGTCTTCGCGCGGCTGATGATCGCGGCGCGGGAGGTGGCGCGCAGGGCGCTCTGCTGTGCGAGGTGCACGGTCTGCGCGGGGGCGCCCGGGGCGCCGGGGGTTCCGTTGAGGGGGCTGGTGCCGCCTTGCGGGGTGCTCTGGCCTCCGGCGGGGTCCGGGTCGCCCGGTCTTGCCTCGTGGTGCTCGACGGCTGCCGCCGCTGTGGGGAGCGCGCCGATGACGGTGCCGGCCGCCGCCGCGACGGCCAGGGCGTGCCGGGGGCCGAGCTTGGTGCGCGGCGGGGGTGTGAGGGTGCCGCGCCACTGGGCACAGCCCGCGCAGTCGCATCCGCTCGGCGGGTCGGTCTCCACGAAGAGCGGCGCCTTCATGTGATCCATGCGATTCCCCTCACACTCCGGTGCCGCCTGCTGAACTTCTGAGCCACGTTTTCGCACGCGGAAAGCGTCTCAACTGTCTACGCATAACGCATGTTGACGGTGCGAAAGGTGGAAATCCACACAAATAGGGCTACACCCCGGCGCGTCGAGTGGTCAGGAGCACCCTGGGAGGTCGGGTAAAGTTATGCAGGTCAGCAGGCGCCGCTAGCTCAGTTGGTTAGAGCAGCTGACTCTTAATCAGCGGGTCCGGGGTTCGAGTCCCTGGCGGCGCACAGACAGTGAGAGGCCCTCCGTGAGAACGGGGGGCCTTTCGCGTGGGCGACATGCCCGGGCCGGTATTCCGCCGACGGCCGGGGGTCCGGGGGTTGCCCCCGGGAGACGCAGCATCAGCGGGTCCGGGGTTCGAGTCCCTGGCGGCGCGCCGACAGCTGGAGGCTCTGCGCAAGCGCGGGGGCCTTCGGTGTTTCGTCCTGCCGCTACCGTTGCCCCATGGCGCGTGACCTTCAGGAGCGGATCAAGAGGCTGATCGTCGAGCGGCGGCTGCCGCCGGGCGCCTCGGTGCCCACCGAGCCCGAGCTGATGGAGTTGCTCGGGGTCAGCCGGAATTCGGTGCGGGAAGCGTTGAAGGCGCTTCAGGCGATGGGGATCGTCGAGATCCGGCACGGCTTCGGGACCTATGTGGGGCCGATGTCGATGGCGCCGATGATCGAGGGGCTCGCTTTTCGTACCGTCGCGGGGCACTACCGGGGCGAGGACAGCCTGCTGCAACTTCTCGAGCTGCGGGAGGCCGTGGAGACGGGGCTGGTGGCGCGGCTCGCCGGGCGCGTGCCCGAGACCGATCTGGCCGAACTCGACGCCCTGGTCGGACAGATGGAGAAGGAGGCCAGGGCGCCGGAGGGCGCCGTCAGCGCCGGCACCGACCGGGCCTTCCACGCCACGCTCTACAGGGGCCTGGGGAACCCCCTGCTCGTAGAGGTGATGGAGGCGTTCTGGGAGGCGTTCCACCGGGTGCGTACGGATCTGGTGGACGTGCCGCAGGATCCGGAGGTGACCTGCCGTCAGCACCGGGAGATCCTGGACGCCGTGCGCTCGGGTGAGGTGGTCCGGGCGGAGCGGGCCATACGCGACCACTTCTCCAACATCCGTCTCCGGCTGGCCGCGACTCCACGCCAAGACCACTGAAGCACTGTTTTTGCGGGCGTAACGCCCTTGCGATCATGATGCGGGCGCAGCACCCTAATCTGGAGTCAATGACGTAATTGAACGTCAATAAGGTGCAATAGGGCCCAATATGGCCTAGTAGCGTCGCAATCGGGCCTTCGGGCCACGGTAGTTGCAGTCGGCCCAATAGCCGCACACGGGGTGGGGCCCTGTCCGGCGGCCGATGCCGAGGGGGCATCATGCAACCGGAAGGCTCGGGTCCCAGTCTTAGCGGGTGTGGGACGGTGGCCTGCCACTGATACGTCCGGACCGGGTCGCGGGAGACCCGCCCGGACGAGACCGACGACCACGCGGTGACTCGCGTGCTGGGGGATGACTCATGACGTCGACGCCGACAGGCGCCCGGCCTGAATTCGACCCGTCCGAGACGACCCAGCTGCGAATACCGTCGCACCGCTCCAGTGGTCTCAGACGCATCAAGAAGTCGCTCCCCCGCTACGACTACGAGCACTACAGCAGACTCGCGGGCCCCCTCACCCAGCCGGACCCGGACAAGCCGTACAAGGTCCAGTACCGCTCACTGCTCTCGCAGGAACCGCACCGGATACGCGCGGCCCTGATGCTCGGGGCCGCCCCGCTCCTCTCCCTCGTCCTGCTGTTCTGGCTGCTCCAGCCCGAACACTGGACCGAGCGCGACTACGTGGAGTACGACTTCCTTCCCACGCTCGACATCGTGATGCTGGTCTCGATCGGCCTCATCGAGCTGTTCCGCTGCATGAACGTGCTGTCGAACGCGCACGCCACGCTCGTCGCCCGCGACCCCGTCCCGGTGGTGCCCGAGACCGGTACCCGGGTCGCCTTCCTGACCTCGTTCGTGCCCGGCAAGGAGCCGATCGAGATGGTGACGAAGACCCTGGAGGCGGCGGTCAAGCTGCGCCACCGGGGCCTGCTCCACGTCTGGCTCCTCGACGAGGGCGACGACGCGGAGGTGAAGGAGGTCTGCGCGCGCCTGGGCGTGCACCACTTCTCCCGCAAGGGCGTCGCGAAGTGGAACCAGCCCAAGGGACCGCACCGCGCGAAGACCAAGCACGGCAACTACAACGCCTGGCTGGACGCGCACGGTGACGGTTACGACTTCTTCGCCTCGGTCGACACCGACCACGTGCCGATGCCCAACTACCTGGAGCGGATGCTCGGCTTCTTCCGCGACCCGGACATCGGCTTCGTCATCGGCCCGCAGGTGTACGGCAACTACGACAACTTCGTCACCAAGGCCGCCGAGTCCCAGCAGTTCCTCTTCCACGCGCTGATCCAGCGCGCCGGCAACCGCTACGGCGCGCCCATGTTCGTCGGCACGTCGAACGCGGTGCGCATCAAGGCGCTGAAGCAGATCGGCGGCCTGTACGACTCGATCACCGAGGACATGGCGACCGGGTTCGAGATCCACCGCCACAAGAACCCGGCCACCGGCAGGAAGTGGCGCTCGGTGTACACGCCGGACGTGCTCGCCGTCGGTGAGGGGCCGAGCGCCTGGACGGACTTCTTCACGCAGCAGATGCGCTGGTCGCGCGGTACGTACGAGACGATCCTCAAGCAGTACTGGAAGGGCTTCTTCACGCTCCCGCCGAGCAAGCTCTTCAACTACACGATGATGATCATCTTCTATCCGATGGCCGCGATGAACTGGATACTCGCGGCGCTGAGTTGCGCGCTCTTCCTCGGGCTCGGCGCCTCGGGCGTCAACATCGACCCGGCCGTCTGGCTGATGCTGTACGGCAACGCCTCCGCGCTCCAGATCGGCCTCTACATCTGGAACCGCCGGCACAACGTCTCCCCGCACGAGCCGGAGGGCTCCGGCGGCGTCGCCGGCATGGTGATGTCCGCGCTCTCCGCGCCGCTCTACGCGAAGGCGCTGATCGACTCCGCGCTGCGCCGCAAGAGCAAGTTCGTGGTCACGCCGAAGGGCGACTCGGCCAGCCCCGACCGCTGGTTCGGGACCTTCCGCTACCACTGGTACTTCATCCTGATCTTCGCCGGGTCGATCGCCGCCGGCTTCGTCTACGGGCACTCCCACCCGGCGATGGTCACCTGGGCGTGCTTCGCCCTGCTGATCACCGCGCTGCCCATGGCCGTCTGGCGGTACATGGTCCGCCAGGAGAAGAAGAAGCCGAAGCCGCCGGCCGACCAGCCGTCCGCGCAGGCCCCGCCGCCGCACGGCGCGCCGCGGCAGAAGCCCACGTACGCCGCCGGACAGGGCTACGTGGACAACGAACAGACCATGCAGATCTCCCTGGGGGGACGTAACAAGTGAAAGACGGTGCGAGCCGCCGCCGTGCCCGGCGCATAGCCATCGGCACCGTGGTGGTCCTGGCGCTCGCGGGAATGAACGGGCCCTGGCTGTACCGGTTCGGTTCGGCCAAGTACCACGCGTACAAGATCGATCGAGCGGAGTACAAGGCCGAGAACGGCAAGTGGGACGTCATCGACTTCCCCGCGGACATGCGCCTCAACACGATCCACGCGGCGCTGCTCCACACCGGCAAGATCCTGCTCGTGGCCGGGTCCGGGAACAACCAGGAGAACTTCGACGCCAAGAAGTTCGACACCCGGCTCTACGACCCGGTGAAGAAGACCATCAAGAAGATCGACACGCCGACCGACCTGTTCTGCACCGGCCACACGCAGCTGGCGAACGGGAACCTGCTGATCGCGGGCGGCACCAAGAAGTACGAGAAGCTCAAGGGCGACGTCACCAAGGCCGGCGGCCTGATGATCGTCCACAACGAGGACCCGGACGAGCCCAAGACCATCAAGGCGGGCACCCGGTTCACCGGCAAGGAGAACGGCAAGACGTTCGTCTCCGACATCAACATCACCGTCGAGCGGGCGAAGAAGGTCTTCGACCCGGACACGGGCCGGTTCCTGCGCAACGAGCCGGGTATCGCCCGCGTCTACGTCGAGGCGCAGAAGTCCGGCGCGAAGTACGAGACGGGCACCCAGGACAACTACCGGGTGCAGGGCCGGACCGGCTCCGACGCGCGCAACGTGTACGGCATCGCGCAGAAGCTGGCCCTCGACAAGAAGGATTTCCAGGGGATCAAGGACTCCTACGAGTTCGACCCGGTCGCCGAGAAGTACATCAAGGTCGACCCGATGAACGAGGCGCGCTGGTACCCCACGCTGACCACGCTCTCGGACGGCAAGGTCCTCTCCGTCTCCGGCCTCGACGACATCGGGCAGCTCGTGCCCGGCAAGAACGAGGTGTACGACCCGAAGACGAAGAAGTGGACGTACCTCAAGGACATCCGCCAGTTCCCGACCTACCCGGCGCTGTTCCAGATGGAGAACGGCAAGATCTTCTACTCGGGCGCCAACGCGGGCTACGGCCCCGACAACGTCGGCCGCACGCCCGGCGTCTGGGACCTGGCGACCAACGAGTTCGACAAGATCCCCGGCCTCTCCGACCCCGGCATGATGGAGACGGCCAACACCGTCGAGCTGCCGCCCGCGCAGAACCAGACGTACATGGTGATCGGCGGCGGCGGGGTCGGCGAGTCCGAGCTGTCCAGCAAGAAGACCCGGATCGTCGACCTCACGGAGGCGAGCCCGCGCTTCGTCGACGGCCCTGAGCTGGAGAAGGGCACGCGCTACCCGCAGGCCTCGATCCTGCCCGACGACTCGGTCCTGGTCTCCGGCGGCTCCGAGGACTACCGCGGGCGCGGCGACTCCAACATCCGCCAGGCGCGCCTCTACGACGCGAAGACCAAGTCGTTCAAGCGGGTCGCCGATCCGCTGGTGGGCCGCAACTACCACTCCGGATCGCTGCTCCTGCCCGACGGACGCGTGCTGTTCTTCGGCTCGGACTCGCTCTACTCGGACAAGGCGAACACCAAGCCCGGCGAGTTCGAGCAGCGCCTGGAGATCTACACGCCGCCGTACCTGTACCGGAGTTCGCGCCCGTCCCTGGAGGGCGGGGAGAAGACGATCGCGCGGGGCGGTTCGGCGACGTACGCGACGCGGCACGCCTCCTCCATCAAGACGGCGCGGCTGATCAGGCCGAGCGCGTCCACGCACGTCACGGACGTCGACCAGACGTCGATCGAGCTCGGCCTGAAGAAGGGCGCCGACTCGGTCACCGTGACCGTGCCGAAGAACCGGTCGCTGGTCGAGTCGGGCTGGTACATGCTCTTCGTGACGGACGACGAGGGCACGCCCAGCAAGGCGCAGTGGGTGCACGTGCCGTAGCCGTACGGCGCTTTGCAGCGCTCAGGGGCGCGGGGTTCGACACCCCGCGCCCCTGTCGCACGCACTGCTGCTACTTACTGGCCTCGGCGAGCTTCGTCGCGTACGCGCCCCACCACTCGCCCGCCTTCGGGCCGCCCTTGCACTCGCCGTCCGACTCGCCGGGCCTCTTGACCCACAGATACGCCTTGACCAGCGGGTCACCGGTCCCGGTGGTCGGGGTCTCGCCGAGCGCGCGGCCGGGCGGGTTGCACCAGCGCTCGTCGGCGGCGCCGCCCGTGTACGGCCCGTTCCCGTTGCGGCTCGTGTCGATGACGAAGGGTTTGCCGCCCACCTTGGCCGACAGCTCCTTGCCGTACCGCACGGAGTCGTCGGTGGAGTAGAAGTTCGACACGTTCACCGAGAAGCCGTCGGCCTGGTCGATGCCGGAGCGCTGGAGCGGCTGGTGGATCGCGTCCGGCTTGCCCCAGCCCGCGTTCCCCGCGTCCAGGTACACGGTGGTCCCCGGCAGCGACTTCAGCTTGGCGATCGCGCCTTTGAGCAGGTCGTAGCGCTCCTCGTGGAACTGCTGCGGCGTGCAGTTGTCCACCATGTGCTGGACGGCGTCCGGCTCCAGGACGACGGTCGCGGGCCGGTCGCCGATACCGGCGGCGACCTCGTCGATCCAGGCCCGGTACGCGTTCCCGTCGGCGGCGCCGCCGCCCGAGTACTGGCCGCAGTCCCGGTGCGGGATGTTGTAGAGGACGAGCAGGGCGTCCCGGTCCGCCTTCTGCGCGGCCTCGGTGAAGCCGCGCGCCTGGCTCTCCGCGTTCTCCGGCAGGATCCACTCGCCGCTGGGCTGTTCGGCGATGGTGCGCACGGCGGCGGCCTCGTCGCTCTTGCCGTCCTTCTCCAGGCCGGCGAGGGCCTTGGCGGCCTTGCTCTCCGGGTTGACCCAGAACGGGTCCTCGCCCTTGGGCCGCTGCGTCACCGGCTCATTCGCGGAGTCCTCGCCGTCCCCGCCTCCCGAGGAGCACGCGGAGACGAGCAGCGCCGCCCCCACGAGGACGGCCCCGGCCCTCAGTTTCCGGTACATCCACTCCCCCTTGGGTGCACTGTTCTGATCCCCAATCGTGGCATACGGCCCTCGTCGGTCAGGCGGCGGAACGGTGTGGGTCGGCGATCGCAAAGGCTTCGCCCCGCTCTTTCGACATTGTGTCCGGTGCCACGATGCTTACGCGCTGTACAGGGCGGCGAGATGGCAGATGCCAGACGCATTTGCCAGAAGCAGACCGACACGCGCCCGAAAGGCGTGCTGAGCGGTGACCCGCGCACGCACTCCGGACGGCGTCCGTCCGAGGTCGAGGCGGTACGGGGCGGATGCGGGGCTCGTACGCGGCCGACCCGGGCTGGACGCGCCGCGCCGCGAGACGCGTTGTGGGCGGTTCGGGTACCGGTGCGTCCGGATCCGCTTGGCAACCGCCCGTCACCTGCGGTGACTACGAAAGGTGACCGGGTTCGCACGTGGCGTCAGACGCCCCCTAGGCTGAGCGGCACATCCGTTCTACAGTCGGTGCCAGTGGCCCCAGACCTCGGCCCGCAGGACTCCAGGACCGGATGGATTCTCTCCGAACCTCCCGCGCCGACGCCGGGTTACTCCCGCAATCCGCTGCGCGCGCGGTCGAGGACCAGTCCGGTCGGCGGCTCCGGGGGGAGCGGGCCGCCGGCCGGGCTCGGTGCCGCATATGTCAGGGAGATTTTCCGGGTGGCTCGTCCACTCCGGTCAGATAGGCGGAGACGACCACGTTCGCGGTGTACGTCCGCGACGTTCTGTCGAATGTGCCGCCGCAGGTGATGAGCCGCAGCTCCGCGCGCCCCTCGTGGTGCTGCCCGTACACCTTGTGCGCGTCGAACGTCTTGCGGGAGAAGACCTGCACGTCGTCGACGGTGAACCGGACGACGGAGCCGTCGTCTCGCACCACCCGCACCGTGTCACCGGACCGGGCCTGGCTCAGCCGGTAGAAGACCGCGGGCCGCTTCTCGGTGTCCACATGCCCGACGAACACGGCCGTGCCGCGCTCGCCCGGCCGCGCCCCTCCCCCGTACCAGCCGACGACGCCCGCCTGGTCGTAGGGCGGCGGGTCCACGGCGCCGCCGCCGTCCAGGCCGCGGGCGACGACGGGTGCCTGGACGCGCAGCGACGCGATGTCGACGCGCTGCGGCTTCGCCGCCTTGACGGGTTCGTGCGCGGCGGGCAGCTGGACCTGGAAGGGCCGGCCGACGGCGGCCGCGTCCCCGGTGGTCGGCGACGACAGGTTCAGGTCGGTGATGCCGCGGCCCCACAGCCACAGGCCGAGCAGGACCACCGCCCAGGCCACACCGGTGACCAGCCGCCCCACGCCGTGCGAACGGTCGCTCATGGCGCGCCCCTACCGCGGGGACCGCGGCGGCTGCGGCATCCGCCGGCGCCGGACCGTGCGGAAGGCGACGGCGACCGCCGCGATCGCGGTGAGGACGAGGCCGATGACGGCGTGCCGGGTGCCGGGCCCGTCCGAGAGGGCCGCCCGCGGGCTGTCGTCATGCGCGGCGAGCCGCGTCGCGGCGCCTCCTCCCCCGGCGTGCACCAGCGCGGTCGGCGTCGGCGCGGGGGCGGGCGCCCCGCCCTCGGCGACGACCCGGAGGACGCCCTCGGCCCGGACCTCGTCGGCCTGGACGTCCTCGGCGTGCTCGGAGGCCCGCGTCTCGCCGCAGGTCACCTGGATCCGGTAGGTGCCCGGGGCGACCGTCGACCGCACGCGGGCCTCCGTGAAGAGCGTGGGCCGACCGGAGGAGAGCGCGGCCCCGTCCGCGGCGGGGCCGAGGACGCCGGGCGCGGCGAAGGCGTCGGAGCGGGCCCTTCCCGTGGCGCCGTCGCAGCCGCCGACCCGCAGCTCGACGTCGGAGCCCGCCCGTACGGCGGCGGGGGCGACGGAGACGGTCCGGCGCGAGTCACCGGGAGCTCCGCCCACGTCACCAGGGTCGGCGGTGGCCGGAGCGGCCCCCAGAACGACGGCCGCGGCGGCGGCACTCACGGCAAAGGGTCCTGCACGCATCGTGAACCTCCTGACACTGGAAGGTTCACGCGTCCGGCCGGTTTCCGCATCCTGAGAGCCGCCGGGCGAATCCTGGGGTACCCGGGGAAACCATGCATACGATGGCCGTCCCCAGATCGAGTTCGACACCGGCAGGAGCCCGCCCCATGACTGAGCCCAAGCCCATCGAGTCGTGGCTGACCGACATGGACGGCGTCCTCATGCACGAGGGTGTGCCGATCCCGGGCGCGGACGCGTTCATCAGGAAGCTGCGCGACTCCGGCAAGCCGTTCCTGGTCCTGACCAATAACTCGATGTACACGGCACGCGATCTGCACGCGCGGCTCAACCGCATCGGCCTCGAGGTGCCGATAGCGAACATCTGGACCTCGGCCCTCGCGACCGCCCGGTTCGTCGACAGCCAGCGCCCGGACGGCACCGCGTACGTGATCGGCGAGGCGGGCCTGACCACCGCCCTGCACGAGGTGGGCTACATCCTCAGCGACTCCGACCCGGACTTCGTGATCCTGGGCGAGACGCGCACGTACTCCTTCGAGGCGCTCACCAAGGCGATCCGGCTGATCAACGGCGGCGCCCGGTTCATCGCCACCAACCCGGACAACACGGGACCGTCCACCGAGGGCGTCCTGCCCGCCACGGGTTCGGTGGCCGCGCTCATCACCAAGGCGACGGGCAAGGAGCCCTACTTCGTCGGCAAGCCGAACCCGCTGATGATGCGCACCGGGCTCAACGCGATCGGGGCGCACTCCGAGTCCAGCGCGATGATCGGCGACCGGATGGACACCGACGTCCTCGCCGGACTCGAAGCGGGGATGACGACGTTCCTCGTCCTGACCGGGCTGACGAGCGAGGCCGAGCTGGACCGGTTCCCGTTCCGGCCGACCGAGGTGGTCGACTCGATCGCGGACCTCGTCGACCGGATCTGAGCGCCTGCCGGGAAGCCTGAGGAGCGGTCAGCTGCCGGTCGCCGACTTCCAGTCCTCCACGTACGTGTGGAGGTTCTTGTCGATGTCGTCCCAGTCGGGCTCGAAGATCTCGACCCCGTCCATCACGGCGGCCAGCGCGATGGCGTTCTCGTCGGGGGCCTCGACGTCCTGCCGGGCCGCGAAGCCGCCGCCGATGGAGCTGACCTCCTGCTGCTGCTTCGTGGCCAGCATGAAGTCGAGGAGCTTCTTGCCGTTGGCGGTGTGCGGGGCGTTCTTCACCAGGCCCGCCGCGTAGGGCAGGGCGAAGGAGGTCGGCTTGCCGTTCTCGGTCCCCGGGAACCAGATGCCGAGGTTCGGCATGGTCCTGGACTGGGCGTAGTTCATCTGCACGTCCCCGTTGGCGACGAGGAGTTCGCCCTTGTCGACCTTGGGGGCGAGCTTGCCGGTGGAGGCGGCCGGGCCGACGTTGTTGGCCTGGAGCTTCTTCAGGTACTCCATGGCCTGTTCCTTGCCGCCGAAGTCGTGCATGGCCTTGACGACGACGGCGGTGCCGTCACCGGCGACGCCCGGCGTGGAGTACTGCAGCTTGCCCTTGTACGACCCGTCGAGCAGCTCCTCCCACGTGGTGGGCGCCTTCTTCAGCTCCTTCTTGTTGTAGACGAAGCCGAAGTAGTTGTTCACGACGGAGGTCCAGGTACCGCCTGCGGCCTTGTCCGCGCCGTCCACGTGCTCCGCCCCCTCGGGCGCGTACTTCTGCAGGAGGCCCTTGCTGTCGGCCTGCTGGATGAACGGCGGCAGGGTGACGAGCACGTCGGCCTGCGTGTTGGACTTCTCGCGGACGGCGCGCTGCACCATCTCGCCCGAGCCGCCCTCCACGTACTTGACCTCGATGCCCGTCTCCTTGGTGAAGTCCTCGAAGACCTGGTCGTACCAGCCGTCCCCGTTCTCGCCCTTGAGGCCGTCGGCGCTGTAGACGGTGACGGCCTTCGCGTCCGAGGCGGCCGAGCTGCCGCCGCAGGCGGTGAGGGTGGCGGCGAGGGCAAGGCTGCCGGTGACGGCGGTGAGCGTGGTGAGGCTGCGCGGGTGCGTGGGCATGGCGAGGTGGACTCCTAGCAGGCTGGCAAGCGGGTGTCGGTACGGGTGTCAGCGGTACGAGGCTCTGGTGCGCAGCCGGTCCACGGCGAGCAGCACGAGCAGCGACGCGGCCATGAGGACCACCGCGATCGCGGAGCCGGTGAAGAGCGCGCCGCGGTCGGTGGTCGCGTAGATCTGCACGGGCAGCGGCATCCAGTCCGGCGGGTAGAGCATCATCGTGGCGCTCAACTCGCCCATGGACAGGGCGAAGCTGAGGCCGGCGGCCGCGGTGAGGGAGGGCAGGAGCAGGGGCAGCTCCACCTTGAACAGGACGTACGCGGGCCGGGCGCCGAGCGATGCCGCGGCCTGTCCGTAGGCCGGGTCGAGGCGGGTGATCGCGGCCGAGACGGACTGGTAGGTGAAGGCGGTGACGAGGATGGTGTGCGCGATGATCACGATCCAGCGGGTGCCGTTGAGCAGCACCGGCGGTTTGCTGAACGCGACGAGCACGGCGAGCCCGACGACCACGGACGGTACGGCGACGGGCAGCATGAACAGGGCGTCCATGGCGCGCCGCCCCCGTTCGCGCAGGCCGGCCGCCGCCAGTGCGGCCCAGCCGCCGGCGACGAGAGCGAGAGCGCTCGCCGTGACGGCGGTGACGAGGCTGGTGGTGAGGGCGGTGAGCGAGTCGCCGCTGGTGGCCGCCTGGTAGTGGCTGCCGGTGAGGCCGGAGGGCAGGGCGCCGGACCAGTTGGTGGCGAAGGACGCGGCGACGACGACGAGGAGCGGCAGGGCGAAGACCGGCAGGAAGAGGACGAAGAACACCGTCCACGCCGTCCACTTGCCCTTCTTGCTATGCACGAGCACGTGAGGACACCTCCTGTGCGCCCCGGCCCGCTCCGGCGCGGCGGCTCACCGTCCGGTAGAGGCCGTAGAGGCCGACGGAGATCAGGACGTTGACGACGGCGACGACGCAGGCGCCCGGGTAGTCGGACTCCAGGATCGCCTTGCTGTAGACGAGCGTCGGGAGGGTCGTGACGCCCTTGGCGCCGGTGAAGAGGACGATCCCGAACTCGTTGAGGCACATGACGAGGACGAGGCTGCCGCCTGCGGCGAGCGCGGGCAGCGCCTCCGGCAGGACGACCTGCCGCACGACGCGGGCGGGCCGCGCGCCCAGCGACGACGCCACTTCGAGCTGTGCGGTGTCGACCCCGGAGAACGCGGCGAGCAGCGGCCGCATCACGAACGGCGTGAAGTACGTGATCTCGGCGAGCAGCACGCCCCACGGCGTGGTCAGGAACTGGAAGGGGCCGGTGGCCGCGCCCGTCACGCCGGTCCACGCGCCGTTGGCCAGGCCCGTCCGCCCGTACACGAAGAGCAGCGCGAGCGTGATCAGGAAGGACGGGAAGGAGAGGAACACGTCGATGAACTTGGCGACGGCCCTGCCGCCCGGGAACGGTACGAACGCGATGACCAGCGCGAGCGTGAACCCGAGGACCAGGCAGCCGGCCGTCGATCCGACGGCGAGCCACACGGTCGTCCCCAGCGCCTCGCGGAACGCGGCGGAGGCGAAGACGTCGGCGTACGGCGCGAAGGACGTACCGCCGGTGTCGGGCCGGAAGGACTGCTGGACGACGAGGCAGAGGGGGTAGAGGAAGACGAGGGTGAGGGCGATGACCGGCGGAAGGGCCCAGACCCAGCCGGGTGCCTTTCTGCGGGACTTGACCACGGCTTTCGCTGTCGTGGTGAGGGCGGCGCTAGCCATGGGAGCCCTCCCCCGCGCCGACCCCGGCGCTGAGCAGCACCGCGTCCTCGGGTGCGAAGTGCACGGTGACCCGTTCGCCGAGCGCGGGCGGCTCGCGCAGTTCGCGCAGGTCGGCCTTGACGCGGTGGCCGTCCACGTCGACGTGGAGCCGGTGCGTCGAGCCGCGCCACTGCACCTCGGTGACCTCGCCGGTGAGGGAGTTGGGCCCGTCGCCGAGCCCGACGAGGTGCGGGCGCACGCAGAGGGTGGCGGTGACGCCGGAGGCCAGGTCCTGCGGGGCCACCTTGAGTTCGGCGCGGCCGAAGGAGAGCGAACCGGGCTCGGCGCCCACGGTCACGGGCAGCAGGTTGGCGTTGCCGACGAACGACGCGGTGAACTCGGTGCGCGGCCTGCGGTACAGGTCCTGCGGCGTGCCCACGTCCCGCAGCCGGGCCTGGTCCATGACGGCGATCCGGTCGGCCAGGGTCAGCGCCTCGATCTGGTCGTGGGTGACGTAGAGGATCGAGACGTCCGGCAGGTCGCGGTGCAGCCGCGCCAGTTCGGCCAGCATCCCGGAGCGGAGCCGGGCGTCGAGCGCGGACAGCGGCTCGTCGAGGAGGAGCACGTCGGGGCGGACGGCGAGCGCGCGGGCGATGGCGACGCGCTGCTGCTGCCCGCCGGAGAGTTCGCGCGGGTAGCGCTTGGCGTACGCGGCCATGCCCGTCATGTCGAGCGCCTCCGCGACGCGCGCGGGCAGTTCGCGCTTGGGGACCTTGCGGGCGCGCATCCCGAACGCGACGTTGTCCTCGACCCGCATGTGCGGGAACAGGGCGTACTGCTGCACGACCATGCCGATCCCGCGCCGGTACGGCGGCAGGTCCGTGACGTCGCGCCCGCCGATGAACACCCGCCCCGCGGTGGGCCGCACGAACCCGGCGACCGCGCGCAGCGCCGTCGTCTTGCCGGACCCGGACGGCCCGAGCAGGGCCATCACCTCACCCGGCTCGACGGTCAGGGTGAGGGAGTCGAGGGCGGTGGTCCCGCCGTAGGTGACGGAGACCCCGTCGAAACGTATGCCGCTGCTCTGCTGTCTCACGGCGGCCACGCTCCTCGGGGCGGGTGTCCCGGAGGGGTCAGGACACCGACGGGACGGTGAACTGCCACCCAAGCTTGGCCTAGACCCGTTACGTTTCTGTTATACGTACGGGTCTGCTGAATGCCCCGGACTTCAGCGCGCGTCGCCGCCCAGGCGTGTGGTGAACGAGAACCGGTCCCCCCGGTACAGCGTCCGCACCCGTTCGGTGGCCCGGCCCCCGGTGTCGTACGAGACCCGGTGGATGAGCAGCATCGGCAGCGCGGGCGGCGCCCCGATGAGCAGCGCCTCGCGCGGGGTCGCGAGCACCGTCTCGATCCGTTCGTCGGCCGAGCCGAAGTCGATGCCGAGGCGTTCGTGGACGTACGAGTAGAAGGACGAGTCGGGGTCGAAGTCGCTGTCGAGCCGCGGCACCCGGGCGACGGCCACGTACGTGGACTCCAGGCCGACCCGCTCGTCGTCGGCGAGCAGGACGCGCTCCATGTGCCAGACGGGTTCGCCGCGCTCCAGGCCGATCTCGGCGGCGAGCGCGGGCGGGCACGGGAAGCGGTCGAGGCCGATGAGGTGGCGCCCTGGCCGCCTGCCCTGCCGCCGGACACCCTCGGTGTACGAGGCCAGGGACAGCGGCTGCTCCAGTTTCGGCCCCGCGACGACCGTGCCCCGGCCCTGTCGTCGCAGCCGCCCTTCGAGCAGCAGCTCACGCAGGGCCTGTCGCACGGTCTCGCGGGAGACCTCGTACCGGACGGCGAGATCGCGTTCGGTGGGAAGGGGTTCGCCGCTGCCCAACTCCCCTATGAGGGTCACGAGTTGAGCCTTGACCGCGTAGTACTTGGGGATGCGGCCGTGCTCGGGGATGCCGTCGCGCACGGGGGCGCCGGGGGCCTGGTCGTTCGGATAGTCCACGCGGGGATGGTCGCAGACCGTGGTGAACGGGGATGGTCGCAGGCCCTGGTGAACGGGGTGTGGCCCCGGCTCAGCGGCTGCCCGTGCCCAGCCGTCGGGAGCCGAGCATCAGCGCCGCGCCGCCGGCCAGGCAGGCCGCGGCGGCGCCGGAGAGCCGCAGCAGCGAGCCGGTGGGGACGGTCGGGCCGGTCGCGGCGAGCTGGTCCGGGAGCGGGTGGCCGGGGTCGCGGGGGTGGCCCGGGTCGCGGGGGTGGCCGTCGCCGCCGGGGACGTGGCCGCCTGGGACGTGGCCGGGGCGGGTGGCGTCCGCGTCCGGGTCGGAGGCGGAGCCGGTGCCGTCACCGGGCACGATGTCGAACGGGTAGTCGCGGGACTCCCCCACCCAGTCGCCGTCGTCGGCGGTGCGGCGCTGCACGAGCGCGGCGCTCGCCACGACGTGGTCGGGCCGCGTGTCGGCGGTGAACGCGAGCCGCACCCTTACGGTGACCGTCTCACCGGGGCCGAGGGTGAAGCCGGCGCGTCCCTTGTCGAAGACGCCCACGCTCTCGTCGTGCCCGGTTCTCTCGAACGGCACGGGACGGTGGCGGGGACGGCGGCGCTCACTTCCGCGCCCGCCCTCGGAGATGTCGAGCCGGATCTGGCCGGGGCGCAGCCTCCGCTCCTCGTCGACGAGGACGAGGACCGGATGGATGTCGCGGCACGTGACCCCGGTCGTGTTGGTGAGGTCGAGCGACCAGGTCTGCCAACCACCACCCGGGCGATAGCTGTCGGGCCCGTCATGGATCTCGGTGCGGAGAGGGAAGTCGCGGCTGTCGGGGGCCGCTTCGCAGGCTGCCGGTTCGCGGGGTGCGGCCGTGGCCGGGACGGGGCCGGTGATCGTGAGGGCGGCGACGGTCAGGAACAGCGGCAGCGGGGCGAGCCCGCGGGCGGCGACAACCATGGCCGGGAATCTGCCACGCACGCGCGGAGCGCCCCCGCGCGCCACACCTCGTACGGCTCGATGGCCGTACGACAACCCTCCGATCAGATGATGTTCACCGGGGCCCAGCGGGTGCCGCCTCGTTCCCGCGGCCGAAGAGCGGGGCGAGGATGAGCTGCGCGGCGCCCTCGACGACGAGGGTGGCTCCGCCGGGCGCCGCCCGTACCGGTATCGCGGGCCCGCAGCCCTCGCGCCGGGCGCGGGCGTCGAGGACCGCGGCGACGCCTCCTACGAACTGCTCCTGCGCGGTGGCGACGGCCCGGCCGCCGAGCAGCACGGCGTCGATGTCGAGCAGGCTGACCAGGTTCCCGGCACCTTCGCCGAGCACGCGCGCCGCTTCCCGAACGCCTTCCGGGGCGCCGTCCGCGAGCGCGGCGAGGCACAGCGCCTCGATGCAGCCCCGGTTGCCGCAGCCGCACAGCGGGCCGTCCAGCTGGATGACCTGGTGGCCGAACTCGCCCGCGCCCGTGCGCGCCCCTCGGTACAGCTCGCCGTCGAGGACGAGCCCGGCGCCGAGCCCGGTCCCGAGGTGGAGGTAGGCGAAGGAGCGCACGGCGGGCTCGCTCTCGGCGGCGAGGGCGAGGCCCAGGGCGGCGGCGTTGGTGTCCTTGTCGACGACGACCGGAAGGCCGAGCCGCTCGGCGAGCGCGTCCCGCAACGGGAACCCGTCCCACTGCGGAAACCCGGTGACCCGGTGCAGCACCCCGCCCGCGTGGTCGAGCGGCCCCGGCACGGCGACCCCGACGCCCAGCGCGGACGGCCCGCCCTCCACGGCGGGGCCCGCGTCGAGCAGGGCGTCCACCTCGCGGGCGGTGGCGGCGAGCACCGCGTCGGCGCCCGCGCCGAGGTCGAGCGGCGAGCGGCGGCAAGCGACGACGGTCCCGGCCAGGTCGGTCAGGACGGCGCGCAGTTCGTCGCGGTCCAGGTGCAGGCCGACCGCGTGTCCCGCACCGGCGACCATGCGCAGGACGGTGCGCGGTTTGCCGCCGGTGGAGGCCCGCCGCCCCGCCTCGACGGCGAGCCCGTCGCCGCGGAGGCGGGCCGTGATCTTGCTGACGGCCTGCGGGGTGAGCCCGGTGCGCTCGGCGAGCTCCAGGCGGCTGATCCCGTGCTCGCCCGCCGTGCGCAGGAGGTCGAGGACGAGGGCCGCGTTGTGTCCGCGCAGAGCGGCCAGGTTGGCGCCCGCGGTGGGCCTTGCGTCGCTGTTCACCTCTCCATTGTCCCTCGCGGCGATCCTTTGGCAACAGCGTTGCTTAAGTGGCACCATGGAGAGCATGACTGGTAACAGCTCAGGTACGAGCAGCTCAGGCAACAGCAGCTCAAGCGGCAGCAGCTCACGTGGCAGCGGTTCAGGCGTCAGCTCCGCAGGCGACCGCGCCCCGCTGAAGGTGGGCCTCGTCGGCTACGGCCTGGCGGGCTCCGTCTTCCACGCCCCGCTGATCGCCGCGACCGAGGGCCTGACCCTCGACACGGTCGTCACCTCGAACCCGGAGCGGCAGGCCCAGGCCCGCGCCGAGCACGGCGAAGGGCTGCGCTTCGCCGCCTCCCCCGACGAGCTGTGGGAGCGGGCCGACGACCTCGACCTGATCGTCATCGCCTCCCCGAACAAGACGCACGTATCGATCGCGACGGCCGCCCTCAAGGCGGGCCTGCCGGTCGTCGTCGACAAGCCGGTGGCGGGCACGGCGGCCGAGGCCCGCGAACTCGCGGCGCTCGCCGACGAGCGCGGTCTGCTGCTCTCCGTCTTCCAGAACCGCCGCTGGGACAACGACTTCCGCACCCTCGACGCGCTCCTCAAGAGCGGCGACCTCGGCGACGTCTACCGCTTCGAGTCCCGCTTCGAGCGCTGGCGCCCGCAGCCCAAGGGCGGCTGGCGCGAGTCCGGCGACCCGCAGGAGATCGGCGGCCTGCTCTACGACCTCGGCAGCCACGTCGTCGACCAGGCCCTGGCCCTCTTCGGCCCGGCCGTCTCCGTCTACGCGGAGTCGGACGTGCGCCGCGCGGGCGCCGAGGCCGACGACGACACGTTCATCGCCATCACCCACGCGAACGGTGTCCGCTCCCACCTCTACGTCTCCGCCACGACCGCCCAGCTCGGCCCGCGCTTCCGCGTCCTCGGCTCGCGGGCGGGCTACGTGAAGTACGGCCTCGACCCGCAGGAAGCGGCCCTGCGCGACGGCGAGCGCCCCGTCGCCGGGCAGCCGTGGGGCGTGGAGGACGAGTCGATGTGGGGCCGCGTCGGCGCCGGGGAGTCCCCGCTGACCGGCGGCGGCCGCCCCCAGCCGACCCTCGACGGCGACTACCCCGCGTTCTACGCCGCCGTCGCCGCCGCTCTCCACGACGGCGCCCCGAACCCGGTCCCCGCCACCCAGGCCGCCGACGCGCTCGACGTCCTGGAAGCGGCCCGCCGCTCGGCCCGCGACGGTGTGACGGTGACGCTGTGAGCGCCGGGCAGCCGGTCTCCGCACCGGACATCGAGACGCTGGAGGAGCAGGAGCGCCGCCTGGTCCTGGACTCCTTCACGTACGACGACGCGTGGGCTCTCGGCACCCTCCTGGTCGACCTGGCCCGCGAGCGCCAGGCCCCGGTCGCCGTCGACATCACGCGCGGCGGCCAGCAGCTCTTCCACGCGGCGCTGCCCGGCTCCACCCCGGACAACGACGCCTGGATCGCCCGCAAGCGGCGCGTAGTCGAGCGCTACCACGCCTCGTCCTACCTGGTCGGCAGCCGCTTCCGCGCCAAGGGCACCACGTTCGAGGACTCCTCCCGCCTGGACGTGGACACGTACGCGGCCCATGGCGGCGCCTTCCCGATCAGGGTGCGGGACGCGGGAGTGGTGGGGGTCGTGGTGGTCTCGGGCCTCCCCCAGGTGGCGGACCACGCACTGGTGGTCGAGGCGCTGGAGCGCTTCACAAGCACGCCCTGACGGGCGCGCCCCTGAGGGGGATGCCGCACGAAGTGCGCATCCCCCTCAGGGGCGCGGGGAACTGCGCGACCAGCCACGACGGCGCGTGACTCGCCACGAGACGGCGACCCCTACGGCGCGGCAGCGCAACCCGCACCCCGGCGCCGGGCGACTAAGCGGGCTTCAGAACCTGCCGCTGCCGCCCGAGCCCCTCGATCTCCAGCTCCACCACATCCCCGTCCCGCAGATACGGCTTGGGCTCGGGCTGCCCCATGGCAACCCCCGCGGGCGTCCCCGTGTTGATGACGTCCCCGGGGTACAGGGTCATGAACTGGCTGACATACCGCACCACTTCCGCCACGGAGAAGATCTGCTCCGCGGTGGTCCCGTCCTGCTTCAGCTCCCCGTTGACCCACAGCTTGAGCTGAAGCGCCTGCGGGTCGGGGACCTCGTCGGCGGTGACGAGCCAGGGCCCGAGCGGGTTGAACGTCTCGCAGTTCTTGCCCTTGTCCCAGGTGCCGCCGCGCTCGATCTGGAACTCGCGCTCCGAGACGTCATGGGCGACCGCGTACCCGGCCACACAGGCGAGCGCGGCCTCGTGGGACTCGACGTAGCGGGCCGTACGTCCGATGACCACGGCCAGCTCGACCTCCCAGTCCGTCTTGGTCGAGCCGCGCGGCACGAGCACCGTGTCGTTCGGCCCGACCACCGTGTCCGCCGCCTTGAAGAAGATGACGGGCTCGGCGGGCGGCTCCGCGCCGGTCTCCGCCGCGTGGTCGTGGTAGTTCAGGCCGATGCACACGATCTTGCCGATCCGGGCCACCGGCGGGCCGACGCGCAGCCCCGCGCCGTCGAGGACGGGCAGGTCGCCGGAGGCGGCGGCGGTGCGGATCCGGTCGAGCGCGGCGTCGTCCGCGAGCAGTGCTCCGTCGATCTCCGTCACCAGTGCGGACAGGTCGCGCAGGGTGCCCTCGGCGTCGAGGAGCGCGGGGCGCTCGGCTCCGGCCGGTCCGACTCGCAGCAGCTTCATGCGGTAACTCCCTCTGTTCTAGGAGGAGCCTCCATGACCCGGTGCGGCCTGCAGCCATCGGAGGACTGGTCGATCCTCCAAGAGAGGGGTCCGGTCCGCAATACCCCGTTCACGGACTGGACCGGGCCGGCCGGTGACCGGCCCTCAGACGGCGGGCATCGTCGCCCCCGCCCCGTACGGCATGTCCCGGTACAGAACGGCCCGCTCGACCGCGCTCCACGTCGTGGACGTGACGACGTACAGCGCGGCGGCCAGCGGCACGAACGCCACCGAGAACAGCGTCATGAACGACATCAGCGGCATGTACTTCGTCATGGCCGCCATGCCGGGCACCTGCGGCTGGTCAGCGGAGAGCGCGGGCGCCGCGGCCGCCGACGCCGCCATCTGCGCCTTGCTCCGCCGGTAGTTGAACGTCGCCACGGCCGCGACGAGCGCGAACAGCGCCACGTACACCAGCCCCTGCTCCCCGAACAGCCCGCCGTGCGCGAGCGCCTCCTTGAAGTTCCCGCTGAGCGGGGCCGCGCCGAGGGTGTGCCCGAGCAGACCGTTGGGCTCGTCACCGATGCTGCCGCTGGAGAACAGGTGGTACAGGAGGAAGAACGCCGGCATCTGGAACAGCATCGGCAGGCAGCCCGAGAGCGGCGAGACCTTCTCCGCCCGGTGCAGTTCGAGAATCGCCTTCTGCAGCGCCTCGGGGTTCTTCTTGTGCTTCTTGCGCAGCTCGGCGATGCGCGGCTGCAGCTTGAGCCGTTCCCGCTGGCCCCGGGCGCCGGCCCGCGACAGGGGGTGGACGAGGAGTCGTACGAACGCGGTGAACAGGATGATCGCCGCGGCCGTCGCCGAGGCGTCGAACAGCGGCTGGAGCAGGTCGGCGATGTGCTCGACCAAGCTCGCGAAAAGGGACATGAACGACGACATGGGTGAGCCCTCCGGGGGTCTCGTCGTGCCGGAACGGAGATGGTTCGGCGGCGTGACGGACTACGGACCCGGCGCGTGGAGGGGCGAGGGGCTCAGCAGGCCGTCAAGGCGAGACGGCCCGGTGCTCGGGGCCTGGTGCGGCCCGAGGCGTCGGGATCGCGTTGTGGCAGGAAGGCCGTGCGTTGCGCACGGTCGCGCATCGCCGTACGGACCCGGTGGCGCGGCACGACCGGCGCGCTACGGGCGGCGAGCAGGGCGCACGCGGCGAGCGCGGAGCCCGCGGCGGCGGTCGCGGCGAGCGCGACGGCCCCGGCGAGGGTGCCGGTGTCGGCGAGGACGGCCTGTACGAGGGTCTGGACGACGAGGAACAGCAGGAGCGCGGCGGGCCGCAGCCGCAGGGCGGCGGTCCGGGTGTGGTGGTTCCGGTTCATACCGCGCGCTCCTCCCTCCTCGTACATGTACACGTCCTCCACCCTTTATACAGGCTCGGCCGTGACAGCCTCGGTGCCGATCGGATCCCGTGCGAGCACCTCCTCGTCGGGCCGCCCGTCCCGGTCCGCCGGACACGCGTACGTCACCACGAGCGTGACGGCGAGGTTGGCGGCGAGCGCGACGATCCCGGCGTTCACCCCGAACACCGGATCGTGCTCGCTGAATACGAGCCCGCAGACGATGCCCACCCCCACCGCGAGCCCGCTCAGGGCGCCCACCAGGCTCAGCCGCCGCCACACCAGCCCCACGAGCAGCATCGGCACGAGCTGCGCCATCCCCTCGTAGGAGATGAGGGAGAGCCGCACGAGCGTGTTCGGTGCCGCGTACGTGAGCACGAGCGCGACACCGCCCGCGACCACGACGACCACCTGCGACCACGTCTTCTGCGCCTGCGACGACTCCCGCCACCGCGGCACGAGCGAGAAGACACTGCTCCCCCACATCGTGCCGATGACCAGCATGAACACCGCCATCGGCACGATCGACGACAGCGCGGCGGCGACCCCGACGACCCCCACCGCCCACGCCGGCAACGAGTCGACGACGAGTTTGAGCAGCGCGAGGTTCGACTCGGCCCCGGTCAGCCCGGGGACCACGAACAGCGCGGCCATGCCGAGCAGCATCGGCACGAACAGCAGGACGTTGTAGGCGGGCAGCCACATCGCGTTCCGCCGCAGCGCGTCCGCGCTCCGCGCGCCCAGGTACCCGGCGACGGTGGTCGGGAAGATGACGACGGTGAGCGCGTTCAGGAAGGTCGTCGTCGCGAACCAGCCGCTCCCGTACGGGGATCCGCCGCTGCCGGGCAGCGTCAGCCACGCGCTCTTCTCGTCGACGAGCCGCCCGAGGAAGTCCCCGTAGCCGTCGAAGTAGTGCAACGGCACGTAGATCGCGAGGAACGCGAGCGTGACGATGACCAGCCCGTCCTTCAGGACCGACACCCACGCGCTGCCGCGGAGTCCGCTCACCACGACGAAGACGGTGGTGACGGCGAAGCCGATGAAGTACGCCCAGTTCAGGCTGATGGCACCGTAGGAGATCGTCGAGACGACGACGCCCATCCCCGTGATCTGCAACTGGATGTACGGCAGCAGGAACACGGTGACGAGAACCGCGACGCCCGCGCCCAGCCACGGCCTCCCGAACCGGTGCGCCACTATGTCCGTGATGCTGACCAGCCCGTGCCGCCGCGCGTACGCCCAGAGCATCGGCCCGACCACGTAGCCGACCGCGTAACCGCACGACATGTACGCGACGACGTAGAGGACCGGGGCGCCGAAGTTGTACCCCCACCCGGCCGCGCCCAGATAACTGAAGCTGGTGTACCCCTCCCCCGCCATCAGCACCCAGATGAACACCGGCCCGAGCGACCGCCCGCCCACCGACCACTCGGCGAGCCCGCCCCCTCGCCCCTTCCCCCGTACGGCGAGCAGCCCGAGGAGGAGCGTGACGACCATGAACACGCCGAAAAGACCGCTGGCGACCGCCGCGTCACTCATTGCTCCGGCCCCCCTTGTGATCTCCGCGCCAGGTCAGCCATACGGCGACGGGCGTGAGCAGCGTCGCGGCCAGCAGCCACACGAAGAGGAACGGCAGCCCGAGCAGCACGGGCTCGACCCGGTTCACGAACGGCAACGCGCCGATGTACAGCACGAAGGGGACGAGGAGCCAGAGCAGGTGGGGTCGTCGAGCCCTGGGGGGCGGTCGCTTGATCACGGACGACGAGCCTAACGGGGTGTCATGCGCGCGAGCTTCCCCCACACCACGAGCCGGTACCTGGAGGTGAACTCGGGCGTGCAGGTGGTGAGGGTGAGGTAGTACCCCGGCTCGTCGTACCCGGCGGACGGCGCGACGCGGCTGCGCGGCACCGGCCCGATGACCCCGCCGTCCGCCGCCGACGTCCGGGCGAGGGTCTTGTCGACGACGTACGTGTACGTCGCCTCGCGCGTCCGCACGCTGAGCGCGTCACCGCGCCGCAGCCGGTTGATGTACCGGAACGGTTCCCCGTGCGTGTTGCGGTGCCCGGCCACCGCGAAGTTCCCGGCGCGGCCCGGCTGGGCGGTGCCCGGGTAGTGACCGGCGTAGCCGTGGTTGAGGACGCGCGCCTTGCTGATCCCTTCGGCGACGGGGACGCGCAGGCCGAGGCGGGGGATGGAGAGGATGGCGTAGGCCTGATCGAATCGGGGGCCGGTACTTTCCTGGCTGACGCGCCCTCGGTCGGTACCGCTGCCGCTGCCGGGGCCCGTGCCTGTACCGGGGCTGACGGGCATGACGGCCGGGTCGTCGCCACCCACCGCCGGCCCTTCCCTGTCGGCACCGTCCCCGGCGGCGGCGCTCTCCCCCGCCTGCCCCTGTCCCTGCCCTCGCCACTCCCGCTCCAAGGCCTGGACCGTCCGCTGGGCCCCGACCCGAGCCTGCCGATTGGTCCACCACAGCTGATGGACGACGAGCAGCAGCACCACCACTCCGAGCGTGACGGCGGCCTCCGCCCCGCCCCAGAGCGCGCGGCGCACGACCGCCCGCCGTGGCGCCCGCCCTTGCGCCACGACGCGCGGCCGACCACTCCCGCCGCCCGTACGTCCTCCACCGCCCGTACGTCCCCTACGTAGCTGCAGCACGCGCGCAAGATAGATCCCGGGGCCGCAAGTCACCAGGCCCACGGCAGGGGAGAACGGGCGGGCCCGAGCCCGGCGCCCCCGGATGGGGACGGTCCCACGCGAGCCGTCCGGCAGTACGGTGTCATCCATGCGCCCCGACACGCCTGCCACGCCCGCCGAGAACGAGCACGCCGACCACGTAGCGGAAGCCGAGCGCCTGGAACGCACTGCGGCCATGTACCCCGAGGACGCGGAAGCGCTGCTCCTCCAGGCGGCCGCCCACTACGAACTGGCCGACGTCCGCGACCGCGCCACGGCCCACTACGACGCCCTGCTGGCCGCGAAGGACGTACACGACCCGGCCCTGATCCGCGCCCTCAAGGCCGCGAACCTCTGGGAGTACGGCCACGAGGCCGAGGCCCAGGCGATCATCACGGGCCTGCGCGCGTCGGCCCCGCGCGACCCGGCGCCCTGGGTGATCATCGCCGAGTCCCTCGAAGCGCACGACGAGCTGGAACCGGCGCACGAGACGTTCACGGAGGCCCTGGAACTCCTCGTCCCTTCCGCGGAGCGCGACTCGGGCGACCTCCCGTACGCCGCCCACTCCCTCGTCCTCGGCCGCCACCGCGTCCGCCGCCTCCTCGGCGCCGACCACGACGCGTGGGACGCCCTCGCCGACCGCGTCAACCGCACCTCGGTCTCCCTCGACGAACTCCACGACCCCAAACGCCTCTGGTCCCTGGGCTCCGACAACCCGGTCGAACTCCGCGCCGAGATCGACCGCCTCCACGCGGAACTCGGCTCCTACCGGGAGGCCCTCTCCCGCCCGTTCCCGGTGGCGGTTCTGCACTGGCCGTCGGACGAATACGCGGAACTCCTGTCGGCGTACCCGGCCCTGTCCTCCGAATACCCGTCCTACGAGGCCCACTTGGCATCGATAGAGGCATCGCTGCGAGAACTGTCCTCATCAGGCACGGGCAACCTGGGCATCGTCACGGGCACGGTCCCGTCCTACGAGGCGTTCGCGGCGTCGGAGGCCTCTTCACCGGGCGAGGCGTCGCTGCTGCCGCAGTACGCTACGACGCTGGCTGCGCGGGGGCGGGCTATCGCCTGGCCGCCGCAGGCGGGGGCGGTTTGCTGGTGCGGGTCGGGTTCGGCTTACTCGGGGTGCCATGGGGGCGGGGCCTAGGCATTCCGGCACCCCCGGCAGGCCGGCACAATCGTCTTGTGCCTCGCATGATCCCGTCTTCCCCTTCCGTTTCGACCCGCATGAGCCGCCAGGGCTCGCGAGACACTGCCCCGGAACTTGCAGTTCGTACGTTGCTGCACAGGGCAGGCTTTCGCTACCGCGTCAACCTCCGCGTCCCTGGCATGTCTCGTCGGACCATCGACATCGCCTTCCCCAAAAGTAAGATTGCCGTCTTTATGGACGGATGTTTCTGGCACGGATGTCCCGATCACGCCACCCACCCGAAGTCCAATGCGGATTGGTGGCGCACCAAGCTGGACAAAAACATGCAACGGGACATCGAGACGACGGAACATCTTCGATCAGAAGGATGGATCGTCCTACGCTTCTGGGAACATGAGGATGTGCAAACCGTCGCAGCCACGGTAGTCGAGGTGAAGAACCACGAAGACCGAAAAGCAAGGCGTGGCACGCTTTGACTTGATGTCCGATTCGGATTGCTGGAGAAAAATGCCCGCCCCTTTCATCACCTCGATATGCGGTTACCGCGACGGACGCCCCAACACGTCCGACGCAAACGACACACAATCCAAAGAGCTTGGCACAACATTTTTCGATGCGATGGGGATCAGTCGCAACTCGGCACCACCTAGTCAAGCTGTCGGCAACTACATGTCGGAGCTCATGACAGCCGACCTGGCCAACTATTTCTCGGCGCAGGACTTAGACCTCGCCGTCGAGCCCGAGAAGGCCTTCCCTCGTTTCGAGCAATTCTTGCACCTCAACGTCACCAAAGAACTCGGTAGCAACATGGCGAAGGACGTGGTCAGCGCCATCGCAGACTTGGAAACCTACGCCGCCCGCAACAAGATCGAACCCGAGCTCAGCGCCCGCCTGGAAGAACATCTGGTGCGCATACGGAGCGAAGTGCAACGCGCAGAAGATCGGAGACGCGACCTGCTGGACGTCCTCGGCCAGGAGTCCCTCCTCAAACTCGACGTCACGGTCTCGCGAACCATTGAGAACAAGGTCGACCCGAGCACACCACTTCAGCACCTACTCGCCGGCTTCTCCTTAAAGTGGACCCTCAGAACCGACAGGGCTCAGGACTGCCGAAGCCAGGGAGCGAAGATGGCCGCTCTGCGGCGAGGGCGCATGCCTCACTTCGCCACGGTGACCATGGAGCCCCGGCCATCGATGCTGGCCCTCCTCGGCCGCGGCTCCGGCGATGTCGACTGCGTCTACCACCTCCACCTCCCGGCCCTCACCGAGGCGATCGACGACTACTGCTCCGGGACCAAACGCAAGGGACGCCTCGGCATTCGCGACAACTTCCGCCGCCTGTGCGACCAAAGGCGAGTTCGTGACTACGACGAGCTCCGGAGCTACACAGCGACGCTCTGACGGATCCGGCGAGGGGCCACCACCCCTGCCCCTCGCCACCCATCACTCGGCCGGTTCGCACTGCACCCGCCGCAAGTCACACGGCCATCAAGGACAACTGTCAGTCCCTCCGATTAACCTGTCGAGCATGGCAAAGCGCATCTCCATGATCGACCTGTTCGCAGGCTGCGGCGGCATGACCTCGGGGTTTGTTGCGGCAAAGGGGTACAAACCGGTCATGGCTGTCGAATGGGACCTCCACGCTGCGGCTACCTACGCGGCTAACTTCGGCGAGTCTCACATGCGTTGGGGAGACATCGCCCAGGTCGAGAACAGGGAGATCCCCACGGCAGACCTGATCATCGGAGGCCCCCCTTGCCAGGGTTTCTCCAACCTGGGCACGCGTGACGTGAACGATCCACGCAACAAGCTGTGGAAGGAATACATCCGTTTCGTTCGTCACGCCCGCCCCAAGGTCTTCGTCATCGAGAACGTCGATCGATTCCTGAAGTCCTCCGAGTTCGACCTGCTGCAAGCAGAGGTCAACGGTGGACTCCTGGAGGGATACGAACTGACCTACGGTCTACTACTGGCTGCCAACTACGGCGCACCACAGAGACGCAAGCGGGCGATCGTCATCGGTTCGCGGATCGGAAAGATCCCCCTGCCCGAGCAGACTCATGGCCAAGGGGACCCTCTGGGACTGAAGAGGTGGCGCACTGTGCGCGACGCCTTCAGTGGCAAGCAGCTGGCCGACAGGCCCGCAACCACCGTGCTCCCCGCGTCGACCACATCATTTTTCGGCAAGGAAGTGCCCGGCATCTTCAAGAGCGCGGATCTCCACATCGGCCGCACTCCGACCGAGCTGTCTCTGCGTCGTTACGCCCACATCCCTCCGGGCGGTGGACGGTTCAACCTCCCGGAAGAACTCCTTCCGAACTGCTGGAAGAACAAGCCGACGGGTACTACGGACGTGATGGGACGGATGCAGTGGAGCGAGCCTTCCGTCACGATCAGAACCGAGTTTTACAAGCCTGAAAAGGGCCAGTACCTCCACCCTCAATGGGAGCCGGGCCCCAATGGGCATCGGGTGGACCGCCCCATCACCCATCGCGAGGCGGCTCTCCTACAGACCTTCCCTGACAGCTTCCTTTGGTGCGGCACGAAGATTCAGGTCGCCAAGCAGATTGGGAACGCCGTTCCGCCCGCGCTTGCCGAAGCCATCGCGAAACACCTCAAGCCTTACATCCACGCATCTCAGTAGCGGATCTCGGGGGCCGGGTGGTTCTTCTCACCCGGCTCCGCAGTCGCGTAGCACTCTCCTCCCACGACGACTGTGCGCCGATCGGTCACGGCAGGCGCTGGAACCAGACGCACAGCGACCCACGTGCCCTTTTCCGGCACAGGCAGATCCAGTGCCTCCGCAATGCGTGGGCTCTCGTTCTGAGCTCCCAGGATGACCACTCCCTCATCGGCGAGGCGGCTCCGGGCGTCGCGAACTCGCTTCGGTGCGTCCAATTGTTTGGCAACAGTCACTACGGCGTTTCGATCGACGATGCTTCCCTGAACACGCCTGAAGAGTTGATCCACCCTATTCTGTCCCGGAGGGACGGCCATTACGGATCTTCGCACCTCTGGCTCCAACTGCAGCAGAAGATTTTGACTCAGTCTTCCACCCTCATAGAGCCAGGAGATCGATCTGCGCCCCGCTTTGGAAATGTTTTTCTTGCCGTCCTGATTACCGGACGCCGTAAGTATTTCAGGACGAATCTTCACCAAGCCGACGGAGAAGGTCGAATTCGCGTCGTTGGCAGCCATTAGCAAGCAGACGTGCCCCGTCGCCTCTCGCGGGATCATCCATCGGCCGTCCAGCGAGAATTTTGCATCCGCTTCCACCCCGTCGATCCGATAGTCCATGCGCTCCCCACGCGGGAGGCCGAAGTCGGAGCGACAGATAATCTCCACCTTGGTGCCGAGGTACGTCTTCTCCGTCTTCTCAAGATCCTTCACGTCGTAGCGACCCGTCCGCTGGCCGTCCAGGACCTCGTCGAACGACTGACGGAAAATTCGCGAGAAACGAGCCTCAAGATCAGCACGGTTCCAGCGCGCCATGAACCACTGTGCGACCCGCGCCACATCGGAGTCCTCTATGGATGACAGGGCATGACCGTCATGAGCGGGCTCGTGCACGTCGAACAACACGTCGTTCTCTACCGTCATGAGCGCCATTTTACGGCCGGAACGCCGATGACGGCGGGTACGCAAAGGCCCAACTGGTGTCCACTGAAGCAGACTTCAGCCTCCTGAGTCTCCGCCCTCCAAATGTTGCAGCAGTTCACGCACCTTGGAGAGTTCGGACGCGACCCGAGCCCACGCGAAGTCCGCCAGATCGGTTGCGAGTTGCGCCGCGCGCGCCTCAACCAGCATCGATACATGCCCGATTGCGCTCAATGCATCCATTTCGTGCACCATGCTCAAGGCTTCCCAACCGATCGGTGCAGAGCACACGAAGAGGGTGCCCTGAACAGGAACCGTGACAAGAAGCGCCTTCGACTCGTACCCGTCGCCCAAGAAATGAACGTCGACCGCCATGACCTCCTGCAGATCTGCGACGGCCCTGCGCACGATGGCGCGCATCACCACGTCGGTCCGTTCCGATTCCGCGTCACCCGACCTCCCATCGCCCATCACGCATACTCCTGCGAGGTCAGTTCGAACCGCTCCTGCGCCCGTTCCAGCGCCACTTCCGGGTCACAACCGTGTGCTCGAAGCCAGTGAAGCACGTCGGCCATGACCTCCAGGGCGACCGCTGCCGCCGCTTCGCCCGGCACACCCCTTGCCTTTTCGGCATTCGAGGGGCGCAGCCGTGCCGCGTCGTACATCGAGAGCAGAGTCTCGGCGCGTGCCACGCGCACACCGCCTTGGTGCCCGTCCGCAGAAACCAGCCCAGTGGCCAGTTCACACCAAACGATCTTGCTATTAGCGCCCGGCTGAACCCCCCAGCGATCCGCAGTCGCGTCCACCAGGGCCACGCCTCGCCCCGACTCCGAGTCCGCCGAAGCGGACAGCAACGTCGGCAGGGCGCGCGCGTCCGGGTCCCGCACCTCGATGCGTAGATAAGTGCCGCGCACGGAGAGCATGAGGGAGGTCGGGGTGCCGACTCCCACATGCGCCACGACATTGGCAACGAGTTCACTTACGCACACTTGCGCGGCCTCGACCGCGTCGTGCAGTCCCCAGCTCTGGAGATGGAGTCGGACAATTCGTCGCAAAGCGGCCAGCTCGCGAGGCTCTGCAGTGAAGTCCACGCCCCAAGGTTTCCTGACCATGCATGCCGTGCTCTCGTTCATAGCTGTACCCCTCCACCGGACACGTGGGTCACACGGTGCGACCGCAGTAATTCTTAGAGTTACAGTGAAACTCTCAAAATGGAACTCTCATTTTCTTCCCGCAGAAGCGCGTTCAGGCAACGCACGCCCCCGGCGCACGCCACCTTGCCGCTCTCGGGAGACAGGCAGCACGATCAGTCGGAGCAGCGAGAAAGGCCACCACACATGACAGTTGGACCCACCACCCGCAGGCGACAGTTGGGCGCCGACCTGCGGCGTCTCCGTGAACGTTCGGGCCTCACTCTCGAAGAAGCAGGGGCCCGCGTCGGGATCTCGAAAGCGACGCTGAGTCGGTACGAGACCAAGGAAGGAACGGTCAAGTGGCCGGCTGTGGACGCTCTGTGTCGTGAGTACGGCGCGACAGAGGAGGAACGTGCGGCCCTGGTCGACCTTGCCAAGGGTGCCAGGATCCAGGGGTGGTGGCGCTCGCTGGCCGATCCCATCCCTGAGTCCATGAACCTCATGCTCACTCTGGAGGACGAGGCTGTCCGCGAGGATCACTACGCCTCCATGTACATCCCTGGCCTCCTCCAGACCCGCGCCTACTCCGAAGCCGTCCATCGCGCTTCTGAGATGCGGTGTCCGGAGCAGGAGGTGCAGCACATGGTCGACATCCGCATGAAGAGGCAGGAGTTGCTGCTCCGCCCCGACCCCCCGCATCTGTGGGTTGTGATCGACGAAGCCGCTCTGCGTCGGCTCGTCGGAGGGCGCGATGTCATGCGTGAGCAATTGCGGCATCTCGCTGAATCTGCGGAGCGCCCCCAGGTGACCGTGCAGGTGCTGCCGTTCGCGAGCGGAGCGCACGCCGCGGCCGTCGGCAGCTTTGTCATCCTGGGCGGCCCCGCGCCCGAACTCGACGTCGTGTACGTGGACGTCCTGGGCGGAGGACTGTTCATGGAGAAGCCCAAGGAACTCGAACGCTATAGGTTGGCGTTCCAGTACCTGAGTGCACAGGCCCTCGGGCCTGATGACTCCGAGGAGCTCATCCACCGTATAAACAGGGAGCGTTGATGTCCGCGCCGCTCGCGCCGCAATGGTTCAAATCCTCGTACAGCGGCGGCAGCGGAACAGAGTGCGTGGAAACCGCTCGTACCGTGGACGGAATCCTGGTGCGGGACTCCAAGCGGGCCGACGGTCCACAGGTTCTGGTGTCCCCGGTGGCGTGGTCCCACTTCCTCTCGTCTCCGGGTGTGTGCAAGTTCGTAGAAGTCTGATGCGTCCTTACGGGAAGCGCCCGCAAGCTGTCGCAAGGAGACACCAGCGCCGACCCAGGAGGTACCCATGGCCCTGCACATGCTCGGTAAGGACCCCAACTCCCCCGACGGTAAGTCCGCGACGGTGTACTACGACGACGTGAGGGACAGGTACCTGGTGCAGGGGCTGAAGGTCGTGGACCAGGGGCGGCTCGCGCAACTGGATCTCCCCGACCACGAGACCGTCGTCGAGATTCCGAAGTACATGGTCAACTTCTTCCCGGAGGTCAGTGGTGGCGGCGGAGCCGACGTTCAGTGATCTCTTCCGCTTGGCCGAGCGCTCCGCGGTGCACCTCGAGATGCGAGACGGGTACATGCCGTCCGACCCGAGCTACCAGGCCTGGCAGGCCGGTGAGCGAAACCGGGTCGAGGACAACGACCCCACCGCCCGGACGTGGTTGAGGCTGATGGCGGAGGTCACCGGGCGCGGCGTTCGGGTTCGGCGTGCCCGCGTCTGCTCGGTGCCAGAGGCGGACTACATCCGTTATGAGCATCACGTCACGGATGCCAACGTCAGGGCCGGCGAGGAAGTTCGGTGGCTGCCACGGCGGCAGGTGTCCGACCTCGCGCTGCCCGGGAACGACTTCTGGGTGTTCGACGACCGGCTGGTCGTCTTCCTTCACTTCAGCGGCGACGGCGAACTGTCACCGCATGGAGATGAGGAACGTACGACCGATCCGGCTCTGGTCGGCATGTGCTCCTCCGCGTTCGAGGCGGTCTGGAAACGCGCGGTACCGCACGGCGAGTACGAGCTGTCCTGACAGGAACGGGTGGAGTCATCGGTGTCGCCGTCGTCGCCCGTCTCCAGTGTTCAGCAGGCGAAAAGGGCCCTCGGCCTTCGGCTGCGGGAGATCCGTAAGGATCGCGGGATCACCGCACGCGCGTTGGCGGCGGCGGCCGGATGGCACGAATCCAAGGCGTCTCGGATCGAGAACGGCAGGACGCCGCCGTCCGACGAGGACATCCGGACGTATACGCGCCTCTGCCGAGCAGAGGACCAGACGCGGGATCTGATCGCCACTTCCCGTGGGATAGACGGCATGTACGTCGAGTGGCGGCGGATCGAACACGCGGGACTCGGTCGCGTGCAGGAATCGGTGCGCCCGTTGTACGAACGCACCCGTCGTTTCCGCATCTACCAGTCGTGGGTGGTCCCCGGGGTGCTGCAGACCCCGGACTACACGCGGGAAATGTTGAAGACCGTGGTGGCGCTGCGAGGCGCCCCGGACGACATCGAGGAAGCGGTCGCTTCGAGGGTGGCACGGCAACACGTGCTGCGCACGGGACAGCGGCGGTTCGCCGTCCTGATCGAGGAGTGGGTGCTGCGCAGCATCACCGGTGATGCCGACGTCATGGCAGGCCAACTCGGGCATCTGATCGTCGTCGCCGCGTTGCCGTCGGTAAGCCTCGGAGTGATCCCGATGGGGACTGCTCGCGGGGTCGCGTGGCCCACAGAATCGTTCGCGATGTACGACGACATCCAGGTGTCGGTCGAGTTGGTCTCGGCGAATCTGACAGTGACGCAGCCACGCGAGATCACCGAGTACGAGCGCACCTTCGTCGAGCTGTCGAAGCTGGCCGTGTACGGGTGTGCAGCCCGCAAGTTGATCACTGCTGCGATCGACGCCCTCGGGTGAAGGCGTGCAAGTGCGTAGAAGTTCGTTGAGGGCTTCGTTCCGTTGGGCCGATGCTCTACGAGACGGTGCTGCCGGAGCACTTGGGGTTCGGGACCGACTCGAACGGCCTTCTGGCACGGCGCCCGAACTCTTCCTCAAGGAGACGACGTGAGCACGCCTCCCACACCGGGTCCCGACCGCCCCGGCAGTCCTCTTCCTCCGCGGAAACACAACAAGGAGCACTGAATGAAGCCCACCCGCGTCACCGTCAGCATGTCCGGCAAGCACGGCAAGCACGGCAAGCACGGCGGAGAGCCCGATGACAAACCGTGGTCCCCGCCACCGGAGCCGCCAAGCCCCGACGGAAGCCGACCGAAGTAGCGGGGACATGGACGACTACCGAGAGATCAGTCGCAAGGAGCTCGAAGTCATGGGGGCCTTCCGGGCCCCCTGGCTTCGGCCGGCCTTCGACGCCGTCGACAGAGAAGCCTTCGCCCCGGATCAGTTCTGGAGCTACGACACCGATGCCGAGGGGCTGCACCTCGTCGTCGACCGGGACATCGACGAAGAAGCGTGGCGGCGTGCCGTCTGGGGTACGCACCGGTCGCTCATCATGCAGATCGATGACGCCGTGCTGCCAGAGCACGGGCCCGCAAAGGGCGTCTTCACGTCCTCCATCTCCGCCCTCGACATCGTCTTCGAGAAGCTGAACCAGCTCGATGTCGGACCCGGGCAGCGGATTCTGCACATCGGCACCGCCTCCGGGTACGACTCGGCTCTGCTGTGCGAGGCCGTCGGCAGCGAGAACGTCACGACCATCGAGTACGACCGCACCATGGCCGCACGCGGCGCCGCCAATCTGGAGGCAGCCGGTTACACGCCCACCGCCCGGTGGGGCGACGGTCTCGGAGGTTGGGTGCACAACGCGCCGTACGACCGGATCATCGCGACGGCGGCGGTGCGCGATATCCCCAGGTCATGGCGGGAGCAGGCCGTTGAGGAGGCGGTCATCCTGGTCCCGTACAACACGCTTTTCTGCACCGGAAGTCTGCTGAAGCTCACCATGCAAGGCGGCGCCGCATCAGGTCGGTTCGTGGGCGGTGCCTGCTACATGTGGGTCCGCGGTCATCGGCCGCTCAACCAGCTCCGCCCGCCGGACGACAGCCGTAAAGACGCCTCCGTCATCGATCCCGGTGAGGTCTTCGCGGGCGGATGGGAGCAACAGTTCGCCCTCGGTCTCCACCTGCCCGATGTCACCTTCTCGCACAGGGGGCATGGCGAGGAGCGGCAGGTTCAGCTCTGGAACGAGGCCGGGACGTCGGTCGCCGTCGTGAACTACAGCCAGTGGTGGCGCCCGGGTGCGGTGACGCTCTACGGCCAGAGGGATCTGTGGGCCGAACTGGTCGGTGTGTACGGGGCCTGGCGCCACTCCGGGCAGCCGCACTACACGCGGTTCGGCCTCACCTTCGACGACCACGGTGATCACCTGTGGCTCGACGAACCCTCCAACGTGTTGCGCTCCCGTCAGAAGTAGGCAGCTACGCGGGTGCCCCGGTGCGGGTTCGTCGCTGGTCGTCAGGCCGGTGGGGCTTCGGGTCCGGCGCCCGCGCCGGTGGGGTGGTTGCGGTGGGTCGAAGTCGGGTGCGGCGCGGTGGGTTCTTTTTCTTGTATTGCGTGGCTTAGGGCGGTGGGGCTTGCTGTGCCCTGCCGCCGTTTCTGTGTTGCCCGCGGACCGGTTGGGGTTGGCTTTCGTGGGCTGGGGATTCGTACGGGAAGGGGTGTGGGCCCGTCTTCCGTGAAGGCCCTTCGGTGCGCGGCGCCGCTCACTGTGGTGGGGCAGGTGCAGGTCTCGTGGGGGGACGGGCGTAACTCCAGTCACGCGAGGTCCAGTTGCGGGCTCGGGCCACGGTTTGCTCGATCCGGCCCCGTTGTGTCACTCTCCGCGTACGAAGCTTTACACACGGGTGACCCCCGCGAGGCTGCAACCTCCGGGGGCCCGACACAGGAGACAAGACCTCCCATGCAGATTCATCGTATGCCTCGCCATGAGCGCGGGTTCACCGTCATCGACAACAAAGCCCTACGCGACCCCCGCTTGTCCCATACTGCGCGCGGCATCCTCGTCTACGTTCTGTCGCTGCCCAGTGGTGCGCAGGTCAATGTCCGGACCCTCAGCGACATGTTTCCGCAAGGGCGGCTTGCCGTGTCCAAAGCCGTCAAGGAGCTGCGGGAGCTTGGGTATTGGGTGACTCGGACCGAGCGGGAGCCTCATACCCGGCGGATCCTGTCGAGTGTGGACGTGTACGAGGTGCCCGGGGCAGGCTCCGTGCCGGTTGCCGGTGAGCCGGTTCCCGGGCGGGTGGGAACCGGGGAATCGGGCGCGTTTTCCCCTGACGGGGGGACGAACCCCTATGAAGACGGGGAGAAGAACCCTCCCCACCCTCCCGCCGCCGAACCGGCCTCGGAGCCGGTCACGCCCGCGCCCTCGGATCCGTACGGCGACGAGAGCGCCCGCATCCTGCGGCGGCTCGCCGACGTCGATCCGCGGTTGAAGCTGAACGAGCGCGGGGTGCGGGAGCTCGTGCCCGAGGTCGGGGTGTGGCTGGAGCGGGGGGCGTCCGCCGCCGAGGTGATCGATGCCGTCAGCGCCGGGCTGCCCAGCAAGGTGTACTCGGCGGCCCGGCTCATCGCAGATCGGCTCACCCGTAAGCGACCCGCGCGGAAGCGGGCCTGGCGGCAGGTGTTCGAGTGTCCGGTGTGCCGGGATCCGTTGCCGTGGGGGCAGGAGAGCGGGGTCTGCCGGTCGCGGGAGTGCAGGCAGGAAGGGTACGAACCCGCCAGGCCAGGGCGGACGGCCGC
This sequence comes from Streptomyces sp. NPDC016845, assembly GCF_044332585.1. NCBI lineage: Bacteria > Bacillati > Actinomycetota > Actinomycetes > Kitasatosporales > Streptomycetaceae > Streptomyces > Streptomyces sp. NPDC016845. Next base: position 206,461 of record NZ_JBIRPI010000007.1, on the reverse strand, counting down.
ACCTCCAGCCAGCCTCCAGCTCGCGTGACTCAGGTCACAAGCGCAGTCTCGTCACACTTTCCCGAGCCGCTCCGTCAACCAGGTGTAGCCAAACGGAACAGCTCAGGGAGAGATCACCATGGAAGCTCGTCTCAACCTCTTCGGGAACGCGCTCGCCGGTAAGTTCATGCGGCACATCAACTCCGCCGGGAAGGCCGTCGCCGACGCCGGGCTGCCGCATGCCACGCAGGAGCTCGTGAAGATCCGGGCCAGCCAGATCAACGGGTGCGGGTTCTGCACCGACATGCACACCAAGGACGCCGCCCACGCCGGGGAGACCGCGCAGCGCCTCCACCTCGTCGCCGCCTGGCGCGAGGCCACCGTCTTCACCGACGCCGAGCGCGCCGCTCTTGAGCTTGCCGAGCAGGGCACCCGGCTCGCCGACGCCGCCGGTGGTGTCAGTGATGAGGCTTGGGCGAACGCCGCCAAGTACTACGACGAGGACCAGCTCGTCGCACTCGTCTCACTGATCGCCGTCATCAACGCCTACAACCGGCTCAACGTCATCGTTCAGCAGCCCGCCGGTGACTACCAGCCGGGCATGTTCGGCTGAGCCCCGATCAAAGAGGCACAGACAAGGGTCAGGCTCGCCTCCCAGAGGCGGGCCGCCGTCTCCGGGTCCGTCATGTGGGGTTTCGGCTGCTCCAGCGCCGGTGCCCCGCGCAGGCCGAACGTGCGCGGGCCCCACAGCTGGCCGCCCTCCGCCTCCGGGTCCAACGCCGCGCGGACGATCGGCCACGCGCCGTGGTCCTTGCCCTGGACCATCACCGTCGCCGGCAGTGCGCGCAGGCGGGCGGCGGGCGACGTGACGTGGATGGGCGGGCGGGGCGGGGTCAGCGCGTCCAGTGCGCCGCCCGGGTGGGCGACCAGGCTGCGTACGGGGCTGTCCGCCGCGCGCAGGCGGCGGTCGAGTTCGAAGGCGAACGACATCTGCGCCAGCTTCGAGCGGCCGTACGTGCGCTTGGGCCGGTAGTCGCGCGTGGACTGGAGGTCGGTCAGGTCGAGCCGTTCCGAGCGGGCGGCGAAGCTGCCGACCGTCACCACGCGCGCGGCCGGGGCCGCCGTCAGGAGCGGGGCCAGCCAGTGGGTGAGGGCGAAGTGGCCCAGGTGGTTGGTGGCGAGCATGAGTTCGTGGCCGTCGGCCGTTACGCGGCGGGGCGGGTCGTCAAGGGCGACGCCCGCGTTCGCGATCAGCGCGTCGAGGTGGTCCAGGCCCAGGTCCGCCAGGTCCTGCGGCGCCGACTTCAGCGATGCCAGGTCGGCCAGGTCCAGGGGGATGTGGCGCAGCCTCGCCTCCGGCACGCGGGTCCGGATCGCGGCCATCGCCGTCTCTGCCTTACGGGCGTCTCTGCTGCCCAGGACGGTCAGCGCGCCGGTCGCCGCGAGTTGCTCCGCGACGAAGTAGCCGATGCCCGCGTTGCCGCCCGTGACGAGGACGGAGTGGTCCGGCCGTACGGGTGGCAGGTCGTCGACGTCCCAGCCCCGGTGCCGGTGGTCGGTCCGGCTCGTGGCTGCGGGGGTGGAGGGGCGTCGTGGCATCGGGGCTCCTTGGAAGCGCTGTCGGCGGGCTGGTCCGGATGGATGCCGTCACCTTCCCCCGGGCCGCCGACATATCGGCGACAGTTCGGTTCCGGGCGCCGACAGATCTCCTACAGCGCCGTACGGGCACCGGGCCGATCCGTGATGAACCCCCACATCTCATCTCCCGGCGACAGCGGCGTAGCCTCACGACGGAACACGACGGAACACGACGGAACAGCCCCGCCCCGGACCCATACAGCGCAGGAGAAGCCCATGGCCCGCCCCCTCCCCACCGCCCCCATCGCCGCCGCCGGTCTCGTCGGTGGGTACGCCACCGCCCGGTTCACCAGGAAGCGGCCGCTGGGCGGCGTCGTGCTCGCCGCCGCCGGGGCCGCCGCCGCGACGCAGTGGAAGCGGACCGCGGGCGGGCCGGTCGCGGGGGCGCTGACCGGGGCGTACGTCGCCGCGTTCGCCGGATCGCACCCGCTGGCCAAGAAGGTCGGGGCCTGGCCGGCCGTGTTCGGGGTCGCCGGGGTCGTCGCCGCCGCGTCGTACGTGCTCGTGGACCGCCGGGCCGCCTGAACCGCACCCCGCGCAGAACGGTAGGCCCGTCACCGGTGACGGCTCACCCGCCCACCGGCGCATGCGCGACCACGTTCACCACCTTCCCCTGCGGGTCCCGTACGAAGAAGCGGCGGACGCCCCACGACTCGTTCCGCAGCTCGCGGACGATCTCGGCGCCCGCCGCGACCATCGCCGCGTACGCCGCGTCGACGTCGCCGACCTCCACGCTCATGTCGGGCACGACGAGCGCGGGGCCGCCCTGCTCGACGAAGTTGATCTGGGCCGTCGGCTGGGCGGGGGACGCCATCGTCATGACCCAGCCGAGGTCCATGACCTCCTCGAAGCCGAGCGCGCCGTAGAAGGCACGGTTCGCCGCGAGGGACTCCTCGCCGTCCACGGCCACGTTCGGCACGGCCCTGCGCGCTTCGTTCATCGGCGCTTTGTCCACCGGCGCCTCGTTCATCTCAGTCATGCGGTTCATCGTCCCCGGAACGTCGCCCGGTACGCCCCCGGCGACACACCCAGCGCCGTCCGGACATGGTGGCCCCCCACGTCACACCGCCGACAGCGGGCGTGCCACGTCCTCCAGGGAGCGGTTCTCCGCCCGCACGGCGAAGGCCACCGCCACCAGGCCCGCCAGGCACATCAGCGCCGCGCCGATCTGGAAGGCGAGGACCGTGTCGCCGACCTTTCCGCTCTCGGTGAGGTCGGCGAAGATCAGCGGGCCGCTGATGCCGCCGGCCGCGGTGCCGATCGCGTAGAAGAAGGCGATCGCCATGGCCCGGGTCTCCATGGGGAAGATCTCCGAGACCGTCAGATAGGCGCTGGAGGCACCCGCCGAGGCGAAGAAGAGGACCACCGACCAGCAGGCGGTGAGCGTCGTCGCGGTGAGCGAGCCGCGGTCGAACAGCCAGGCCGTGCCGAACAGCAGCACCCCTGAGAGCAGGTACGTCGACGAGATCATGATGCGGCGGCCGACCGTGTCGAAGAGCTTGCCGAGCAGCAGCGGGCCCATGAAGTTACCGGCGGCGATGACCGCGAAGTAGTAGCCGGTGGAGCCGGTCGGCACGTCGAAGAACGTGGTGAGGATGACGCCGAAACCGAAGGTCACCGCGTTGTAGAGGAACGCCTGTCCGATGAAGAGGGCGAGGCCGAGCGTTGCGCGGCGCGGGTACTTGGTGAAGACGGTACGGGCGATCTCGCCGAAGCCGATGCTCTTGCGCTGACGGATGGTGATCTCGCCCTCCGCGGGCGGGAGTTCCTTCCCACCGCGCTCCGCGCGCACCTTCTCCTCGACCTCCGAGACGAGGGATTCGGCCTCCTCTCCCCTGCCGTGGATGAACAGCCAGCGTGGGGACTCGGGCACGTTGCGCCGTACGAGGAGGATCACCAGGCCGAGGACGACGCCGAGGCCGAAGGTGAGACGCCAGCCGACGTTCGCGGGGAACAGGTCCGTGTCGAGCGCGACGATCGAGAGGAGGGAGCCGCCGATCGCGCCGAGCCAGAAGCTGCCGTTGATGATCAGGTCGACGCGGCCCCGGAAGCGGGAGGGGATGAGTTCGTCGATCGCGGAGTTGATGGCCGCGTACTCGCCGCCGATGCCGAAGCCCGTGAGGAACCGGAAGAGGAAGAACCACCAGGTGGAGAAGGAGATGGCGGTGAGGGCCGTCGCCGCGAGGTAGACCGCGAGGGTGAGGAGGAAGAGTTTCTTGCGGCCGAAGCGGTCGGTCAGCCAGCCGAAGAAGAGGGCGCCGGTGCAGGCGCCCGCCACGTAAAGGGCGGCGGCGACGCCGGTGACCTGCGCGGACGAGATCGGCAGGCCGCTGCCGGACTCGGAGAGGCGGCCCGCGATGTTGCCGACGACGGTGACTTCGAGGCCGTCCAGGATCCAGACGGTGCCGAGGCCGATGACGATCGTCCAGTGCCAGCGGGACCAGGGCAGGCGGTCGAGGCGGGCCGGTACCGCCGTGCTGACGGTGCCGGTGTCTGTCGTCGGCGGGCCGGGCTTTTGGTGCTCCAGGGACATGTACGCCCTCCTCGTTGAGGGGATTGACCTCGTACGTGTGCCCCGTCAGGCGCCCGGCATCACGGTCACCGTTACGGGGCTCCGCCCCGGACCCCGCTCCTCAAACGCCGGAGGGGCTGGTTCTGGTGGGCTTGAGCTTGGTTACGCTCCGAACGCCCGCGAGACCGTGTAGATCAGCAGCCCCGCCAGCGATCCCACCACCGTGCCGTTGATCCGGATGAACTGCAGGTCGCGGCCGATGTGGGCCTCGATCTTGCGGGAGGTGTGCTCGGCGTCCCAGCCTGCGACGGTGTCCGTGATCAGGGAGGTGATCTCGGCGCGGTACGTCGTCACGACGTAGACGGCGGCGCCCTCCACCCAGCCGTCGACCTTCGCCTGCACCTTCGGGTCGGTCGCCATGCGCTGTCCGAGGGAGAGCAGCGACGCCCGTACGCGCAGCCGCAGTTCGCTGCGCTCGTCCTCGGCGGCGGCCACGATCATCGAGCGGACCGCGGACCAGGTCGAGGCGATCAGGTCCTGCACCTCGGAGCGGCCGATGACCTCGGACTTCAGGCGCTCGACGCGGGCCCGGGTGTCGGTGTCGGACTGGAGGTCGCCCGCGAAGTCCTTCAGGAAGCGGTCGACGGCGCCGCGCGCCGGGTGCTCGGGCATGTCCCGCATCTCGGTGACGAAGCGGAGGAGTTCCTTGTAGACGCGCTCGCCCACGCGCTTGTCGACGAAGCGGGGGGTCCAGCCGGGGGCGCCGCCCTGGACCGCGTCCGTGATGGAGTCGGAGTGCAGGACCAGCCAGTCGTGGGCGCGGGCGCAGACGAGGTCGACGACGCGCTTGTGGCCGCCGTCGGCGACGACCTTCTCCAGCATCTTGCCGAGGCGGGGCGCGATCTCGGCGTTGTCGGCGCGGCGCGTGATGGCCTCGCCGACGACCGCCTGGACGTCGGAGTCGCGCAGGACGGTGAGGGCGCCGCGCAGCGCCGTCGCCAGTTCCTCCGTCACCCGGTCGGCGTGGGCGGGTTCGGCCAGCCAGGTGCCGAGCCGGGAGCCGATGCCGACGGCGCGCAGGCGGTCGCGGACGACATCGCCGGAGAGGAAGTTCTCCCCGACGAACTCGCCGAGCGACACGCCGAGCTGGTCCTTCTTCTTCGGGATGATCGCGGTGTGCGGGATGGGGATGCCGAGGGGGTGGCGGAAGAGGGCCGTGACCGCGAACCAGTCGGCGAGGGCGCCGACCATGCCGGCCTCGGCGGCGGCCGCGACGTACCCGGTCCAGGCGCCCGCGCCCGAGTGCCCGGCCCAGGTCGTCAGTACGTAGACGAGCGCGACCAGGACGAGGAGCCCGGTCGCCGTCAGCTTCATGCGACGCACACCGCGCTGCTTCTCCTCATCAGCAGCGCTGAACTCACCGGTGAAGCGGCGGGGGGATCGGGGGGCGGCTTTACCGGGGGCGGGCTGGCCGGGGGCCGGTTGGCCGGTCGCCGCTTGGCCGGGGGCGGGTCGGCCAGGCGCCGCTTGGCCGGTCATCGCTTGGTCGGGAGCGGGCTGGCCAGGCGCCGGTCGGTCAGGCGCCGCTTGGCCGGTCGCCGATCGGCCGGGGGCGGGTCGGCCGGTCGCCGATCGGCCGGGGGCGGGTCGGCCGGTCGCCGGTCGGCCGGGGGCCGGGCGGTCCGGGGCCGGTTGGGGCGGGGTTGGTCGGGCATACTGCCCGGTGACCTTTTCTGCCGATTCACCCGGCTGGACCGATTCATCCGGGCTGCCGGGTTCACCCGTTTTCCCCACAGCGGCTCCGTCCCTCTCGCCCTCGCCCGTCCCGCTCATCGTCGACTCCACATCCTCTGTCGTTCCCCTCACACATTGTCCCTTTCCGACCTACTCCCGGAACAAAGGAAGAGTTCCCGGCGTCTGAGAAAACGGAGGGGGGCAGTGTCGGCCTCAGCCCGCCCCATGACGCATCATGGGTTCATCACACCGGAGCCCAGCGGCTCCCCCTGCTCGAGGAGACACACACCGCATGACCAGGCGTCACGGTTATGCCTTGTTGGCCGCGCTCGTAGCGGTCGTCATCGTGATCTCGTCCGCCATATACGTCGGTTTCTCCGGCGCCCTGCGCGACGACCACGGCTCCGTACAGGCGGGTGGCGCCCGCCCGCACGGCTCCGCCGCACCCGCCTCCACCGGCGCGTGGGTCGGCACCTGGTCCACGTCCCCCGCGGGCGCGGAGCCGGGCACCGAGGAGGCCGGGTACTTCGGGCGCTCCCTGCGCAACATCGTGCACACCAGCGTCGGCGGCACCGGCGCCCGCATCACCCTCTCCAACCTGTACGGGCAGCAGCCCCTCAGCATCACGCACGCCTCCCTCGCCATCGCTTCCGCGCCGGGCAGCCCGACGGCGCTGGCCGGGACGGTGCGCCGGCTGACGTTCGCCGGGAGCGCCTCGGTCGTCATCCCGGCCGGCCAGCAGGTCATCAGCGACACCGCGCGCCTGCGGGTGCCGCGCGACGCCGACATGCTCGTCACCACGTACTCCCCGACGCCGTCCGGGCCCGTCACCTACCACCCGCAGGCCCGGCAGATCTCGTACGTCGCCCAGGGCGACCGCACCGAGGACCCGAGCGGCGCGCAGTACACCGTGCAAAGCCCCTACTGGCGCTACGTCACCGCGCTCGACGTGCTCAGCAACGACGCCGAGGGCACCGTCGTCGTCCTCGGCGACTCGCTCACCGACGGCATCACCTCCACGATGGGCGCCAACCTGCGGTGGCCGGACGTCCTCGCCGACCGGCTGCGCACCGAGCCGGGTGCCCCGCGCTACGGCGTCGTGAACCAGGGCATCAGCGGCAACCGCATCCTGGCCGACGGGCTCGGCCGCCCCGCCGCCAACCCGAGCGGGCTGTCCCGCTTCGGCCGTGACGCGCTCGGCCGCGCCGGGGTCCGGGCCGTCGTCATCGACCTCGGCATCAACGACATCCTGCGCGCCCCGCAGGTCACCGACCCCGACGAGATCGTGACCGGGCTGCGCGAACTCGTCCGCCAGGCGCACGCGCGCGGGCTGCGCGTCATCGGCGCGACCCTCATGCCGTTCCAGGGCCACCGCGGCTACAAGCCGCACCTCGAAGCCGTCCGCCAGGGTGTGAACGCGACGATCCGCGCGGGCAAGGTCTTCGACAGCTACGTCGACTTCGACAAGGCGCTCCGCGACCCGTACAACCCGCGCAAGCTCCTCCCCCACTACGACTCGGGCGACCATCTGCACCCCAGCGACGCCGGGTACGCCCGGATGGCGGAGACGGTGGACCTGTCGACGCTGAAGGGGTCCACGGGCGCCGAGCTCTAGACCCTGTCGACGGGCGGCGCGGGGCACGGCGCCGCCCGGCCGGAGGGGGCACCGCCGGTCAACGGCCGCGCGCGTGAGGACGACCGACGCCCCGCCGCGCCGCAACCGCGGCTCAAAGCGCGCGACACGCCAGGGCCCGGCCCTCGCCCAACGGGTTCAGTCCCGGCCCCGATGACGGTCCCGGCGCTCGTCCATCCGGTCCAGGCGGTCCTCGACACGCCGACGGTGGCGTTCCATGCGGTCGGCGTGCAGGCCGTGATGGCGGTCGAGGTGGTCGTCGCGGCGGGCCTCCAGCTCCTCGCGGCGCTCCGCCTTGCGCTCCAGCTTCTCCCGGCGGCGCTCCTCCTTGCGGCGCTGCTGCTCCGCGCGCGTGAGCTTGCGGGCCACGCCGACGCCGCCCCAGAACGCGAACCCGGTCAGCACGACACGCGGGGCGCCGGGCTCCCCGGGCACCCCCTCCTGGCTGTGGTCGAAGCCGCCCATGACGCCGATGCCGCGGATGACGACCTCGACGCCGGGCGGCACGATCACGTTGATCCCGCCCATGATCGCGACGCAGTTGACGACGATCTCGCCGGCCTCGAAGTCGGCCTCGCGCAGGTCGATCTCGCCACCGCCCCAGAAGGCGACACCGGTGAAGCGGCGCGGCGCCGTCCACCGCCCCTTGCGCTGGAACCCGGACATGACGCCGACACCCCAGGTGGAGGTCGCCTCGCCGCCGATCCGCGCGGGCCAGTTCACGGCGCCCTCGGGCAGCGGCTCCTTGACCAGGTTCACGGGGACGGCCACACCCGCGCCGGGCAGGTCGTGGGTGATCGGCTCCAGCTCGCGGTACGTACGCGCCTTGTACGTCGCCTCCAGCCGCTCCCCGAACTCCTCCATGTCGAGACGGCCCTCGGCGAGCGCGTCCCGCAACCGCTCGGCGACCTGCTCACGGTCGGCGTCGGAGGCCCGCAGGTCGGGCACGGCGGGCGTCTCTGGACGCTCGGGCAGCGATTCGTCCGTCATACGTCTCAGCCTACGGGCGCGGGCCCGCGGCGGAAGCGTCCCTGGCATACATACGTGCGATCACGGCCTCGATGTCGGGCTCCCGCACGGAGAGATCGAGGAGCGGGCAGCGCTCCGCGACCGCCGCGACGAGCGGCGCCGCCGACCGGTCCGCCGGGAACGCCAGCCACTGCCGGGCCCCTTCCACCTTCACGACCCGGGCGAACTCGACGTCGAGCGGCGGCAGTTCGCGCTCCAGGTCGACGATGAGGGTCCGCTCGACCGCGCCGCCACCGCCCGCCTGGTGCAGCCCCTCCAGCTCGCCGTCGTACATGAGGCGGCCGTGGTCGATGACCATGACGCGGCGGCACAACTGCTCGATGTCGGTGAGGTCGTGGGTGGTCAGGAGCACCGTGGTGCCCTTCTCCGCGTTCAAGTCCCGCAGGAAGCCCCGCACTTTGACCTTGGAGACGACGTCGAGGCCGATGGTCGGCTCGTCCAGGTACAGCACCTCGGGGTCGTGCAGGAGCGCCGCCGCGATGTCCCCGCGCATCCGCTGCCCGAGCGACAGCTGACGTACGGGGACCTCCAACAGGTCGGCCAGTTCGAGGAGTTCGACGCAGCGGGCCAGGTTCTCCTCGTACCGCGAGTCCGGGATCCGGTACATGCGGCGCATCAGCCGGTAGGAGTCGATCAGCGGCAGGTCCCACCACAGCGTCGTGCGCTGCCCGAACACGACTCCTATGCGGTGCGCCAGGCGGGAGCGTTCACGCGAGGGGTCGATACCGGCCACCCGGAGCCGTCCCGCGCTCGGCGTCAGGATGCCGGTCAGCATCTTGATCGTCGTCGACTTCCCGGCCCCGTTCGGGCCGATGTAGCCGACCATCTCGCCGCGCGGCACCGTGAAGCTCAGCGAGTCGACGGCCCGTACGGTACGCCGCTCGCGCCGCATGAAGCCCGTTCTGCGGCGTACGTCGAAGACCTTCTCCACGCCGTCCACCTCGATGAACGCCTCGTCACCGGCCACCATGATCCTTTCAACGAGCTCACCGAGCTCGACGAGCTCGACGAGCGGAGATCAGCTTCCCGTGCTGCGGTACGCGCGCAGCGCCCCCCGCCACGCGAGACCGGCCGCGCCCAGGCACACCGCGGCGACGAGCGGCGGCGCGAACGCGAGCCACTGCGGCAGGTCGAGCGGGTAGGGGCGGCCGAGGATGTAGAGCGCGGGCAGCCAGTTCACGAAGGCCAGCGGCAGGATGAAGGTGACGCCGCGCAGCAGGTTGTCGCCGAAGACGGTCGGCGGATAGGCGAGCATGGCGTTGCCGCCGAACGTCGCCGCGTTCTGCACCTCGGCCGCGTCCTGCGCCACGATCTGGAAGGACGCGCCCGCCATGAACACGGCGGAGAAGATCCCGGCGCCACTGATCACGAGGACGGGTACGAGGAGCGCCTTCAGCGGCGTCCAGGCGACGTCCAGGGCGACCAGCGCCCCCACCATGACGACGAGGCTCTGGGTGATCCGGCCGAGGCGGCGCAGCGCGAACCGGTCGGCGCCGACCTGCGCGAGCACGGGCGCGGGCCGGACCAGGAACGCGTCGAGGGTGCCGTCCCTGACGCGGTCGCCGAGCCGGCCGAGGGAACCGGCGAGCAGGTCCGCGAGCCCGAAGGCCGCGCCCGCGGTCCCGTACAGGAAGGCGATCTCGGGCAGGGTGTAGCCGCCGAGCCGGTCCACCTGCGAGAACATCAGCAGGATGCCGACGAACTCCAGGCCGGTCAGCGCGAAGTTGCCGAAGGCCGTCATGAGGAAGGAGGCGCGGTAGGCCATGGTGGAGCGGATCCACATGGCGCTGATGAGGCGGAAGGCGCGTACGCCGCTCCGCACCTGACCGATCCGCGTGTGAGCCACCTCGGTACCGGCCACCCCGGTAGCAGCCACCCCGGTACCAGCCGCCCCGGTACCAGCCGCCCCGGTACCAGCCGCCCCGGTACCGGCCGTCCTGGTGTCAGCCACCCTGCACCACCACCCGGCGTGTCGCCGTCGCCTGCAGCAGGCGGCCCACGGAGAGCAGCGCGGCGGCCCAGGCCGCCTGGAACAGCCAGCTGCCGAGCACCCCGCGCCCGCCGTCCGTGCCCATCAGGACGTCCGCGGGCACCTGGAGCAGCGCCGACCAGGGCAGGAGCCGGGCGATGTCGCCGAGGGCGCCGGGGAAGACGTTGAGCGGGAGCAGCATGCCGCAGAAGAACGTGGCGGTGAAGCCGTACATCTGGGCGACGCCACCCACGTCCATCAGCCAGAACGCGGACATCGCGACGAGGTAGCGCAGCGCGAAGCTGACGAGCATCCCGAGAAGGACGGCGACGAGGAAGGCGAGCCACGTCAGAAGGTCGGTCGGCAGGGCGAGCCGGAAGACGAGCGCGCCGATCGCCATGGGGACGACGCCACGCCCGAGCAACTGGAAGACGGCCCGCCCGAGGTCCTGCGCCAGCCACCAGCACTGCAGGTCGGCGGGGCGGTAGAGGTCGACGGCGATGTCACCGGTGCGGATGCGCTGTGCCAGCTCGGCCTCGAACCCTGAGGGCACGCCGAGCATCATCACGGAGAACATGGCCTGGCCGACCCAGACGAAGGTGAGCGCCTGCGCCTGGTCGTAGCCGCCGAGGTGCGGGCGCTCGTCCCACAGCGCGATGTAGGTGCAGGCGATGATCAGGCCGAAGACGGTGTTGGTGAAGACCCCGGCGAAGGTCGCCCCGCGATAGGTGGCGTACCGCCGGAAGGCCCCCGCTGCGACGGCGGCGTACAGCCGTACTGCGTACACCTCGCCCCCTCGGATTCGGCCGAAGCGCAGGAGCTTAGTCCAGTGCGGGCTCCGCCTGCCACGCATTTTCGATGGGATGTAGGAGGCTTATGTGTCATACGAGGCGAACGTGACGTACGACGCGAATCAGGAGTTCCCCAGGGCATGAGCAGCGACGCGTCCCCGCCGGAGGGCACGACGAACGAGGAGAACGAGGCGCCCGAGGCGAACGGGGAGAACGAGGCGAGCGGGGGGCCCGGGGCGACCGGAGAGGCCCGGGCGACCGCGCACACCGGAGAGGCCGGAGAGGCCGCGCACACCAGGGCGACCGCGCATACAGGGGAGACCGGAGGCGCCGCGAAGGCCAAGGGCAAGGGCAAGCGGCCCAGGCGTACGGGCTGGCGCCGCCTCGTCCCGTCGTGGCGGACACTGCTCGGCACACTGCTCGCGGCCCTTCTGCTGTGCGTCGGCCTGTTCGCGCTCGGCTACCACCTCGTGCACATCCCGCCCGCCAACACGGCCGCGACCGCCCAGTCGAACGTGTACCTGTACGCCGACGGCACCCAGATCGCCCGCGACGGCGAGGTCAACCGGGAGAACGTACAGCTCGCCCAGATCCCGAAGCGGACCCAGCACGCGGCGCTCGCCGCCGAGGACCGCGACTTCTACACCGAGTCCGCCGTCGACCCGCAGGCGATGCTGCGCGCGGCCTGGAACACGGTCACCGGCAAGGGCAAGCAGTCCGGCTCGACGATCACGCAGCAGTACGTGAAGAACTACTACCTGGCGCAGGAGCAGACGGTCACGCGGAAGGTGAAGGAGTTCTTCATCTCCATCAAGCTCGACCGGGAGCAGTCCAAGGACGACATCCTGGAGGGCTACCTCAACACGAGCTACTTCGGCCGCAACGCGTACGGCATCCAGGCCGCGGCCCAGGCGTACTACGGCGTCGACGTGGAGAAGCTGACGACCGCTCAGAGCGCCTACCTGGCGGCCCTCCTGAACGCGCCCAGCTCGTACGACGTGGTCACGCACCCGGAGAACAGGGCGCGCGCGGAGGCCCGCTGGAACTACGTCCTGGACGGCATGGTCAAGGAGCGATGGCTGTCCACGACCGAGCGGGCCGCGCTGGAGTTCCCGGTGCCGGACGAGGAGAAGGGGGCCGCGGGCCTGTCCGGGCAGCGCGGTTACGTCGTCCAGGCCGTGAAGGACGCGATCACCAGCCAGGACATCCTCGACGAGGACACGCTCGCGCTCGGCGGCTACCGCATCACGACGACCCTGCAGCGGAAGAAGCAGGACGCGTTCGTGGCCGCCGTCGACGACGAGCTGATGGCGAAGATCGACAAGAAGGGCCGCAAGGCCGACCGCAACGTGCGCGCGGGCGGCGCCGCCATCGACCCCGCCACCGGCAAGGTCCTCGCGATGTACGGCGGCATCGACTACACGAAGCAGTACGTGAACAACGCGACACGCCGCGACTACCAGGTCGGATCCAGCTTCAAGCCGTTCGTGTTCGCGTCCGCCGCGCAGAATGGCGCGACCACGCAGGACGGCCGCGCCATCACCCCGGACACCGAGTACGACGGCACGAACAAGCGGCCCGTGCAGGGCTGGAAGGGCGGCCCGTACGCGCCCGAGAACGAGGACGGCCGCAGCTACGGCGACATCACCGTCGGCACCGCCACCGACAAGTCCGTGAACGCGGTGTACGCGCAGATGGCCGTCGACGTCGGCCCGGCCGCGGTCAAGCGGACGGCCATCTCGCTCGGCCTGCCGCAGAACACGCCCGACCTCAACCCGTACCCCTCGATCGCGCTCGGCACGGCCACCGCCAGCGTCCTCGACATGACCAAGGCGTACGCCACGCTCGCCAACCACGGCAGGCACAGCGCGTACACGCTGCTCGGCTCCATCAGCAAGAACGGCACCGCCGTCGAGCTGCCGGAGCAGAGCCCCCGGCAGGCCGTCGACCGGGCGGCCGCCGACGCCACCACCTCGGTCCTGCGCTCCGTCGTCGAGGGCGGCACCGGTACCGCCGCCCGCGCCGCCGGGCGGCCCGCCGCCGGAAAGACAGGCACCGCGGAGGAGGACCAGGCGGCCTGGTTCGCGGGGTACACCCCGGACCTGGCGACCGTCGTCTCGGTCATGGGCCAGGACCCGGACTCCGGCGCGCACACCTCGCTCTACGGGGTCGGGGGCGAGCCGCGCGTCAACGGTGGCGGCTTCCCGGCGCGGATCTGGGCCCAGTTCACGAAGAAGGCCCTGGCGGGCAGCGCGCCGGCCGACTTCGACCTGGAGGGCGTGGACGACGATCCGGACCGCTCCACCGCACCGTCCTCGACGGCGCCCTCCGCCACCGGCTCCGCGCCCGCCTCGTCCCCCGGCGCGACCGACACCGGCACCAGCGGTCCGACCCGTACGGACAGCGGGGACGAAGGCCAGGACCAAGGCGCGTCACAAGGGGAGACCGGCAGCCCCACGCAGGGCCGAACGGATGGCACCACAGACGGCGCAGGCCCCGACGGCGGCACGGCCGACGGGGGCGGCGCCTTCGAGGGCGCACCGGACATGGAGGGCGCCGACCTCGGCGGCGTCACCGGCGCGGGCGCCGCCGACAGTGGCGCCGCCGCCGGACCGCTCAGTGACCTGACGTCGCCTTCAAGCCGACGATGGCCACAATGAGCAGCGCGATGAAGAAGACGCGGGCGGCCGTGGCCGGTTCGCCGAGGACCAGCATCCCGACGATGGCCGCGCCCGCGGCGCCGATGCCGACCCATACCCCGTACGCGGTACCGATGGGCAGGGTCTTGGCGGCGTAGGACAGCAGCATCATGCTGGCGACGATCCCGGCGCCGGTGAACAGGCTCGGCCACAGGCGGGTGAAGCCGTCCGTGTATTTCATGCCGATCGACCAGGCGACCTCGAGAAGTCCGGCGATCACGATCAGGATCCAGGCCATGACTGGCACCTCCGTCAGTGGTTCTCAACAGGGGTGCGTCGTCTTTGCGTAGCCCGGTACGGCGCGTCTCGTCGGGTGTGACCCACGATAGCAAAGTGCACGCAGGAACGGACAAACCGCCCATACGGGCGGCCGTCAGGGGCTGACCCGGGGAGCTGTGTCTACAGGGCCGACGCTACAGATACAGCGCTACAGATACAGGCCCGTGGAGTCCTCCGAGCCCTCGAAGCGGTCGGCGGCCACCGCGTGCAGGTCCCGCTCGCGCATCAGCACGTACGCGGTCCCGCGCACCTCGACCTCCGCCCGGTCCTCCGGGTCGTACAGGACCCGGTCACCGGCCTCCACCGTCCGCACGTTCTGCCCGACCGCGACCACCTCGGCCCAGGCGAGACGCTTGCCGACCGCCGCCGTCGCGGGGATCAGGATGCCGCCGCCGCTGCGCCGCTCGCCCTCCGAGGTGTCCTGGCGGACGAGCACGCGGTCGTGCAGCATGCGGATGGGCAGCTTGTCGTCGTGATGGGTGCTGGGCAAATCCTTCTTGGCGCTCACGGCGACGAACCTACCTGCCTCACGGCCCCGCGTACGCCTCCGGGTCGATCCCGGCCGGTCCTCGGCCGTCCTGCTGGATCCCCGCTCAGCCCTTGCGGCGCTTCGAGGCCACCGTGACGAGCCCTGCGACCCCGACCACCACGAGCGCGGCGGGCACGATCCGGCCGAGCCGCGGCGCGCCGTCCTCGGCCACGAACTGGCTCTTCAGGTCGGAAACGAGCCGGTTGGCACCGACGTACGCCCGTCCGAGGGTGTGATCGACGTTCGACACCAGCTTGGCCTTCGCGTCGCCGACGATCGTCTTCGGGTGCACCCGCACCCCGATCTCGTCGAGCGTCTCGGCCAAGGTCTCGCGGCGGCGCTTGATGTCCGCCTCGATCTGCGCCGACGTCCGCGTGTCCGGCGTATCCGACGTCCTTGACGTGTCCGACACCGCGCTGCCTCCGTGGTCGCTGCGTATCCGCTTGCTGTCCTGTGTTACGGCTGGGGGACAGTCTGTCAGCTAAGCGCCGACACCACCCCACGGCACCCCTATTACCCTCGTGCGAAACCACCCTGGAACCACCCGGGGCCGTCAGGAACCCGCCTCGGCCACCGGAGTACCCATCCGTGAGGAGACCACGAGCGACATGAGCGAGCGACTGCAGCCCGGCGACACCGCGCCCGCCTTCACCCTGCCCGACGCCGACGGCAACGAGGTCTCCCTCGCCGATCACAAGGGCCGCAAGACCATCGTCTACTTCTACCCGGCCGCGCTCACCCCCGGCTGCACCAAGCAGGCCTGCGACTTCACCGACAACCTCGACCTCCTCGCCGGGGCGGGCTACGACGTCATCGGCGTGTCGCCCGACAAGCCGGAGAAGCTCGCCAAGTTCCGCGAGCAGGAGAACCTCAAGGTCACGCTGGTCGGCGACCCGGAGAAGAAGGTCCTCGAGGCGTACGGGGCCTTCGGCGAGAAGAAGCTGTACGGGAAGGTCGTCACCGGAGTCATCCGCTCGACGGTCGTCGTGGACGAGGACGGCAAGGTCGAGCACGCCTTCTACAACGTGAAGGCGACCGGCCACGTGGCGAAGATCATCAAGGACCTGGGCATCTGATGCCCTGCTGACGGATTCCGGGCGCCTTGCCGGGGGTACCCGGGCCGCTCCCGCGCTGTGACGAAAGTCCCCTCCACCGGGGACTTCCGTTTGCGATCGTCACCATCGAGCAAGTGATCCCTTCGGAAGTGTTTCAAGTCCAGAGAAGGGAACAACCGCCATGTCCACCGACACCGAGGAAGGGCAGACACTGCCCGACCCGGAGGCGGTCAAGCGTCACCGGGCGCTGTTCCGCGCCGTAAGACGGCGCAAGAACCCGCCCCTGCGCCGCACCGACATCACCGTCACCGACGACGCGGCGGTGAAGCGGGCGGTCAAGGCGGCCTCGCTCGGCAACGCCATGGAGTGGTTCGACTTCGGCATCTACTCCTACCTCGCGGTCACCATCGGCCACGTCTTCTTCCCTTCCGGGAACGACACGGTCCAGCTGATCTCGTCGTTCGCGACCTTCGCCGTGTCGTTCCTCGTCCGCCCGATCGGCGGCATGGTGTTCGGCCCGATGGGTGACAAGATCGGCCGCAAAAAGGTCCTGGCGATGACGATGATCCTGATGGCGATCGGTACCTTCGCCATCGGCCTGATCCCGTCCTACGCCACGATCGGCTTCTGGGCCCCGGTCCTCCTCATCCTTTTCCGCCTGGTCCAGGGCTTCTCCACGGGCGGCGAGTACGGCGGCGCGTCCACCTTCATCGCCGAGTACGCGCCCGACAAGCGGCGCGGCTACTTCGGCAGCTTCCTGGAGTTCGGCACGCTCGCCGGATACGTCGGCGCGGCCGGCCTGGTCACCATCCTGACCTCGGTCCTCGGCAGCGACGGCATGGAGTCCTGGGGCTGGCGCGTCCCGTTCCTCGTCGCGGGCCCGATCGGCCTCGTCGGCCTCTACCTGCGGCTGAAGCTGGACGAGACCCCGGCCTTCCAGAAGCTGGAGGACAACTCCGCGCACAAGGCGACGGAGGCGGCGTCCACGGTCGAGACCACCGCCAAGGGCGACCTCGCCAAGATCTTCCGCGACTACTGGCCGACGCTCATCCTCTGCATCTGCCTCGTCGGCGCGTACAACATCACCGACTACATGCTCCTCTCCTACATGCCGACCTACCTGTCGGACGAGATGGGCTACTCCGAGGCGCACGGCCTCCTCATCCTCATCGCGACGATGATCGTCCTGATGTGCATCATCAGCCAGATCGGCAAGCTCTCCGACCGCTTCGGCCGCAAGCCGCTCCTGATGACCGGCATGCTCGGCTTCCTCATCACCTCGATCCCGGCGTTCCTCCTGGTCAAGAACGGCGCCCTGTGGGCCGTCTCGATCGGCATGCTGCTGCTCGGCCTCTCCCTGGTCTGCATGCTCGGCACCATGTCGGCAGCGCTCCCCGCGCTCTTCCCGACCCAGGTCCGCTACGGCTCCCTCTCGGTCGGCTACAACCTCTCCGCCTCGATCTTCGGCGGCACGACCCCGCTGGTGATCACGGCCCTCATCTCCTGGGCCGGCACCGACATGATGCCCGCGTACTACGCGATGGCCGCGGCCCTCGTCGGCGTCATCGCGGTCGCCTGCATGAAGGAAACGGCCCAGAAGCCCCTGGCGGGCTCCCCGCCCTCGGTCGAAACCCACGAAGAAGCAGCAGAAATGGTCGAGAACCAGGCCCCGGCACCGAGGTTCTGACCCTCCTCCCAACGCCTACCTCCTCCCCATCCGGATCGGACCGTTCCGCATTTCGTGCGTGACGGTCCGATATTCGGTTCGTTAGGCCGTACGAGAAGGGGACGGGCGATCGAGCAGGGGGTCGGACGGTGGGGCAGCGGTATACGCGGGAGCAGTTGGAGGATGTGGCGCGCAGGGCGGTGTCGTGGGACGAGGCGGTGCGGTTCTGCGGGGGTGAGCCGACACCACACAGCAAGCGGTATCTGCACCGGAAGATGACCGAAGCCGGGATCGACGTCTCCCACTTCCGGCACGGGGCGGTACGGCACACGGACGAGGCGTTGCGCGCAGCCGTCGCGGAGTCGTACAGCATCAGGGATGTGGTGCGGCGCCTCGGCATCAACAACGTCGGCGGCAATCAGGCACACATCGGCAGGCGGATCGCGGCGCTCGGCATCAACACCACGCACTTCGCAGCCGCCGAACGACCCACGCCCAGGCCCGGCAGGGGCCGAGCCAACATCTTGGTCCTCCGCTCCCCCGACGAGGGGCGTGTCCACGGAGTCCGCATCCGGCGGGAACTGATGCGCCTCGGCGTCGCGGAACAGTGCGCTTCTTGCTCCCGGTCGAAGTGGCGTGGGCGCCCCATCGCGCTCGAGGTCGATCACCTCAGCGGGGAGTGGTGGGACAACCGCGTGGAGAACCTGCGCCTGTTGTGCCCCAATTGCCATGCGGTCACCGACACCTACCGGGGCCGGAACCGGAGGACGGCATGAGCGACAAGTACCCACGCGAAACCCTGATCGCAGCCGCCAAGGAATCAACCAGCCTGGTCGACCTGATGCACCGGGTCGGCGCACCCATGGGCAGCGGCCCCGCCGGCTACCTCCGCAAACGCCTGGCGCACTACGAGATCGACACCTCCCACTTCAGGGAGGAGCCGCTTCCGGAACGCCCGAGGCGGTCGTACTCCGCAGAGGTACTGACGGACGCCGCAGCCCGGTCCACGAGCATTCGGGAGATGTTCCTCCACATGGGCGTCCCGCCGGAGGACGGACCCTACTGGCTCATCAAGCGGAAGCTGGCCAAGTTCGGCATCGACACAAGTCATTTCGGTCCTGGTCGAGGAAGCGTCGCCACGGCCCTCTTCCCGGAGGAGGAGTTCACCCGGGCCGTAGCCGTCTCACGCAGCCTGGCCGAGCTGATGCGCGAACTGGGCAAGCCCTCGTACGACAGCAGCGCGCGAACGAGAGCCAAGCGGAGCATCGACGCGTACGGGCTCTCGACGGAGCATTTCGTCGGGCAAGGCCATCAGGCCGGGGCCTCGTCACCGAAGCGCAGGAGCGCCACTGACATTCTGATCCGTCGGCCGCCCGGCTCGCGCCGCACGCGTACGCACCTTCTGCGCCGGGCGCTCGATGACCTCGGTGTGCCCCGCGCGTGCGCCGAATGCGGCCAAGGGCAGGTGTGGGAAGGGAAACGACTGGTCCTGGAGATCGACCACATCAATGGCGATCCGCTCGACGACCGTCGGGAGAACCTGCGCTACCTGTGCCCCAACTGCCATGCCCTCACCCGAACCTGGTGTCGTGGTGGGAGCCGCGCCCGGTAGCATGTCCGCCGAGCGGCGGTGGCGCAATGGCGACGCAGCAGACTTAGGATCTGTGGCCCTTGAACGGGCTTGAGGGTTCGAATCCCTTCCGCCGCACAGCGCATGGCCTGCGTTTCGAAGATACGAGACGCAGGCCGTTCTGCTGTCTCAGCCCACCAGCTCCCGCACCGCCGGTACCAGTGCCCGAAACGCCTTCCCCCGGTGGGAGATCGCGTTCTTCTCGGCCGGGGTCAGCTCCGCGCACGTGCGGGTGTCGCCCTCGACCTGGAGGATCGGGTCGTAGCCGAAACCGTTCGTGCCGGACGGGGCGTGGCGCAGGACCCCGCGCAGCTGGCCCTCGACGACGCGTTCCGTGCCGTCGGGGAGGGCGAGGGCGGCCGCGCACGCGAAGTGGGCCGTGCGGTGGCGGTCCTCGTCGATGTCGCCGAGCTGAGCGAGGAGGAGGTCGAGGTTGGCCTTGTCGTCGCCGTGGCGGCCGGCCCAGCGGGCGGAGAAGATGCCGGGGGCGCCGCCGAGGACGTCGACGCAGAGGCCCGAGTCGTCGGCGACGGCGGGCAGGCCGGTGGCCTTGGCGAGGGCGTGCGCCTTGAGCAGGGCGTTCTCGGCGAAGGTGACACCGGTCTCGCGGACGTCGGGGATGTCGGGGTAGGCGTCCGCGCCGACGAGGTCGTGGGGCAGACCTGCGTCGGCGAGGATGGAGCGGAGTTCGACGATTTTGCCGTTGTTGCGGGTGGCGAGGATGAGGCGGGTCATGCCCCCAGTATCGCCGCCCCCTCCGTCCCGGCCGGTGCGTCCCCGGTCCGCTACGGCGTGCAGACCTTCGTCAGCTCGCCCGCCGCGTCCGTGACCGGGGTGACGTCCGGCGTCTCGTCGCCGTTCTTGATGGCCGTACGGACGTTGTCCACTGCCTTGTTGAGGTCGTCGACCGCCTTGGACACGTCGGCGTTGTCGGTCTTGTCGCCGATCTCGTCGAGGTTGGTGTCGATGGAGGCGAGGGCCTCGTCCGCCTGGCCGGGGTCGTTCGCCGCGTTCTCGACGGCCTGCTGGAGGTCGGTGACGCTGTCGGCGATGGCGTCGGCGGTCTGGACGCAGTCGAGAGCCTTGTCGACGGCGGAGCAGCCGACGGCGGCCGGGACCGCGATCAGCGCCGCGGCGGCGACGGTTACGGCGATACGGCGGTGGCGGCGCGCGGCCATGGAACGGTCCTCCCCTGAAGTACGGACGGGTGGGCGGCGGTTGCGGCCGCGGTGTCCGCCGCGGGCGCCTGCCGTCCACCCGTACGTAGTGACGCGGTCGGCGGCTGGTTGGTTGCCGCCGTGCTTGGGACGTTCTTTACCCGCGGGGCCCGCGCAGGTGGTCCGCTACTCGCCGAGCGCCTTGCGCTGCGCCGCCGCCAGCTCGTCGCAGCCCGCGACCGCCAGGTCCAGGAGGGAGTTGAGCTCGGCGCGGTCGAACGGCTCGGCCTCGGCGGTGCCCTGGACCTCGACGAAGCGGCCGTCGCCGGTGCAGACGACGTTCATGTCGGTGTCGGCCCGCACGTCTTCCTCGTAGCAGAGGTCGAGGAGCGGGACGCCGCCGACGATGCCGACGGAGACGGCGGAGACGGTGCCGGTGAGCGGCTTGCGCCCGGCCTTGACGAGCTTCTTGCCCTGGGCCCAGGAGACGGCGTCGGCGAGTGCGACGTAGGCGCCGGTGATGGCGGCGGTGCGGGTGCCGCCGTCGGCCTGGAGGACGTCGCAGTCGAGGACGACGGTGTTCTCGCCGAGCGCCTTGTAGTCGATGACGGCGCGCAGGGAGCGGCCGATGAGGCGGGAGATCTCGTGGGTGCGGCCGCCGATCTTGCCGCGGACGGACTCGCGGTCGCCGCGGGTGTTGGTGGCGCGGGGCAGCATCGAGTACTCGGCGGTGACCCAGCCTTCGCCGCTGCCCTTGCGCCAGCGGGGGACGCCCTCGGTGAAGGAGGCGGTGCACAGGACTCTGGTGTCGCCGAAGGAGACGAGGACGGAGCCCTCGGCGTGCTTGCTCCAGCCGCGTTCGATGGTGATCGGGCGGAGCTGTTCGGGCGTGCGGCCGTCGATGCGAGACATGGGGGGAGCCTATCCGCCCGCCGGGCGCGGACGTGCGGAAGGCCGCCGGCCCGTACAGCGGCTGGGCGGCGGCCTTCGCGGTGACCTGTGCGCGGGCTTCCTCGGAGAAGTTCCGTGAGGCGGGCTTCTCGGGGGACTCCCGTGCGCGGGCCCCTCACAAGGAGGAGGGGTGTCGGGTCACATCATGTCTTCGATGTCGGCGGCGATCGGGTCCGCGTCCGTGCCGATGACGACCTGGATGGCGGTGCCCATCTTCACGACGCCGTGGGCGCCGGCGGCCTTCAGGGCGGCCTCGTCGACCAGGCCCGCGTCCTTGACCTCGGTGCGCAGGCGGGTGATGCAGCCCTCGACCTCTTCGATGTTGTCGATGCCGCCGAGCCCGGCAACGATCTTCTCAGCCTTGCTGGCCATTTCGTTCTCCCTGCTGTTCACAAGCCTGATCCCGGGCCCGCCGTGTGGGCCGCGGTGTCACGGTAACCCACGGTTGGCCCATCTTCGCGGGCGTTGGCCCCACTCGTGCCGAAAGATGACGAGCGACGACCAGCCCGTGGAGCGAGCTGTTCCGGTCCGTCCGGACTCCTGAGAATCCGTCCCGGACCCGTGCGAATCCGTTCCGCGACTGGTCTACACCAGTTTCCGACGACCGCCAAACGTGGCTTGTTCCGGGAGGACGCCCATGAGCGCGAACGCCGCCGCCGCACCTCGGCCGAGCCCCTGGCAGAACTTCTTCCAGGGGCTCCAGAAGATGGGGCGCAGCCTGCAGCTGCCCATCGCCGTGCTGCCGGCCGCCGGCATCGTCAACCGGCTCGGCCAGCCGGACGTCTTCGGCGACGACGGGCTCGGCTGGACGAACGTGGCCAAGGTCTTCGCGGGCGCGGGCGGCGCCCTGCTGGACGCCGACCTCGGTCTGCCGCTGCTGTTCTGCATCGGTGTCGCGATCGGTATGGCGAGGAAGGCGGACGGCTCGACGGCGCTCGCGGCGGTGGCGGGGTTCCTCGTCTACCGGGGCGTGCTGCACCAGTTCCCGCAGGACTGCCCGGACGGGGCGAAGTCGGTGGCGACGGGGTGCCAGGGCGCGGACGGCGTCGTCGCCGCGTTCACGTACCAGAACCCCGGGGTGTTCGGCGGCATCATCATGGGGTTCCTGGCGTCGTTCTTCTGGGTCCGCTACCACCGCACCAAGCTGGTGTCCTGGCTCGGCTTCTTCAACGGGCGCCGGCTCGTCCCGATCATCATGGCGTTCGTCGGCATCGTCTTCGCGGTGCTGTGCCTGTGGATCTGGCCGCCGATCGGTGACGGTCTGGAGAGCTTCTCCAACTGGCTGGAGGACCTGGGCGCCATCGGCTCCGGCATCTTCGGCGTCGCGAACCGTTCGCTGCTCGTCATCGGCCTGCATCAGTTCCTGAACGTGCCGCTGTGGTTCCAGTTCGGCTCGTACACGAAGCCGGACGGCACGCAGGTGCACGGTGACATCAACATGTTCCTGTCGGGCGATCCGTCCGCGGGCATCTACCAGACGGGCTTCTTCCCGATCATGATGTTCGCGCTGCCCGCGGCGTGCCTGGCGATGTACCACTGTGCGCGGCCGGAGCGGCGCAAGGCGGTCGGCGGCATGATGCTGTCGCTGGCGCTGACCTCGTTCGTCACGGGCATCACCGAGCCGATCGAGTACTCCTTCGTCTTCATCGCGCCGGTCCTGTACGCGATCCACGCGGTGCTCACCGGGGTGTCGATGGCGGTGACGTGGGGGCTCGGGGTGAAGGACGGGTTCAGCTTCTCGGCCGGACTCATCGACTACCTGATCAACTGGAGCCTCGCGACGAAGCCCTGGCTGATCATTTTGATCGGGCTGTGTTTCGCCGTCGTCTATTACGTGGTCTTCCGGTTCGCGATCACGAAGTTCGACCTGAAGACGCCGGGGCGCGAGCCCGAGGAAGAGGTCGAGGACGTCACGAAGTAGGCGTCCCTCACGCCCCCCGGAGGGCCCCTGGACCGACCGGTCCGGGGGCCTTTCTTCACGTCCGCGTCACGTGCGAATCACGCCCGAATCACGTCTGAGCCGAAGCGGACCCATATGTTCCACAACACAGAATCGGCGGGTTCCTTATCTCGCCTTCACCGTGCTACAACAGGTCTACACCACTGGGTGGTGTAGACCATCTGGCTGCTGCCCGCCTCTTCTTTCCTTTCCGTCCCCGGCAGCACCCCAGCACGTGGAGGAAGTACATGAGCACCGCCAGCGCTACGGCGGCCCCCGCAAAGAAGCGGGGCTCCGGCCTGTTCCAGGGCCTCCAGAAGGTGGGCCGCAGCCTGCAGTTGCCGATCGCGGTCCTGCCTGCCGCCGGCATCATGGTGCGCCTCGGCCAGGACGACATCTTCGGCAAGGACGGTCTCGGCTGGGACAAGGTCGCCGCGGTCTTCGGCAACGCGGGCAGCGCCATCACCGGCAGCCTGCCGATCCTGTTCTGCATAGGCGTGGCCATCGGCTTCGCCAAGAAGGCCGATGGCTCGACGGCGCTCGCCGCGCTCGTCGGCTTCCTCGTCTACAGCAAGGTCCTCCAGGCCTTCCCCGTCCACGACGCCGTCATCAACACGACGGCCAACAAGGGTGTGGACGTCGCGGCCGTCTACAACGACCCCGGTGTCCTCGGCGGCATCATCATGGGTCTGCTGGCCGCGATCATGTGGCAGCGGTTCCACCGCACCAAGCTGGTCGACTGGCTCGGCTTCTTCAACGGCCGCCGTCTCGTCCCGATCCTCATGGCCTTCGTCGGCGTCATCGCCGGTGTCTTCTTCGGCCTGGTCTGGGAGCCCATCGGCAACGGCATCACGGACTTCGGCAACTGGATGACCGGCCTGGGCTCCGGCGGCGCGGCCCTGTTCGGCGGCGTCAACCGCGGACTGATCCCGGTCGGCATGCACCAGTTCGTGAACACCGTCTCCTGGTTCCAGCTCGGCGACTTCACCGACTCCGCGGGCGCCGTCTGGCACGGCGACATCCCGCGCTTCATGCACGGCGACCCGACGGCCGGCATGTACCAGTCCGGCTTCTTCCCGATCATGATGTTCGGCCTGCCGGCCGCGGCCATCGCGATGGCGCACTGCGCCCGCCCGGAGCGTCGCAAGGCCGTGATGGGCATGATGGTCTCGCTCGCCCTGACGTCCTTCGTGACCGGTGTGACCGAGCCGATCGAGTTCTCCTTCATGTTCATCGCGCCGGTCCTCTACGTGATCCACGCGCTGCTCACCGCTGCCTCGATGGCGATCACCTGGGGCCTGGGCGTCCACGACGGCTTCAACTTCTCCGCGGGCTTCATCGACTACGCGCTGAACTGGAACCTGGCCACCAAGCCATGGATGATCATCCCGATCGGCCTGGTCTTCGCGGTCGTCTACTACGTCCTGTTCCGCTTCGCGATCATCAAGTTCGACCTCAAGACCCCGGGCCGTGAGCCGGAGGAGGAGGTCGAGGACCTCACCAAGGCGTGAGGCCCTCCCCCGCCTGAACCACGAAGGCCCGGAACCGTCCCGGTTCCGGGCCTTCGCCGTGCCATGGCGGCTCCGCGCTCGTCAGACTTCGTACGTGGCCCCCGCCACCGCCAGCTCCACCGGCCCGTCGTACACGCCCCGCGCGTCCGCGAGGTTCACCTGCGGGTCCGTCCACGGGGGGATGTGCGTGAGGACCAGCTTGCGGGCGCCGGAGCGCTGGGCCGACTCGCCCGCCTCGCGTCCGTTGAGGTGCAGCTCGGGGATGTTCTCCTTGCCGTGCGTGAACGCGGCCTCGCACAGGAACAGGTCGCTGTCCGCGGCCAGTTCGTCGAGCGCCGCGCAGGGCCCGGTGTCACCCGAGTACGTCAGGGAGCGCCCGCCGTGCTCGAGGCGGATCGCGTACGACTCCACCGGGTGACAGACCTTCTCCATCCGTACGGAGAAGGGCCCGATCTCGTACGAGCCCGGCTTCACGGTGTGGAAGTCGAAGACCTCGCTGAACGCGGAGGCCGAGGGCGTGTCGGCGTGCGCGGTGGTCAGCCGGTGCTCGGTGCCCTCCGGACCGTAGACCGGGATGGGGTCGCAACGGCCGCCCTCGTGGCGGTAGTAGCGGACGACGAAGTACGCGCACATGTCGATGCAGTGGTCCGCGTGGAGATGACTGAGGAAGATGGCGTCGAGGTCGTAGAGACCACAGTGGCGCTGCAGCTCGCCAAGGGCGCCGTTGCCCATGTCGAGAAGCAGCCGGTAGCCGTCGGCCTCGACGAGGTAGCTCGAGCAGGCCGAATCCGCGGACGGGAACGACCCCGAGCAGCCGACGACGGTGAGCTTCATAAGAGCCGGAACCTCCGCGCTGGCGGTCGGAAAGCGGGTGGGGAACGGGAGTGAGGGTCCGTCGAGCGTAAGGCGCGAAACGGTGGGTCGCTCCTCCGTCGCGGGCCGTTGTGGGCGAACTCACCTGCGCTGTCACCGGTTCGGGCGGCGTTCGCCCGGTGCACGGCCTCGCGCGTCCCACCGGTACCGTCATCAGCATGGACACGTCCTGGTGGCTCGCGCTCGCGGCCGTCGTGCTGCTCGCGCTGGTCGCGACGCTGGTCGACGGATGGGGCCGGGGTTCGCGACGGCGACGACTTCGCTCCACGTCCGCGGGGGTGCCCGGCGGGCCCCGGCCGGGCGAGATCTGGTGGGCGCTCGTGCCCTACGAGGACGGGCCCGGCGGCAAGGACCGGCCCTGCCTGGTGCTGTCCCTGCAGGGCCGCACGGCGCTCGTCGCGAAGATCACCAGCCGGCATCACGAGGAGCGGCCCGGGGTGATCGCGCTACCGCCCGGCACGGTCGACGACGTGCGGGGGCGGCGCAGCTATCTGGAGACGGACGAGCTGCGGGATGTTCCGGTACGGGACTTCCGGCGGCGGGCCGGGGTGGTGGACTCGGCGCTCTGGCGCCGGGTGCGGCATCTGGGATAGCTCCCTCAGCCCGGCCGGGGCGAGGTCACGGGGCTCCGCCCCGGACCCCGCTCCTCAATCGCCGGAGGGGCTGTTGTCGGTGCTGATCAGGCCCAGAGCTGGCCGTGCAGGACCTCGATCGCCTCTTCCGTCGTCGCCGCCGTGTAGACGCCCGTCGACAGGTACTTCCAGCCGCCGTCGGCGACCACGAACACGATGTCGGCCGACTCGCCGGCCTTGATCGCCTTCTTGCCGACGCCGATCGCGGCATGCAGCGCCGCGCCCGTGGAGACGCCCGCGAAGATGCCCTCCTGCTGGAGGAGTTCCCGGGTGCGGGTGACCGCGTCGGCGGAGCCGACCGAGAAGCGGGTGGTGAGGACGGAGGCGTCGTACAGCTCGGGGACGAAGCCCTCGTCGAGGTTGCGCAGGCCGTAGACCAGGTCGTCGTAGCGCGGCTCGGCCGCGACGATCTTGATGTCGGGCTTCTGCTCGCGCAGGTAGCGGCCGACGCCCATGAGGGTGCCGGTGGTGCCGAGGCCCGCCACGAAGTGGGTGACCGAGGGGAGGTCGGCGAGGATCTCGGGGCCGGTCGTGGCGTAGTGCGCGCCCGCGTTGTCCGGGTTGCCGTACTGGTAGAGCATCACCCAGTCGGGGTGCGTCCCGGCCAGTTCCTTGGCGATGCGGACGGCGGTGTTGGAGCCGCCCGCGGCGGGCGAGGGGATGATCTCGGCGCCCCACATGGCGAGCAGGTCGCGCCGCTCCTGGGAGGTGTTCTCCGGCATGACGCAGACGATGCGGTAGCCCTTGAGGCGGGCGGCCATGGCGAGGGAGATGCCGGTGTTGCCCGAGGTGGGTTCGAGAATGGTGCAGCCGGGCGTGAGGCGCCCGTCCTTCTCGGCCTGCTCGATCATGTGGAGCGCGGGGCGGTCCTTGACCGAGCCGGTGGGGTTGCGGTCTTCCAGCTTCGCCCAGATCCGTACGGAGTCGGAGGGCGAGAGCCGCGGCAGGCGCACCAGGGGGGTGTTGCCCACCGCGGCCAGCGGACTGTCGTAACGCATAGGTCGCTACGTCCGGCTCAGCGCGCGCCGCCGGCCACGGCCGGCAGGATCGTGACGTTGTCGCCGTCGGTGAGCTTGGTGTCGATGCCGTCGAGGAAGCGGACGTCCTCGTCGTTCAGGTAGACGTTCACGAAGCGGCGCAGCTGGCCCCCGTCCACGATGCGGGCGGCGATCCCGGTGTGCCGGGTGTCCAGGTCGGCGAACAGCTCGGCGAGGTTGTCCCCGCTGCCCTCGACGGCCTTGGCGCCGTCGGTGTAGGTGCGGAGGATGGTCGGGATGCGGACCTCGATGGCCATGCTGGTGCTCCTGTCAGGAGTCGGAAGTCGTGTGGGTGGGCGCGCGGGGGCGCCCGGTACCGGCGGGCCGGCCGTACACAGGGGTCGCGGTTCAGCGCGGACAGATGGCGCTGGCGAGGCGGCACAGGTCGACGTGCAGCCGCGCCACGAGCAGCGTGCCCGGCGTCTTTTCGCTCACGTCGTGGGAAACCATGCGCTCATCGTAACGATTCCCGGTCCGGTTCCCCGAGTGTGATCTCAGCATGCGGTCGGATTCCGTCCGGAGGGCGGGACGGGGTCGGCTTTACGCCGTGGCCTCGGCGTCTTCGTCCGTCACCTTGACGTCCTCCTCCGTCACTTCGCCCTCGACGATGCGGAAGGAGCGGAACTGGAAGGGGCCCGCGCCGTCGGTGTCGGCGGTGGAGACGAGGACGTAGTGGGCGCCGGGTTCGTTGGCGTAGGTGATGTCGGTGCGCGAGGGGTACGCCTCGGTGGCCGTGTGGGAGTGGTAGACGATCACCGGCTCCTCGTCGCGGTCGTCCATCTCGCGGTAGAGCTTGAGCAGGTCGCCGGAGTCGAACTCGTAGAACGTGGGCGAGCGGGCGGCGTTCAGCATGGGGATGAACCGCTCGGGGCGGCCTTGGCCGGCCGGTCCCGCGACGACGCCGCACGCCTCGTCGGGGTGGTCGGCGCGGGCGTGTTCCACGATCCGGTCGAACAGGTCCTTCGAAATCGTCAGCATGCGGCCAGGATAAGCAGGTGGGCCGTCGCGTACCGGAGTCCGGTACGCGACGGCCCACCTGGTGAGACCGGCTCGGTCAGGCCCGCTTGGCGAACGCGGCGCCCTGCGGGTTGCGCTTGCGCAGGAAGAAGTACGAGACGCCGAGGATGACGCCCCAGACCGGGGCCGCGTACAGGGAGACGCGGGCGTCCTTGTCGATGCCCATCATGACGATGACCATCGCGATGAACGCGAGCGAGAAGCCGCTCGCCCAGACGCCGCCCGGGGCGCGGAACTCGGACTTCGGCAGGTCGCCGCGGTCGGACTTGAGGCGGTAGCGGATCTGGCAGATCAGGATGACGATCCAGGCCCACATGCCGGAGATGGTGGCGAAGGAGACGACGTAGTTGAACGCCTCGCCGGGCCACTGGTAGTTGATCCAGACGCCGACCAGCATCATCGCGGCGGAGACGGAGGTGCCGATGAGCGGCAGGCCGTTCTTGGTCAGCTTGGTGAAGAAGGACGGGCCCTGGCCGTTGAGCGCGAGGTCGCGCAGCATGCGGCCGGTGGAGTACATGCCCGAGTTGCAGGACGACAGGGCGGCGGTCAGCACGACGAAGTTGACGATGCCCGCGCCCGCGGCCAGGCCCATCTTCTCGAAGGCGGCGACGAAGGGGCTCACGCCGGGCTGGAAGTTGGTCCACGGCACGACCGAGAGGATCATGATCAGGGCGCCGACGTAGAAGACGGCGATGCGCCACGGCACGGTGTTGATGGCCTTGGGCAGGACCCTCTTCGGGTCCTTGGACTCACCGGCGGTGACGCCGACCAGCTCGACGGCGAGGAAGGCGAACATGACCATCTGGAGGGTCATGAGGGTGTTGCCGATGCCGTGCGGGAAGAAGCCGCCCTGGTCCCACAGGTGGGCGACGGAGGCGGTGTCGCCGGCGTCGGAGAAGCCGATGGTGAGGATGCCGGCGCAGATCAGGATCATGCCGACGATGGCGGTGACCTTGACCATGGAGAACCAGAACTCCAGCTCGCCGAAGAGCTTCACGGAGATCAGGTTGGCGCCGTAGAGGATGACGGTGAAGACGAGGGCGGACACCCATTGGGGGATGTCCCACCAGTACGTCATGTAGGTGGCGGCCGCGGTCACCTCGGTCATGCCGGTGATGACCCAGAAGAGCCAGTAGGTCCAGCCGGTGACGAAGCCCGCGAAGGGGCCGATGAACTCGCGCGCGTACTCCGAGAACGAGCCGGAGACGGGCCGGTACATGAGGAGCTCGCCGAGCGCCCGCATGATGAAGAAAATGACGAGGCCCGCGATGGCGTACGCGAGGATCAGGCTGGGGCCCGCCTTGGAGATGCCCTTGCCCGCGCCGAGGAAGAGGCCGGTGCCGATGGCGCCGCCGATGGCGATCATCTGGATCTGCCGGGAGCCGAGACCCCGCTTGTAGCCCTCGCCGCCCTCGGCCGGGTCGCTCACGGCCTCATTGCCGGTGTTGTCCTTGTCGACCTGCACTGAGGTCATGATGGTGCGCCTTTCTCCATGCCGATCCGTGCCGTGCGCGGCTCGGATCGACTGTGACGATCCTTGGGAGGCCGGGCCTCCTGGATGGATGGAGCTGTTGCCTACCGGCGGTCGGCCGGTAAGGGCGCCCCCGGCGGACAGGGGTGGCGTCCGTCGGGCGGTCGTGAAGATTTATCACGCCGTTCACGGTGCACGGGCCAGGCGCCTGTGACGCGGGCCACTGGAAAAAGGGGACAAAGGGCGTTCGCAACCGCAATGGGGGTCGCCTCGGTGACGCGATCGTTATGCGGATTTGAGACACCGCTGAGCGAACACCTGGAGTTTCGCGGCTTTCACGACAGGAGCGTGTCGACCAGGGTCTCCTGGAGTCCGCCGAGCCACAGGTACGCCATCACCATCGGCTTGCGCGCGTCCTCGTCGGGGAGCCGGTAGAGGATGTCGGTGTCCTCCTCGTCGGTGATGTCGAGGCGGGTGCCGATGGCCAGGCGCAGGTCGTTCAGGGCGCGCATCCACTGGACCGACTCCTGCGGGGACAGCTTGAGGACCGCGCCGCCGTCGTCCGCGGAGGAGGCCAGCGAGTCGAGGGAGCGGACCACCGCGAGGGCGTCCTCGCGCTTGCCGGCCCGCAGGTCGTTCTCGGTGAAGCGGCGGAACTCCGAGGAGTAGGCGCGCAGCTCGTCCGCGTCGGCGGTGCTCAGGGAGTCCTCGGCGGCCGGGCCGCCGTACGCGTCCGGGAGGAGGCGGCGCAGGACCGCGTCGGTGGGCGGCTCGGTGGGGCCGTCGGCGAAGAGTTCGGCGAGCGGGTCGTCGGAGAGCTCACCGCCGGGCCCGGGGCCGATCAGCTCGAGGAGCTGGACGGCGAGCGAGCGGATGATGGAGATCTCGACGTCGTCGAGGGCGACGGCCGCGCCGCCGCCCGGGATCGGCTCGAAGTGCCCGGGCATTTACTTCCGATCCTGTTGCAGCGTGGCCCACAGGCCATAGCCGTGCATGGCCTGGACGTCCCGCTCCATCTCCTCGCGGCTGCCGGTGGAGACCACCGCGCGCCCCTTGTGGTGCACGTCCATCATCAGCTTCGTGGCCTTCTCCTTGGAGTAGCCGAAGTAGCTCTGGAAGACGTACGTCACATAGCTCATGAGGTTGACCGGGTCGTTGTGGACCAGCGTGATCCAGGGGACGTCCGGCTCGGGGACCACGGAGACATCCTCCGTCGTCTCGGGGCTTTCGATCTCAAGGGGTGCTGGAGCCGTCACACGGCCCATGCTGCCACCACCGGGCGCCAACCGCACAAACGGGCCGCTCGCGCCTGTCGCGAGGGCGTTCGCACATACGGACCCCAGAAATCGTCACCTTGACGCTAACAGGGGGTAGCATCCAGCCTATGAACACAGCGGACCTTGGCCTGCCGGTGGACGTTCCGTCGACAGCCCTCTTCACCGATCACTACGAGCTGACGATGCTCCAGGCCGCCCTGCACGGGGGCGCGGCCGACCGCCACTCGGTCTTCGAGGTCTTCACCCGCCGGCTCCCGGAGGGCCGCCGCTACGGCGTCGTCGCGGGCACCGGGCGCGTCCTGGACGCCGTGGAGAACTTCCGCTTCGACGCGGGCGTCCTCGGCTTCCTGCGCGAGCGGGGCGTCGTGGACGAGCCGACACTCGAATGGCTCGCGCAGTACCGTTTCTCCGGCGACATCTGGGGCTACCCCGAGGGCGAGGTCTACTTCCCCGGCTCGCCGATCCTGCGCGTCGAGGGCTCCTTCGCCGAGTGCGTGCTCCTGGAGACGGTGATCCTCTCCATCCTCAACCACGACTCGGCCATCGCCGCCGCGGCCTCCCGCATGTCCTCGGCCGCCGGAGACCGCCCGCTCATCGAGATGGGCGCCCGGCGCACGCACGAGCTGGCCGCCGTCGCCGCCTCGCGCGCCGCGTACGTCGGCGGCTTCGCCACCACCTCCGACCTCGCGGCCGGGTTCCGGTACGGCATCCCGACCGTCGGCACCTCTGCGCACGCCTTCACCCTGCTGCACGACTCCGAGCGGGACGCCTTCCGCGCCCAGGTCGACTCGCTCGGCGAGGGCACGACGCTGCTCGTCGACACCTACGACGTGGCCGAGGCGGTCCGCACGGCTGTCGAGACCGCGGGGCCGAAGCTCGGCGCCGTCCGCATCGACTCCGGCGACCTGCTCCTCGTCGCCCACCGGGTCCGTCAGCAGCTCGACGAGCTCGGCGCCAAGGACACCAAGATCGTGGTCACCTCCGACCTGGACGAGTACGCCATCGCCTCGCTGCGGGCCGCGCCCGTGGACGCGTACGGCGTCGGTACGCAGCTGGTGACGGGCTCGGGGCACCCGACCTGCTCCATGGTCTACAAGCTCGTCGCGCGCGCCGGGTCCGCCGACCCGAAGGCGCCGCTGCTGCCCGTCGCGAAGAAGTCGGCGGGCGGCAAGACGTCCGTCGGCGGCCGCAAGTGGGCCGCGCGCCGCCTCGACCGGGACGGCGCCGCCGAGGCCGAGGTCATCGGCACCGGCGAGGTGCCGGACGAGCTTGTCGAGCGGCAGCTCCTCGTCCAGCTGGTCAAGGGCGGCGAGGTGCTCTCCCGGGAGCCGCTGGACGCCGTGCGCGAGCGGCACATCGCCGCGCGCGACGGCCTTCCGCTGTCGGCGACGCAGCTGTCGCGGGGCGAGGCCGTCATCCCCACCGAGTACGTGTGAGCCGGGCGAGCGGCGGAGCGCCCCTGGTGCCCCCTCCCGCTCCGTACCGGAAACTCCTACGCTCTTAGTCTCCAAGCCGAAGGACACCGACCATGCGCCGCGCCCTGATCGTCGTTGACGTGCAGAACGATTTCTGCGAGGGCGGCAGCCTCGCGGTGGCGGGGGGTGCAGACGTCGCTGCCGCGGTCACCGATCTCATCGGTCAGACGGGCGGCGGCGTCGGGTACCAGCACGTCGTCGCCACCCGGGACCACCATGTCGACCCCGGGGACCACTTCTCCGAGGCGCCGGACTACCGGCACTCGTGGCCCGCGCACTGCGTCGCCGGGACCGAGGGCGTCGGCTTCCACCCGAACTTCGCGCCCGCGGTCGCCTCGGGGGCCGTCGACGCGGTCTTCGACAAGGGGGCGTACGAGGCGGCGTACAGCGGCTTCGAGGGCGCCGACGAGAACGGGGTGTCCCTAGCGGTGTGGCTGCGCGCCCGGGGCATCACGGAGGTGGACGTCGTCGGGATCGCCACGGACCACTGTGTGCGGGCGACCGCGCTGGACGCGGCCGAGGCGGGGTTCCGTACGCAGGTGCTGCTCGACCTCACCGCGGGGGTCGCCGCCGAGTCGACCGAGGCGGCGATCGAGGAGATGCGCCTGAACGGGATCGAACTCACCGGGAAGCCCGCTGTCGCCTAGGACACGGGGCTCTGCCCCGGACCCCGCTCCTCAAACGCCGGAGGGGCTAACTTTGAGCAGCGTTCGTATCGGGTGCCACAGTTCGCCCGTCGACGCCAGCGGCGCCTCGCGCCAGACCAGGCCGTCCGGGTGGTGCAGGACCGCGGTGATCTCGTCCGGGGTCGGCGGGTGCGCGTTGCCCCGGAGGTAGACGGCGCGCAGGCCGAGGTTGCGCAGGCGGGTCAGGGCCCGGGGCCGGTTCACGGCGTGCACGAGGACGCGGACCGCGCGCTCGCCGGGGCCCGGCGCGGGCAGGGTCAGAGCGACCACGACGCTGCCTCCGGGCAACTTGCAGAACCCACCTGCGGACACGTCGGTCACACCCCTCTGAGACATGGTGTCAATAAGAAACGCACAGGACGCACTCAAACACGATCGGCCGCGACCCGCCAGGGGGTCGCGGCCGATACGTTTCTGACCTGCGGCTTTGCTCGCTACTTCGTCGAGGGGCCGACCTTGACCGTGATCGACGAGCCGGTGAGCGGCTGGCTCACGACCGAGATCCGGGTGTTGGTGTCAGTTGTCTGCACGCTGCCGGTCGGGTTCTCCTTGTACCAGTAGGTGCCCTTGTGGTCGTCGAAGACCGGGTTGCCGAGCTGGGCCGGGATCTTCGTCTCGACGCCCAGCTTGTGGAGCTTCATACCCGGCACCGGGTACCAGCCGAAGGCGGCGTCGTACGGCGTGATCTTGTTGGTGATCAGCTTGCCGTCGGACCACTTCAGCGGCTTCGCGTGGGCGTCGACGGGAAGGATCAGCCCCTTGCCGGGGTGCTGGCCGACGTTGTTGTTGCGCTGCGAGGTGTCCCACTGCCAGATCATCAGGCCGGGCCGGTAGGAGTAGTGCTCGACCCAGTCGTTCTTCGCGCCGCCGTCGCGCCAGCCGAAGTTGTACGGGCCGACCTTGAGGGTCTTGTCGTAACTCACGTACTGGCGGTTCTCGGCGATGTAGAACTGCGGGAAGTCGCCGCTGATGGAGGCGCCGACGCGGGAGAAGCCGCGCGCGGTCCAGCCGTTGTCGTCGCCCTCGGCGTTGTCGGTGAAGACGGCCGAACCGTCCGCCACGACCTCGAGGTTGTCGGCGGTGAAGCCCATGCCGCCCGCGCCGCCGTCGGTCTTGTAGCGGAACCGGATGTCGATCTTCGTGCCCGCGAACTCGTCGAGCGGGAAGACCAGGTGCTGGAACTTGGCCGAGTCACCGGTGAGGGCCGGCTTGTCGCCGCCGTCGCGCGGGATCGTGACGCCGTCGGCGGTGCCGTCGATCGACTTCCAGCTCGCGCCGCCGTCGGTGGAGACCTGCGTGTACAGGTAGTCGTAGTCCTTCTCGATGTTCCACCAGCCGTCGAGCTCGAGCGACGCCTTCGACCTGCCGCTCAGATCGACCGTGCGCGACAGGGTGTTGTCGAGGTCGTCGCCGTAGTCCGACCACCACTGCTTGGAGCCCTCGGCGGGCTTCACGATGTCGGTCGTGACGTTCTTCTTCGGCAGCTCGACGACGAGCGCCTGCTTCAGCTTGGTGTTGTACTCCGCCACGCCCAGCTTGTGCGTCGACTTGGTCGCCGCCTTCGCCGTGTCGTAGTTGAGCCAGCCGAGCTGGAGCTTGTCCCAGGCGGTCATGTCGCCCGGCATGTCACCGATCGACTCCTTGCCGGTGCCGAGCCAGGAGCCGGCCGACATCAGCGACCAGAAACCGACCGAGTTCTCACCCGCGTACGAGGTGTCGTACAGGTCGGGCAGGCCCAGGTCGTGGGCGTACTCGTGGGCGAAGACGCCGAGGCCGCCGTTCTCCGGCTGCATCGTGTAGTCGCCGACCCAGATGCCGGTGTCACCGACCGGAGTGCCGCCCGCCTTGAAGCCCTCGGGGCCGGTGTCGCCGTCGTCGCGGCTGTACGCGTAACCGCGGTGCGCCCACAGGGAGTCGCCGCCCTGGGCGCCGCCGCCGGCCGACCCGTCCTCGCCCGCGTGGACGATCTGGAAGTGGTCGATGTAGCCGTCGGGCTCGTTGAAGTTGCCGTCGTTGTCGTGGTCCGTGCGGTCCCACTGGTCGTACTGGGCGAGGTCGGTCTTGATGTCGGCGTCGGACTTGCCGGCCGCCTTCTGCTGCTCGACCCACGCGGTGATGCCGTCACGGACCAGGTCCTCGACGTTCGGGCAGTTGTCGGCGCCGCAGTAGTTGGACCCGTAACGGGCCTCGTTCCACGGGACCTTGACCCAGTCCGAGACCTCGCCGTCGACCGAGTAACGGCCCGACGACGTCTTCTCGTAGTAGGTCTTGAGGGAGTCGACGCCCTTGCCGGAACCGAAGTACAGGTCCTGGTAGTGCTTCGAGTTGTAGTCCTTCTGCCAGGCCGTGCTGTTGTCCGCGGAACGGTCCGGCTCGGCTATCTGGTTGTGCAGCGGTCCTGGCGTGCCGCCGTACTTCGGCTTCAGATCCGTGGTGTCGTCGTCCGCGCGGTCCACCAGAGTGGTGTCGTCGACCTTGTCGCCGAACTCGGTCAGGATCGTGAAGATCTTGTCCGTGCGCTCGCGGCCCAGCTCGACGTACTTGCCCTTGCCGAGGTCGACGACCTTGGAGCCGTACCGCTCCTGGACCTTCGACCTGCCCTGCAGCACGTTCTGCAGCGCGGTCTGGCGCTGCTGCTCCTGCTGCTTGGTGAACGGGCCGTCCATGACATGGCCCTTGCCCCCGTACGTCTTGCCGGAGGTGGTGCTCGTCGCGGCCGGTGTGTCGGCCTGGGCCGTCGTCGCCGCGACCGCACCCGTGGCCGCGGTGGCGGCCAGGGTGACGAGCACCGCGGCGGCTCTCAAAGCCCGTCTCTTGGTGGTCACTTGAGTGATCTCCTCCTCCGTGGCGCCCTGGCCACGTGTCACAAGTGACGCCATTTGACCGGAGGTAGAGGAGAAATAACAGACCTTGACGATGACGTTTGCGTTGCACTATGCAGGGGGGCAGATCCGTTATCCGGACAAGCCCGTAGATACTCTCGATGCGCCGGACAACCGCCGTGGCGGACTGGATGATTCCGTGCGCCCCCCATGCATCCATACTGTGGGTTAGGTCATGCTTACTGGCGGTTCCGCTCGGGCACACGTCGGATTAGAGTCGGGCCCGACGGTGAGACCCACCGGACGGTCTTGCTCGCGCTCCCCCGATGTCACGAGGACGGATACCGCCATGCCTCGCCCGACTGTCCCACAGCTCCTCTATGGTTCGGCCACCGTCATCTGTTCCACCCTCGCCATGCTGCTGCTGTCCCGGACGAGTTCGGGCCCCGGCGTCGCGGTCATCGCCGTGTCGGCGCTCGCTCTGGGTCTGCTGGTCGCGCTCTCCGTGCCGTCACGCAGGCCGTCGGCCGCCGCTGCCGCGCAGGCCGGGCAGGCCGGGTCGGCCGGGTCGGCCGAGCGGGTTCCCGCGCAGCGCATCGCCCAGCCGGTCCGCGCGCACACCTCGTCCCGGTCCGTACGGGAACGCGAACCGGCGGGCCCGTGAACCACGAGCCCGCCGAGAACGCTGGACGACGCCTTTGACGCCTTTGACGCCTCTGACGCCTTTGGCGCCTTTGGCGCCTTGAGTGTCAGGCGGTGCTGACCACCACCGTCTTCGCGGCCTTGTCGTGCAGGCCCTGCTTGTAGGGCTTGTCGAAGAAGCTCCAGCCGCCGCAGATCGCGGTCCAGATGCAGGCGCAGCAGAAGACGGCCGGAATCCAGAGCACGACGGCGCGGATCAGGTGCGTCTGCGCGCTGGGCGTCGCCCCGTTGTCGAGGTTGGCCACGCGCAGCTTCATCAGCTTCTTGCCCAGGGTCTGACCGGTCCGCGCCATCATGAACGTGTCGTAGCCGATGTACAGGACGGCCGCGAGCAGCGACTGCCCGAACTGCCTGCCGTACTGGATCTTGTCCGGGTCGGTCTCGTACTCGGACGTGCCGAACGCCCACGACAGCAGGCCCACGACGATCCCGACGAGGATCAGGTCGATGATGCGCGCCAGGACGCGTTTGCCGCTGTCGGCGAGCGGCGGCATTCCGGCGAGCGGGTCCTGTGCGCCGCCGTAACCACCCCCTGAGCCGTACGGATCGCCCCCGTACGGAGGGGGTGTGCCGCCGCCGTACGGGGGCGGGGTGCCACCGCCCGGCGGGGGCGCGGAACCGTAGGGGTTCTGCGGAGAGTCGTACGGGGAGCCGCCGCCCGGGGAGGCCGGGGGCGGCTTGCGGAACGGGTCGTCGTCCGGCGGCTGGCCGGATCCGTTGGGCGGCGGTTCACTACTCATGGCCCGAGTGGACCGCGAACGCCGGGTGCACGCACCCGGCGGGCCGCCGTCCGGATGACCCGGACGGCGCTATTCGGCCATGGTCGATCCGGTGAGACCGGTGAGACCGGTGAGACCGGTGAGACCGGTGAGACCGGTGAGACCGGTTCGGGCCGGTGGTCCGGTCGGGCCGGTCGGGCCGGTGGTCCGGTCGGGCCGGTGGGCCGGTCGGGCCGGTGGGCCGGTCGGGCCGGTGGGCCGGTGGTCCGGTCGGGCCGCTAGCGCGCGACGAACGTACGGGCCGCCTTGTCGTGCAGGCACTGGCGCCACGGACGGTCGATCAGGCCCCACAGAACGCCGAGGAGCCCGATGCCGAGGAGGCACGGCACGACGTACACGAACCAGCGCAGCAGAGCCCTGCCGAACGGTGGGGAGTCGGCGCCCTCGATCTCCCGCACGTTCAGCCCCATGAGCTTCTTGCCGAGCGTGCGGCCCCACTTGGCGGTCGGCAGCGCCTCATAGAGGACGCCGACGACGAGCAGTACGGCGAGGACGATGCCCAGGTAGGTCGCGGTCGTCCCGTCGAGCAGCCAGACCGTGACCTGGCGGCCCGAGGCCTTCGCCGCGTCGATCTTGCCGTTGATGTGGTCCGCGGCGCGGATGCCGAGCGGCACGGCGGCGGCCGCGGTGATCGCGCACAGGACGAGCGTGTCGATCAGCCGCGCCACGAACCGCTTGCCCAGGCCCGCCGGGCGCGCCGACGCCTGTGCCTGCGCGGCGGCGAGGAAGGGGTCGCTGGCGACCGGCTTGAACGGGGTCACAGGACCGTCCGGCTCCGCCAGCTGATGCACCTGCTGCGCCCACGACGCGGAGCCGCCGCCGGGGCCCTGGGTGACGGGGGAATCCGGCTGGGGGTAGCCGTAGCCGGGGCGGGCCTGCGCGGGGGCGGGCTGGGCTTGCTGCGGGTATCCGTAGCCGGGAGGGTTCGGGGCGGGCGCCGACTGGGCTTGCCGCGGGTAGCCGTAGCCCGGGTTGTTCGGGGTGGCCGCCGGTGCCTGTGCCTGTCCCGGTGTGGCGGCGCGGGGGTCGGCGGGGGTGGTGCCGGCGGGCCGGGCGGTCCGGTTCTTCGCGGCCGGTGCCTGTACTGGGCCCTGCTGGGGCGGCGGCGAGCTCTGCTGCTGCGGCGAGCTCTGCTGCGGTACCGGGCGGATCGTCATGGTGCCGTCGGTGCGCGGGGCCGACGCGGACGCGGCGCCGGGGCGCACGGCGCGGATGGTGACGGTGCCCTCGGAGCGGGCGGGCGCGTTGGACGCGGCGGCTCGGTCGGCGGGGCTGCTGTTCGGGGCGGCCGGGGTGTCGGGGCCGCCGGGAGCGCCCGGACCGGCCGGAGTACCGGAAGCGGCCGAATCGGCCGAGGCGCCCGAGTCGGGAGAAGCGCTCGGGCCGGGCGAGCCGCCAGGCGCACCAGAACCACCGGGTCCCGCCGAGGCACCGGGACTTCCCGAACCGCCGGGCCCTCCCGAACCCACGGGGGCACCCGAACCGCCGAGCCCTCCCGAACCCACGGGGACACCCGAACCACCGGGCCCTCCCGAACCGGCCGGGACACCCGAACCGCCGAGCCCTCCCGAACCCACGGGGACACCCGAACCGCCGAGCACTCCCGAACCCACGGGGACACCCGAACCGCTGTGTCCGGCCGAGCCACCCGGGGCACCAGAACCACCGGCGACCTGCTGGGCGCCCGCCTCGAACGGACCAGGCGCGGCGCCGAAACCCGCCGGGGCGGCGGAGCCGGCGTCGCCCCGCCCTGACGGGGCGCTTTCCGCGCCCGGCGTACCACTGCCCGGCAAGGGGCTGGGCTCGGACCCCCACGAGACCCGGCGGTCCTGGTCGCCGCCGAAGCCCGACTGGTGGGTCGTGTCGGCGGCCCACGCGGACGCGGGTTCGGGGGCCGAACCGTCCTCGGGGCCCGTCTCCGTGCGGATCGAGGGCTCCTCGTCGAGGAAGACGGGGCCGGTCTCCTCCACGGAGGCGGGCGGGGGCGCGGCGCCCGCCGGGGTCGGCAGGGTCTCCCCTTCGGACGGGGCGGGGCGGCTGGTGCCGGGGACCCAGGCGGCTCCGTTCCAGTACCGGACATATCCGGGAATGGACGGGTCGGGGTAGTAGCCTTCGCGGGGCCTGTCGTCGCCGGGGGCCGGGGTTGGGGCGCTCATGTCCGTCGTCCCGTATCTGCTCGGGGGTTTTGTTGTGGCCTCCACATCTATCAGACGGCCGCCCCCGCCCGCGCCGGTCCGCCGGTACGCCCCACTTTCCGGGCAACAAGCGGTAAGGAAGGTACGGCGAAAAAACTTCGCCGAACTCGCGTAATGGCAGGGCCACATCGCGCTCTCTCCTTGCACGGGTCCGCCCTGGGCCTCGTACAGGAGGAGGGAAGCGCATGCACACCGTGGTGGAACGCGAACTAGAGCTGAAACTGGTGTTGTCGCCCGAGCGGAGCATCTCCGTACCGGCTCGCCTCACCTACCGCACAGACGATCCGTACGCCGTCCACGTCACGTTCCATCTCGGTTCGGAACACCCCGTGAACTGGACGTTCGCCCGTGAGCTGCTGGTGGAGGGGGTGTTCCGGCCGTGCGGCCACGGGGACGTGCGGATCTGGCCGACGAAGGTGGACGGGCGCAGCGTCGTCCTGATGGCGCTGAGCTCCCCGGAGGGAGACGCGCTGCTCGAGGCGCCGACCGTGCCGGTGTCGGCGTGGCTGGAGCGGACGCTGCGGGTGGTCCCTCCGGGCTCTGAGGCGGGGCAGCTCGGGATCGACGACGGCCTCGCCGAGCTGCTGGCCACGACCTTGGCCGACGATTTGTATCTGCGCGAC
The DNA here is from genome assembly GCF_044332585.1 of Streptomyces sp. NPDC016845. Classification (NCBI taxonomy): domain Bacteria; kingdom Bacillati; phylum Actinomycetota; class Actinomycetes; order Kitasatosporales; family Streptomycetaceae; genus Streptomyces; species Streptomyces sp. NPDC016845. The sequence continues at coordinate 166,171 of NZ_JBIRPI010000007.1, read as the reverse complement.
CCGTGGCCGTCGGACGAGTCGTCCCCGTCCGACGAGCGGTGAGCCACGAAGGCAGGCTTCTAGAACAGCTTGCCGGGGTTGAGGAGGCCGAGCGGGTCGAAGGTCGCCTTGACGGCCCGCTGTACGTCGACGCCGACGGGGCCGAGTTCGCGCGCCAGCCACTCCTTCTTGAGGACGCCGACGCCGTGCTCGCCGGTGATGGTGCCGCCGAGGTCGAGGCCGAGCGCCATGATCTCGTCGAAGGACTCGCGGGCGCGGCGCCCCTCGTCGGCGTCCTGCGCGTCGAAGCAGACGGTGGGGTGGGTGTTGCCGTCCCCGGCGTGGGCGCAGACTCCTATGGTCAGGGCGTACTTCTCGGCGATCCGCTCGACGCCTTCGAGGAGTTCGCCGAGCTTGGAGCGCGGTACACACACGTCGTCGATCATCGTCGTGCCCTTGACCGCTTCGAGGGCGGTGAGCGACAACCGCCGGGCCTGGAGCAGCAGTTCGGACTCGGCGGCGTCCTCGGCGGGCACGACCTGGGTGGCGCCCGCGGCTTCGCACAGCGCGCCGACCGCGGCGAGGTCCTGGGCCGGGTCCAGGGTGTCGAAGGCGGCGAGGAGGAGCGCCTCGGTGGTCTCGGGCAGGCCCATGTGCGCCATGGCGTTGACGGCCTTGACGGTCGTACGGTCCATGAGTTCGAGGAGTGACGGGACGTGGCCGCCCTCCATGATCCGGCACACGGCGTCGCAGGCGGCGGTGGCGGAGGAGAACTCGGCCGCGAGGACCAGCTGCCGGGGCGGCTGCGGCTTCAGTGCGAGGGTCGCCCGGACGACGATGCCGAGGCTGCCCTCGGAGCCGACGAAGAGGCGGGTGAGGTCGTAGCCCGCGACGCCCTTCGCGGTGCGCCGCCCGGTGGAGAGGAGGCGGCCGTCGGCGAGGACGACGTCGAGCCCGAGCACGTACTCCGCGGTGACCCCGTACTTCACGCAGCACAGGCCGCCGGAGGCCGTGCCGATGTTGCCGCCGATGGTGCACATCTCCCAGCTGGAGGGGTCCGGCGGGTAGCAGAGGCCCTTCGCGGCCACCTCCCGGGAGAGGGCGGCGTTGATGACGCCCGGCTCGACGACGGCGATCCGGTCGACCGCGTTGATCTCCAGGATGCGGTCCATCTTGACGAGCGAGAGGACGATGCAGCCGTCGGAGGCGTTGGCCGCGCCCGACAGACCGGTGCGGGCGCCCTGCGGGACGACGGGGACGCGTAGCTCGGTGGCGGTGCGCATGACGTGCTGGACCTGTTCGACCGTGCGTGGCAGGACGACGACGGCCGGGGTGCCCGCGGCGCAGAAGCTCGCCATGTCATGGGCGTACGTGGCGGTGATGTCGGGGTCGGTGACGAGCGCTTCGGCGGGCAGCCCGTCGCCGAGCAGTTCGATGAGGGTGCGGCTCATGATCACAGCCTGGCACTCGGGGCCATCGGTGTGAACCCGTCTGCGGGGTGCGTCGTGTGCCGGGATGGCGGCCGGGTGTGCTCGTCGTATTGACGCACAGTGTGCGTCATGGAGAACTCCATGGCTGTGGTGGACGCGGCCGCCGCGGACGCGGCTTCCGTGGATGCGCGGGCCAGGGGCCGCCCGCGGCCCGACCGGCGGCGCACGCTCCGCGCGTGCGGCGTCGCCGGGTGCGTGGTCGTCGGCGGGATCCTCCTGGTGACTCAGCACCACGAGGACGCGTCGCGCCCGTCCGCCTCGCCGGGGCCGGCCGGGCGGGCGGTGATCGCCGCCTCGGTGGGGGCGCCCGCGTCCCTGCCCGACCTCGCCGCGCTGATCCGCGAGCGCGAGGCGCAGGTCCGCGGGAACCCGCGGAACGACCGGACGTGGGCGGCGCTCGGGGCCGCCTACGTCGAGCGCGGCACGCGCACGGCCGACTCGGCGTTCTACCCCAAGGCCGAACGGGCGCTGCGCAGTTCGCTCTCCGTCCGGCCGCGCGGGAACGTGAACGCCCTCGACGGCCTCGCCGCCCTCGCCGCCGCGCGGGGCGACTGGCGCGACGCCCGTAAGTGGGGCGCGGCCTCGGTGGAACTGGCGCCCGACCGCTGGCCCGCGCGTGCCGTCCTGGTCGACGCCTATCAGGGCCTCGGCGACCACAAGGCCGCCGGTAAGAGCCTCGACGAACTGTCCAGGCTCGCCAAGGGCACGGCCGTGGCCCTGCGCACCGCCGCCGTCTATCGCGACCGCGGCTGGCGCGAGGACGCCGCCGCCGTCCTCAGCGACGCGGCGGCCCGCGCCGCGACCCCCACCGAACGGGCCGCACTCCTCAGCCGCGGCGGCGAACTCGCCTGGGAACGCGGCGAACCGCAGGACGCCCTGCGCCGCTTCCGCGCGGCCGTCGCGGCGGACCCCCGCTGCCCCGCCGCGCTCGCCGGTCAGGCCCGCGCGCTGGCGTCCCTCGGTCGTACGGTCGAGGCGGCGCGGGTGTACCGGCAGGCGCTGGCGCAGCGGCCCTCGCCCGAGTACGCCCTCGAACTCGGCGAGTTGTACGAGTCCCTGCACCTGGCCGGTCCGGCCCGCGCCCAGTACGACACGCTGCGGATCTGGGCGGCGGCGCGGGGTGCGAACGGGGTGGACGACGCGCTCGTCCTCGGCCGCTTCGAGGCGGACCACGGTGATGCGCGGGCCGCGATCGAGCGGTTGCGGGAGGAGTGGCGCCGGGCGCCGGGGATCCGTACGGCCGACGCGCTCGGCTGGGCGCTGCACCGGGGTGGGCGGGACGCCGAGGCGATCGGGTTGCTCCGGCGGGCCACGGACCGGCAGAAGGACGGGGCGGTGCGTGACGCCCTGTTCTCGTATCACCGGGGCGCCGTGGAGCGGGCCCTGGGCCTGACCGCCCCGGCCCGCCGCCACATCGACGAGGCGCTACGGATCAATCCCGGGTTCTCGCCACTGCATGCTCCGCGGGCTCGGGTGGACCTGGCTGCGCTTTCGCTCCGCTGAGGCTTGGGGGTTCGATCGCGGGTGCGGGTGCGGGTGCGGGGCGCGTCGTGGCTGGTCGCGTCGTGGCTGGTCGCGCAGTTCCCCGCGCCCCTGGAACGCGCACTTCGTGCGCCGTTCCAGAGGGCCGCGCATGACGCACGCCCGCATGCTTCAGGGGCGCGGGGAACTGCGCGAGCGACCACGACGGCGGAGCACCGGCGATCGCACCCCGGCCATGGGGTCACAGCGGGCAACGGACGGCCGTTCGCCTACAGGTTTCCGCGCTTCTCCTGCTCGCGCTCGATCGCCTCGAAGAGGGCCTTGAAGTTGCCCTTGCCGAAGCCCATGGAGCCATGGCGCTCGATCATCTCGAAGAAGACGGTCGGCTTGTCCTGGACCGGCTTGGTGAAGATCTGCAGGAGGTAGCCGTCCTCGTCGCGGTCGACGAGGATCTTCAGCTCGCGCAGGGTCTCGACGGGGACGCGCGTCTCGCCCGCCCATTCGCCGAGCGTGTCGTAGTAGGAGTCCGGGGTGTCGAGGAACTGGACGCCGGCCGCGCGCATGGCCCGTACGGAGGCGACGATGTCGTTCGTGGCGAGCGCGATGTGCTGGACGCCGGCCTCGCCGTAGAACTCCAGGTACTCGTCGATCTGGGACTTCTTCTTGGCGACGGCGGGCTCGTTGATCGGGAACTTGACCTTGAGCGTGCCGTCCGCGACGACCTTCGACATCAGCGCGCTGTACTCGGTCGCGATGTCGTCGCCCACGAACTCCTTCATGTTCGTGAAGCCCATGACCTTGTTGTAGAACTGCACCCACTCGTTCATCCGGCCGAGCTCGACGTTGCCCACGCAGTGGTCGATGGCCTGGAAGAAGCGGTGGGCGGGCGGCTCGACGATCGGCTCGGCGGACACGAACCCCGGCAGGTAGGGGCCGCTGTACCCGGACCGCTCGACGAGCGTGTGGCGGGTCTTGCCGTACGTGGCGATGGCGGCGAGCACCACGGTGCCGTGCTCGTCCTTCAGCTCGTACGGCTCCTCGATCCCGCGGGCGCCGTGCTCGACCGCGTAGGCGTACGCGGCGCGCGCGTCCGGCACCTCGATGGCGAGGTCGACGACGCCGTCACCGTGGGCGGCGACGTGCTCCTCCAGGAAGTGGCCCCGCTCGGTGGAAGCCTTGACGACGGAGGTGAACACGAAACGGGCGGAGCCGTTCTTCAGGACGTACGAGGCGGTCTCGCGGCTGCCGTTCTCCGGTCCGGAGTAGGCGACGAGCCGCATGCCGAAGGCGGTGGAGTAGAAGTGCGCGGCCTGCTTGGCGTTGCCCACGGCGAAGACGACCGCGTCCATGCCCTTCACCGGGAAGGGGTCGGCCTTCCGGGCGGTGTCGGGAGCGTCTGCGGAGGACGAGTGTGTGGTCTGCGTCATATGTGGGAGGCTCCCGCTGTTCCGCAGAGTGCGCAACAGTTCACGTATCCGCTGCACAATCTGCCCGGTGGAAGGCCGGGTTCCAGGGCGATTCTGTACAGGATGACCATCCGCGGCTCATTGCTGGAGGCACGCATGGCGATCGACCAGTTGGACGGGCGGCTGATCGTGCTGCTCGCGCGGGAACCGCGGATCGGGGTCCTGGAGATGTCCCGCCGGCTCGGGGTGGCGCGCGGCACCGTGCAGGCCCGTCTCGACCGCCTCACCTCGAACGGGGTCATCCGCGGGTTCGGCCCCCAGGTGGACCCGGCGGCGCTCGGCTACCCGGTCACCGCGTTCGCCACGCTGCAGATCCGGCAGGGCAAGGGAGCCGACGTCAGGGCCCATCTGGCGAACGTCCCCGAGGTCCTGGAGCTGCTCACGACGACCGGCAGCGGGGACATGCTGTGCCGGCTCGTGGCCCGTTCGAACGCCGATCTGCAACGGGTGATCGACCTGGTCGTCGGCTTCGACGGCATCGTGCGGGCGTCCACGGCGATCGTGATGGAGAACCCGGTACCGCTGCGGGTCATTCCGCTGGTGGAACAGGCGTCGGCGGATGTTCCCTGACGCCACCGATCGGTGTCCCGGGGATCTCAGCACTCGGGGACGGACCCGGAGCCCTTCCGCAGGTCCGTCAGCGCGGCGACCGCGCCCTTGAGGGTGGACACCGGGATCAGCCGCATCGAGTCGGGCGCCGACGCCTTGGCGTCCCCGCACTCCGCCTTCGGTACGAGGAAGACGGTGGCGCCGTCCCGGTCGGCGGCCTGCACCTTGAGCGAGACCCCGCCGACCGCGCCGACCTTGCCGTCGTCGTCGATGGTGCCGGTGCCCGCGATCGACTTGCCGCCGGTCAGATCGGCGCCGCTGCCGTCGCCGTCGAGCAGGTCGATGATGCCGAGCGAGAAGAGCAGACCGGCGCTGGGGCCGCCGACGTCCCCGAGCTGCAGGCTGACGTCGATCCCCGACGTGGTCGCGCCCTCGGCCTCCAGGTAGTTGAAGGCGGCCTCGGTGGCGGCGTCCTGGGAGCCCTTCATCTCCTTCTTGTTGTGCTGCTCGATCTCCTTGGTGGAGTCGCCCTCCGGGTAGACGGAGTCCCGCGGCATGATCGCCCGGTTCTCGGCGAACCAGCCGTCGAGCACGTCGCCGAGGTGGACGGTGGCCTCCGGCCCGGTCGCCACGATGGTCACCGCGCGGAGCGCTCCGCTGGTCTTCCTGGTCGGAGCGCCGGTGATCTTGATGACGGGCTTGCCGTCGTCGTCACCGAGCACGTTCGTCGTCGGCCCCGGCTGCGCCACCGAGAAAGGCAACGGCGCGAACACCGCCACCGCGAGCAGCGCGATCACGGGGAGCGCGCAGAGGATGAGGGCAGCGGGTCGGCTGAGGCGGTTGAACACGGGGCCAATCTAACGCGGCCGGGGTCCATTGCGCGGGCCCGGTTCGGCTGGTGCGCCCGGCGCGGGACGCGTGCGGCCGGCCGTACGCACCGCGTGCGCCGATATGGAGCCGCGGCGGAGCCGCATGCTCCAGGGGCGCGGGGAACTGCGCGAGCAACCACGACACACCGGCACTCGCACGCCACCTCGACCCGGACGGCGCCCGGGCGCCCGGGCACGATCAGCCCCGGGCACGATCAGACACAGGCCCGTTCACCCGCGGGCACGATCAAACCCCGGGCCCGTGCAGCCGCGGGCACGATCAGCCCCCGGGCACGATCAGCCCCGGGCACGATCAGACCCGGCCCTCAGCGGAGCGCGTCCGCAACCTCCCGAGCCGCATCCATCACCCGAGGCCCCACCCGCTCAGGCACCGCATCCGCAAGCATGACCACCCCGACGGACCCCTCGAGCCCGGTGACGCCCAACAAGGGCGCAGCCGCCCCGCTGGCCCCGGCCTCGAGCTCGCCGTGCGTGAGCGTGTACCCGGGCTCAGGCAGCACCCCCCGCCGCGAAGCGAGAATCGCGCGGCCCGCGGCGCCCCGGTCCAGCGGATGCCGGAACCCGGTCCGGTACGCGACGTGATAGTCCGTCCAGGTCGGCTCGACGACGGCGACGGCGAGCGCCTCCGACCCGTCGACCAGCGTCAGATGCGCCGTCGCCCCGATGTCCTCGGCCAGCGACCGGAGCGCGGGCAGCGCCGCTTCCCGTACCAGCGGATGGACCTGCCGCCCGAGCCGCAGCACCCCGAGCCCGACCCGGGCGCGGCCGCCGAGGTCGCGGCGGACCAGGGCGTGCTGCTCGAGCGTGGCGAGCAGACGGTAGACGACGGTGCGGTTGACGCCGAGCTTGTTGGAAAGCTCGGTCACGGTCAGCCCGTGGTCGGTGTCGGCGAGCAGTTTGAGGACGCGCAGTCCTCTGTCGAGCGTCTGGGAGGTCTCCGCGGTCACGACGCCCACTCCTTAGGTGAGGGCCGGCGGTCTCCTACGCGGCGGTTGCGCCACCTGTCCCTTGGGCGACGCGCGTGAGAGCCGCCGGTCGGTGATCAGGCGCTGGGCTGCATGCTGCATACGGCTCTACGGCTGCAGACGACTGTCTTCGTTCGTACCGGCTGCGCTCCGCGGCGGCGCTGCCACGGGGCGTGTGCGTTGCCGGGAATGTAGCGAGGTCGTCCCGCTGAGCGGAAGACTCCGTCCAGAATCCGGTCAGTCCGGGGCCTGAGTTATTGGTGATTGCCCGCACTTGGTCCCCGTGTCACTTCATGCGGGTGGCCCACTCCTGCACCTTGGCGATGCGCTGCCGCAGCTGTCCCGCGGTGGCCTCGGCGCTCGGCGGCCCGCCGCAGACGCGCCGCAGTTCGGTGTGGAGGACACCGTGCGGTTTGCCGCTTTGGTGAACGTAAGCACCGACAAGCGTATTGAGCTGCTTGCGCAACTCCATCATTTCCTTGTGGGAGACGACGGGCCGCCGCTCGGCGGGCAGTTCGAGCAGATCGGCCTCGGTGTCGGGCTTCTTCCGGCTGTGCGCGATCTGCCGGGCCTGCCGCTTCTGCAACAGCAACTGCACCTGATCGGGTTCGAGCAGCCCGGGAATCCCGAGGTAGTCCTGCTCCTCCTCACTCCCGGGATGGGCCTGCATACCGAACTCGGCCCCGTCATAAAGAACCCGGTCGAACACGGCCTCGGACTCCAAGGCCTCGAAAGAGAACTGCTCCTGCTCCCCGGTGTCCTCGTCCTGCTCCTTGTTCGCCTCCTCCATCTCCTTCTCGGATTCGGCGTAGGGGTCCTCCTCCCCGTCCTTCTTCGGCTTGTCGAGTACGTGGTCGCGCTCGACCTCCATCTCGTTGGCGAAGCCGAGCAGGTCGGGAACGGTGGGAAGAAAGACAGAAGCGGTCTCACCGCGCCGCCGGGACCGCACGAAACGCCCGACGGCCTGCGCGAAGAACAAAGGGGTGGAAATAGTCGTGGCATACACCCCGACGGCGAGCCGAGGCACGTCGACACCTTCGGACACCATGCGCACGGCGACCATCCACCGGTCATCACTGGCGGCGAAGTCGTCAATGCGCTTCGAGGCCCCGGTGTCATCGGAAAGCACCAGGGTCGCTTTGCTGCCGGTGATATCCCGGATGAGTTTCGCGTACGCCCGCGCCGACTCCTGATCGGAGGCGATGACGAGGGCACCGGCGTCCGGAATACCCTTCCTGACCTCGGTGAGCCGGGCGTCGGCGGCGCGCAGCACACTCGGCATCCACTCACCGCGCGGATCGAGGGCGGTGCGCCACGCCTGGCTGACGGCATCCTTGGTCATGGGCTCACCGAGCCGGGCGGCGATCTCGTCCCCGGCTTTGGTGCGCCACCGCATATTGCCGCTGTAGGAAAGAAAGATAACGGGCCTGACGACACCGTCTCCGAGCGCACTCCCATACCCGTACGTGTAATCGGCGGAGGACCGCCGAATACCGTCGTTCCCTTCCTCGTACTGCACGAAGGGAATGGGGTTGGTGTCGGACCGGAACGGCGTACCGGTGAGCGCGAGCCGCCGCGTGGCCGGCTCGAACGCCTCCAGGCACGCCTCGCCCCACGATTTGCTGTCACCGGCGTGGTGAATCTCGTCGAGAATGACGAGCGTCTTGCGCTGTTCGCTGCGATTGCGGTGCAGCATGGGCCGCACGCCGACACCCGCGTACGTCACGGCGACGCCCTGGTACTCCTTGCTGAGCGGCCCCGCGCTGTACTCCGGATCCAGCTTGATCCCTATGCGCGCCGCCGCCTCCGCCCACTGCTTCTTCAGGTGCTCGGTCGGCGCGACGACGGTCACCTGCTGCACGACGTGGTGGTGCAGCAGCCACGACGCGAGCGTCAGCGCGAAGGTCGTCTTGCCGGCCCCCGGGGTGGCGACGGCGAGGAAGTCGCGCGGCTGCTCCTGGATGTACCTGTCCATCGCCCCCTGCTGCCACGCGCGCAGCTTGTTGGCGGTGCCCCAGGGGGCGCGGCCGGGGAAGGCGGGCGACAGGTGGTGGGACGCGGAGTTGGTGGCGGCGGTGGTAGTCACGGTCTCCGAATTACTCGAGATTCGACGGCACGGCTGGCGTGCGTACACGGCGGCTACGTATGACAACCGGGCCACCCTACCGGGGCGCAAGTCACCTCGACCGACGGACGAGGCCGGGCGGGGTCCGGGTGGGACACGGGTCACAGTGGGCCGGGCGAGCGGCGCGTACGGACCGCAGCGGGCGCACCACCCCGAGCTACGAGCCCCCCGCCCCCGCCGGGCGCTCGCGCAGCCGCGTACCCACCCAGGCCCCCACCAGCGCGACCCCCGCCATCGGCAGAAAGACGGCGACGAAGGCCGCCGGATGCGAGCCGCCGGCGCCCTCCGCCACCTCGTGCCCCTGCCCCACCGCTCCCCCGCCCAGCGCGGCGAACGCGGCGCCGCCCGCCGCCAGCAGCACCACATTGGCCAGACCGTCCGAGATCTGCAGCGCCGCGGAGTTCGATCCGGCCTCCTCGGGCGCGGAAAGCTGGAGCAGCAGCACACTCGTCGAGGAGATGACGAGCCCCATTCCGAGGCACCCGAACCCCCACGCGACGGCGACGACCCACACCGGCACGGCCGCGATCAGCACGCTCGGCGCGGCAGCGATCGCCGCGGCGACGAGCACCATGCCCCCGGCGACGAGCTGCTCCCGGTACGGCTCGAACCGGGAACGTGCCTGGACCCACGACCCCAGCGCCCACGTCGCCCCGCCGGCCGCGAGCGAGAACCCGGCGAGGGTCGGCGACAGCCCCCGCTGGGTCACGAGCATCAGCGGCACGAACGACTCCGCCGCGATGAACGCCCCGGCCGCGACCCCGCGCAACAGCACCACCGACGGCAACCCGCGCACGGCCCGATACGTACCGCGCGGCAGCAGCCCGAGCACGGACGGTACGAGGAGCGCGGCCCCGACGGCGCCGGGCACCAGCGCAAGCGGCCGCAGGTCCTGGGCGGCGTACTGCAACAACCCGGCCCCGACCGAGATCCCGAACGCGAGCCGGATCCGCCGCCGGTCGAAGGCCCCGCCCCCGGCACCGGGGGCCGCCCCGCCGGCCCGCCGCCGTATCTGCGGCAGCGCAAGCCCGAGCGGCAGCACCACAAGCACCGGAATCCCCAGGAACACCCACCGCCACCCGAGATGCTCGGTGACGGCCCCGGCTGCCAGCGGCCCGACGATCGACGGCACGATCCACCCGGCGGCGAACGCGGCCATGATCGCGGGCCGCAACCGCTCCGGATAGGCCCGGCTGACAACGACGTACAGCGCGACGATGACCAGCCCGCCGCCGAGCCCCTGCACGGCCCGCCCGCCGACGAACAACCACATGCTCCCGGCGGCCCCGGCGATCACGAGCCCCACCGCGAACGCCCCGATCCCCACCGCCAACGGCCCGAGCGGCCCGCGCCGATCGGCCCACTGCCCGGCGAGCACCATCCCGAAGAGGCTGGTGGTGAAGTACCCGGAGAACGCGAAGGCGTACAACGCCACCCCGTCCAACTCCCGCGCGGCGACGGGCATGGCGGTCCCCACCGCCGTCGCCTCAAAGGCGATGAGCAGCACCACGGTGACGATCCCGACGCTCAAGGCGCGATAAGTACGCCCGAGCACGCCTTCGACCTGGGCGAGATCGGCAAGATCCGGTGCAACGACGGCGACGTCGTCCTCAAGAGCGGCCATACGCCTCAGAGTAAGTTCCGTCCCTCACCCTGACCCCTGTCCAGGGACGGGCATCCTTTGGTCCCTTGGTCGTACGACCACGGATCCTCGCCCCGCCACCCGAATCATGAACGCCACATGGCAGTCCCGTTGCAGCCCGCGGCGAAGCCTTGAACGCCCTCCCCGGCACCCCTACGGTCGTACCAGTCGAACAGCAACACCGACTCAACCTGGCCGTGTGCCCGAGTGGTTTAGGGATTCGCCTGCAAAGCGAAGCACACCGGTTCGATTCCGGTCACGGCCTCGGCAGCCCAACGGCGCTGGGCTGCACGTTTACAAAGGGGTGTTCCGCACTGGCGGAACACCCCTTCGGCGTCGTCTCCCACCGCCGACCAGAACGACGCCCCCGCCGACAACGAAGGACACCACCCTGATGTCCTTCCTCACAACGGCAAACTCGACATCACCGTACGTCTCGCACCATCGGGCACCTAGGCCGCCCCACAGCCGATGACTTCGGGCCACACCAGAAGTCCCTTCTACATGTCTCGCGAAACAGATGCCCTACGCCACTTCCTCAACGCTCAACGAGCCGGCGTACCAGCGATCCTCAACGGCCTCACGGAACTACAACTGCGCACACCGGTCCTACCGTCGGGCTGGACACCGCTGGGCCTCGTGCAACACATCGGCGACGCCGAACACCACTGGTTCCAGGAAGTGGCCCTGGGCAAGGCGTCGCCCCGGCCCCGCCCCTACGATCTCGCCACCGCGGCCCCCGCGGAGGTGATGGCCTTCTACCGCTCGCAGTGCGAATTGTCCGACGCCGTCCTCGCCGCAACTCCGCTGGACGCACGCCCCTTGGGCCACCACGGTGAGGACGTCGATGACGACGTCACGGATCTGCGCTGGATCGTCCTGCACATGATCGAAGAAACAGCCCGTCACCTCGGCCACCTGGACACAGCCCGAGAACTCCTGGACGGCAGCACTGGCCTGGCCCCACGCTGACCCACCCGAACCACTCGACCTACCCGGACACCGTCAACCCACCTCCGGCTGCGCCAACCCCACGCACCCACATTCCACTCACCATGAAACCCGCGCTTCCGTCCGGAATCTGACGCAGCTCATACCTGTGAGGCCGCCACCTCAGCCGGTGATCTTGACAGTCGGATTGCTAACTTGACCGGAGCTACCGCATTGGGAAGTCGCGAAAGCAACCGGACGCACGGGGACACACGGGGGAAGGAACTCACCCATGGCATGGGACGAATGGGAGCAGCTCAAGACGGACGCCGCGGAGCGGCAGTCAACCCAGATGAGACTGAACCAGGTTGACGGCGGAGGGAGCGCCGCCCCGCCGCTCCCCGGCAAGACGGGTGACCTCAAGGTCGAGGACGCCGACCTGACCAAGATCGGCAGTCACGCGAAGACCCTCTACGACGACTTGTGGAACAAGGCCCGAGTCGCCGACTCCAGCAGTAGCAAAGCCGCTGGCGACCTCTTGGGCCAGGGCTTCTCACTGGGGTCCGGCCTGCAGCACGTGGCGGACCGATGGGGAGCGCAGCTGAAGTCCCTCCTGGATGCCTGCGCCCACATCTCGAACCACATGCAGGTCACGAAGCAGCTCCGGAAAGAAGGTTCACGACTATATGGACGGCGAGGGCATCCCACGCCAACTGGACTCGGAAGGCTGAGGGTCGGGGAAAATGCGCCGCAAAACACTTCTTATGTGCGGAGCCGTTGTGGTGGTGGCCCTACTAGTGGGGGCCGCCTATGCCGCAGGCCTTCCACCCTTCAAAGAAAAGGGTGAAATCGACGCCGCAGATCTTTGTCCGTCTCTCGGTAATTCTTCACAAAGCCTTACTGCTCTCAAGGAGGTCCTGCCCGACAGGGACTCGTACTCGTTCGAGGACAACGTCAGTCCGCTGACCGAGAGCCGCGCCGCCGACTTCACATCAAGGTGTTTCGTCGATGGAGACAGCGATCAGTTGCTGGTAGCGAAGACAGAGATGCTCGAAGACGACTCTGGAACGAGCTGGGCGACGTGGGTGAAAGGAACCGTTACCCACGCTCAAGGCACAACCCCCTTCGAAGCAGGTACGAAGGCATTCGCGTCTGGCAGACTTGCAGCGATTTACATGCCGTGCACTACGAAGCCAGTCACCAATATCAGCGTGGCCGTCGACCTCAAGGTGAAAGGCAGCGCCAGCCCCGCCAAGTCACGCACCGACCTGATCGTTCTCGCGAAGAACGTCGCCAAGTTTGCCCACCACAAGGCCCGTTGCACCTCTCCGGGGATATAGCGGGGTCAGCAGGCAGACGACAATGACATCGGGGACTCTGCGAGCCGACCAGTCTCGCTCGGCGTCGGCCGAAGTCGGCGGTGCCGACGGGCACAGGCGCCTTTCGTTCTGCGGTCCAGGTCAGGAACCGCGGTAGGGGTTGTCAGGGTTATTGTTCGGCGTCGCCGAGCCATAGGGCTGCTGACCAATGTAGTGCTGGTTGCTGTACGGCTGTTGTGCACCGTACGGGGTGCTGGGCTGGCTTGCTCCGGGGTAAGGCTGCTGCAGCGGAGCGCCTGGCGACGGAAGCTTCTGGTCGTCGCGGTGGCGTCGCCGGGCCACACCGAAGGCGACTGCGGCGCCGATCACCACGGCGATGGCGGCACCCACGCCGATCCACAGCCCGGTGTTGCTGTTGTCCGGCTTCGCGGCGCTCCTAGCGCCCTGGTCATTGTCCGAGGCCTGGGCGCCGGCGCCCTTCGAGGCTTCGACGGACGGTGTCTTGGCCGCCACCGGATAGTCCGACATCGGGAACTTGCCCGCCGGGCCGGGGTTGCCCGGGGTGGTCAGGGCGATGCGGGGGCGGACAATTCCGTAGCCGATGCCGTCGTTGCGCTCGGCACCGTCCGTGGGGCCGCCGATCGTGTTGAGCATGACTCGCAGGACCTGGTTGTTCGTCCAGTTCGGATGTTTGGACCAGATCAGGGCCGCGCTCGCCGAGGCCAGGGCGGTGGCGTCACTGCTGCCGTGCGTCTCGCAGAGTCCGGTCCCGCCACCGCAAGCGTGCACCATCTTGTCGCCCGGCGCCGCCAGGTCCACCTGCGGGCCGTGCTGCGATTCCGGGGTCTTGCGCAGGTCCTTGCCCACCGCGCCCACCCCCACCGCGCCCGGAGTCCCGGCGGGGTACTGCACCGCGTTGTCCTTGTCACCGGTGTTGCCGACAGCGGCGAAGACGAGAGAGCCCTTGCCGAGGGCGTACTCGACCGCATCCGCCAACAGCGGTGACGCGTCCTCGACGCCCTGGGAGACGTTGATGACCTTGGCACCGTGGTCCGCCGCGTACCGGATGCCGGTCGACGTGGCTTTGATGAATTCGGCGTCCGCAGCCGCGCCGTTGTTCGCCTTTGCCCCGTCTGGGAGGCGGATCGGCAGGATCCTGGCTCCGGGGGCGAGCCCGTAGGCCCCCTTTCCGCCTCCGTAGGCGCCGGTTCCGGCGATCAGGCCCGCCATGCCTGTTCCATGGCTGTCGTAGTCGGTGTGCGCGTCACCCGACACCCCTTCGGCGAGGTCCTTCCCCGGCAGGACGCGGCCCTTGAGATCCGGATTCTGCGCATCCACGCCTGTGTCGATGACGGCTACGGTGACCCCCTCGCCCCTGCTCGTCCTCCACATGCTCTCGGCACGCATGACGTCGAGGAACCACTGCTCGGAGCGCGTCGACGCGGCCAGTGCCGGTGCCGCGGCAGTGCCCGCCACCAACAAGCCGAGAAAGGCCGAGACGACTGCGCCGCGGCGCGCACGACGGGGACTGGTGGCGGTCATGCGCTACCTCTCGCTGTTCGGCTGGGCGTCGTTCTTCTCGGCGTCGTTCCGTTCGGCATCGACGACCGGGGGCACGTTACGCCGCTCGTCCGCCTGCCAGGTTCGCTCGTCCTCGGTGACGTAGTCAGGGCGCTCACTCCGGTCGCCTTCCTCGCGACGTGTACGGGGACGGGCGCCCTGCGGTCCGGCCGCACTGCCCTGGCCTCGTACCAGACCCGAACCGCCGACGCTGAAGGAACGGGCGTTCGGGCGGCCCTGTTGCGCACGACCGCCGACGATCCCGCTGTCGCCCGCGGTCGAACCGGTCACCCGGCGTCCGGCGGCTCCGCCACCCGTGCGTCCGGCCGGGGCGCTCGGCCTGCCCGTCACGGCGCCCTGTCCTGGGGTCGTCCCCCTCCCGCCGGTCCCGTTCTCACCGCCCATGACGGTGCCACGCGGAATGCCCGTCGTGGACCGTCCTGGGCTCGGTTGCGGTCGGCCTCCCGCCACACCGTTGGTGGCAGGCGGGCTCCCGGACGTCCCCGGGCCGCCGGTACGGCCTCCGGCAACCGCGTTCTGGCCGGGCGTCATCGGTCCGCGGGGGCCAGGATTGGCAGGTCTGCCTGTGACACCCTGTGCCATCGGTCCGGGTGTCCGTGTGGCCGGACCGCCCCCGCCCGTGGACGGGATACCCCGTGCGGTACCGGTGACGGGGTTCGTCTGCCGCACGTTGCCGTTGCCTGGAACGACGGGCGGAACCGAACCCGGGACCGTGGAATATGTCGGCCCCTGACCGCTGGTTCCGGGGGCCGGACCGGTCGAGGTCGGCGAGGGCGCCTGCGGCGTCCGGTCCGGGAGAACGGCCGTGGAGTCGATGTCCATGCTCGCGTCCGGGTCCACGCTCACCTGCCCGGCGGTGGGCGGCGTCACTCTCGCGTGCGCGGGCTCGACGACCGACGCCGACCCGGTCGCGGCATGGCCGGGCTCAGCACCAGCGGCGGTGGCACTCGTGCCCGCACCAGCATCCGTCGAGCCGTTCGAGGACCTGGAGAAGCTGGAATGGTCCGACATGGACGCACGCTGCAGAGCGGCGCTGGACGAAGTACCGTCCTCCGGACGCCGGCGATACCCACCGCTGTCGAGCTTCGCCCGGTCCGGATCCTGGATGTCGGCGGGCGGAGGCGGGAACTTCAGTGCCTCCGTCTTACGGGCCGCGGCCATCTGTGAGGTGGTGAGCGAGTAAGCCTGCCCCAGCTTGTCCAACTCATCGGCGGTCTGCTGCCGGACCGCCATGTTCTTGGACAGGATCGACTGCGAGTCCGGGTCGTTGTGCGCGGAACGCGCCGCGTCGATGTTGGCGTCGACTCCCTTGTCGCGCGGGACCGAGGTCTTCGCCTTGCTGATCGCCTGTGCCGCGTGGCCGAGCCACTTCGACGACTCCTGGCTGTAGTCACCCAGCGCCACGGTCGCGTTGGCCAGCTTGCCTGCCCACTGACGGAAGGAGTCGGCGCCCTCGCCCTTCCACTTCACCCACTGCGGACGGACCTTGAGTTCGTCCGCGATGCTGTGGATCTCCTTGGCCGCGGCGGCGAGTTTGTCCGCTGCCGCCTGCACCGTGCCCGCGTCCGCGGCGTCGAGCCACGCGAGCATCTGTTCGTGCGTCATACCGTCGAACGACGTCTTCTTGCCATGCCCAGCCATCAGGCGTTACCCCCCGAGTAGCCCTTGCCGGAGTTCTTCGCAGGCGTGCCCGGACCATCCGCGCCCGGTGCCCGGTGCTCCTGTTCCGGGCGGTACTCCCCGCCATAGTGATGAGTCGTCTCCGCGCTGATCGCCGCCATCCGCCGCCGCACGTCCATGTCCACGTTCTCGTAACCCTTGTGGGAGGCCATGACGGCGATCCCCATGGCCTCTATCGAGTCCGAGAGGAGCTTGGAGAGGTTCTCCAGGTCGGCGATGACGGTGTCGTACTGGGTGAAGACCTCGTGCGCCTCGTACCAGCCCCGGTGGCCGCCGCCGAACTTCGTGCGTTCCACGGCCTCCTGGCCGACCTTCTTCGGGCCTGCCTGGGATTCGCTCAGGTCCCTGATCAGCTGGTCCACCCGCTGCTGGAACTTCGTGAAGGACTCCAGCTCCGTGACGATGTCCCCGACCGCGTCCTTCGCCGCCTCGACCACGCTGAACGGCCAGCCGCCCAGTCCGGTCGAGCCCCCGCCCTTGTCGTCCGCCATCGCGTCCGCCCCTCCCCGTTCCCCCGTGAGCACACTGAGCACGCCTGTACAACAAATCGGTCGAGTACCGACTTTAGACGGCCCCACCGACAGTTCACAGGAGTCACAGCACAACGGCGGTTCGGCGGACGCAAGTTGACCGCGGGCCTGGGGTCAGCCTGCGGTCAGGACGGCTCGGTCGCGTTGGCCACCGCCGCCTGTGGGCGGATCGGGAGGCGGTTGACCGGGCGGCCCGTTGCCGCGCGGACCGCCGAGGCGATCGCGGCCGGGGAGGTGACGACCGGGACGGTGCCGGCCGCCTTGGCGCCGAAGGGGGCCACCACGTCGCGCTCCTCGACCAGGCTGACGATGCGGATGTCGGGGGCGTCGAGGGCGGTGGGCAGGGCGTAGCCGGTGAGGTCGGGGCGGCGGATCACGCCCTTCGGGGTGCGGAGGTTCTCCGTGAGGGCCGCGCCGACGCCCTGCGTGACACCGGCCTCGATGCGGGCGGCGAGCTGGCGGGGGTTGAGGACGCGGCCGACGTCCTGCGCCACCGCCAGCTCCACGACCCGTACGGAGCCGATCTCGATGTCCACGTCGACGACCGCGCGGATCGCGCAGAAGGCCATGCCCACGAACGCGTCGCCCTGGCCCGCCGCGTCGAGGGGCTCCGTGGGGTGCGGGCGGCACTGGGCGGTGGCCCAGAGTTCCTTGCCGTCCATGGCTTCCTCGACCGTCGTCGACAGGACGCCGTCGTACGACGTGATCTTGCCGTCGGCGATCTGGAGCAGCTCCGTGGACATACCGAACTTGTGCGCCAGGGGCTGGAGGAGCTGGGTACGGACCATCTTCGCGGCGCGTTCGACCGCTCCGCCGGAGACCCAGGTGTGGCGGCCTCGGCAGCCGGGGCCCGCCGGTGGCTGGTCCGTGTCGACCGGGGCCACGTGGACCTCGTCGATGCCCAGGGTCTCCTGGACGATCTGGCGGGCCAGGGTGGTGAAGCCCTGGCCGGTCTCGACGGCCGCGCAGATGACCGTGGCGACGCCGTTCTGGACCTTGACGGTGGCGGTGGAGACCTCGTCCGCGCCCTCCGCGCCGAGGACGTGCACCATGCCGATGCCGTAGCCGACGCCGCGCCGGACCGCGTCGGGCTCGCCCGCGCCCTCGGGGCCGCCGGGCAGCAGCCAGCCCTCCTCCGGGGTGTCCTTGGGCAGCGCGGGGAGCGGGAAGTCCCGTACGGCGGCGAGGAGTTCGGCCACCGGGGCCGGGCACGTCACCGTCTGGCCCGTGGGGAGTACGTCGCCGGTCGCGAGGACGTTGCGCATGCGCAGCTCGGCCGGGTCAACGCCGAGCTTCTTGGCGAGCTTGTCCATCTGGGCCTCGTAGGCGGCGCAGACCTGGAGTGCGCCTTCACCGCGTACGTGGCCGGAGGGCGGGTTGTTGGTGCGGACCGCCCAGCCTTCGATGAAGGCGTTCGGGATGACGTAGGGGCCGCAGGCGAAGGCGACGGCCGCCGCGAGCGCGTCCGAGGAGGTGTCCGCGTAGGCGCCCGCGTCGAGGAGGATCTGGGCCTCGACCTTGACGAGCCTGCCGTCCGTGTCCGCGTGGTGCCGGTACCGGAGGAGGGTCGGGTGGCGGTGCGGGTGGCCGAGGAAGGACTCCTCGCGGCTCGCCGTCAGCTTCACCGGGCAGCCGGTGTGCAGGGCGAGCAGGCCGAGCGGGAGGTGGAAGCTCTGGTCCTCGCGGTCCGCGGTCGCCCCCGGGACGCCCGTGACGACGACCTTCACCTGATCCGGCGACAGGCCGTAACGGGCCGCCGCCGCGTCGCGGTCGCCGTGCGGGTCGGTCGAGGCGATGTACAGCTCGACGCCGCCGTCGGGGCGGGGCACGGCGAGGCCCGCCTCCGCGCCGATGGGGGCCGGGTCCTGGCGGCCGATGCGGTAGAGGCCCTCGACGATCACTTCACCGGTCGCGTCGAGGTCGCCGTGGCGCAGCGGGATGTGGCGGACGAGGTTGCCGTCGGGGTGCAGGGGCTCGGCGGCGAACGCCTTCTCCGGATCGGTGACCGGTTCGAGGACCTCGTACTCGACGATGATCGCGGCGGCCGCCATCCGGGCCGTGTCCGGGTGGTCGGCGGCGACGGCGGCGAGGGCCTCGCCGTGGTGGCGTACGACGTCGGAGGCGAAGACCGGGCGGTCCGCCGTGCGGTGCCCCGCGGGCGGGCCGCCGGGGACGTCCTCGTGGGTGACGACCGCCCGGACGCCGGGCATCTCGCGCGCGTGGGTGGTGTCGATGGAGACCACGCGCGCGTGCGCGTGCGGGGAGCGCAGGACCGACGCCCACAGGAGCCCTTCGGCCCACAGGTCGGCGGCGTAGGGGAAGGTGCCGGCCGCCTTGGCGTCGGCCTCCGTCGAGGGCAGGTTCGTGCCGAGGCCGTGCGGGATCCCTTCCGCCCCGGGGGCCGCGGGGGTCTCCGTCGTCTCGCTGATCACGCTCGGCCTCCGTCCCGGCTGTCTTGGATGTCCTCACTCGATGCGGGGCCGCCCTGGTGCGGGATGAGCGGGGGCCCGTCCTCCGCCACCTGCTCCGCCTCCGCCGGTTCCGCCGCCGCGTGCTGTGACGCCTGCCGGGCGTCGGCGACCTGGCGCACCGCGTCGAGCACGCCGCGGTAGCCCGAGCAGCGGCACAGGTTTCCGCAGAGCGCCTGGCGGGCTTCCAGGTCGGTGGGGTTCGGGTTGCCCTCGAGCAGGTCGTGGACCGTCATCGCCATGCCGGGCACACAGAAGCCGCACTGGACGGCGCCGCAGGCGGCGAGCGCGCGCTGCACGTCCGAGCCCCGGCCGTCCTCGGCGAGGCCCTCGACCGTACGGACCTCGCTGCCGGCGGTCGTCGCGGCGGGCACCAGGCAGGAGGCTACGAGGCGGCCGTCCACCTGCACGTTGCACGCACCGCACTCGCCCTGCGAGCAGCCGTCCTTGGCGCCGGCCAGGCCGAGGCGTTCGCGCAGCACGTAGAGCAGCGATTCGCCGATCCAGGCGTCCGTGACGGGGCGGTCGGTGCCGTTGACCCGGAGGACGTAGCTGGTCATGGGGTGGTCGTCGTGGAGCGGGACGGGGGCGGAAGCCGGTTCGGAATCCGGGTCCGGGTCCGGGGCCGGGCCGGGCTCGGCGGCGGCCTCCTCCCCCACGACCTCGTTCTCCCCGGCGACCTCGGTCACGGCCGCGCTCTCGGTCTCGGCGGTCTCGGTCTCGGCCGCGGTCTCCGTCCGGGGCGCCTCGTGCCCCGGCTCGGGCGCGTGCTGAGCGGCCTCTTCGGACGCCGCCTCTTCGGACGCCGCCTCTTCGGACGCCGCCTCTTCGGACGCCGCCGCGACCTGGGGCTCCGGCTCGCCCTGGGGCTCCGGCTCCTGTTCCGGTTCCGGCCGCGCCTCAGGCTCGGCTCCCGGCCGCACCTCAGGCTCGGCTTCCGGCGCACCGAAAGGCCCAGCTTCCGGACCCGCCTCAGGCCCTGTCTCCGGCTCGGCGACCGGCGCGGCCGGTTGTGCCCACGGCTCCGAGGCCCACGGCGCCGGCGCGCCGCCCGGCAGCGTCGCGGGAGGCGTGCGGTCGCCCCAGTGGGACGCCAGCGCGGAGGTGGTGTACTCGCCCGATTCGTCCGGCAGTTCACCGTCGGCGACGGGGATCGACCACTGCCCCGTATCACCGCCCTGCGGAAAACCGTACGACTCGGGACCGGGGCCGGGACCGGGCTCGGGTTCGGCCCCGTACGGCGCCGCCACCACCCCCGTCAGCTCCGGCGGCAGCACCCACACCCCGGTGGCCGCCGGGTCGGTCGCCGCCGCGCCCGAGGCCGGGCTCACCGTTATCTGCGGAGGCACGTAACCATGGCCCGGCGCGGCGAGCGGCGCGTCCGGGAACCCTTCGGGGGGCAGTTGGACGAAGGCCGTGGCGTCGGAGTCGTAGTCGCCCTGGGGCAGCGGCTGCCAGCCGTCCGCGTCCGGTGCGGTGTCCGGATCGGGTCCGTGGTACTCGTTCGTCACGACAGCGCCCTCCCAAGTGCACGTCGGGCCAGCGCGGCGACGGTGCGCCGCAGATGCAGTACGGCGGGCGGCAGCGCCTCCTGGCTGCCGTCCGGGGCCGGTGGCTGGTCCGGGATGCAGGCCGCGGCGACGTACTCGCCGAACGCCTGCACGGCCTCGGGCACGAGCGCCCCGCGGTCGCCGTCCCAGTCGATGAGCGAGGCCACCCACTGCTCGGCCTCCAGGGGGCGCAGCGGCATCGGCGCGATGGCTCCGACGGCGCAGCGCACCCCGCGCCGGGCGGGGTCGAGGACGAGGGCGACGGAGGCGGTGGCGCGCCCGGGACCGGTGCGTCCGGTCGCCTTGAGGAAGACCTGCGGGGCGTGCAGCAGCGGCACGCGGACGAAGCCGATGAGCTCGCCGGGGCGCAGCATCTCCATCCCGGCGAGCAGGTGCGAGACGGGCACCTCGCGGCGGGCGCCCTGCGGCCCGGCGATGATCAACGTGGCTTCGAGGGCGGCCAGTACGGGCAGCGAGTCGTTGGTCGGGGCGGCGGAGGCGATGTTGCCGCCGAGGGTGCCCGCGTTGCGGATCTGCGGCGGGCCCGCCGCGCGCGCGGAGGCGGCGAGGGCGGGGATGAGGGCGGCGAAGTCGGGGCGGCCGATACGGGCGTGGGTGAGGCCCGCGCCGAGGAGGGCGTGGCCGTCCTGGTACTGCCAGCCGCGGATCTCGCTGATCCGGTTCAGTCCGACGAGGGCGGCGGGACGGAGTTGACCCGCGTTGACCTGGGCCATGAGGTCGGTGCCGCCGGCGACGGGCACGGCGGCGGGCATGGCCGCGAGCGCGGCGACCGCCTCGTCGAGCGAGGTCGGAAGTACCGCGGCCCGTGTCGCCTGCGGTGCGTGCGTGGTCAAAACCGGCTGCCCCTTCCCGATGCCCGGCCGTGCGCCCGGCGGCCACGGTGGTGCTCACGTGGGCTGACGCCGCTCGCGTGACCGCCGTTCCCGCCGTTACGCCTGTTCCGCCGTACGGTACGTGCTGACAGGCCGGACGTGGCAACTCTGGCACATCTTCCCGGACGCCCGGAGTTGGGGTCCGGTAGGAGGCATTCGCCCCTTCCACCTGGGAGATGACCGGTATGCGGGGTGATCGCCGGTGCGCACGGATTGACACTCTTCGGTGACCTTTGGGACAGCACGCCCGGCGCCGAACCCGCGGCGGACCCCGCCGCCGCCGGGTCCGCCTCCGGGTCCGCCTCCGGGTCCACCGCCGGGCAAGGGCCTCACACGTTCGGCGGCGCCCCCTCGATCGGGCGTCCGAGCACACCGGGGCGACGCTGCCACGGCAACGGACCGCCCGGCGGGCGGTAGTCGACGCCGAGCGCGTCAAGTCGCCGGAAGTGTGCGGTCATCCGGCGTTCGAAGTCGGCGTAGTCGCGTTCGGCGGGCGCGGGCAGCTCGCTCCACGCCACCTCGCAGAACGCGGACAGGCGCGGGAACGCCTGGTAGTCGACGCGCTGCTGGTTCTCCATCACCTCGGTCCACAGGTTGGCCTGGGTGCCGAGGACGTGGCGCGCCTCGTCCTCGGTGAGCTGCGGCGGAACCGGTTCGAAGCGGTAGACGTCCTCCAGGGTGCGGACGAAGCCGATGGGGACCGGCTCGTCCTCACCGGGTGCCTGCCGGTGGTCGAGGTAGACCTGCTGCTCGGGGCACATGACGACGTCGTGGCCCGCCTTGGCGGCGGTGATGCCGCCGCGGTAGCCGCGCCAGGAGGAGACGGCGGCGCCGGGCGCGAGGCCGCCTTCGAGGATCTCGTCCCAGCCGATGAGGCGGCGCCCGCGCGCGCTCAGCCAGGTGTCGAAGTGGCGGATGAACCAGGACTGCAGCTCGTCCTCGTCCTTGAGGCCCAGCTCCTGGATGCGGGTCTGGGCCGTCGGGGACTTCTTCCACTGGTCCTTGGGGCACTCGTCTCCGCCCACATGGATGAAGGTCGACGGGAAGAGGTCGAGCAGCTCCTCGAAGACGCCCTCGTAGAAGCGGAGGGTGGTGTCAGTGGGGGCGAGTACGTTCGGGTTGATGCCCCAGGTGTCCCAGACGGGGAGGGAGGACGTGTCGATGACGTCGGTGTTGCCGAGTTCCGGATACGCGTGGATGGCGGCCTGCGAGTGGCCCGGCAGGTCGATCTCGGGGACGACCGCGATATGGCGGGCGTGCGCGTAGGCGACGATCTCGCGGATGTCGTCCTGGGTGTAGAAGCCGCCGTGGGGCTTGTCGTCCCACAGTTCCGAGGCGCGGTGGCCCCACTTGGTGCGCGTGCGCCAGGAGGCGTCCTGCGTCAGCTTCGGATACCGCTTGATCTCGACGCGCCAGCCCTGGTCGTCGCTGAGGTGGAAGTGGAAGACGTTGAGCTTGTGGGCGGCGAGCAGGTCGATGAAGCGCAGGACGCCGTCCTTGGGCATGAAGTGCCGGGCGACGTCGAGCATGGCGCCGCGCCAGCCGAAGCGCGGGCTGTCCTCGACTGTCACCAGCGGCAGTTCCCACGCGCGGCCGGGCAGCGGTGCGCGCCGGAAGGCGTCCGGGCCGAGGAGTTGACGCAGCGTCTGGGCGCCCCAGAAGACGCCGTCGGCGGCGCCGCCCGTGAGGTCGACGCCGGTCTCCGTGACGCGCAGCCGGTAGCTCTCCGCGTCCAGGGCCGGGTCGATGGACAGGCGTATGGCGGCGCCCTCGGCCTGCGGGGGCAGCGCGAGTTCGGTGACGGCACCGAGCGTGCTCCGCAGCCAGCGCGCGGTGGGCTCGGTGCCCTCCCCCGCGCTGATGCCCGTAGAGCTGTCGAGGACGTAGGAGCCGTCGCCGTCCGGTGAGACGTGACGGGGTGCCGGAATCAGATCCATCAGATCCATGGAGTGCAGACCTCTCAGTCCTTGACCGCGCCGCCGAGCCCGGACACCAGGCGCCGCTGTACGAGTACGAAGAAAACCAGTACCGGAATGGTCATCACGGTCGAGGCTGCCATGATTCCGCCCCAGTCGTTCTCGTCGGGTTTGAAGAAGACGAGCAGGGCCATCGGCAGCGTCGACTGGGACGTGTCGCTGATGATGAAGGACTTCGCGAAGAGGAAGTCGTTCCAGGTGGAGATGAAGGAGAAGACGCTCGTCGCCACGAGGCCGGGGAGGACGAGCGGGAAGAGGATCTGCCACAGGAAGCGGGCGCGGCTCGCACCGTCGAGATAAGCGGCTTCCTCCAGCGCTTCCGGAACCGCTTTCACGAAGCCGCGCAGCATCCAGATGGCGAACGGCAGGGAGAAGGCGAGGTGCGGCAGGATCAGCGAGCCGAGCGTGTTGAGCTGCCCGAAGTCCCGCATGAGGAAGAACAACGGGATGGTCAGGGCCTCGACCGGCACCATCTGCGCGACGAGGAACATGATGAGCAGCGTCGTACGGAACTTGAAACGGAAGCGGGTCACCGCCGTCGCTGCGAGGAATGCGACGAGTGCGGAGACGATGACGACCGTGCCCGCCACGATGAGGCTGTTGACGAAATACCGCCCGAATTCCTCCTGTTGGAAGACGCGACGGAAGGAGTCGAGCGACGGGGAAAGCGTCCAGGGCCGCGGCTCCGTCGATTCGACCTCGCCCGCCGGTTTGAAGGCGCTGAGCACCATCCAATAGAGGGGAAAGGCGACGACGACCGCGATAAGCAGGGCGGACGCTTCCGCGGCGAGCCGCCAGGGCCTGCGTATCCGCAAGGCGCGTAGCGCTCTGACACCTGAACCGACACCTGAACCGACACCGGAAAGGCTCACAGTTCCCGCCCCTCTCTGCGCATGAGCCGGAGGTAGACGAGCGTGACGGCGAGCAGGATGACGAGCATCACGACGCCGATCGCCGAGCCCAGGCTGTACTCGCTGCCCGCGAAGGCTTTCTGGTAGGCGTACACGTTCAGGACGAGGTTCTGCCCCGCGATGCCGCCGCCGTTCGTCATGACGTAGATCTGTGTGAAGACCTTGAAGTCCCAGATGATCGACTGGATGGTGACGACGACGAGGATCGGGCGGAGCATCGGCGCCATGACCGAGCGCCAGGTCCGCCACTGCGAGGCGCCGTCGAGCGAGGCCGCCTCGAGCACCTCGCCCGGGATCGCGCGGATGCCCGCGTACACGGTGACCATGACGAACGGGAACGAGCACCACACCACTTCGAGCAGGACGAGCGCGAAGGCGCTGTACCTGCCGTACGTCCATGAGTGGTCGCCGAGTCCGAGGACCTTGTTGACCGGGCCGAAGTCCGGGTCGAAGAGGAAGACCCAGACGGTGGAGCCGGTGATCGCCGGGGTGGCCCAGGCGCCGAGCGCGGCCAGCATCAGGGCGAGGCGGGGCACGGCCCGTACCCGGGTCAGCAGGACGGCGAGCGCGCAGCCGACGAGCAGGGTGGACACGACGCAGGCCGCCGCGAAGAGCACGGTGGCGAGCAGGACCTGCCAGAACTGGCTGTCGGAGAACAGGTGCCGGTAGTTGCCGAGGCCCTGGAAGGTGGCCGGTTCGCCGCCGCTGACCTGGGCCTGGGTGTACTCCAGGAAGGAGATCAGGCCGAGCTGGTAGATCGGGTAGACGAGGAGGCCGCCCAGGAGGACGAGGGCGGGGGCGAGGTAGAGCCAGGGGGTCCAGCCGCCGCCCCGGATCCCGCCCCGGATGCCGCCCGGGTGCCCGGCCTTGGTCCCGCTGATCCCGCCGCGGATTCGAGCGGAGCTCACCCGGCGGCCCCGAACGCCTCGTCCATCTTCTTCGCGGCGTCGCCGGAGGCGGCCTTCACGTCCTTACGGCCGCTGACGACCTCCTGGAACATGGTCGGCAGGACGAGCGAGGCGTCGATCTTCGCCCACGCGGGCGAGGCGGGCACGAACTTGGTGCCCGCGCCGAGCGTCTCGACGAAGGGCGCGACGAACGGCTCGCTCTTGGCGACCTCGTCGCGGACGTCGGTGAAGGTCGGCAGGAAACCCATGCCCTCGAAGAGGGCGCGCTGGGCGTTCTTCCCGGCGAGGCGCTTCATGAGGTCGACGGCGAGCGTGCGGTGCGAGGTGCTCTTCAGGACGCCGATGTTGTTGCCGCCGGCGAACGCGGGCGCGATCTCCCCCGCCTCGACGCCGGGCAGCGGCACGACGGCGTACTTTCCCCTGACCTTGCCGTCCTCCATGGCCTGGTGGCTGAAGTCGCCGCCGATCGCCATGGCGGCCTTGCCGCTCGCGAAGGCGGTGACGGTGTCGTTTCCGCCCATCCCCGCGCACTTGGCGGCGGGACAGTTGGCCGAGCCGAAGAGCGAGGTGTAGGCCTTGATGCCCTTCTGGGCGGCGGGCGAGTCCAGGGTGCTGGCGTAGGTGTCGCCCTTCTTCTCGGCGAGGTCACCGCCGTTGGCCCAGATGAAGGGCATCGCGCCGTACGTGTAGGCGCCGCCGACGGCGAGCCCGTACAGCTCGGGACGCTCCTTGTGGATCTTCTTCGCGGTGGCGGCGAGTTCGTCCTGGGTCCTGGGGACGGCTATGCCGAGGTCCTTGAAGACGTCGGTCCTGTAGTACAGGGCGCGGACGCCGACGAAGTACGGGGCGCCGTAGACCTTCCCGTCGACCGTCACGGACTCCTTGGCGGTCGGGTCGGTGTCCTTGGCCTCGGACCACCGGCCGAACTCGGCGCTCACGTCGGCGAGTCCGCCGTCCTTGACGTAACCGGCGGTGTCGGTGTTGCCGTACTCGATGACGTCGGGCGCGCTCTTCGGGTCGTTGAAGGCGGCCTTGATCTTCTCGGCGCGGGTGTCGACGGGGATGTACTCGACCTTGACCTTCGCCCCGTCATGGGCCTTCTGGAAGGCGTCGACGGCGGCGTCGACGGACTTCTCCTTGGGCCCGTTGTTGACCTCCTGGAAGAGCCAGACGCGCAGCGTGCCGCTCTTGTCGTCCTTGGCGGAGCCGCTGTTGTCCGAGGTGCCGGGCGCGCAGGCGGCGGTGGCGGCCAGGACGAGCGCGCCAAGTGCCGCGAGCGGCGCGCCACTTCGACGGGGGAACTTCACGGGGAGCTTCAACGGAACGCCTCCGAGCTGTCGTTGCAACATACGCAATGGTTGTTTCGCTGTGCACAACAGGGAGGAGGCTAGAAGGACTGGACCAGTGAGCGCAATGGTTTACGTGAGGCAACGCACAGCGGGTGCGCGTGAGAACGCGCGAAGGCCCCTGGCGTGCGTCACCGCACACCAGGGGCCTTCGAGGGGATCGAGGGGGGCCGGCTACTTACCGCCGTCCTTGCCGCCGTCCTTGTCGCCGCCCGCGCCCATGGACTCGTAGATCTCCTTGCACATGGGACACACGGGGTACTTCTTCGGGTCGCGGCCCGGTACCCACACCTTGCCGCAGAGCGCGACGACAGGAGTGCCGTCGAGGGCGCTCGCCATGATCTTGTCCTTCTGGACATAGTGGGCGAAGCGCTCGTGATCGCCGTCGCCGTGCGACGTCTGCGGCGTCGGCTCTACGAGGGTCCCCGTACCTGTCCCGCGCTCGGGCTCAAGAGTGCTCATAGGAGCCAAGGGTACTGAAGGCCGCGCGCAGGACGAAGCCCGCCGGTGACGACCGCGGCGACGTCCGGACCGGCGTTCGGAGCGAGGTCCGGGGCAGGGCCGGGGCAGGGCCGGGGCGGCGTCAGTTGAGCGAGGGGTCGTCCGGATATGTCGCGACCATCGCCAGCTCGCTGCGCTGGCGGCGCAGGACCGCGCGCCACAGCCCCTCGGGCCGTGTCGCCGACACGTCCCCGGGCTCCGACTCGACGACGTACCAGGCCCCGCCGGACAGCTCGTTCTGCAGCTGGCCCGGGCCCCAGCCCGCGTAACCGGCGAAGATACGCAGCGAGCCGAGCGCCGCCGCGAGCAGTTCGGGCGGCGCCTCCAGGTCGACGACGCCGATCGCGCCGTGCACCCGGCGCCAGCCGAGCGGGCCGTCCTCGCCGGGGATGACGGCGACGCCGAGCGCCGAGTCGAGGGAGACGGGGCCGCCCTGGAAGACGACGCCGGGCTCGCCGGCCAGGTCGCCCCAGCCGTCCAGGATGTCGCCGACGTCCACGGGGGTGGGCCGGTTGAGGACGACGCCGACCGAGCCCTCCTTGTCGTGGTCGAGGAGCAGCACCACCGCACGGTCGAAATTCGGGTCCGCGAGAGCGGGAGTCGCCACGAGCAACCGCCCTGTGAGCGAGGACACCTCGGTCATGGCAGACATGATCCCGCACTTTCCCCGCGCGGGGGGAGACAAGCGCGAGAACGGCAACACGGCAGCTCAGCGCCGACGCGGACGCGCGGGGCGCGAGCGGACCGGCCGGTCACCCCTTGCGCCCTATTCGTAACGGTTCGTGTTGTAGCGAAGTCATGACGGTCCGGGGCCTCTCCGCGCATACGGAACAGGGGTGAGCGGCCCTTACCCTTGTCCCTTGGCCCCCTGCCCACCCTCTTCGGAACGCGAGATACATGACCGTCACCGGCATTGACGACGTACTGACTGTCCACGGCGGAACCCCGCTGGAGGGCGAGATCCGGGTCCGCGGCGCCAAGAACCTGGTGCCCAAGGCCATGGTGGCCGCGCTGCTCGGCAGCGCTCCGAGCCGGCTGCGCAATGTCCCCGACATCCGTGACGTCCGGGTCGTACGCGGTCTGCTGCAGCTGCACGGTGTGACGGTCCGCCCCGGTGAGGAGCCGGGCGAGCTGGTGATGGACCCCTCGCACGTGGAGTCGGCGAACGTCGCGGACATCGACGCCCACGCGGGCTCGTCCCGTATCCCGATCCTGCTCTGCGGCCCGCTCCTGCACCGCCTCGGCCACGCCTTCATCCCGGGCCTCGGCGGCTGTGACATCGGCGGCCGGCCGATCGACTTCCACTTCGAGGTCCTCCGCCAGTTCGGCGCGACGATCGAGAAGCGCGCCGACGGCCAGTACCTGGAGGCCCCGCAGCGGCTGCGCGGCACCAAGATCCGCCTCCCCTACCCCTCCGTGGGCGCCACCGAGCAGGTCCTGCTCACGGCCGTCCTCGCCGAGGGCGTGACGGAGCTCTCGAACGCGGCCGTGGAGCCGGAGATCGAGGACCTGATCTGCGTCCTGCAGAAAATGGGCGCGATCATCGCGATGGACACCGACCGCACCATCCGCGTCACCGGTGTGGACAAGCTCGGCGGGTACACCCACCGCGCGCTCTCCGACCGCCTGGAGGCGGCGTCCTGGGCGTCGGCCGCGCTCGCCACCGAGGGCAACATCTACGTGCGCGGCGCCCAGCAGCGCTCGATGATGACCTTCCTCAACACCTACCGCAAGGTCGGCGGCGCCTTCGAGATCGACGACGAGGGCATCCGCTTCTGGCACCCGGGCGGCCAGCTCAAGTCGATCGCGCTGGAGACGGACGTCCACCCGGGCTTCCAGACCGACTGGCAGCAGCCGCTCGTCGTGGCGCTCACGCAGGCCACGGGCCTGTCCATCGTCCACGAGACGGTGTACGAGTCCCGGCTCGGCTTCACCTCGGCGCTGAACCAGATGGGCGCGCACATCCAGCTCTACCGCGAGTGCCTGGGCGGCTCCGACTGCCGCTTCGGCCAGCGCAACTTCCTGCACTCGGCGGTCGTCTCGGGCCCCACCAAGCTGGAGGGCGCCGACCTGGTCATCCCCGACCTGCGCGGTGGCTTCTCGTACCTGATCGCGGCGCTCGCCGCGCAGGGCACGTCCCGGGTGCACGGCATCGACCTGATCAACCGCGGCTACGAGAACTTCATGGACAAGCTCATCGAGCTCGGCGCGAAGGTCGAACTGCCGGGCAAGGCGCTCGGCTAGCCGCCGCGTTTCCCGGCTCTACGGCGATGGGGCCCACCCGGATCTTCCGGGTGGGCCCCATCGCCGTACGGGCGGCTCACAGGCTGCCCCTGGGGCTCTCACGGCCGTCCACGGGCACGTCGTGGCTGGTCGCGCAGTTCCCCGCGCCCCTGAGATGCGCACTCCGTGCGCCATCTCGGACGGCGCGTGGGAGCGCTCATGGGGGCCGCGGCGAAGCCGCATGCCTCAGGGGCGCGGGGAACTGCGCGAGAAGCCCCACCGGGCCGCACCCGGCGACGAGACGTCACGCCCCGCAGACGCGGCCCCGGAAAAGCCGGCGGGCGGTCACCCGGATCCCCGGATGACCGCCCGCCGCAAAATCGCCGAAGGCTACTTACCCTTGGCGGCTTCCTTGAGCTTCGAGCCCGCGGAGACCTTCACGCTGTAACCGGCCGGGATGTCGATCGGGTCGCCGGTCTGCGGGTTACGAGCGGTGCGAGCGGCACGGTGGGTGCGCTCGAAGGTCAGGAAGCCGGGGATGGTGACCTTCTCGTCGCCCTTGGCAACGATCTCGCCGACGGTCTCGGCGAACGCGGCCAGCACGGCGTCGGCGTCCTTGCGGGTCACCTCGGCGCGGTCGGCCAGCGCGGCCACCAGCTCACTGCGGTTCATGTTTGTACTCCCGTGTTCTTCTTGCCGTTGAGGCGTGCCATACGGCCGGAGCCGTATGTGGGGCAACAGCGAAGCCGATGTTGCCAGGGTCTCGGTCAGGCCCGGGACCCGGGGTCCGTATCGCAGG
This sequence comes from Streptomyces sp. NPDC016845, assembly GCF_044332585.1. Taxonomy (NCBI): domain Bacteria; kingdom Bacillati; phylum Actinomycetota; class Actinomycetes; order Kitasatosporales; family Streptomycetaceae; genus Streptomyces; species Streptomyces sp. NPDC016845. The sequence goes on along the minus strand of NZ_JBIRPI010000007.1, from coordinate 135,968 downwards.
ACCCTCGCGCCCGCTGGGGGCGCCCCCTGGACCACGTCCTTGGGAAAGCATCCTGCCCCCACCAGCGGCGGTAAAGCCAATCCGGCGCCCTGGGGGTCACCCGGAAAGCCTTGGAGCCTGCCTTTGACAGGCTCTTGACCACCCGGGGGCGGGGGCGGGGTCAGGGCCTGCTTCCCGGCCACCCTAAAGGGCCCGGCCGAGCCCGTGATCCGCGACGCGCCGGGCCTCAGACGGTCGTGGTGCCCGTCACAACCGTCCCGGCGGCCTTCGCGGCGTCGCGCACGGCACCGGCGACGGCGCCCGCGACCTTGTCGTTGAAGACGCTGGGGATGATGTAGTTCGGGTTGAGCTCGTCCTCGCTCACCACGTCGGCCAGGGCCGTCGCGGCCGCCAGCATCATCCCCGTGTTGACCGTGCGCGACTGGGCGTCGAGCAGGCCGCGGAAGACGCCGGGGAAGACCAGGACGTTGTTGATCTGGTTGGGGAAGTCGGAGCGGCCCGTGGCCACCACGGCGGCCGTCTGGCGGGCGACCGCCGGGTCGACCTCGGGGTCCGGGTTCGCGAGCGCGAACACGATGGCACCCTCGGCCATGGCGGCGACATCGTCGCCGTTCAGGACGTTGGGCGCGGAGACCCCGATGAAGACGTCGGCGTCGACGACGGCTTCCTTGAGGGTGCCCGTGAGGGCCTCGGGGTTGGTGTTGTCCGCGATCCAGCGCAGCGGCGAGTCCTTGTCGGCGTCCTTGAGGTCCTCGCGGTCGGCGTGCACGACGCCGTGGATGTCGGCGACGACCGCGTTCTTCACACCCGCCGCGAGCAGCAGCTTGAGGATGGCGGTGCCGGCCGCGCCCGCGCCCGACATGACGACGCGGATGTCGCCCATGCCCTTGTTCGCCACGCGCAGCGCGTTGGTCAGGGCGGCGAGGACGACGATCGCGGTGCCGTGCTGGTCGTCGTGGAAGACGGGGATGTCGAGGGCCTCTCGCAGGCGGGCCTCGATCTCGAAGCAGCGGGGCGCGGAGATGTCCTCCAGGTTGATGCCCGCGAAGCCGGGGGCGATCGCCTTGACGATCTCGACGATGGCGTCGGTGTCCTGGGTGTCCAGGCAGATCGGCCAGGCGTCGATGTCGGCGAACCGCTTGAAGAGGGCGGCCTTGCCCTCCATGACGGGCATGGCGGCCATCGGGCCGATGTTGCCGAGGCCGAGGACGGCGGAGCCGTCCGTCACCACCGCAACGGTGTTGCGCTTGATGGTCAGGCGCCGGGCGTCCTCGGGGTTCTCCGCGATCGCCATGCAGACGCGGGCCACACCCGGCGTGTAGACCATGGAGAGGTCGTCACGGTTGCGGATGGGGTGCTTGGACTGCATCTCGATCTTGCCGCCGAGGTGCATCAGGAACGTACGGTCGGAGACCTTTCCGAGCGTCACGCCCTCGATCCCGCGCAGCTCCGTGACGATCTCGTCCGCGTGGGACGTGGAGCTGGCCGCGATCGTGACGTCGATCCGGAGCTTCTCGTGGCCGGAGGCGGTGACGTCGAGGCCGGTCACCGAGCCGCCGGAGGACTCCACGGCGGTGGTGAGCTGCGAGACAGCCGTACCGCTCGCGGGCACCTCCAACCGGACCGTCATCGAGTAGGAGACGCTGGGCGCCGTTGCCATGGCCGACTTCCTCTGCTTTCACCGTGTAGCTGTTGCCGTCCGATGGTCGCACCTACCGCCGAGTACGTGGTAGCCGCATCGGATTGTGAACCTTACGTTCACCGTCTTTTCGGAAATGAGTTTCCACCATACGAGAAGTGCCGCCCGTGGGGAAGGGGCGCCGGAAACGACGAGAGGCCCACGTCACTGAGTGACGTGGGCCTCTCGCTCTCCGTTCATGACACCGACCCGCCATGCTCGCCTCGCGGCAAGTGGTCCCTCAAAGGGACGATGGTTGGGCCCGGGGGCTTGGATCGGGCCGGTGCCACTTCAACGGTAACACCGGCTGCTCCCGACACAAGAGCCCGTCGCAAGGCCGTCCCAAGGGTCAGTCGCGCAGCAGATCCGGCACCCCGTCCGCGTCGGGTTCGTCCCGCTCCCCCGAGACCACGGTGAGCTGCTGGGTGGCGCGGGTCAGCGCCACGTACAGGACGCGCAGGCCCGCCGGGGACTCGTCGGCGATCTCCGCCGGGGAGACCACGACCGTGGCGTCGTACTCCAGCCCCTTGGCCTCCAGGGAGCCGAGCGCGACCACCCGCTCGCCCAGCCCGTCCAGCCAGCGGGCCGCCTCGGCGCGGCGGTTCATCGCGACGACGACGCCGACCGTGCCGTCGACCCGGTCGAGCAGCCGTGCGGCCTCCTCCCGGACGGTGGCGCCGAGCCGGTCCCGTACGACGGCGAACCGCGGCTGGACGCCGGTGGAGCGGACCGCGGACGGGGAGTCCGAGCCCGGCATCGCGAGCGCCAGGACCTTCGCGGCCAGCTCCGCGATCTCGGAGGGGTTGCGGTAGTTCACGGTCAGGGTGAAGCGGCGGCGCGGGCGCGTGCCGAGCGCCTCGTCGCGGGCGGCTGCCGCCTCCTCCGGGTCCGACCAGGACGACTGCGCCGGGTCGCCGACCACCGTCCACGTGGCGTGGCGCCCGCGACGGCCGACCATGCGCCACTGCATCGGCGTGAGGTCCTGCGCCTCGTCGACGATGACGTGCGCGTACTCGGTACGTTCCTGGGCGAGGCGTTCGGCGCGCTCGCGCTGGGACTCCTCGCGCTGCGGCATCAGCTCCTCGAGCCCTGTGAGCTGGTCGAGCGGGTCGTACTCGCGCTTCTTCCTCGGGCGGGCCGGGGTGCCGAGGATGGCGTTCAGCTCGTCCAGGATCGCCACGTCGTGCACGGAGAGCGAGTCGCGCCGCAGCGAGCGGGCGACCTTGCGGATCTCGCCCGGGTTGAGGACGCGCCGCGCCCAGCGGCCCAGGCGCCGCTCGTCGGACATGGCCGCGAGGACGGCGCGAGGCGTCAGCTCCGGCCACCAGGCGTTCAGGAACCGTACGAAGTCGTCCTCGCCGGTGATGTCGTCGTCGAAGGAGGAGCGCAGCTCGGCGGCGAGTTCGGGGTCCGTGTGCCGGCCGCCCGCGCCCGACCGCTCCCACAGGGCGTCCAGGAGGAGCTTGCGGGCGCGCGGACGCAGGTGGTTGACCGGGGCCGTGCCGCTGAGGGCGGCCTGGCGGATCCGGTTCAGCTGGTCGGCCTCCAGCTCCAGGCGGCGGCCGAAGGCGACGACGCGCAGCCGGGTGGGGGTGGCCGTGGCGACCTCTTCGGGGGCGTCCTCGCCGAAGGCGAGCTGTTCGGCGGAGGCGGAGGCGGGGGCCGGGGCCGGGGCCGGGCGGCCCGACTCCAGGGCGCCGCGCGCCGCCTTGCGCAGCACCTTCAGCATCCGCGAGGAGCCCTTGACGCGGGCGACGGCCGGGCTGTCGTACTCGACCGCCTCGGCGCCGTCGACCAGGGAGCCGACCGCGCGGATCGCGACCTGGCCCTCCTCGCCGAGGGAGGGCAGGACGCCCTCGGTGTAGGCGACGAGCAGCGGGGTGGGCGAGACGATCAGGATGCCGCCCGCGTACCGGCGGCGGTCCTGGTAGAGGAGGTAGGCGGCGCGGTGCAGCGCCACCGCCGTCTTGCCGGTGCCCGGGCCGCCCTCGACGTACGTGACGGACGCGGCGGGCGCGCGGATCACCTGGTCCTGCTCGGCCTGGATGGAGGCGACGATGTCGCGCATCGAGTGGCTGCGGGCCTGGCCGAGGGCGGCCATCAGCGCGCCGTCGCCGATCGCGGGGAGCCGCTCGCCGTCCAGGTACGCGGTCAGCTCGGGGCGCATCAGGTCGTCCTCGACGCCGAGCACCCTGCGGCCCTTGGAGCGGATGACGCGGCGGCGCACGACGCGGCCCGGGTCGACCGGCGTGGAGCGGTAGAACGGCGCGGCGGCCGGCGCCCGCCAGTCGATGACCAGCGGCGAGTAGTCCGCGTCCAGGACACCGATCCGGCCGATGTGCAGCGTCTCGGCGATCTCGGCCGTGTTGTCGGGGCGGACCGCGCCCTCGGCCGGTTCGACCGCCGTGTACGCGCCGTCCGGGCCCTTCTTGCCGTCCTTGCCCGGGAGCAGGTCGATACGGCCGAAGAGGAAGTCCTCGAACTCGTTGTTGAGCCGGCTGAGGTGGATGCCGGCGCGGAAGACCTGGGCGTCCCGCTCGGCGAGCGCGCCGGGTGTGCCGACCTGGCCGCGCTTGGCGGCGTCGTCCATCAGGAACTCCGCCTCGTGGATCTTCTCTTCCAGTCGGCGGTAGACGGCGTCGAGATGTCTCTGTTCGACGCCGATCTCGCGGTCACGAACGGAGTCCGTATCCGAGTCCACCGCTGGATCCTGCTGAGCCTGAGCGGCCACCGGGCCCCCTTCTGACGTGCTGGGCAGCCGTCAAAGGTACGCGAAAGGGGGGCCGGGCGGCTACGTCCGGTGGGGGCGACCCGGCGTCGGGGTCACGCGTTTACCTCCACCAGTCGTTTCCCGTCGAGCGTCTCGACCTCGAAGCGGTCGATCTGGTCCCGGTCGAAGGCGGCGCCCCCGTGCACGTACAGCGGGTAGGTGGCGTCCTCGTGCGGGCTGTCCGCGATGCCGTAGCCCCACTTCGGGACCGCCCAGGTGGTGACCGTCTCGCGCGCCCCGTTCTTGCCGACCGCGACAAGGCTGCACTTCAGCGGGCCCTTCACGTTCTTCAGCCGGAGGACCGTGTGGGTGCCCCACGCCTTCTCCTCCATGCCGACGGTCGCGCTGACCTTCGTCGTCGCGTCGGTGGCCGACACCTTCTCGTCCATGTGGTGGAAGAAGGCGTCCTCGGCGGGGCTCGTCGGATGCGGCTCCGCGAGGACCCCGGAGTCGCCGCCGTCGGAGACCGCCATGACGGTGAGCGGGCCGCCGATGATCAGCGCCGCCGCGGCCGCCACCAGGTACAGGGAACGGCGCCGCTTGCGCCCGCGCCTGCGCGCGACCTCGCCGACCAGCGACTCCGCGAGCCGGTGGCTCGGCGCGGCGGCCAGGGACTCCCCGATGTGCCGCACCGCGGGCGCGTCCCGCCGGGGCGGCAGATCGGCGAGGGCGGCGAGCATCGGCTCCATCCCCGCGAACTCCTCCAGGCGCGCCGCGCACACCTCGCACCCCGCCAGATGGGCCTCGAAGGCGCTCGCCTCGGCGTCGTCGAGCACGCCCAGGACGTAGGCGCCGACCGCCTCGTGCACGTCGCCCGCCGGACCGTGCCCGAACGGACCGCTCGCCCCGTACGCCGACGTCATGCCGTCACCCCCCGCTCCTCAAGCGCCAGCTTCATGGAGCGCAGCGCGTAGAAGACGCGGGAGCGCACCGTACCGCTGGGGATGCCGAGCGTCTCGGCCGCCTCGTTGACCGTACGCCCCTTGAAGTACGTCTCCACGAGCACTTCGCGGTGCGCGGGGGTCAGGTCCTCCAGGGCGTCGGAGAGTGTCATCAGCCACAGCGCCTTGTCGATCTCGTCCTCCGCGGGGATGACCTCCAGCGGTGACGCGTCGACCTCCTGCGGCCGGGCCTGCCGGCTGCGGTGGCCGTCGATGACGATGCGTCGGGCGACCGTCACCAGCCAGGGGCGTACCGAGCCGGTCGCACGGTTGAGCTGACCGGCGTTCTTCCAGGCGCGGATGAGCGTCTCCTGCACGACATCCTCGGCGCGCTGCCGGTCCCCCGCGACCAGCCGCAGCACATAGGCGAGGAGGGGCCGCGCGTGCTCGGCGTAGAGCGCGCGCATCAGCTCCTCGTCCGGCTCCGGCGGCCGGGGCGCACGATGCCGGGCCCGGGGAGGGCGTTCATCGGCCACGGCGGAATCCTTGCGCACGCCTACCTCCGGTGTCCCCGGTTCGACGATCCGGCCGTCTTTTTTCGGCTGGGTTCACGGGAGGGATACGTAGACGAACGCGCCTGCGTTCAAGGTCAGTTGGAGAAGTCTCGGTCAGGCGCGCGCGAGGGCCGCCCTGCGGCGGTGCCGGGCCACGCGCTCCCGGTTGCCGCACACCTCGCTGGAGCACCAGCGGCGTCTGCGGCCCCGGGAGGTGTCGAGGTAGATGATCGGGCAGCTGTCGCCCTCGCACTGGCGCAGGCAGCCGCGGACGGCGGGGTCGGTGAGCAGGTCGACGACATCGCGCGCGACGGCCGCGAGCAGGGCCGGGCAGCCGGGCGCGTCGTGCAGCGCCCGGACGAGCGAGCCGTCGGCGGTGCGGACGGCGCGGGGCGCGGGCGGGGCTGCGCGGGCGAGCAGGTTGACGCGTTCGAGGGCGGCGGAAGCGGGGCGCCCGGCCAGCTCGCCCCGAACCAACTGGCCGATGTGGCTTCTCAGTTCGCGGAAGGCGGCGAGCCAGGCCGGGGTGCACGCGGCGAGCGCGGCGGGATCGGGGACGAGGCCGGCGCCGATGAGCCAGGCGCGCAGACGGTCGGTGGAGGTGAGGCGTTCGTCGGGGTGTGCGGTGGCGACCAGATCCAGGCAGAGGCGTCCGGAGTCGAACCGCAACTCAGGGAGAGGGGGGAAGGAGGGCCCTGTGGGTACTGCTGCCATGCCCTCTACAGTGCCCGCCTCGCCGCCCCGCCGGAACCCCCGGTAACGGCGGTCTACTTGCGGAGGTGCGCGGGCGGGCCGTCGTGCAGCAGGCGCTGGAAGAGGATGTGGTCGCGCCACTCCCCCGCGACGTACAGGTACGCGAGGGGCCTGCCGTACTCGACGAAGCCGCATTTGGCGAGCACCCGCTGCGACGCCTTGTTGTCGGTGAGCGTGCCCGCCTCGACGCGGTGCAGGCCCAGGTCGTCACGGGCGGCGCGGCAGACCTCCTCGACGGCGGCCGTGACGAGGCCGCGCCCGGCGTACTCGCCGTCGACCCAGTAGCCGAGCACGCCGCTGCACAGGGGGCCGAGCACGATGTTGTTCAGCATGACGCGGCCGACGACCCGCTCCCCGTCGAACAGCAGCCACGTCACGCTGTCCGGCTGGGCGAGCCGTTCGGCCTGCGCGGCCGCCGTGTAGAAGCCCGGTTCACGGGGCGGCTCGGTCGCGCTCAGGTGCTCCCGGTTGCGCAGGTACGCGTCGGCGAGGGCCTGGGCGTCACCGGGGACGGCGGGGCGCAGGGCGATGGTGTCGGTGATCAGCATGTGCGTACGGTACGTGCGGCGGGCGCGGGGCTGGGCTGGGCTGGGCTGGTCACGCCTCCGCGCACCCGGCTCGGCTCACCCGTCCGCGTACTTCGCGTCCGCCGACGCCGGGTCGAGCGCGAGCCGGTACCCCCGCTTCACCACCGTCTGGATCAGCTTCGGCGCCCCGAGCGACGCCCTGAGGCGGGCCATCGCCGTCTCCACCGCGTGCTCGTCGCTGCCCGCGCCGGGCAGCGCGCGCAGCAGGTCCGCTCGGGACACCACCCAGCCGGGCCGCCGCGCCAGGCAGCGCAGGAGCGCCATGCCGGCGGGCGGCACCGGGCGCAGTTCGCCGTCGACCACGACGGCGTGGCCGCGGATCTCCAGGCGGTGCCCGGCGACCGGCAACATACGCGCTCGGGCGGGCAGTTCGCGGCAGAGCAGCTGTACCAGCGGGCCGAGCCGGAAGCGTTCCGGCTGCACCGTGGGCACCCCGCGGTCCTGCAGCGGCAGCGCCGTGACCGGGCCGACGCAGGCCGGGACCACGTCGTGCCCGAGGGCCGCGAGGAGGTCGGGGAGGCGGCCGCGCTCTTCGGCCCGGTTGAGGAAGGAGGCGGCGGCGGGCGCCGAGGTGAACGTCAGCGCGTCGACGCCCCGGGCCACGGTCGCGTCCAGGAGCCGGTCGAGGGGCCCGATGTCCTCCGGCGGCATCCACCGGTACACCGGTACCCCCACCACCTCGGCCCCGGCCTCGCGCAGCGCCTCCACGAATCCGGGCAGGGGCTCGCCGTGCAGCTGGACGGCGACCCGCCGGTCCTGGACGCCCTCGGACAGGAGCCGTTCGAGGACCTCCGCCATCGACTCCGACGACGGCGACCACTCCTCGGTGAGGCCCGCCGCGCGGATCGCGCCCTTCACCTTCGGGCCGCGCGCGAGGACCTCCACGCCGCGCAGGCGGGCGAGCAGGGCCTCCCCGAGGCCCCAGCCGTCGGCGGCCTCGACCCAGCCGCGGAAGCCGATCGCGGTGGTCGCGACGACGATGTCGGGGGCCTGGTCGAGGAGTTCCTTGGTCGCGGAGAGGAGTTCGCTGTCGTCGGCGAGGGGCACGATGCGCAGCGCGGGCGCGTGCAGCACGGTGGCGCCGCGGCGCTTGAGGAGCGCGCCGAGTTCGTCGGCGCGGCGTGCGGCGGTCACGCCCACGGTGAATCCGGCGAGCGGTCCGTGCGCCCGCTCCGCCGCCCCGGGGGCCTGCTGTGCGTCGTCCATGCTGGTTCTCGTCCCGCTCGACGGTCGTGTCGGTGCTGTGGCGCCGACGCCCGAGCCTGTCAACTCGGCGTGACAGGCCCGGATCAGCGCCATTGCGTGCGTGTTACGTGCCCGCCGCTCACACCTCGGCGTAACTGAGCTGCGGCTTCGCCTCGGTGTTCGACGCGGACGCGGAACGCGCCGCCGCCCCTCGAAGGTATACGGCCCAGGTCACCGCGAAGCACACGGCGTAGAAGACGAGGAAGGACACGAAGGCGCCGGTGCCGGTGCCCGCCGTCTGGAAGGACTGGCGGAACGCGAGGTTGATGCCGAGTCCGCCGAGCGCCCCGACCGCGCCGATCAGGCCCATGGAGGCGCCGGAGAGGCGTCGCCCGTACGCGGCCGCGTCCTCGCCGGTGAGGCCGAGGCCGAGCGCCTTGGCGTGGAAGATGCCGGGGATCATCTTGTACGTGGACCCGTTGCCGAGCCCGCTCAGCACGAACACCACGATGAAGGCGACGGTGAACAGGGCCAGGGACTCCCGCATCGACGCCACGATGACGACAGCGGTCGCGGCGCCCATCGCCACGAAGTTCCCCAGCGTGATGCGCGCCCCGCCGAACCGGTCCGCGAGCCGCCCGCCGACCGGCCTGATCAGCGAGCCGAGGAGCGGCCCGATGAAGGTGACCCCGGCCGCCTGGAGCGGCGTACGGCCGAACTGGGTCTGCAGGACGAGGCCGAAGGCGAAGGAGTAGCCGATGAACGAGCCGAACGTGCCGACGTAGAGGAACGCCATGATCCAGGTGTGCGGGTCCTTGGCGGCGTCGCGCGCGGCCCCGGTGTCGTTCTTCACCGACGCCAGGTCGTCCATGAACAGCGCCGCGCAGACCGCCGAGACGACGATCAGCGGGAGGTAGACGCCGAGCAGGACGCGCGGGCCACCGCCCGCGCCGATGACGGCGAGGGCGACGAGCTGGATGACGGGGACGCCGATGTTGCCGCCGCCCGCGTTCAGACCGAGGGCCCACCCCTTCTTGCGCAGCGGGAAGAAGGAGTTGATGTTCGTCATGGAGGAGGCGAAGTTGCCGCCGCCGACGCCGGTGAGCGCCGCGCACAGCATGAACGTGCTGTACGAGGTGCCGGGCTCCATGACGCCGAACGCGAGGGCGGTCGGCACGAGCAGCATGGTCGCCGAGATGACCGTCCAGGTGCGCCCGCCGAACACGGCGACGGCGAACGTGTAGGGCACGCGCGCGAAGGCGCCGACCAGCGTCGCCATGGAGACGAGGAAGAACTTGCCCGCGGGGTCGATGCCGTACTCGGGCCCCATGAACAGGACCATGACCGACCACAGGGACCAGATCGAGAACCCGATGTGTTCGGAGAGGACGGAGAAGACGAGGTTGCGCCGCGCCACCTTGGCGCCTGTCTCCGCCCAGAACGTCTCGTCCTCGGGGTCCCACCGCTCGACCCACTCACGGGTCCGGCTCCGGCCTGCCATCTCACGCCTCCAGGGTCACGGTTCCTGCCTTCCGTTCCTGACGGTAGGCAGGCGGGATTTCCGGACTGTGGCGTGCGATGACCGGCGGGGAACGTTGCTCTCACCCGCCGCCGCGGGGCGCGGTGAGGGCGCCGGGCTCCTTCCGTCCGCCGCGGCCGTCGGGCCACAGCCGCGGCGGGCGCTTCGCGGCCAGGTCCTCGACCCAGCCGACGGCCATGATCGCGAGGGCGATCAGCGGCCAGACGAGGACGAACGACCAGAACATGTACGTGGAGTCGAGGGCGGAGTCGAGCCGGTCGCCCATGAAGGGCAGCTCGTAGAGGGCGTCGATCACCGGGAACGTCGCCATGATCAGGATGTTGTGCCAGAGGTAGATCGTGACGGCCCGGTTGTTGGCCAGCGTGATCGGCCGGTCCCAGCGGGCGAGCCGCTTCGGCAGCTCCCGCCAGGAGGGCGCGTACTGGAGCAGGATGACGACGAACCCGAGGGACCAGGCGGCCTGGGCGAGCGGGATCTCGTTCAGGTCCCAGCCCTCGTCGGAGAGGTGGCCCGAGGCCCACCACAGGCCGAAGGCCATGACGAGGGCCGCGCCCGACACCGCCAGATAGCGCGGCACCTTCGCGAGGACGCCGTCGTGGTGGGCGAAGCCGAGCACCCAGCAGCTGCCGTACACGGCGAAGTCGGTGACGGCCTCGCCGGTCCGGCCCGGGATGGTCACCAGGCCCGTACCGACGACGGCGGTCAGGGCGAGCGGTGCGAGCAGCGTCGCCCACGGCACCTTGCGGAACGCCCACAGGAGCAGCGGCGAGGCGAGCACGAACCAGAGGTAGGCGCGCAGGTACCACAGGGGGCCGATGCCCTGTTCGGCCCAGGTGCTCTCGAGGAAGCCGGGCGGGTCCGCCACGGTGAAGGGGTAGTTGGGGGCGTCGATCGGGATCAGGTAGCCGACGAGGTCGAGCCAGCCCCAGACGCCGCCGTTGTCGGGGTCCTTGCCGGGGTTCCAGCCGCCCGCGAAGAGCAGCGGCACCGCGAGCGCGGCGAACACCCACAGCGGGGGCAGCAGGCGGCGGATCCGGCCGCGGACGACGCCGGGCGCGGGCCGGTTCAGGGAGCGTGCCATGAGCGATCCGGCGAGCGCGAACATCACGCCCATGGACGGGAAGAGGACGCTCAGCCACACCCATCCGAAGAAGTGGTAGGCGACGACGCGGACGAGCGCGATGGAGCGCAGGAGGTCGAGGTAGCGGTCGCGGCCGGGTCTCGCCGGGGGTGTGACCGCAGGCTGCGACGGGGACATGGGTGCCGTCTGCGTCATGCCACGGGCCTCCGGTCATGGTCCGCCACGGACGTGGACCGCTGCTGCGGCACGCCGGGCAGCCCCGCGTCGAGCGCGCCCGTGCGGCGCAGCTTCTGCCAGCGCAGACGGCCGCCGGTGAGCGCGGTGATCCAGGACTGGAGCAGCACGACGTACATCAGCTGCCGGTAGAGGAGCTGCTGGAGCGGCAGGGAGATGAGGTGCGTCATGCGTTCCTTGTCGAGCCGGAAGGCGAAGGCCGCGCAGACGAGCTGGAGGGCGAGCACGCCGAGCCAGGCCACCACCGTCTTCTCGGTGGGTCCGAACACGACCCCGTAGAGCAGGAAGATGTCGATGAGGGGCGCGAGCAGCGGGGCCACGACCATGAAGAGGGAGACCAGGGGCAGCCCTACGCGGCCGAAGCGTCCTGAGGGGCCGCGCTCGACGACGGCGCGGCGGTGTTTCCAGATGGCCTGCATGGTCCCGTACGACCAGCGGTAGCGCTGGGACCACAGCTGCTGGACGGATTCGGGCGCCTCGGTCCAGGCGCGGGCCTTCTCGGCGTAGACGACGCGCCAGCCGTCGCGGTGCAGCGCCATGGTGACGTCGGTGTCCTCGGCGAGCGTGTCGTCGCTCATGCCGCCGATGGGCGCGAGGGCGGACTTGCGGAAGGCTCCGACGGCGCCGGGGATCGTCGGCATGCAGCGCAGGACGTCGTACATGCGGCGGTCGAGGTTGAAGCCCATCACGTACTCGATGTGCTGCCAGGCGCCGATGAGCGAGTCCCGGTTGCCGACCTTGGCGTTGCCGGCGACGGCGCCCACGCGCGGGTCGCCGAACGGCTGCACCAGTTCGCGGACGGTGGCGGGTTCGAAGACGGTGTCGCCGTCCATCATCACGACGAGGTCGTGGCGGGCGTTGGCGAGGCCCCGGTTGAGGGCGGCCGGTTTGCCCGCGTTGTGCTGGCGTATGACGCGGACGTTCGGCAGGCGCAGGTTCTCGACGATGCGGGCGGTGCCGTCGGTGGAGCCGTCGTCGATGACGATGACCTCGACGGGGTGCTCGCCCGCCATCAGGGAGCGCACGGTGTTCTCGATGCACTTCGCCTCGTTGTACGCCGGTACGAGGACGGAGACGGGTTCCGTGACGGGCGGGCCCCAGGCGAAGCCGCGGCGGCGGACGCGCCGGGCGTGCAGCGCGGACAGGAGCAGCATGAGGCCGAAGCGGCCCATGACGAGGACGCCGATGACGGCGAGCCCGACGACCATGACGTCCGTGAGGTGCTCGGAGGCCTGGACCGCGGCGACCCAGGCGCGGCCCTTCCACAGCTCTATGCCGCTGACGGGCGTGTGCGCGCCGGGCATGCCGAGCGCCTCGGAGAGGTTCTGGAACTTGTAGCCCTTGTCCTGGAGTTCGGGCAGGAAGCGGTCGAGGGCGGCGACGGTCTGCGCGCGGTTGCCGCCGGAGTCGTGCATGAGGACGATGGCGCCCTTGCCGCCGTGCGGGGTGGCGCGGCGGATGATCTCGTCGACGCCGGGCCGCTTCCAGTCCTCGCTGTCGGTGTTGTTGACGACGGTGATGTAGCCGAGCGAGCCGATGTACTGGGTGACCGGCCACGACGCGTCGTCCATGGCGTCGGCGAACGAGGAGTACGGCGGCCGGAACAGCGAGGTGCGCACGCCCGCGGCGCCTTCGAGCGCGAGCTGGCTCTGCGACAGCTCCCAGTCGATGCGCTCGGTCGACTGGTAGGAGAGGTCGGGGTGGTTGAAGGTGTGCAGGCCCACTTCGTGGCCTTCGGCAACCATCCGGCGTACGAGGTCGGGGTGGCGCGAGGTCATGGTGCCGGTGACGAAGAAGACGGCGTGGGCGTCGTGCTTCTTGAGGACGTCGAGGACCTTCGGGGTCCACTCCGGGTCGGGCCCGTCGTCGAAGGTGAGGACGAGTTTGTGGCGGCCGATGGAGCGGCTGCTCTCCTGCCCGCCCCGGGTGTCGATGACGGGGCCGCCGTCGAGGATCTTCTCCGGCACCTGGGCGGTGCCCGCCTCGGGCCGGACGCGGTGGTCGGCGAGTATCTCGCTGTGGACGTAGCCGCGCAGCATCAGCATGCACAGCATCGCCACGAGGAGCAGCGACGGCAGCAGATAGCGCAGCGGCAGGCGGCGCCTGCGGACGCGGGGCCGCCGGGGACGTGAGCGGTCGGACATTTCTACAGGACGCTGCTTTCCAGGGACGCGACGAGCGACGTGGTGGAGCCGATGAGGAGCCCGGACAGGAGGCCGCCGGCGTGGGTGCCGGCGTCGCCGCCCCCGGCCTCGGTGGACGGGTCGCCGGAGGGCTCGGCGGCGGGCGGGGAGTCGGCGCCGGCGGGCGGCTCGGCCGGCGCGGTCGAGCCGGTGCCGGGCTGCTCCGACGCGGACGGGTCGGCGGCCGGGGACGTGTGGGCGCCGATGGGCTGGTCGGGCGAGGCGCCCGCCGGGTCCGCGCCCGTGTCCGTGCCCGCACCCTGTTCCGTGCCCGCGCCGGGCTGCGCGGCGGTCGTGCCGGACGGGGCCGCGCCGGTCGCGCCGGAGGTGGCCGCGCCGCCGGGCGTGGCGCCCGCGGCGGCCGGGTCCTGGGAGGCGCCGGGCCCGGTGGACGGCGACGCGGAGTCGGCGGGCGCCTGCGGCTCGCTGTCGGCGTGGCCCGCGGGCTCCTTGGGCATGGGCAGCCAGGGCGCGCTCGAATTGCCCGAGAGCAGCGTGGCCACGAGGACTACCGCGAAGACCGCGCAGGCGGCGCCGAGGGAGACGCCGACCCGCCGGAAGGTGCGGCCGCGCCGCCCGGAGTCGTCGACGAAGACGGGTACGTCCTTGCCGTCGTCCTGCGCCTGGGCCCGCGCGGGGACGGCCGTTGCCTTCCGCGCCTCCAGCAGGTCACCCAACCGGCTGTCGGTGACGTCGAGTTGGACCGTCACCTCGTTAGGATCATGAGCCTGCCCGGGCAAGGCGTCTTCTCGCCAATGTTCCACCGTACGGACAACCCCCCAAGGACATACGCCTGCGCATGTCCACGTTCATGGTTTTGATCTTGGGTGCGCATGCGACCGGCCGGACACTTCTCGGTCGGACCGGGACCCCACCCTGGCCCGAGCAATCCCCTTATCACACTGCGCCCGGACGAAGAATGTAGCGCACACGAGTGACTTTCGTATCCGCCCGTCACACACGATTCATCATGACGAGTGCATCTGGGGCCGGTATCCACGCGTCGGCGGGGCGGTCGAGCCATCCTTCCTCCTCGGCGATCGAGGACGCGGCGGCCCTGAGCGCGTCAATCCCGGGGTGTTTCTGACCTTTTCGCCATACAAGCGACACAGGTGACAGCGGAACGGGGTCGACGAGCGGCCGGAGCACCGATCCCGGCATGGCCGGAAAGCCGATCCCGGCCAGGACCGGATTGCCGTACTTCGCCATGATCCGGCGGAATTCCTCCTCGCCGACGGCGAGCGGCGCGGGTGGCGCGATCTTTATGCCGCGCCCGTCGAAGAGCCGCCGGGCGAGGTCGGTCCACTCGGGCGTCCGCGGATTGCCTGCGCCCGCGTAGACCGTCTCCCCCGCGAGCCGGTCGAGCGGTACGGCGTCTAGTCCGGCGAGGGGGTGCTCCTCGGGCAGCAGGACCGCCATCGGCTCGTAGCGCAGGGGCTGCTGGGCGAGGCGCTCGCGCACGGCCGGGTCGAGCCCCGCGAACCGGCCGAAGGAGACGTCGATACGCCCCGCGAGGAGCTCGGCGGCGGCGTACGTCAGGCCGCTCTCGTAGCGCGCCATCAGCTCCTGCCCCGGGATGAGTTCGCGGGCCCGCGCGAGGACCCGCTCGTGCACGAGCCCGGGGCTGTTGACGTCCACGAGCAGTGGCCGGGCCTCGTTCGCGGTCCCGGTGAACGCGGCGAGCAGCTCGTCCTGCGCCTCGATCACGCGCCGCGCGTACGGCAGCAGCCGCGCACCCTCGGCGGTGAGCGTGACCTGCCGCGTGGTCCGCCCGAACAGCTCGGCGCCCAGCTCCCGTTCGAGCCGGCGGATGTCCCGGCTGAGCGCCTGCTGGGCCACGTAGAGCCGGGCGGCGGCGCGCGTGAAGTGCAGTTCGTCGGCGACGGCGAGGAAGGCGCGCAGGAGGCGCGGCTCGATGGTGGTTGCCATCCGGGGAACTTACAACGACTTACAACACAGGCGCGTGAATCGGTACGGAGTAGGTGTTGGACCGGGCGTACGGCCTGCGGTGACGCTCTTGGCATGCCTGAAACAACCACGTCGACCGGGACAGCCACGCCGGCCGGGACAAGCACGTCCGTCCCCGCGGCTGCCCCGAAGATGACCTATGCCCGGCTGTTCGCCGTACCCGGCGCCCTCGCCTTCACCCTCGGCAACCTGCTGGCCCGCTTCCCGCAGGGCATGTTCAGCATCAGCGCGGTCATCATGATCTCCGGGACGCGCGGCTCGTACGCGCTCGCCGGCGCCGTCACCGCGACGGGCCTGGTCGCCAACGCGGTCGTCGGCCCCTGGACGGCACGGCTCGTCGACCGGTACGGGCAGGCCCGCACCGCCGTCCCCGCCACCGTGATCTCCGCGTGCGGATCGCTCGCCCTGCTCCTGTGCGTGCACTTCGGGGCGCCCAGCTGGACCCTGTTCGCCGCGTACCTGGCATCGGCGGCCACGCCCAACACGGGCGGCATGTCCCGGGCCCGCTGGGCGCACCTCCTCAAGGGCGACGCCGACGCGCTGCACACCGCGAACTCCTTCGAGCAGGCGGCGGACGAACTGTGCTACATGCTCGGCCCGGTCGTGGCCGCCTTCCTGTGCGGAACCTTGTTCCCGGAGGCGGGCACGCTGGTCAGCGTCGTGCTCATGGTGACCGGCGTGCTGGTCTTCGCCGCGCAACGGGCCACGGAACCCCCGCCGCACGCCCGTACGGAGGCGACGAAGACGCCGCTACGCGCGCGTGGCATGCCGCCGCTCCTCGTCTCCTTCCTCGCGACGGGCGCGATCTTCGGCTCCCTGGAGGTCGTCACGGTCGCCTTCGCGGACGCGCAGGGGCACAAGGCGTGGGCGGGCGGCATCCTGGCGCTCCAAGCGGCGGGTTCATGTGCGGCGGGCCTCGTCTACGGGGCGACGAAACCGGCGGGCCCGGCCGACCGGCGCCACCCGGTCTGCGTCGCCGCGATGGCCGTCCTCATGACGCTGCCGCTGCTCGCGGCGGCCGTCACCGGTTCGCTCCTCGCGCTCGGCGGGGCGCTCCTGATCGCGGGCATGGCGACGGCGCCGACCATGGTGACGGGCATGACCCTGGTCCAGCAGCGCACACCGGCAGCCCAGTTGAACGAGGGCATGACGCTCGCCGTGACCGGCCTGCTCGGCGGCATCGCCTGCGGCTCCGCGACGGGCGGCGCCGCGGTGGAGCACTGGGGCCCCACCGCGGCGTACACCGTCCCGGTCGTGGCGGCGGTGACGGCGCTGCTGCTCGCGCTCTACGGGTATCTGCGCGTGCGGGGCGTCAGCAGGTGACGGGCTTGCGCCAGGAGCACTCGAGACCGTCCGCACCCGTGTCCGCGCCCGGCACGAACCGGCTCGGCCTCGGCGTGACACCCCTCGCCGCCTTCTCCGCGGTCGACTCGGCGAGGGTCACGACGATCGCGTCCTCCAGCGGTTTCACCGAGTCGGCGAGGTAGTTGTTCTGCACGACGCTGTAGACGAGCTCGCGCCCGTCGGCATCCTTCACATAGCCGGACAGGGCGCTGGCCCCGGTCAGCGACCCGGTCTTGCCGCGGGCGTTGAGCGCGGCAGGGGTGTCGCACATCCGCGTCCGCAGCGTCCCGCCGACGAACCGGTCCGGGTCGCACGCCACCGGCAGGGACCTGTACCAGTCGGCGTACCAGGGCTCGTCCCGTACGGAGAGCAGCAGGTCGGCGATCTGCCGGGCGGCGAAGTTGTTCTTGCGCGAGAGCCCCGAACCGTCGACCTGGCGCACCTTCCCGGCGTCGACCCCGGCGCCCTTCAGGTAGGAGGCGATGGCGGCGGTCCCGTCGCCCCAGTTGCCGGGCCGGCCCGTCGCCTCGTACGCCATGGCTTTGGTGAGCGACTCGGCGTGCATGTTGTTGGAGAGCTTCATGAACGGGATGAGCAGGTCCTTCAGCGCCATGGAGTCGTGCGTGGCGAGCGTCTTGGCACCGGCCGGGGCGGCCCGCCCCAGCCTGGTGGCGCCGCTCACCTTCACGCCGTGCGCGGCGAGCGCGTCGCGGAAGACGGCGGCGGCGTACCCCGTCGGCTCCCACACGGTGACCCACTCCTTGGTGGTGTCACCGCCGACCGGCACGGTCCCGCCGACGGTGACGGTGTTGGTGCCGTGCTGCCGCTCGACGGCGATGCGGTCCGCTCCCCCGGCGGCCACGGTGCGCGCCCGCACGTCGAAGCGCACGTAGTCCGTCCGTGGCGTGACGCGCACGCGTGGCTGGTCCCCGGCCTTCTTCCCGGGCTCGACCTCGACGATGACGGTCCCGGTGTCGTAGTCGGTGTCGGGCGCGACGCTGAGCGCCGAGATCTGGGCGGCGTAGTACGAGGACTCGTCGTCGGCGCCCCAGGTGTCGCCCTGCCGCCGGTCGTCGAACCGGGTGTCGTCGGCGACCAGCCGCCCGTCGACCTTCCGCACCCCGGCGGCGGCGACACCGGCGGCGAGCCGGTCGTAGTCGGCGGCGAGGGCGGTCGGATCGCCGGTCCCGCGCAGATAGAGGTCCCCGTGGAGGACCCCGCCCCGCAGGCGTCCACCGGCGAGCACGTCGGTCGTGAACCTGTACTGCGGGCCGAGGAGTTCCATGGCCGCGGTCGACGTGGCGAGCTTGGTGTTGGAAGCGGGCATGAGCCGCCCGGTCGGGTTGTGCTGGTACAGGGTCTCGCCGGTGGCGGCATCGGCCACGACGACACCGGCCGCGCCGCCCTCCATGCGCGGATCGCCCAGGATGGTGTCGATGGCCTCGGACAGCCCGCCGGGGCCGGCGTCGGCCCCGGCGCTCCCGCCGCCCCACGAGAGCGTGGCCGCGGCCACCCCGAGGACTACGGGCCAGACCCATCTCCGGTACGCCTTACGCGGTTCGCTGTCAGCTCTGCTCATGCCACAGGAGCATCCCGGAGACCCGACGGGCCGCCAAGACCCAGGGATCAGCCAAGTCCCCAGGAGCGCCCGAGGACCTGGGCGGCGCACAGGTTCACGTCGAGGATGTACGCCCCCGCGGTCCCGCACTGCGCGGCCCCGCTCCCCGGGTCGACGGGCTGCCCGTGCCCCATGCCGGTGACGCTGTACGTCTCCACCGCCGGGCCGCCGGAGGCATCGCGGAAGACCTGGTGCGGGAACCCGGCGACGGTGTCGCTGACGTCGGCGACCTGGTCGGCCCCACGGACATCGGTCCACTGCTCGGCCAGATCCGTCATGTTGACGGGCTTCACGGTGTAGTCGGCGCTGCCCTGGAACACGGTGAGCCGCGGCCAGGGCCCGGCGTACCCGGGCCGGGCGGCCCGCACCCGGTCACCCCACTGCTTCGCCGTCTGCGTGGCCCCGACATACATGCACACGTACGGGGATCCGGCCGCCTGCGCGCACCCGTACGGCAGCCCGGCGACGACGCCCCCGGCGGCGAACTTCTCCGGGTAGGCCGCCATCATCACGGCCGTCATGGCGCCCCCGGCGCTGAGCCCGGTCACATACACCCGGGACGGGTCCGCGCCCGCGTCGGCGACCTGCCTGTCGACCATCTGCGCGACGGAGGCGGCCTCGCCCTGCCCGCGCCCGGTGTCCCCGGCCTGGAACCAGTTGAAGCACGAGCTGAGGTTGTTGCCCGAGGTCTGCTGCGGCAGCACGACGGAGAACCCCCACCGCTCGGCCAGCGAGACCCACCCGCTGCCGGTCCCGTACCCGGCGGCGTTCTGCGTACAGCCGTGCATGACGACGACCACGGGCCGCCCCCCGGGCAGTCCGTCGGGAACGTAACGGAACATCTTCAGGGCCCCGGGATTGGCACCGAACCCGGTGACTTCCTGAACACCGGACGCGGCGGCGGACGCCTGCGGAACGGCGGGCAGGAAGAGGGCGAGAAGAGCGAGCAGGACGGCCGCGGCTCTGGCACGTGTACTGATGCGTGCACTGGTGTGTGTCATGGGGAGCGAAGGTAGGCCCGGCTCCGGGGTCCCGACATGGGGCCGACCGACACAGTTGACGGCGAGCCGATGTGTCAATGTGTCGCAATCGGCTCCGGTGACGACCAGAAGTCTGAGTGCACGTTGGGGGCGGGGACCTTCTTCCCGCGGTAGTCGACGCCCTTCGCGGGTGTGGTGGGCTGTGCCACCGCGGACTTGTCCACGCAGGCCGTCTGAACCTCCAGGAAGAACTGCCCCTTGTATCCGACGCTCAAGTTCATCTTCAGAACGCCGTCGTTCGCGTCCGCGTAGACGGCGGGGAACTCCTTGTCCGAGTTGACCTTGGTGATCTTGTAGCCGGACTTCTTCCATGCCCGCTCGATGACACCGAGAAGAGCACCGCGCCGGCCATCGGACACCTGCGTCATGACCACGGCTCGGCGCGTGACGTCGCCGAGCCCCTGAGCATCCGGGCACGCACCACTGTCGGATTCGTCGTGCGTCCATTCCAGGGGAGGGTTCACGGAGGAAAGCGTCTCGCCGATCAGGCGGTCTGCTTCATCCGCAGCTTCCTTCATATTCACGTCCGAACTCCTCTCCGGGGTGTCCGAGCCGCCGCTTCCTCCACAGCCCCCAACAAAAGCTACAGCGAGCACAGGAGCGACGATGCGAACAAGGAAGCACTTCACCGTGGGGCCTCTGTAGTGATCGAGTCTGAGTGTCCGGCGACGATCCTAGCGATGTTGTCGGCGGCAGAGGGATTGCGCTCGGGGTCGAAGTATCCGGAATGCGCAGGAGTCGCCCCAAGTCCGGACAGGAGCGGAAGCGGGCCGTCGCCGCTTTCCATCCGCGTCGCCCCGAACTCTGCGCTGGCCGGGTCCGTCCCGAACCAGATGTCATCGTTGCCCCATCTGCCCGCTGCGACCACAGGACTGACCACTCCGAACAGGTCCTGCTTCGCCGGCAGCTTCGTGACCGGGTCGTTGTCTGCGGAGCCCACGAACACGTGCCCCTTGCCGACGTTGAGTTCCGAAGCCTTGTCAGCCCCAGTGCCCGGACTGCCGAGCAGGACAATGTCGTCGGCTCCTGGAATGCCACCGTCCTGCCGAGCGGCAGTACCTACGGCGAGAGAGCCATAGGAGTGACCAATGGCAGTGATGTGCGCATTCTTGTGCTCGCTGGTTGCTTGAATGCCATCCATGAACGAGTTGTAGTCAGAAGCACCCTTGCTCGCATTGGTTGTAGACATCACATCCTTGAAACCTGGGGCGTCGTACCCGAGCCATACGATGGAAGCGCTGGACGGATCATATTTCTGAGCTCCCTTTGCCGTTTGGTAGGCCCTGCGAACGGTGTCGTCAGCAAACTCCCCATCCAGGGCCGTCCCTAGGCCCGGCACATATGACGAGACGTTCTTGGATGTGTCAGGGTTGCCGTAACTGACGATCGCTCGCCCCTTCCCTTCGAGCCCGACCCCTAGCAGATACATCGGCGGATGCGAATTCTGCGACAATTTGTCTTGAATCCCTCGGAGACCCGCAAGTTTCTCTTGTGCGCCGTCCGCCGTCTTTCCTTCGAGGCTGGCGATGATCAAAGGCAGGTTTTCTCGGTTCGCTTGATCGCGCGCTACAGCCGGAATTCCGTCGAGGCCGCCGAGCACATCTGGGAAGGACGTAATGTATTCCTGTTGCTCTTCCTTGGACAGATGATCCCACCACTGCTTACGCTCGGCGGGTGTTTTGTCGAGCACATCTGCAGCAAGATACTGTCGGGCCGCATTCCCAACTGCATCGACATCACCCGCCACATTTGCCCATTTCTTCTTATCCACAGCAAGACCGGAAGCAGCCTTCAGTTTATTCAGGGCCGAGCTGTAGCGTTCATCGATTTCGCTGGCTTCACGCACCGCGTGAGCGATGCGGTCCGCGACGTCCTGCGCTTTGGCCCGGTGCGGGTTCGGACTTGCGAGAGCCGGAGCATCCGCCCCTGCGGCCGGGTCGTACTTTCCCTCTCCATCACGATGAAGTCCAGGATTACCGACTCCGACGAGACCGTTGTTCCCCATGACGGAACCACCTGGCACCATGTCTCCGGTCATCGAGTTCTGGCCACCAGCCGGATAGTCGATGCTGCCGTCCTCATTGACGGTGTACCCGAGTGTGGCGGCATCATCGAGGGCGTCGCGCAATCGACGTTGCGGCGAGTTGGCCTCACTCGCCAGACCGTCGAGGACACCTCGAATCAGTCCCGCTTCTGTCTGGACATAGTGATAATTTTCGCTCAGCCGCTTCAATCTTTTGACCGCCGAGCGGGCGGACTCGCTGTCCTGGGTCTTGGTGAGCTTGTTGCTCATATCGCCATCGACACATTCACGAGAATGATCGGCGAATTTGGAAAGAGCGCCCCACCCGTCGGCAGCTTCGGTCAATTCAGACAGTTTAAGGTCGCGCAGCTGCTGCCATGTCAGCGCAGAGGACCCGGCCATGGTCCACTCACCCCTCCTAGTGCCCGGCACCGTGACCGCCTTCGCCTTACCCCCTACTTCGGCGTCGATCTCTCCGAGGTCCACAGCAACCTGCCGCAACTCGGGCTCGAGAGCGCTGCACTCTTCCCGCACCCGTCCGAGTCGCTCGTTCCAGGACGTGAGCACCGTCTTGAGCGCCCCAAGGCTGGTCAACCCGGCCAGACCGCCGCCCACACCCTCGTGCGCGCTGCGCAGATCAACCCTTGCCGTGCTCGTGCTGGCTTGCAGATCGTCCGCCGTGCCTGCTGCCTGCGTCCAGGGGCCGCGCTCATGACGAAGTGTGCTGACGCCACCGCCCGATGCTTCGGATGACGACGTTTTGCCGTGCAGGCTGTTGATCTGCGTATGGTTGTTCTGCCGTTCAACGGCTTGTGCCTTGAGTTGTTCCCACTCAGCCCATGCCATGCGCGTCCCTCCCCCTTCCCCCTGGCTTTGCTGGGGTACGTATGCGGCGACGACCCCGGCTCACATGCTAGTGCGCGCGTCCCATGCGCCACCTCCGTGCCGATGCTCAGATCGGACCTGAGTATCCGTACCTATTTCCGCCACTCGGCAGCGAACGCGCCGACTCCCGGCAAGCTCGCCCGGAATCTGGGGTGCCCGTCGCACTGCGGTCGGACAAGGCGTGTCAGTCGACTGCCGGGTCACCTGAATGGGCCGTAAAGCTGCACGCAGGCAGGCGCGCAGCTGAGCAGCAGCCCTCGGGTGCCAAAACAAAAGCCCCTGGCCGTCGATCATATCGACAGCCAGGGGCCACATGGGGTGGTGGAGATGGCGGGAATCGAACCCGCGTCCAACGGTGCAGCAGCAGGGCTTCTCCGAGCGCAGTTCGCTGCGATTTTCTCGGCCCCGGAGATCACGCGAACAAGTCTCCGACGGGCCCAGTCACTGTTTGATTTCCCATCGAACCCCGTGACCGGGCTCGATGGTTTAGTCCCCTAGATTATGCCAGGATCCGGGTCGGGAACATCCCCGGGCTGACACCCATTTAGGGTCCTTCAGTCACTGCTTATTAGGCAGCGAGGGCGAAGGACTGGGAATCGCTCTTGGAATTGGCGATTATTGGTTGCGACATATGGTTTACGAGATCATTGCCGCTTCCTCGGCTCGCTTCCCCTGCTTCGACAGCCGCTGTCGAAACCGATCATCCCCATGTTGTTTTTTCAAAGTGGACCTCGCGGTCCGGTGCCCCTGCTGTGAGGAGCAGTCCCATCGTACGTGACCAACGGTCGGACGTGCCAGCTTATTCCCCGGCGCCGCCTCAGCCCTGCTGCGCCCGCTGTCGCCGCTTCGCCGCCGCGATGGCACGGTCCGATTCCCGCCGGTCCTGCTGCTCACGCAGCGTCTGGCGTTTGTCGTACTCGCGCTTGCCGCGGGCGAGCGCGATCTCGGCCTTGGCGCGGCCGTCCTTGAAGTAGAGCACCAGCGGCACGATCGTGTGGCCGGTCTCCTGCGACTTCGACTCCAGCTTGTCGATCTCCTCGCGGTGCAGGAGCAGCTTGCGCTTGCGGCGCACGGTGTGGTTGGTCCACGTGCCCTGGCTGTACTCGGGGATATGGGCGTTGTGCAGCCACGCCTCGCCGCCGTCGATCTGCACGAAGCCGTCGACCAGGGAGGCCCGTCCCTGGCGCAGCGACTTGACCTCCGTGCCGGTCAGCACGAGACCGGCCTCGTAGGTGTCGATGATGGCGTAGTCGTGGCGCGCCTTCTTGTTCTGCGCGACGATCTTGCGCTTGCCGTCCTTCTTGCCGGACGCGTCCCCCTTGCCCTGCTTGGGCTGGGACTCCTTCGGTACGAACATTGACTTGGCCATAGTGCTGGCCATTTTCGCACTACGAGGGGGTGCCGAGGCCACTCAATACTGTCTCGGCCCGCTGCCGGGCGCCGTTCTCGGCCTCCAGGTCGGGGGTGATGCCGTGGCCGTCGACGCCCCGGCCGCCCGGGGTGCGGTAGTGGCCGACGGTCAGCTCCGCGACGGATCCGCCGGGCAGCTTGGTCGGCATCTGCACGGAGCCCTTGCCGAAGGTCCTGGTGCCCACGACGACCGCGCGGCCGCGGTCCTGGAGGGCGCCGGTGAGCAGCTCGGCCGCGCTCATCGTCCCGCTGTCGACCAGCACGACCACCGGTCTGCCGGTGTCCCCGCCGCGCTCGGCGTGCAGGGCGCGCTGCTCACCCCGTACGTCGTACGTGGCCACGAGCCCGCCGTCCAGGAACGCGGAGGCCGCGCTGACCGCCTCGGTGACCAGGCCGCCGGAGTTGCCCTGGAGGTCCAGGACGATGCCCGCGCGCGCGGGTGCCTCGCGCACCGCCCGGCGCACCTGCGCGCCGGTGCCCTTGGTGAAGGCGCTGACCTTGATCAGCTCGGCGCCGGAGGGGAGGCGGGTCGTCGTGACGTTGTCGGTGGTGAGGTTGGCGCGGTGCAGCGTCTCGCTCCACGCGCGCGTGCCGCGCCGCAGCCCTACGCGTACGGGCGTGCCCGCGTGCTCGCCGCGCAGCAGCCGGAGGACCTCGGTGACGGGGCGCCCTGTGACGGGCTTGCCGTCGACGGAGGAGATGCGGTCGCCCTCGCGGACGCCGGCGAGCTGCGCGGGCGAGCCGGAGCGGACCTTGGTGATCTGGACGTCACCGTCGGCGGCGCGGCGGGCCCGCAGGCCGACGCCGGTGTACTCGCCGTCCAGGGCCTGCTCGAACTCCTCGAACTCGCCCTGCGAGTAGACCGCGCCCCAGCGGTCACCGCTGCGGCTGACGGCCTCCTCGGCGGCGAGCGTCGGTGACTTGCCGTCCTCGACGGCCTCGGCGGCCGCCTCGGTGGGGTCGGTCGAAGCCGTCGGGCCGGTCGCGTGGCCGGCGAGGTGCCGCTGGGGCGCGGCGGCGACCGAACGGCCCGGTTCCGTGGCGGAATCCTGTGTGTCGTCGGGCCAGGAGCCGGTCGCGGCGCCCGCCGCGAGCACGCTCGCGAAGACGAACGTCAGGGCGGCCCCGCGGCCGATACGGCGGGGCCCAGGGTGCGCGGAGAGCGCGTGGAACAGATCCCGGCGGCCTGACATGTCGGTGAGTCTAGGACAACGTGGGGCGCCGTACGGGAGGTTGGCCCGCCCGGCGCCCCGTGGCACGGGGGACTCTCGTCACACCTTCAGGTACTTGCGCAACGCGACGAACGCGGCCAGCGCGGGCATCAGCACGCTCACGGCGAGGATGAGCGGCAGCTTGGTGAGCACCGCGTCCCAGCCGATGAAGTTGATGAGCTGGAGCTTGTCGGAGAGCGCCACGCCGTTGTCGATCACGAAGTACTGGCCGGCCGCCAGGAAGACGCAGGCGATGCCGCCGCCGATGAGCCCGGCGACCGCCGCCTCCATGATGAAAGGCGCCTGGATGTAGAAGCCGGACGCGCCGACCAGGCGCATGATGCCGGTCTCGCGGCGCCGGGAGAACGCGGACACCCGCACGGTGTTCACGATCAGCAGCAGCGCGACGACGAGCATCACGAGCATGACGGCCCCGGCCGCGTAGTTGAGGTAGCCGAGCAGCCGGAAGAGGTTGTCGAGCACGCCCTTCTGGTCCTGCACGGACTGCACACCGGCCCGGCCGTTGAACGCGGTCGCGATGACCTCGTACTTCTCCGGGTCCTTCAGCTTGATCCGGTACGACTCCTGCAGCTGGTCCGGGGTGAGCGAACTGGCCAGCGGGGAGTCGCCGAACTGCTCCTTGTAGTGCTTGTACGCCTGGTCCTGGGATTCGTACGTCACCTTCTGGACGACGCCCATCTTGCCGAGGTCGTCCTGGATCTGCTTCTTCTGCTCGGCGGTGACCGGGCCCTTGGCGCAGTTCGGGTCGGACTCGGCGTCTCCCTTGTTGCACAGGAAGATCGAGACGTTGACCTTGTCGTACCAGAAACCCTTCATCTGGTTGACCTGGTCGCTCATGAGCAGCGAGCCGCCGAACAGGGCGAGCGAGAGGGCCACCGAGATGATGACGGCGAAGGTCATCGTGAGATTGCGGCGGAGACCGACACCGATCTCCGACAGAACGAACTGGGCACGCATAGCGCTTACTGAGCCTTTCGCAGCTTCTCTCTCGGTACTTCTTAGTGCTGGTAGCCGTAGACGCCGCGCGCCTGGTCGCGGACGAGGCGGCCCTTCTCCAGCTCGATGACGCGCTTGCGCATCTGGTCCACGATGTTCTGGTCGTGGGTGGCCATCACGACGGTGGTGCCCGTGCGGTTGATCCGGTCGAGCAGCTTCATGATGCCGACCGACGTCTGCGGGTCCAGGTTGCCGGTGGGCTCGTCCGCGATCAGCAGCTTGGGCCGGTTGACGAACGCCCGCGCGATGGCGACGCGTTGCTGCTCACCACCGGACAACTCGCCCGGCATCCGCTCCTCCTTGCCGCCGAGGCCGACGAGGTCGAGGACCTGCGGCACGGCCTTGCGGATCTCACCCCGGCCCTTGCCGATGACCTCCTGGGCGAACGCCACGTTCTCCCCGACGGTCTTGTTGGGCAGCAGCCGGAAGTCCTGGAAGACCGTGCCGAGCTGGCGGCGGATCTGCGGGACCTTCCAGTTGGAGACGCGGGCCAAGTCCTTGCCGAGCACGTGCACCTGGCCGTGGCTGCACCGCTCCTCGCGCAGGATGAGCCGCAGGAACGTCGACTTGCCGGAGCCGGACGAGCCGACCAGGAAGACGAACTCCCCGCGCTCGACCTCGAGGGAGACATCCCTGAGGGCGGGCCGGGTCTGCTTCGGATAGACCTTGGAGACGTTGTCGAATCGGATCACGGAGCGCCTCGGAGCGTCGGGTTGCGTCGGGGGCGGGGGTGCGGTGCGGGCCTCCCGTGACACCCCCTCGGTGAGCGTGACCATACGCGAACCGGCACACGCAGCGCAGGCGCCGTCCCTGGTTGTGCGTTTTGTCCCGGTGCGCGGTCACGGACAGTGCCGTTTTTGTCCGTCCCGGGCCTGGCCAGGGCGGCCACCGCACCGCCTTCACCAGGGTCATCGGAGGGGGCCGCGCCGAATCCGCGGGAAGCTGGCACAGTGGAGGGGGAACGGTTGCGTTTCCCGGAGCGTTGAGCGGAGAGAACCAGTGGGAACCTGGCAGACGCCGCAGCCGGCTCCGCCGCGCGGGAGGAGGACAGGCGCATGACCTATGACCGCTTGGTGTGCGCGAACTGCGCGGCGCCCGTGAGCGAGGGCCGTTGCCCGGTGTGCCGGGCCAACCGCGAGCGCCTTCAGCAGAGTCCGTTCGCCGGGCTCAACCCGATGGCGCTGATCGCGCTCGTCGCCGTTCTGATCGCGGCGATGGCACTGCTCGCCCATCAGACCGTCTAGGCCCTCGGCCATAGCTTTCTGAGCATGTAGAAGGGCCCGGAGCTGTGGCTCCGGGCCCTTCTACGTCGCACTGGGTGTGCGCTGCGTCACTCAGGTGTTATGCGGCGGCGCCGCGGTTGCTGCCGAGGCGCGGCAGGAACCGGAAGCCCACGCCGCCCGCGATCATCGTCGCGGCACCGATGAGCAGGACCGTGGTGCCGTCGGCACCGGTCTCGGCCAGCTCGCCGTTGTTCTTGCCCTGGGCACCGGTCTGCTCCGCAGGGGTCGAACCGGTGTCCTGCAGGCTGTCCTTGCCCTGGCCCTGCTCGACGGGGGTGTTGTTGCCGTCGGGGTTGGTGTTGTCGACACCGCCGGTGGACGAGCCGCCAGTGCTGGAGCCGCCGTCGGTGCCGTTGCCGCCACCGGTGCCGTTGTTGCCACCCGTGCCGTTGTTGCCACCGGTGCCGTTGTTGCCACCCGTGCCGTTGTTGCCGCCGGAGCCGTGGTTGCCACCGCTCTCGTTGCCGCTTGAGGTGCCCTCGGACGAACCGGCCGAGGTACCCGTGGAGGTACCGGTCGACGTGCCCGTCGAGGTGCCGGTCGACGTGCCCTCGGAGGTGCCCTCGGAGGTGCCCGTGGACGTACCGGTCGAGGTGCCGGTCGACGTGCCCTCGGAGGTGCCCTCGGAGGTGCCCGTGGACGTACCGGTCGAGGTGCCGGTCGACGTGCCCTCGGAGGTGCCCGTGGACGTACCGGTCGACGTGCCCTCGGAGGTGCCCTCGCTGGTGCCCTGGGACACGCCGGTCGAGGTGCCTTCGGAGGCACCCTCGGTGGTGCCCTGGCTGCCGCCCTCGGTGGTGCCCTCGGTGCTCCCGCCGACGATGCCGACGTTCAGCCCGTCGTTCGTGTCGACGTGCGCCAGGCCCGGAACGTTGATCTCAAGGGCGGAGGCGGCACCCGCGGCGGTCAGCGACGCGCCGGCGGCGATCACCGCACCTGCGGCTATGCGCGCTACGCGGATCCGCGTCTTCTTGGTCATATGTCTGCTACCCCCAGTAGCCAATCGTCAATGGAGCAGCGCCCGGGACCACGTTCAACCGGGGTGCAGCAGGCATCAGCTTCGACCCGCCCCCGTTCACACGCGTCCCACTGATACGCATGCCGCGCGCCAGCCTTCCCAGTTTTCGGATCAGCGTCAAGGTCGTTGCGTACGCGATGACCCGATATAAGGGGAGTTGACCGCCGTACGGTCATGTGACTGTGACGTAAAACGCCGAAAGACCTTCACAGTTGCGGAGAGGGCCGAAAAACAAAAACAACTGCCGCTCAAAGAACGGCAGTTGCCTTGTCGACAAATCTCGGCAGGACCGGGCGCTTACTTCTCCTGCTGCTTGCGCCAGCGAATTCCGGCCTCGATGAAGCCGTCGATCTCGCCGTCGAGCACGGCCTGCGGGTTGCCGACCTCGCACTCGGTGCGCAGGTCCTTGACCATCTGGTACGGGTGAAGGACGTAGGACCGCATCTGGTTGCCCCAGGAGCTGCCGCCGTCCTTGAGGGCGTCCATCTTGGCCCGCTCCTCCTGGCGCTGGCGCTCGAGGAGCTTGGCCTGGAGGACGTTCATGGCCGTGGCCTTGTTCTGGATCTGCGAGCGCTCGTTCTGGCAGGAGACCACGATGCCGGTGGGGAGGTGGGTCAGGCGGACCGCGGAGTCGGTCGTGTTGACGCCCTGGCCGCCGGGGCCCGAGGAGCGGTAGACGTCGACGCGCAGGTCCGACTCGTCGATCTCGACGTGGTCGGTCTGCTCGACGACGGGGAGCACCTCGACACCGGCGAACGACGTCTGGCGACGGCCCTGGTTGTCGAACGGGGAGATGCGCACCAGACGGTGCGTGCCCTGCTCGACGGAGAGCGTGCCGTAGGCGTACGGCGCCTGGACGGCGAAGGTGGTCGACTTGATGCCGGCCTCTTCCGCGTACGACGTCTCGTAGATCTCGGTCTTGTAGCCGTGGCGCTCGGCCCACCGCAGGTACATGCGCTGGAGCTGCTCGGCGAAGTCGGCCGCGTCCACGCCACCGGCCTCCGCGCGGATGTTGACCAGGGCCTCGCGGGAGTCGTACTCGCCGGAGAGGAGCGTACGGACCTCCATCTCGTCCAGCGCCTTCTTGACCGAGGTCAGCTCGGACTCGGCCTCCGCGCGGGTGGCTGCTGACTCCTCCGGGTCGGATTCCTCCTCGGCCATCTCGAAGAGGACGGAGAGGTCGTCGATCCGACCACGCAGCGCCTCGGCCTTGCGGACCTCCGCCTGGAGGTGGCTCAGCTTGCTGGTGATCTTCTGCGCCGCCTCCGGGTCGTCCCACAGGGACGGCGCGGCCGCCTGCTCCTCGAGCACGGCGATATCTGCCCTCATCTTGTCGAGGTCCAGGACGGCCTCGATCGACTCCATGGTCGAGGAGAGGGACTTCAGCTCTTCGGAAACATCGACGACTGCCACAAGACCAGCCTAACGGCTGGTGCAAGTTATCTGTTCCCGGTGGCCCGGCGGGCCCGGCGGGCCCGGCCCCAGGGCTTGTCCTACGGGATCTCCGGGGCCGAGTTGTTGCTGTCGGTCGGCGGGGTCTCGTCCGAGCCCGAGGAGGTCGCGGCCCAGACGCCGCCGCCGACGGCCGCGGCGACGACGAGGCCGACGACGCCCAGGGTGATGCGGCGGCGCCGCGCGGGGTGCCGGTTGCGGGCCGAGCCGGGGCGGCGGGCGCCGGTGGCGCGCGGCGCGCGGGCGGTGCCGCGAGCGCCCCCCGCCAGCTCGTCCGGGGCGGGGACGCGCATGGAGGTGTGGGTGTCGCGGTTGGAGTCGGCGGAGGCGGCGCCGGGGACGAGGGAGACCGCGCCGCGGCGGGGCGTGGCGGCCTCGGCGGACTTCGGGGCGGCGGAGCGTGGCTGCTCGGCGGCCGGGCCGGCGCCGGGCTCGTCGCCCTCGCCGGGCTCGTCGGCCTCGTCGGGGTCGTGGACGTCGAGCGGGGCCATGCCCGCCAGCATCGGGGCGAGCTCGCGGAGGCGGGCGCCCAGCTCGGAGGCGCGCAGCCGGGAGGCCGGGGCTTTGGCCAGGCACTGGATGAGGAGCTGCCAGAGCTCGTCGGGGATGCCGGGGAGCGGGACGACCGTCTCGGTGACGTGGCGGCGCAGGATGGCGCCGGGGTGGCCGCCGCCGAACGGGGTGAACCCGGCGAGCAGCTCGTAGAGGACCGTCGCGAGGGCGTAGATGTCGACTGCGGCGCGCGGCGGGAGGCCCTCGATGATCTCGGGGGCGAGGTAGTCCGGGGTGCCGATGATCTTCGTGGCGCGGGTGCGGCGCGGGGTGTCGATGAGCTTGGCGATGCCGAAGTCGGTGAGGAGGGCGGGGTGCGCGCCGCCGGGGCCGAGCGGGCCCTCCATGTCGAGGAGTACGTTCTCCGGCTTCACGTCGCGGTGGACGATGCCGGCGGCGTGGGCGGCTGCCAGCGCGTCGGCGATGTCCGCGGCGATGGCGACGGCGGCCTCGGGCGCCAGGCGCTTCTCCCGGTCCAGGCGGGTGCGCAGGTCGGTGCCGCGGACCAGGTCCATGACGAGCGCCAGGTCGTTGCCGTCTACGACGAGGTCGTGGACGCCGACCACGCGCGGGTGGTCGAGGCTCAGCAAGGCGGTGCGCTCCTGGACGAAGCGGCCGACCAGCTCCTGGTCGGAGGCGAGGTCCTCGCGCAGCATTTTGATGGCGACGGGACCGTCCGGTCCCTCGCCCAGCCACACCGTGCCCGCACTGCCGCGCCCCAGGATCTGGTGGGCGGTGTACCGGCTGCCGATCTTCCGTGCCAAGGCTGCTCCTACAGACGCGTGTTGGCGCCCAAGCTACGCGGCCCGGACGCCAACCAGCGCATCAGGAGGCGAAATCACCCGCTGGGTGTCGACAAATCTCCAACATCGCCTGTCGACACCTGTCAGCGACGCCTGCCGGCAACACGGTCACTACCGGCTCGGCCGACTAGTTGCTCAGACTGCCGATCCAGTCGGTGACCGTGGAGAACCAGTCGGAGAGCTGCGCCCAGTACCCCTTGCCGGTGCCGATCCAGTCCTGGAGCGGGGTGAACTCCCAGACCAGCCAGGACACCACGAAGAGGATCACGATCATGAACAGGCAGCCCTTGAGGCAGCCGAGACCGGGGATCTTCATCGGGTTGGCGCTGCGGCGGCGCGGCTCGCGCGGTTCACGCGGCTCGCGCGCGGGCGGTGCCTGCCGGGGCGGCGGCGCGTACTGCTGCGGCTGCGGGCGCTGCTGCTGCCGCTGCGGGGCGTACTGCTCGGGCTGCTGCTGCGGCGGGCGCTGCTGGCGTCCGCGCGGCTGCTGCGGGGCGTACTGCTGCGGCCTGGGCTGCTGCTCGGGGCGGGCCACCTGGCGCTGCGGGCGGCGGCGCAGGGGGTCCTCGTTCGGGTCGAGGTACTGGACCTGCGTCGCCTCGTTGCGGTCACGGGCCGCACGCATCTGGTTCTGCCAGGGGTGCGGATCGTCCGGATCGCCGGAGTTTCCACTGTCCTGGCTCTGCCCCGGCCGGTGCGGCGGGACGGGCGGCATGACGGCGGTCGGATCGGCGGCGCCACGGCCCGGCAGCACGGACGTCGGATCCGCGTCGGAATACTGGTTGGCCTGATCGCCCTGCTGCTGCATGACGCTGGTGGCGGCGTTCGGGTCGTACGTCGCCGCGTTGCTCGGCAGCACCTGGGTCGGGTCGGCGGCGCCCGGGACCTGTGCCGGGTCCGGGTCGGGCGTCAGCAGGGCGCCGACGCCCTCGGCGGCGGCGATCTGCGCGCTGCTCGCGTGCACGCCGATGCCTTCGGCGACGGTACGCAGCGCACGCGCGAGGTTCTCCGCGCTCGGCCGGTCGTCCGGGTTCTTGCGCAGGCAGCGCTCGATGACGGTCCAGAGCGGGTCGGGAACGGTCGAGGGGCGGCGCGGTTCGGCGCTGAGGTGCTGGTGCAGGACTTCGAGCGCGGAGCCGCCGGAGAACGGCGGGCGCCCGGTGACCAGCTCGTACAGCAGGATGCCGGCGCCGTAGATGTCGACGGCGCTGGTCTGCGGGCGCCCCTCGGCGGACTCCGGGGCCACGTACGCGGGCGTGCCGACGAACTCGTGGGTGCGGGTGAGGCCCGGGGAGTCGGCGAGGCGCGCGATGCCGAAGTCGGTGAGCATCGGGTGCATGCCGCCGTCGTCCTGCTTGAGGAGGACGTTGGCGGGCTTCAGGTCGCGGTGCACGACGCCGTCGGCGTGGCTGGCGGCGAGCGCGTCGGCGATCTGGGCGGTGAGCAGCGCGGCGGCGACCGGCGAGAACGGGCCGTTCTCCCGCAGGTAGCGGTGCAGGTCCGGACCGTCGATCAGGTCCATCACCAAGGCGAGCATCTCGCCCTCGACGACCAGGTCGCGGGTGCGCACGATGTTCGGGTGCGTGAGGCGGAGCAGGACGGAGCGCTCGCGCAGGAAGCGCATCACCACGTCCGCGTCGTTGGCCAGCTCCTCCTTGAGGACCTTGATGGCGACGGTCTCGCCGGGCTGCCCGGCGACGGCCGCCTCGGCGCCCGCGGTCTCGCGCTGGCGGGCCCGCCAGACGGTGCCCGTGGCGCCGCGTCCGAGCGGCTCCTCGAGCAGGTACTTGCTGCCTACCGGCCGCACGTCATGCGCTCCCTGCATCGGTACTTGCGTGATCTGCCCCGGTCCCGGGTGCCGGACCCACTCTAGTGGCGGCTTCCGGGGTCCCGGTGAGAACAAACCCGTGTTCGACGAGAAGACGCAGGTACCCCGCTGTTGGTTGCCGGAGGCCGACGTGAGTGATCTCAAGCGGGCCCGGGGCGGCCCACAGCAGGCACTTTTGCGGGCAGAGCCGACCATTCAAGATCACTTACGGGTGGGGGGCGGGCGTGTTGTCAGTGGCAGGTGCGAGGATGCCTGCAGCACTGGCTGATGTGCCCGTGGCGAGGGGGAGGCGCGGTCGGGGGGACCGCGGGCCGACCCGTCGCGGGCGCCCGCGCAGAAGGGACCGCAGACGGCGATGCAGATCCGCCTTACCGTCGTAGACCCCCTGGGCACGCGCCCTGACACGGCCACGCGCGAGGGGACCGCGGGCGCCGCGGTGGACGTGCTGGTCACCGCGCCGGGCGGCACCACGCTCGCCGCCGTCGCCTCCGGCCTCGCCGCCGCCGTCGCGGGCGGCGACGCCCCGTCGTCCGTCCTGTACGCGGGCGCCGAGCGGCTCGACGCGCAGCGCTGCCTGCTCGGCGAGCCGCCGCTGACCGACGGCGCGGTGCTCTCCCTCGGCGCCCCCACCGACCCGGGCCCCGACCCGGCCGACGGCGCGGCGCAGCTGCACGTGGTGGCGGGCCCCGACGCGGGCGGCGTCCACCTGCTCCACGGCGGCCAAATCCGCGTCGGCCGCTCCGCCGACGCGGACGTACCGCTCGACGACCCCGACGTCTCCCGGCTGCACTGCGCGGTGACGCTGGCCGCGGACGGCCGGATCACGGTCGTCGACCTGGACTCGACCAACGGCACGACGCTCGACGGCCGCCCCCTCGACGAACGCCCCGTGCGCCTCGCCCCCGGCGCCCTCCTGCGCCTCGGCGAGTCGGCGCTGCGGGTCGTGACGGCGGGCGACGCGGCCCGCCCGGCGGCGGTGGCCACGGCACCGGACGGGGAGGGCCACGTACGGGTCGCGTGCGGCACCGGAACCGGCGCGACGCCCGACAACCGCGGGGCTGCCGCCGCGCCCGACGAGACCCGGCACGCCTACGGGGACGCCTCCTGGGGCGCCGCGGGCGAGAGCCAGACACCGGGCGCCCGGCCCGTCGTCCCCGGCCAGGGCGGCGCCCCAGGGCTGGAGCAGACCCCGCTCGCCACCCCACCGCGCGGCACGGCGCTGCCCCGCACACCGCGCCGCCGGAGCGGTCTCGGACGGCTGCTGCGGCGCGGACGGGACGGCCAGGAACAGGACCAGCAGCACGAGATCCACGAGCCGTACACACTGCGCACACCCCACACGCCCGAGCCGTACGAGGACGGACCGGACCCGGCGCCGCCGCTTACGGCCCTTTCGACCACCGAGACCTGGCCGGACGCCGCCGCTCTGCTGCTCACCGCGCTCGGCCCCGGGCCACGGCTCTGGGAGCGCGGGCCGGGGCACCCGGAGGAGCTGGCGGTGCGGCTCGGCACCGTCGACCGGACGGGCCCCGGCGGCGGCGGGCTGCTGCCCGCGGTCCCGGTGACCGTGGGGCTCGCCGAGGCGGGGGCGCTGGGCCTGGCCGGTCCGCGGGCGCGCCTGGCGGGGCTGGCCCGCTGCGTCCTCGCCCAGCTGGCCGCGCTGCACGCGCCGGACCGCCTGGAGATCGTCCTGATCGCCACGGACCGGGCCAGGAGCGAGGCGGACCGCGTCGCGGAGTGGTCCTGGCTCGGCTGGCTGCCGCACGTGCGCCCGGCGCACGGGCAGGACTGCCGGCTGCTGCTCGCGTACGACCGCGAGCAGGCGGCCGCGCGCACGGGCGAGCTGCTGCGACGCCTTGAGGACCATGCGGCGGGCCTGCGCCCCGGGCGCGAGGAGTCGGCGGCCGGGGAGGAGGCGGCCGTGGTCCCGACGGTCGTGATCGTCGACGGCGACCCGGGGTCGGCGACGCTGCGGGAGGCCGCAGCGCGCCTGGCCGCGGAAGGATCCCCGGCGGGGATCCACGTGCTGTGCCTGGCGGAGGCGCCCGCGACCTCGCCCGCCTCGCCTGTGGACGACTCGTACGAGGCGGCGTGCGCGCAGAGTCCGGCGTTCCGGGCGTGCGGGGCCGTGGCGCTGCTCAGCGGGGACGTGGCCACGGCGCTGCGGCTGCACCGGGCGGCGCGGGGGCAGCTCGTCGGGCACGGGACGGTCGCCGCGGTCGACGCGGTGTCACTGCCGTGGGCCGAGCGGTTCGCGCGGGCGCTCGCGCCGTTGCGTACGGACGCGTCCGGCGGGGCCGGGGCGCGGCAGGCGCGCGTCTCCGCGCCGTTGCCGCAGTCGGCGCGGCTGCTCGACGAGTTGGGGCTCGCGCGGGCGACCCCGGCGTCGTTGATGGCGCGTTGGGCGGCGGCGGCCGATGACGCGGGGTCGCTCGGGGGCCGGGTGTGGGCGGTGCTCGGGGCGGGGCCGCGCGGGCCCGTCGCCGTGGACCTGGCGGCCGACGGCCCGCATCTGCTGATCGAGGGGCCCGCGGGCAGTGGCCGTACGGAGCTGCTGCGCTCGGTGGCCGCGTCGCTGGCGGCGGCCGAGCGGCCCGACCGGCTCGGCATCGTCCTGGTCGACGGGCAGGGCGGCGGTACGGGGGCTGAGCGGGTCGAGGGTCTCCGGGTCTGCACGGACCTGCCGCACGTCACCACGCACCTGGCCGCCAACGACCCTGTCCGCATGCGGGAGTTCGCGCAGTCGCTGACGACGGAGCTGAAGCGGCGGGCCGAACTCATAGGGCGTACGCACTTCACGGAGTGGCACACGCAGCGGGCTGTCGCCGGGCGGATGGTGGCGCAGCGGGTCGCGCCGGCCGCCTCCGGCGGGGCCGCGGATCTGGAGGCGGCGCCGAGTTCGACGATTCGGCTGCGGCCCGGTGGGGCGCGGGACAAGACGGAGGTTGTGGCTCCGTTGCCGCGGCTCGTGGTGGTCGTCGACGACCTGGACGCGCTGCTGGCGCCGCCGCTCGGGTCGCCGGGGCGGCCGGCCGCGGGGTCGGTCGTACGGGCGTTGGAGGCTGTCGCGCGGGACGGGGAGCGGCTCGGGGTGCATCTCGTGGCCGGGTTCGGGGTCGGGTGCGGGCCGGGTTGGGGGGCGGCTCGGCCGCGGGTCGTTCTCGAACCGGTGGGATCCGGGCTGGAGGATCCGGCGCCCGGGCGGGGTCTGTTGCTCGGGGCGGACGGGCGGGACACCGGTGTCCAAGTGGGCCGGGTCACCGGTCGCATCCCCCGCACGGCTACGCAGCGGCCGACCGTTGTCGCCCTGGAGTGGGCCCGCATGGGAGATCCGCCGGACCGCCGCCCCGTACGGGAGCTGGGCAACGGCCCGACCGACCTGGCGCTGCTCGCTTCCGCGCTGGAACGGGCGGCTCGATCGGTCTCCGCGCAAGAGGTGCCCTCCTTGCTGTGACCCCGGCCCCCCGGCACTGAGAGCCCCCGCCCCACCAGAACGGGGCCCCTCCCTGCTCGAAACAACACCCGGCGCCGGGACGCCAGCCACGTTGCCCCCTGGCGGGGCGGCGCATACCCGACGACCGTAAGTGGCACCGAGCTGCAGCCGCGATTCGACCGGAGGGGGCGTGCCGGGGTGCCCCCGCAGGACTCCGGGGCAATCCAGCTCAGGGGCGCCCGCCCATGGCGGACAGCGGAGGATGAGACCGATCCGGCCGAGGAGGCACCCCGGCACGCCCCCGCCCCACCCCACAACCGACGGCGCCCCACAGCACCCCCGCACGCCTCGCCCCACCCCACAACCGACGGCGCCCCACAGCACCCCCGCACGCCTCGCCCCACCCCACAACCGACGGCACCCCACAGCACCCCGGCACGACCCCGCCCCGCTCCACCACACGACGGACCGCGCCCCACAGCACCCTCACCCGTACGCCTGTACCCACCCGCCGAACGACCCGATCGGCGGAGCCCAGGCGGGTGCCGGGTTCCCGGGGCCAACTTCTGCCCCGGGTAACGGCGTTGACGCATCACGACCCCGTCACGATCACCCCCCTGACCGCACAGGCACCCTTGCCGGTCCTCCCTGGTCGGGCGTAGACCAGTGCGCACGGGACACCGCTCAGGTGAAGCGTCCAGGACGAGAACGGGGCAGCGATGCGCAGCACTCTTCGTACACCCATATTCCGCCGAGCCCTCGTGGCCGTGGCCGTGGGCTCACTGGCCCTCGGACTCACCTCGTGCGGGGACGACGACAAGGACGGCAAGGCCGAGGGGGGCGAGAGCAAGTCCCCCGCCTCCGGGGTCCAACTGCCGAAGCTGGACGGCGAGTCGCTGGAGATCGCCGCGGTGTGGACCGGCGACGAGCAGAAGAACTTCAAGCAGGTGCTCGCGGAGTTCGAGAAGCGCACGGGCGCGAAGGTCACGTTCGTCCCGGCGCAGGACCCGATCATCAACTTCCTGGGCTCGAAGGTGGCGGGCGGCGCCCCGCCGGACGTGGCGATGCTGCCGCAGCCGGGCGCGATCAAGCAGGCGGTGGACAAGAAGTGGGCGAAGCCGCTGGGCAAGGAGGCCCAGGCTCAGCTCGAGAAGAACTACAGCAAGGGCTGGCAGGACCTGGGCAAGGTGAACGGGGCGCAGTACGCCGCCTACTACAAGGCCGCCAACAAGTCCCTGGTCTGGTACAACACCGCCGTCTTCGAGAACGCGGCGGCGAAGGAGCCCAAGACCTGGAAGGAGTTCCTGGCGACGGCGCAGATGATCTACGACTCGGGTGTGCCCCCGATGTCGATCGGCGGAGCCGACGGCTGGCCGCTGACGGACTGGTTCGAGAACGTCTATCTGTCGCAGGCGGGCCCGGAGAAGTACGACCAGCTGGCGAAGCACGAGATCAAGTGGACGGACCCGTCGGTGAAGCAGGCGCTGACGACGCTGGCGGAGCTGTGGGGCAAGAGCGACTTCATCGCGGACGGCAACAAGGGCGCGGTGCAGACGGAGTTCACGAAGTCGGTGGAGCAGACGTTCACGGGCGGTGACGCGCCGAAGGCCGGCATGGTCTACGAGGGCGACTTCGCACAGGTCAACATCGAGCAGACGAAGGCGAAGATAGGGACGGACGCGAAGGTGTTCCCGTTCCCGGCGGTGGGCGCGGAGGCGCCGGTGGTCAGCGGCGGTGACGCGGCGGTGCTCCTGAAGGACTCGAAGGCGTCGCAGGCGCTGGTGACGTGGCTGGCCTCGCCGGAGGCGGCGACGATCCAGGCGAAGCTGGGCGGTTACCTCTCCCCCAACAA
This sequence comes from Streptomyces sp. NPDC016845, assembly GCF_044332585.1. Lineage (NCBI taxonomy): Bacteria > Bacillati > Actinomycetota > Actinomycetes > Kitasatosporales > Streptomycetaceae > Streptomyces > Streptomyces sp. NPDC016845. Next base: position 97,785 of record NZ_JBIRPI010000007.1, on the reverse strand, counting down.
GAACGTGGAGCTGACGGCGTACCCGAACATGGTGCAGCGCACGATCGCCAAGGCCGTCATCGACGCCGGTGACGACTTCCGCTTCGACATGTCGGACCAGACGCCGCAGGCGTTCGGCGGCACGCCCGGCAAGGGCGAGTGGAAGGCGCTGCAGGACTTCCTGGTGAACCCGAAGGACATCGCGGGGACGCAGGCGACGCTCGAGGCCGAAGCGGCCAAGGCGTACAAGGACTGACGCCGCGATGACCTCGGCCGCCGACGGCGGCGGCCCGGACGACACCGCCAAGTCGCCACAGACAGAGGCCGACTTGGCGGGGCGGTCGTCCGGGCCCGCCCCCGACAAGAGCGCACCACCCAAGAACCCCTCCCGGTTCAAGAGCGTCACCGGCACCCGCCGGACCGTCGCGTTCCTGTTCCTGCTGCCCGCACTCGTCCTGCTAGGCGCACTGGTCCTGTACCCGATCGGGTACTCGGTGGTGCGGAGCTTCTTCAACGCGTCGGGCGGCTCGTTCATCGGCTTCGACAACTACGAGACGCTGTTCACCCGCGCCGACACCAAGGCGGCGATCAACAACAACATCTTCTGGGTGGTGCTCGCCCCGACGGTCGCCACGGCGCTGGGTCTGATCTTCGCCGTGCTGACGGAGCGGATCCGCTGGGGCACCGCGTTCAAGCTGGTCGTCTTCATGCCGATGGCGATCTCGATGCTGGCCGCGGGCATCATCTTCCGGCTCGTGTACGACCAGGACCCGGAGAAGGGCGCGGTGAACGCGGTCTGGGTCGGCGTCCATGACACGTTCGTCGACTCGTCGGCGTTCCCGAAGGCGCATCCGCGGCCGAACGGGGAGCTGGCGGGCAAGAGCGGCGGCCCGTACCTCACCAAGGAGCCCGTCAGGGCCGGACAGCCCGTGAAGCTGGCGCTGGTCGGTGTGGCCGCCGACCAGATGCCAAAGGACGCGAAGCCGGCGAAGGAGCCGCGCAACGCGCCGGCCGAGATCACCGGCACCGTCTGGCAGGACTTCACGCTCGGCAAGGGCGCGGGCGGCCTGAACGGCATCGACTCGACGGAGCTCGGCTATCCGGGCATGAAGATCGAGGCGGTCAAGGGCGGCAAGGTGGTGGCGTCGACGACGGCCGCGGCGGACGGGACGTTCACGCTTCCCGCCGAGGCGGACGGCGCGAAGCTGCGTCTGCCGCCGTCGAACTTCGCGGAGGCGTACAACGGCGTCGACTGGCTCGGCGACAAGAAGTTCTTCACGGTCCACCTGGGCGGATTCGACCTCTACCTGAACATCGTGACGACGTCGATCATGGTGTCGTACGTATGGATGTGGGCCGGGTTCGCGATGGTCCTGATCGGCGCCGGACTCGCCAGCATCCCGAGGGAGCTCCTGGAGGCGGCGCGGGTCGACGGGGCGACGGAGTGGCAGGTGTTCCGGCGCATCACGGTGCCGCTGCTCGCGCCGGTGCTCGCGGTGGTCCTGGTGACACTGATGATCAACGTGCTGAAGATCTTCGACCTGATCTTCATCATCGCGCCGGGCTCCTCGCAGGACGATGCCAACGTGCTGGCGCTCCAGCTGTACCGGTCGGCGTTCAGCGAGGGCAACGAGGGTCTGGCGAGCGCCATCGCGGTGCTGCTCCTGATGCTCGTGATCCCGGTGATGTGGTTCAACATGAGGCGGCTCCGGCGGGAGGCACGAGGATGACGACCGTCGACGAGACAGTCCACAAGCCGCGCTCGTTCGCGGGCCGCGTCGTCGACAAGCTCGGCAGCGGGGTGTTGCAGTTCGTCCTCATCCTGGTCGGCGCGCTCTGGCTGGTGCCGACCATAGGGCTGTTGCTGTCGTCGCTGCGCAGCCCCGAGGACATGGCGGCGAGCGGCTGGTGGGAGGTGTTCAGCAAGCCCTCGCAGCTGACGTTCGACAGCTACAGCAGCCTGCTCGAGAACGCGGACGTCACGAAGTCCCTGGTCAACACGGCGCTGATCACGGTGCCCGCGACGCTGCTCGTGATCGTCATCGGTTCGCTGGCCGGGTACGCGTTCGCGTGGATGGAGTTCCCCGGCCGGGACTGGTGGTTCCTCATCGTGGTCGGACTGCTCGTGGTGCCGGTGCAGCTGGCGCTCGTACCGATCGCGAAGCTCTTCGGCGAGATCGGGATCTTCGGCTCGCTGTTCGGCGTGATCCTCTTCCATGTCGGGTTCGGGCTGCCGTTCGCGGTGTTCCTGCTGCGGAACTTCTTCGCGGAGATCCCACGGGAGCTCCTGGAGGCGGCGCGCCTGGACGGCGCGGGTGAGCTGCGCCTGTTCGTACGTGTCGTGATGCCGCTCGGCGGTCCGGCGATCGCCTCGCTCGGCATCTTCCAGTTCCTGTGGGTGTGGAACGACATGCTGGTGGCGCTGATCTTCACCGACACCGACAGCCAGCCGATCACGGTCGCGCTGCAGACCCAGGTACGGCAGTTCGGCAACAACGTGGACGTGCTGGGCCCCGGGGCGTTCATCTCGATGGTCATCCCGTTGGCCGTGTTCTTCGCGTTCCAGCGGCAGTTCGTGTCCGGGGTCATGGCGGGCGCGGTGAAGTAGGCGACCGGGAACCGGGTGCCGCCCACGAAGCGGCACCCGGCCCGCGTCAGTCGGCACCCCGCCTCAGCGCTCGAGCAGCGCGAACAACTCCTCCCACCGCTCAAGCACCCGCTCCTGCGAGAACCGCCGCACATTGACGCGGGCCCGCTCCCCCATGGCGTCCCGCATCCGGGGGTTGCCGGTGAGGCGGAGCAGCCGGTCGGCGAGCGCGTCGAGGTCGCCGACGGGGGCGAGGAGCCCGTCCTCACCGTCGCGGACGATCTCACGGACGCCCGGCGCGCAGTCGAACGCGGCGCACGGCACGGCGCTCGCCATCGCCTCCATGAGCGCGAGCGGGAACCCTTCGCCGCGCGAGGACTGGACGAAGACGGAGGACGCGGCGAGGGCGCCGGGCACGTCGTCGGTCCGTCCGCGCCACCGCACGGACCCGTCGAGCCCCGACTCGGTGCTCTGCGCGCGCAGCGCGGGCTCGTCCCCGCCCGCCCCGTACAGGTGCAGCTCCCAGTCCGGGCGGAGCGGCGCGACCTTCGCCCAGGTGTCGAGGAGCATGTCGACGCCCTTCTGGTCGGCGAGCCGGCCGATCGAGCAGACGACGTTCTCCGTACGGGGGGAGGGCACGGCGGGCAGGTGGGCGAGGGCGTTGGGCATGAAGTCGACGTTGTTCAGGCCCTCGGCCGTCCAGAGGTCGGCGTCCTCCTGGGTGAGCGCCAGCCAGCGGTCGACGTGCGGGTAGTGCCGCTTGATCCAGTGGTAGCGGTGGCAGGCGCGCGAGTACCGGTACGACTCGTGGCTCATGCCGACGACCGTGAGGTGCGCGGTGTCGATCTCGCGCAGCCACTCCATCGCCCACACCTGTGTGACGACCACGACGGAGCCGGGGCGGGCCGCGTCCAGAACCGAGCCGAGCGTGGCGAGGGCGTGTCCGCGGGCCGCGATCCGGCGGGCCTCGCGGCGCCGGGCCGGCACGCTGAGCCGCCGAGCGCCGCCGAGGGGCTGCGGGGTCGGCGGATGCTGCGGATAAAGGCTGGTCACGGGGTACTCAGGCGCGTCCGGCACCGCCATCTTCAGGTCGGACTCGTAGACCCCGATGACGTGCACGCGGTGGCCCGCGCCCGTGAACAGGCGGGCCATCTGGTGGGTCCAGGCGGTGACGCCGCCGAGTTCGTCGGCGGAGTTGGTGAGGAGGAAGAGATCGCGGGCCGCGCTCATGAGTCCGCCTTCCGCGTGCCGGGGCCGTTCTTGCTCGGGAAGAGGGCGTCGACCACGGCGCGCGCTGCGCCGCCGTCGTCGTACGAACCGAACTCGGCGGCGAAGGCCCGGCGCCGCTCCTGCCACGCGCGGTCGGTCTTCTTGATCCCGGCGAGGGTGCGGTGCAGTTCGTCCTGGGTGTCGACGACCGGCCCCCCGGCGCGGGCGCGCAGGTCGAAGTAGCTGCCGCGCTCGGCGGCGTACGCGTCGAGGTCGGGGGCGAAGTGCAGGATGGGCCGGTCGAGGAGGGCGTAGTCGAACATGATCGACGAGTAGTCGGTGACCAGAACGTCCGCCAGGCACAGCAGTTCGCTCACATCGTGGTGGGCGGAGACGTCGATGACCGACCCGGGCGGCGTGGGCGGCAGGGCGGCGGCCTCCAGGTAGTGGGCGCGGACGAGCAGGACGTGCGTGTCACCGAAGGCGTCGGCGAAGGCCCGTACGTCGAGCGGCAGTCGTACGGTCCGGCTCTTGGGGTCACCGCGGAAGGTGGGCGCGTACAGGACGACCGTGCGGTGGTCCGGAATGCCGAGCGCGGCGGCCGGGGCCGGGCGCGGGAGCCGCCCCTCGCGCTCGTCGCGCTCCCTCGCGGCCACGAGCCGGTCGTTGCGCGGGTAGCCGACGCGCAGGAGGCGCTCCTCGGGGATGCGGTAGGCGCGGGCGAGGGTGTGGACGTCGTGCTCGGAGCGGACCAGGAAGTGGTCGAACCGGGAGACCGCGCGGTCGAGCCGGGCGCGCTGCGGCGCGTTCCGCGTCTTGTGCCGGATCTCGTCGTGGCCCATCCGCTTGTACGCGGAGCCGTGCCAGGTCTGCAGGTACGTGGTCTCCCTCGGCTTGGTGAGGGCCTGCGGGAAGCCCTGGTTGTCGACCCAGTACTCGGCGCGGGCCAGCGCCCACAGATACCGCCAGGACCAGCGTCGTACGAGCCTGGCGTCGGCCGGGAAACCGTCCGGGGACGTCGCGTACGACCACACGGCGCGCAGACCGTGGCTCTTCTCGAGGCCGCGCAGCTCCTCGTGCAGGGCGCGGGGGCTGTCGCCGTAGCACTTGCCCATGTGGCTCTCGAATACGACGGTGCCGCGGCTGACGGGCAGGCGGCACAGGTACCGGTGGTAGACGCGGATCTTGACGCGCTGCGTGTGCAGGGCCGCGTACCGCTCGGCGAGCGTTCTCCGGAGCCGCTTGAACGTGCGGGCCGGGCGGAAGCGGGTGAGGTAGCGGGCGAGGGCGTTGGCCTTGCGGGCGGGGGCGCGGCGCGGCAGCAGGCAGACGGCGAGGTGGTGCCTGGTGGTGACGTACGGCTGCCAGGTGTCGGCGGTGAGCCGGGTCAGGCGCGGCCGGGCCGGGAGCGCGGCCTGCGGGCCGGGGACGGTGTCCGGCCCCGCGAACAGGTCGAGCGGCGGCAGGAGCGTGCCGTCGACGCCGAGGCGCAGGCGCGGGTCCCAGACGCGGTCGCCGACGCCGCGCGGGCGCAGCACCCGGGTGAGCGGGACGGCGGCGCGCCACCCGATGGTGAGGTCGTCGCGGAGGCGGACGGCGTCGACGGGCACGGTCACCGTCGTCCGCGCGGCCCCGCGCACCTTGAGGTCGAGGGTGGCGGTGAGGACGCTGCCGGGTGCGCACAGACCGAACGGCGCGACGATCTCGCCTTCGACGACGAGCCGCCCGTCCTCGGCCACGCACCGGGTGACGCGGTTAAGGAGCCTGCGGTCGGCCGGGTCCCGGTACTGGTGGCCGAGGTCGGTGACGTCGTACGCGGCGCCGGTGTGCTCCGCGCTCCACCGCACGCCGCCGTCGTCGGAGCGGACCAGGGCGGAGACGACGGTGCCGGGGTGGGCGAGGCCGTACGCGGCACGGTGCACGCCGTCCGCGTCCCCGTCGGCGAGCAGCCGGGCGGCGACGCGCTCCAGGGCCGGGAGTCCGCGGAGCGCGGCGGGGCCGAGCAGGCCGTCCAGCAAGTGGGCCGCGGCGGCTGCCCTCTCCTCCCTGCGCACCGCGTCGAGGCCGGGAAAGGCGCGGGCGTACGGCAGTACGTGCTCGGTGACGAAGGCGTGCGTCCGCCGCGACCGCAGTTCGGGGTCGGCGATCAGGGTGAGGGCGTGCCGGTGGTCGGCGACGGCGGACGGGAGGCCGAGCAGCGGGTCGGGGGCGGCGCGGCGGGTGGTGACGAGGTTCGGCACGAGGGCGATACGGCGGGCGGCGAGGGCGAGTTCGAGCCCGGAGCGCCGTCCCTTCGAGGACTCCTCGGACTCGTAGAGGTCGCGGCGCACGCAGTACCCCCCGGTCAGCGCGGGGTGGATCAGCAGCTCGGGCGCCTCGGCCACCGCCGCCAGGACCCGCGACCGGGCGTACAACGCGCCCTGCCAGCCAGGGGCGGTCTCCTTCGCGCCGATCAGGCGGGTCCAGCGCCCCGCGACCAGATCGGCGCCGGTGCGGCGGGCCGCCGCGTAGAGGTTGCGGCAGGCGTGCGGTTCGAGGAGTTCGCCGGGCGCCAGCGGCAGGACGTAGGTGCCGCGGGGCGCTTCCCCTCCGGCGACGACGACCTCGGTGCGGCGATGGGTCTGGGCGCGGACCGAACGGACCGTGGCGTGCAGCGGCTCCGGGTCGGTACCGGGCGGGCAGTCGACCAGGACGCTGATGTCGGGCGCGCTCACCTCCGGGCCCCGTCCTCGCCCGCGCCCGCGCCCGCGCCGTACGCCAGCATCGCGTCGGCGACCTGCGCCGCCGCTGTCCCGTCGTCGAGGTCGCAGAACGCCTCGCGGAACCGGGCGTAGGCGTCCCGGTGTCCGGCGACCGCCGCGTCGGGGTCGAGGAGCGCGGCGATCACCTCGTCGCTGGTGCGCAGGAGCGGGCCCGGTGCCTGGGCGGTGAAGTCGAAGTAGAAGCCGCGCAGGGAGTCCCGGTAGTGGTCGAGGTCGTAGGTGTGGAAGAGCATGGGGCGGCCGGTCTGGGCGAAGTCGAACATCATCGAGGAGTAGTCGGTGACGAGGACGTCGGCGATGAGGAGGAGGTCGGCGGCGTCCGGGTGGCGGGAGACGTCGCGGACGAAGTCGGAGGCGGGGACGGCGCCGCCGACGAGGTAGTGGCGGCGGACCAGGAGGACGTGGTCGTCGCCGAGGGCGGCCTCGGCGGCGGCCAGGTCGAGGCGGAGGTCGAGTCCGTAGCGGCCGAGGGATCTGCGCGGCTGGTTCTCGCGCCAGGTGGGGGCGTAGAGGATGACGCGTTTGCCGTCGGGGATGTGCAGGCGTTCGCGGACGGCGGTGGCGAGCTTGGCGCGGTCGGGGGCGTGCAGCACGTCGTTGCGCGGGTAGCCGGAGGCGAGCACGGGCCCGTCGTAGCCGAAGGCGCCGCGCAGGAGCGGCGTGGAGAAGCTGTTCGGGGAGACGAGCAGCGACCACTGGGCGGCGCGGGCGGGCAGGGTGTCGATGTAGCGCTGGTCGGCGGAGGCGGTGCCGCGCAGGTCGCGGCCGATGCGCTTGAGGGGTGTGCCGTGCCAGGTCTGGACGACGTACTGGCCGTCGGCGCGCCGGAACCAGTCGGGCAGGTGGGTGTTGGTGACGACGTAGCGGCTGCGGGCGAGCGCCTCGTGCCAGGCGGCGCTCCACAGGGCGACGGGGGTCGCGCCCGGCGGCAGCTCCACCTGCTGGTCGCGGACGGCCCACAGGTGCTCCAACCCGGTTCCGCGCGCCTGGAGTTCGTCGAAGACGGCGCGCGGGGAGTCGGAGTGCTGGCGGCCGTCGAAGCTGACGTAGAGGACGGCGTCCCGGCGGGGCATGTCCCGCTGCCGCGCGTATGCGGCGCGCAGGGAGGCCTGCGCGCCGCGGCCCCGGTCCTGTTCGGGCAGTGACGTGCCCGAGGTCAGCAGGAGCTGGTCGTGGTGGCGGCGCTGGACGGTGAACTCGCGGCCGCCCAGGACGCGGGTGAGCGGCAGGTGCGGGTGGCGGGCGGGGGCGACGAGCACCGGGGCGCCGGGGTCGCGGCCGTCCGGATCGCTGTCGCCGCTCGCGCGCAGGAACAGGTACCAGTTGCCCTCGGCGAGCGGCAGCGTGCCCGCCGGGCCCGGGAGGGCGTGCGGGTGCAGGGCGACCTCGAAGCGGCCGTCGGCGAGGGTGAGCGGGACGACGTTCTCCTCGTCGTGTCCGCTGTGCACGAGCACCAGTTCGCGCCGCACGGCGTCGGGGTGGCTGCCCGCGAGCAGCAGCCGGCCCTCCTCGTCCCAGCGGAGGGTGTCGACGACGGGGCGTACGGTCTGGTCGCGCAGCTCGGTGTTGCCGGACGGGTTGGCGAGAACCATCAGCTCGCGGCCCCGGCCGAGTCCGTAGCGGCCGGGGGCGATGTCGGGGCGGACGGGCAGCGAGATCCACTCCTCGCCCTCACCTCTCCCCTGTCCGGCGCGGACCAGGCCGACGCCCCACGGGTCCGCCGGGCCCTCCGCGCCACCGAAGAGGGCGAGGGGCACCTCGGCGGTGAAGGTGCGTCCGTCGACGGTGACGGGCAGGTCGTGGGCCTCCTTGGTGCGCCAGTTCTCGACGCGGACGGCGAGCGGCGCGTCCTGCCGCCCCGGTGCCAGCGCGCCCTTGACGCGCACCCGCCGCCCGTCGCTCTCGTGCGCGACGAGGCGCGCGGGCAGCCGCTCGACGCGCAGCCGCAGGCGTCCGCCGCGCAGGGTCGGGGCGATGCGCAGGAAGTCGTCGAGGTGGCGTACGGGCAGCGGGCAGGCGCCGCTCATCCGGACCGGGCCGCTGCGGGGCAGGAGGCCGCCCGCGTACGCGGCGATCTCCAGGTTCCAGGTGGTGGCGGCGCTGTCGGTGACCAGCTTCGACGGGTCGACGACCGTCTCGAACCCGGCCCGGTCGTAGTCGTGCAGGCCCTGCCGGGAGGAGAGCGTCGCCTCGCGGGAGCGGACGGTGCGCAGCCGCAGCGGCACGGCCCGGCGCTTGCCCGCGCGCAGCCAGGCGAGGCGGACCCGGGCGGTGAGGCGTCCGGCGGGCAGGTTGCGTACGTAGGCGTAGCCCTTGAGCCGAAGTCTGCCGTCGTCGGTCCAGGCGGCGTGGGTGACGCGGGCTTCGAGGGGCAGTTCGGCGCGGGTGAGGCCGACGACCTTGCGGGGCAGGGCCGGGGTCGGGTCGGGGAGGTCGGCGCGACGGCCGAGCAGGCCGCGCCGGGTGGGGAAGGCGCCCGAGTGCGCCCTCTCGTAGGCCATGAAGGTGAGCAGTTCGGGCAGGCGGCGCTCGCGGATGAGCTGCCAGCGCACGCGCAGGCCGAGCGGGAGTTCGTCGAGGACGGCCGGCTCGACGGAGGCGGCGAAGGCGTTGGCGTGATCGAGGAACGCCTCGCCGTAGGCGGCGTCGCCGTCCGGGAGGGCCTCCATGAACATCCACAGGTCGCCGGCGAGCACGGAGGCGTCGTAGCGCCGCTTGCCCTCCTGCCACTCCGGGCGGCCGGCCAGGAACCGGCTGACGTGGGTGACGGAGGCCGTGCGGTCGTGGACGGCGCGCGGCAGGGCGCGCCGGTTGGAGATCGATCCGTCGCGGTCGCGCCAGAGGTAGACGGTGTCCTGGAGGACGTCGACGGAGCGGGCCAGGAAGTGGGCGGGCAGCACGACGGGGATGTCCTCGAAGAGGACGCCTTCGGGGAAGGCGCGGGCGTGCTCGTCCCAGAAGGCGCGCCGGAAGACCTTGTTGCAGGCGATGCGGTCGGCGAGCAGGTCCCAGTCGCGGGTGATGTGGGTGGCCCGGCGGCCGGTGCCCATCGCCCTGCGGAACATGGGCGACTGCTCGGTGGTGCCGTCGGCGCGCAGCCGGTGCACATTGCCGGTGACGAAGTCGGAGCCGGACTCCTCGAGCGTGGCGAGCATCAGCTCGTACGCGCCCGGCGGGATGACGTCGTCGCTGTCCACGAAGGCCAGGTGGGTGCCGTGGGCGTGGCGGACGCCGGTGTTGCGGGCGGCGCCCAGGCCCGCGTTGGCCTGCTCGACCAGGCGGAAGCGGGGGTCCTGTGCGGCGTAGGCGCGCGCGATCCCGCCGCTGCCGTCCGTGGAGCCGTCGTCGACGAGGACGACCTCCAGGTCCGGCACGGTCTGTGCCGACAGCGACTCCAGGCAGGCGTCGAGGTAGTCCTCGACGTTGTGGACGGGGACGACGACGGTGAGGCGGGGTGTCATGCGCTGCGCACGTTCCTTCCGGCGGCGGCGGGCCTGTTCGTGGCTGACGGTGACGGTTCTGCGGTCCGGTCCGGACGGGTGGTCAGGGTTTGACCGCGATGCGCCCCTCGTCCATGCGCAGCAGGAGCAGGCGCTCGCCGGTGCGCTCCAGGAACTCGTCGACGGCCTGGCGGCTGCCCTGCCAGTAGCCGTAGTCGTCGATGAGGAGGACGCCGCCGGGGACCAACCGGTCGTAGAGGTGGTCGAGTTCGTGCTTGGTGGAGGCGTACCAGTCGGTGTCCAGGCGCAGGATCGCGATCTCCTCGGGCGCCTCGCCGGGCACGGTCTCCTCGACCTTGCCCGGGACGTAGTGGACGCGCTCGGCCGGGTAAGGCACGTCCCTGAAGCCGGACTTGACGTCGTCGAGGGTGGCGTACGCCCAGATCGCCTTGTCCTTGCCGTGCCGGGCGAGGAGGTCGGCGGCGGGCGTGCCGTCGCGGCGCAGGTCCTCCTCGGTGGGCGGGGTCATGCCCTCGAAGGTGTCGAAGAGGTACAGGTCGCGGTCGGTGACGCCGCGGCCGAGGAGGGTCTTCGCGCAGGCCTGCATGGAGCCGCCGCGCCAGACGCCGCACTCGACCACGGCGCCGGGGATGTCGTGCCGGACGACGTGGCGGGTGGCGAGGATGAACGCGTTGAGCCGCTCCGGCGAGGTCATGGTCCACGGCTTGACGGCGCGGATCGTCTCCTTCGCCTCGTCGTCGTAGTCGACCGGCAGGTTCAGCTCCTTCGGCCCGCGGGGTGCGAGCGGCGCGGGCCGCGGGGGCCTGGGGGCCTCGGCGCGCGGGGCGGGGAGCCGCGGCCGGGTCAACTGGTATCCGGTCAGGGTCCGGAGGGCGTCGTTGACAGCTTTCTTCCATGCCATGGCCCGGGACAATACGCGCAATTCCCAGCAAATGTCACGCTAGGTCAAGGGCCGGTCACCCTACGCGGTTTGACGCCGCGCCCACCATCGCCGGGCGGGCTCCTCGACGTAGGTGTACGCGGCCCAGGACAGGGCGACGACGACACCGGCGACGCCGAGCAGCGTGAACACGGACAGGTTGGTGGGCGGGGTGCGGCCCCAGTGGTCGAGGATCAGCCGGTTGACGGTCTGGTGCAGCAGGTAGAAGGCGTACGACCAGGCGCCGAGCCGCACCATGACGGGCGTGCAGAGCCAGCCGCGCCGCCCGGCGCCCTCGCGCTGGACGTAGGCGACGACGACGAGGACGGAGAAGAGGGCGACCACCGGCCGTACGGTCAGGTGGAGTTGGGCCGCGACGGGCTCGGACACCCAGGTGCCGCGGTGTACGTACACCACGGTGTACGCGGCGAAGAGGGCGGCGAGGACGCCGGGCCGCAGCGGGACGCGCAGGCCCCGGCCCACGGCGAGGGCGAGGGCGAGGCCGAGCACGAACTCGGGGAGGCGGGTCACGGGCAGCCGCATCAGCCACTCGCACCGGGACGGCGAAAGGTGCAGCGCGGCCCACCAGTTGACGGCCCACATCGCGACGAGCCCGGACCCGGCGAGGGCGAGCAGGGTGCGGGTGCGCAGCCGGTAGGCGCCCCGGACGACGAAGGGGAACAGGAGGTAGAAGAACGCCTCGACGCTGAGCGTCCAGGAGACCCCGTTGCCCGGGAACATCGGGACGACGCCCGGGAACCAGGTCTGCACGAGCACCAGCGACGCCACGAAGCTCGGCAGGTCGAACGGCACGCCGCCCCACACGTGGAACACCCAGACGCACGGCACGGTCGCGGCCAGGTGCAGCGGCAGGATGCGGCCCGCACGCCGCCGGTAGAAGTCCCTGGTCCGCGTCTGCGACCGGTGTCCCCAGGCGAGCAGGAACCCGGACAGGACGAAGAAGAACCCGACGCCGTTGACGCCCATCGTCGTGTACGGGAACAGCGCGGGCGCCTGCGCGACGCCCGCGCCCGCACTCGCCCCGGTGAAGTGGTGCGCGAACACCGCGAACGCGGCGAGGAACCGCAGCCCGGTGAGCGAGTCGAGCCGCCCGTCCGGCGCGGACCGTCTCCGCTTCGGCGAGGCGGCGGGCTGAGCGGGAAGCAGCGCGGTGGTCATGAACGGCCTCCGTGGACGACGACGGGCACGACGGGGGCGGCGGGGCGCGGGGTGGCGAGGGGGATGGGGTGGGCGTGGGTGGGGCCGGGGGCGGGCCCGGGGGTGGGCCGGGGCGGGGCCGGGAGGGCGTCCGGGCCTCGGCTGGTCCCGCCCGGCCGTCCGGACCGGGCCGACTCCGGACCGCCGGGCGGGACCAGCCGCGCCCCGCAGTCGCCCAGGTGGCCTCGGTGCTCGTGCTTCTGACGGTTCATGCGGTCCAGGCGCGGGCCCGCCCACGCCCGGGCCTCGGCGATGCGGGGCGCGCCCGCCGGGACGGCGGAGACGAGGACGTAGTCGCCGCCGTCGCCCTCCCGGTACAGCGGCGCGTAACCGGCCGCCGCGAGCCGCGCCTGCGTCAGCCCCGTCTTCGGCGTCCAGGGGCCGTGGGTGTGGACGAGGGCCGGGCGGACCTCATCCAGCACATGGTGGGTCAGCGCCGCCTTGTCGTGGGCGGCGTACGCGTCGGCGATGGCGCGGTCGGTCAGGCCCGCCAGGTCGAGGACGCGGAGGCGGCTCGTGAGCAGCGTGCCGCCGAGGTCCGGCAGGGCGGCCGTGGCGCCGGGGCGCAGGGCGAGCCTGGTGGCGTAGGCGTCGAAGGTGCGGCCGTAGCGGTCGGCGACCCAGCACATGGAGAGCGTCGGCTCGCGCCGGAACCCCGCTCCGCGCGCGGCCTGCCCGGCGAGGGAGAGCGCGAGGGCGCCCGCCACGGCGCAGCAGAGCAGGGCGCGGGTCCGGGGCCGGGCCCCGTTCGCCACGGCGGTGACGGCGAGCGCGGCGACGGCCGAGCCGAGCACCCAGACGGGTGTGGCGAAGCGGTGCAGCGGCATCCAGTCCGGCGCGAGCGCCCCGTACGCGAGCAGGGTGAGGGCGAGCGGGACGGAGAGGACGGCGACGACCCGGCGGGCCGGACCGCGCCGGCCGAGGACAAGCCCGGCGCAGGCCGCGCAGAGCAGCGTCACCGGCCAGCCCGCGTACGTGAGCAGTTCCCCGGCCTTCGACAGCTCCGCGAACGAGGGCGGCGCCTGCGACTTCGCCACCGCCGTGTTCGGCACCCACCGGCCGAACACCGCGTGCCGCCACAGCAGGAAGGCGCCGTACCCGGCCGCGAAGACCCCGGTGCCGAGCAGCGCCGCCCGCAGCGCGCCCCGGCGCCGCAGCAGCAGCACGGTCAGCGGGCAGGCGGCGGCGAGCACGGCCCCGTCGGGGCGGGTCAGCGCGGCGAGGAGGGCGACGGCCCCCGCGCCGCAGGCGGCGCCGGACGCGGGTCCGCCGCGTCCGGCGACCCGTACGAGCAGCAGCCCCATGGCGGCGGTGAGCAGCCCGTACAGGGAGTTCTCAAGGCCGGAGAAGCACCACACGACGTACGACTCGTTCGCGGCGAGCAGTCCGCCCGTGCCGAGCACGACGAGCCACGCCCGCGCGGGCAGCGCGGCCCGCGCCGCTCCCCCGACGCAGGCCAGCGTCCCCGCGACACAGAGCAGGGCCAGGCCCTTGGGGAACAGCGCGAGGTCGCTCACCCCGAACCACGCGCCGTGGTCGAAAAGCCCGAGCACCCGCCCCGCCAGGAGCAACGCCAGCCACGCCGGGTTCGAGTACCCCTCGACGGGCGCGGCGCCCGCCTGCTGCACCGGGCCGAGCCCCTCGCCGACGCTGCGGACGTAGGCGAAGGTGACGGCGGCGTCGTCGACGATCCACTGCCCGAGCGCGGCGGCGCGGACGGCGACGAGGGCTGTGGAGCCGAGCACGGCGAGGGGGACGGCCCACGCCGCCCACGTACGCGACCGGGCGCCGGACGGTACCGCTGGGCGGCGGGCGCCGGGGACGGCCGGGGTGGGCGGCGCGGAGGGGCGGTTCAGGATTTTCATCCAGGGACCAACACCGGGGCGCCCGCCCGGGTCACGAGCACTGGACCGCCCGGGTGACGGCCGCGCCTCTCACCCGGCCAGGAACAGCTTCCGTACGACGCGGTCGGCGGCGCCCCCGTCGTCGTAGGCGCAGAACCGCTCGCGGAACGCGGTGCGCAGCCGGGTCGTCGCGTCGGTGTCGAAGCCGCCGTCCCGGAAGAGGGAGACGAGTTCGTCCTCGGTGGTGGCGACGGCGCCCGGGGTGTCACCGGGCAGCCCGGACAGGAGGTCGAAGTAGGTGCCGCGGGCAAGGCGGTACGCCTGCCAGTCGGGGGCGTAGACGACGAGGGGCCGGTCGAGGCAGGCGTAGTCGAACATCACGGACGAGTAGTCGGTGACCAGGGCGTCGGCGGCGAGGCACAGGTCCTCGACGCCGGGGTGCCCGGTGACGTCGATCAGCCGGGGGTGCGCGTCGACGATCCCCGCCCCGGCGCCGTAGAAGTAGTGGGCGCGGACGAGGACGACGTGGTCGTCGCCGAGCGCGTCGGCGAACCGGGCCAGGTCGAGGCGGGGCAGGAAACCCTTCTGGTAGTCGCGGTGGGTGGGGGCGTAGAGGATGGCCCGCTGCCCGTCGGCGATGCCCAACTCACGTCGCAGAGCGCGCACTTGCTCGTCGCTCGTGGTGAAGAAGACGTCGTTGCGCGGGTAGCCCAGCTCCAGGGGCGCGTACGCCGCCGACGGGTACACCCGCTCCCACACCTGCGTGGAGTGCGGGTTGGCGGAGAGGCTGTAGTCCCACTGGTCGGTGTGGGCGAGGACCTTGGCGAAGCTGATGCCGTGGGTGCCGGCCGGGTAGCGGCGCTGGTCGAGCCCCATCTTCTTGAGCGGTGTGCCGTGATGGGTCTGGAGGTAGACCTGGCCGGGGCGCTTGGTGAAGCCGCCGGGGAACGACGAGTTGTTGACGAGGTACTTCGCGGTGGCCATGGTCTGCCAGTAGTGGCGTGAGCCCTCGATGACGTACGGGACGCCCTTCGGGACGCGGTCCTCGTGCCGTGACGAGACGACGAAGACGCCCTTGACGTGCGGGGCGATCCGGCGCGCCGCGGCGTGGATGGCGGCCGGGTTGCAGCTGACGCCACGGTTCCAGTAGGCGCCGTAGACGGCGAGGTGCGGGTCGAGGCGTGCGGTGCGCAGGTCGGTGCGGTAGGCGGCCTTCATGACGCGGGAGCGGAGCTTCCTCTTGTGCCGCCTGAGCGAGGAGTTCAGCGACTCCTTCCGCCCTCTGGCCTTCTCCTGCTTCAGGTAGGCGGGCCAGGATCCGGCGGCGAGTGCCTGTTCGCGCGCGTCGGCCGGGACGTGTCCGGCGGGGCGGTGGGCGCGGTGCAGGCCGGCGGCGCGGCGGAACAGCTCGGGGCGGTCGTCGGGGGTGGTGCGCGTGGCGTCGTCGAGGACGCGCAGGACGTGGGCGACGGCGTACGGGAAGACGCGGCCGCGGCCGGCGGCGCCCGTGAGGAGCTCCTCGTAGCGGTCCACGAGCGCGAAGTGCCGGCGCCCCGGGCTGCCGGCGAGGCCGCCCGCGCGGCGGCGGCGCCAGCGCACGCACGGGCGCGCCAGCGTCGCCAGGGTGGCCGCCTCCAGGACGGCGCGATACGCCGGGACCACGTCCTCGTACGGGCCCTCGGGGGCGAAGGCGAGGCCGCGGCCGGTCCAGAAGTCGCGGCGCACCGCGCGGTTCCAGGCGGCGGGGGTGACGGCAAGCGGGTCCGCGTCGGGGCCGAGGTCGTCGCCGCTGGCGCGCACGCTGTCCCACCAGTCGGTGCGGTCGTGGTCGTGGAGCAGGACGTCGGGGTCGCCCGCCTCCGTGAGCGCCGCGTCGAGGGCGGCGAGGGCGCCGGGCAGGAGGGTGTCGTCGGCGTCGAGGAAGAGGAGGTAGTCGCCGGTGGCCTCGCGCAGCCCGGCCGTGCGGGCGGCGCCGACGCCTTCGCGCGCGGGCAGCGTGAGGGCCCGTACGCGCGGGTCGCGCCCCGCGTACTCGGCGGCGATCGCGCCGGAGGCGTCCGGCGAGGCGTCGTCGACGACGATCAGCTGCCAGCCGGGGTGGGACTGGCCGAGGACGGAGTCCAGGCACTCGCGGAGGTAGCCCTGGACGCGATAGGCGGGGACAACGACGGAGAAACGGGACGAAGACGACATAGCACCTGACGCTATCCCAGGCGGGCCCGGCGGGCAGCGGTCGACCGGGTTGGCCCAGACGGGCGAGCGACGGGCCCAGACGGGCGAGGGACGGCGAAACTGTTGTCATAAAGCCGCTTATCGGGCAAATACGCTGAATGTCACAAGAGCCTGGCCGCCGCCCCCGTCTCAGCGTCGTCGTTCCCGTCTTCAACGTCGAGGACTACCTGGCCGAGTGCCTGGAGTCGATCGCCGCCCAGACCCTCACCGACCTGGAGGTCGTCCTCGTGGACGACGGGTCCACGGACGACAGCCCGCGCATCGCCCGCGCCTTCGCGGACCGCGATCCCCGCTTCCGCTACGTCCGCCAGGACAACGCCGGACTGAGCGCCGCCCGCAACACCGGTGTGCGTCAGATCGGCCCCGGCGCCGAGTTCCTCACGTTCGTCGACAGCGACGACGTCGTGCCGCACGACGCGTACGAGCGGATGGTCGCCAGCCTGGACCGCACCGGCTCCGACTTCGTGACCGGCAACGTATGGCGGCTGAGCGAGCGCGGGCGGCAGCAGGCCTGGCAGTACAAGTGGCTGACCCGGCGCCGCGAGCGCACCCACATCACCCGCGACGTCCAGCTCCTGTCCGACCGGGTCGCCTGGAACAAGGTGTTCCGGCGCGCGTTCTGGGACCGCCACCGCTTCACGTTCCCCGAGGGCAGGCTCTACGAGGACACGCCCGTCATGATCCCGGCGCACTTCCTCGCCGAGTCCGTCGACGTGCTCGACGGCCACGTCTACTACTGGCGGGTGCGCGAGGGCTCCATCACCCGGCGCCGCACCGACGTGAAGGGCGTACGGGACCGGATCGCGGCCTGCGACCACGTCAGCCGCTTTCTCGCCGAGAGCTTCGCCGACCGGCCCGAGCTGAAGCGCACGTACGACACGTCCTGCCTGCGCGACGACTTCGTGTACTTCCTCGACGGGCTGCCGATGGGCGGGCCCGAGTACCGGCAGGCGTTCTGCGAGGGCACGGCGGACTTCCTGCGCCGCGCCGATCCGGCGGCGGCCGACAGCCTCCCCCTCCACCTGCGCGTGAAGTGGCATCTGGTCCGCGAGGGCCGCGTCGACGACCTCGTACGGCTCCTCTCCTTCGAGCGGCGCAACGGCACCGCCTTCCGGGTCCGCGGGGCGCTGCGGCGCAGCGCCGTCTACCCCGGCCTGACCCGGCTGCCCGACCGGCTCCTGCGGATCGGCAAGCGGGAGCTGCCGGTGGTGGCGCGGGTGCGCGAGACGGTGTGGGACGCCGACGGGAAGCTCCTGGTCACCGGGTACGCGTACGTGAAGAACCTCGCGGCGGGGCGGCCGGGCAAATCGGTGCGCACGGGTCTGCTCAGGGCCGAGGGCAGCCGCACGCAGGTACGCGTGGTCCCGACCCGGCCGGTCGCCGACCTCGTCGCCACCGCCGACTCCGACCAGGAACTGCACGACTACGACCACTCCGGGTTCACCATGACGATCGACCCGGAGAGGCTGAAGGTGAAGGGGCGGTGGCAGCCCGGCACCTGGAACCTCGGCGTCGTCGTCGCCGGGCACGGGCGGGTGCGCCGCGCCGCCCTGCGCGCGCTCGACAGTTCGACGCGGCAGCACCTCGTGCGGGACCTCGGCGACGGCACCCGGCTCGTCCTCGGCCACACCAAGGGCCGGCTCGTCCTGAAGGTCGTGGCGTACGCGGCGCTCGCCGACGACCACCGTGTCGAGGACGGCGCCATGGTCCTCTCGGGCCGCCTCCTCGACGGCATCGAGCCGCGTTCCCTGCGCCTGACGCACAAGCACTCCGGCACCGAGTTCGACTTCCCGGTGGCGTGCGCGGGCGGCCGCTTCCTGGTGCGGGTCCCGCTCGGCCGGCTCGCGGCGGTGCCCGCGCCGCCGCACCGCGCGCCCAAGGAGGTCGAGCCGCCGCACGGCGACCGCTGGCAGGTCAACTTCCGTCTCCCCGACGGCAAGTCCCGCTCGGTCGCGGCCACGCTCGACCTGCCGCCCGGCCGGTACGAGGCCGGTGACCGCGAACTGTGCGCCACCGCCAACGACCAGGGCCAGCTCGTCGTCGAACTGACCCGGCAGCCGATCGCCGACCGGGCGGAGTGGGCCGACGACGCTTCGTTCGTCGTGGCGGGCACGGCGTCCGCGCGCTCCTGGACCCGCCCGGAACTGATCCTGCGCCACAGCACGACCAACGAGGAGATCACCGCCGCGACCGGCCACACGAAGGGCCGCTTCCACGCCTGCGTCCCCGCGTCAGACCTCTGGGAGGGCCGCTGGTACGCGTTCCTGCGGGAGCGGGACGACCGGCACGGGGACGGCGTCCCGGTCCGGGTGCTGACCTCGGTCGGAGCCCACTTGCCGCGTCACCGCCCGGAAGCGGGCGCGGGCGCGGGTACCGGTGCGGATGCGGGCGCGGGTACCGGTGCGGGTGCCGGTGCAGGCGCGGGCGCGGGCGCGGGCGCCGGTGCGGGCGCGTCGAGCTCGTCGGAAGGGCGGCGATGGGCGACGGGCGGACGTGGCTCCGCCCCCGGGCGCCACCGGGCCGACGGCGCGCGGGATCACACCCCCGGCGGTCACCCGGAGGCGAGCGGGCGGGACCTCACCGCCGATCGCCACCAGGCCACCGGGGAGCGGGACCTCGTCATCGACCGGCGCTTCGGGGACCGGCTGCTCGTCGAGGCGGGGCCCGCCCTCTCCCCCGCCGACCGCGGAGCGTACCGCCGTCACCGCCTGCGCACCGTCCACTACCCGGACCAGCGGCGGCTCCCCCTCCAGGACGCCGTCCTCTACGTCGACGGGGACTCGCCGCGCGCCGTCCACACGGAGCTGGTGCGGCGCGGCGCCGCCGTCGAGCATCTCTGGGTGACCCGCGACGGCCGCACCCACGTCCCCCCGACCGCGCGCGGCGTCGAGGAGTACTCGGCCGAGTGGTACGCGGCCCTCGCCCGCTGCCGCCGTATCGTCACCGCCCACCAGCTCCCCGACTTCTTCGAGCGCCGCGAGGGCCAGACCGTCGTACAGACCTGGGACGGCACCCCGCTCAAACGGATCGGCGCCGACCTCACCGACACCCTCTACGCCGACCACGACCATCTGGCGCTGCTGCCGAAGCTGGCCCGGCAATGGGACGTGCTGGTCGCGCCCTCCCGCTGGTCGGCACCGCACCTGTCCCGCGCCCTCGGCTACGACGGTGAGGTCCTCCAGGCGGGCTCGCCGCGCAACGACATCCTGTTCACCGCCCCTGACGCCCGCCGCGAACGGGCCGAACGACTGCGCCGCGAGTTCGCCATCGCCCCGGACAAGCGGATCGTGCTCTACGCGCCGACCTACCGCGACCACCTCGCGCACGCCCCCGGCCGCTTCCGCCACGAGCCGGCGTTCGACTTCGCCGCCGCCGAGCGCGAACTGGCCGACGACCACGTCCTGCTCGTCCGCAAGCACCCCCGGGCGACGGGCCGCCTGACCGGGGCGCGCGCCCCCTTCGTGCGGGACGTCACGGGCCACCCCAGCGCGGCGGAGCTCCTGCTCCTCGCCGACGTCCTGGTCACGGACTACTCGTCCCTGATGTTCGACTTCGCGCACACCGGCCGCCCGATGCTCTTCCACACCTACGACCTCGACCACTACCGGGACACGGTGCGCGGCTTCTACCTCGACTTCGAGAACCACGCACCGGGCCCGCTCCTGTCCTCGACGGACGAAGTGGTCACGGCGCTGCGGGAGCTGGACACGCTGGCGCCCCGCCACGCGGCGGCGTACGAGGCGTTCCGCACGGCCTACTGCGACCTGGACGACGGAGGTGCGGCGGCCCGGGTGGCCGAACGGCTGATGCGATGACGTCACGGCAAGGAGCCCCCGGACCGGCGAGGTGCTCGCACGGGTCGGCGGGGGCTCCGCGAAGAACGGCCGGGGGTTACTCGATGACGAGGTCGACGTCGATGTTGCCGCGGGTGGCGTTCGAGTACGGGCACACCTGGTGGGCCTGCTCGACCAGCTTGCGGCCCGTCTCCTGGTCGACCGAGTCGGGCAGCTCGACGCGGAGCACGACCGAGAGGCCGAAGCCCTCGCCCTGCTTGCCGATGGAGACCTCGGCGGTGACGGCGGCGTCGGTGACGTCCACCTTCGCGCTCCGGCCGACGAGCCCGAGCGCGCTGCCGAAACAGGCCGCGTAACCGGCGGCGAAGAGCTGCTCCGGGTTGGAGCCCTCGCCGTTGCCGCCCATCGAGGCGGGGATGCCGAGCTGGAGGTCGATCAGACCGTCGGAGGAGACGGCGCGGCCGTCACGGCCGTGGGTGGCCGTGGCGACGGCGGTGTAAAGGGCATCCATGAGGGCTCCTTCGTCGGAAGTTCGTCGGAGGCCCGCCGGCGACGGGCTTCGCGTACAAGACGACTATTGCACGCAACTCAGTTGTGCACAACTAAACGCGCCCGTTCGGATAGGCTTGATCGCATGACCGATTCCCGCCCCGCCGAGGAGTTCACCGGAGAGACCCCCGAGAACTCCTCCGACACCCTTCTCCGGCTCGACTCGCAGATCTGCTTCTCGCTGAACGCGGCGTCGCGCGCCTTCGGAAGCGTCTACCGCACGCTCCTCAAGGACCTCGACCTCACCTATCCGCAGTACCTGGTGATGCTCGTCCTGTGGGAGGAGGCGGCGAAGGGCCCGGAGTCCGCGGCGGTCCCGGTCAAGCGGCTCGGCGAGCGGCTGCGGCTCGACTCGGGCACGCTGTCGCCGCTGCTCAAGCGGCTGGAGGCGAACGGTCTGGTACGGCGCGAGCGCAGCGCGCGCGACGAGCGTTCGGTGAACGTGACGCTCACGGACGCGGGCGCCGCCCTCAAGGAGCGCGCGGCCGAGGTCCCGCGCTCCATCGCGCGGGCGACCGGCTTCGAGCTGGCGGAGATCGAGGATCTGCGCCGCCGCCTGAACCGTCTGACCGAGGCGCTGGACACGGCGACGCTGGGCTGACCGCTCCACGCCGCGATGCGTTATGGGACATACGCTCCCATAGCGTGACAGTCGATAGCCGGGACCGTCTGACGGCCCTGGACCCGGTCCACGACACCTGGGTCCGCCCCTCCCGTACCGCGCTCCCCGTCGTCTGGGCGCTCACGCGCGCCGCCATGCTCGCGCTGCTCGCGTTCGACGGCAGATTCCCGCTGGGCGTCGGCGGCGTCGCCGGCGAGGTGCACGCCCGGTACGCGCACTGGGGCGCGACCCTGGCCCAGGGCACGTTCCCGACCGGCGACCCGCTGTGGCAGTACCCGCCGGGCGCGGGCCCGCTCCTCCTCGCGCCCGGACTGCTGCCCGGTCTCACGTACTTCCAGGCGTTCGTCACCCTCACCCTCGCCGCCGACGCGCTCGTCACGTACGTGCTGGCGCGCGGCGACCGCGATCCGCGCGGCGCCTGGCTGTGGGCGGCGGGCCTGCCCCTCCTCCTGCACGTACCGCTCGCCCGCTACGACATCGAGGTCACCGCCCTCGCCGTCCTCGCCCTGCTCACGCTCGGCCGGGCCCCCCGCCTCTCCGGCACGCTCGCGGCGCTCGGCGCCCTGGTGAAGGTGTGGCCCGCGCTGACCCTGCTCGGCGTGGAACGGGGCCGGACGGCGCGCCAGGTCTGGGGCACCGCCCTCGCCGCCGCGACGGCGATGCTGCTGTTCCTGGCGCTGGTCTTCCGCGCCCCGCTGTCGTTCCTGAACGGGCAGGGCGGGCGCGGCGTGCAGATCGAGTCGCTCGGCGGGACGGTGCTTGCACTTGCCCGCCTCGCCGGATGGCCGGGGCGGGTCCGCTACCAGTACGGGGCGATGGAGTACGTCGGCCCATGGGTGGGCGTGGTGGCGACGACCTCGCTCGCGCTGACGGCGGTGGCGTTCGCGGTGCTGCTCTGGTGGCGGCTGCGGGCGCGGCGCCACACGGAGGCGACCCCGTACGACGCCGCGCTCTGCGCCGTGCTGATGTTCACCGTCACCAGCCGCGTGGTCAGCCCGCAGTACCTGGTCTGGCTGCTCGGCCTGGCGGCGGTCTGCCTCACCTCGCGGCGTACGACGCAGCGGCCGGTCGCGCTGCTCGTGCTCGCGGCGGCGGGGCTCACCGGCCTCGCGTACCCGGTCCTGTACGGGGACGTGATGGCCGGGACATGGACGGGCGTCGGGGTGATGGCGGTGCGGAACGCGCTGCTCGTGGCGGCGGTGTGGGTGTCGTTCCGCGCGCTGTGGACGGCGACGAGGAGGTAGACGCCAAGGTGGGCGCAGGGGCAGAAGCCGCCGGCTGGCGTTTCGCTTAATCGGACAATAAGCCCAAACCCATAGGATTCACCCGTGAACCCCGTGGATGCCGCAGCCTCGACCCCGCCCTCGCCTCCGGCCCCGACCCCGACCGTCACGGTCATCGTGATCGGTTACGACGACGCCGCCCACGTCACCGACGCGGTGCGCTCGGCGCTCGCACAGGGGCCGGCCGTCCGCGAGGTGATCGCGGTCGACGACTGCTCCACGGACGACAGCGGCGCCCTGCTCGACGGACTGGCCGCCCGCGAACCCCGCCTCACCGTGGTCCACCGCGAGACCAACAGCGGCGGCTGCGGCACCCCGCGCAACG
Source organism: Streptomyces sp. NPDC016845 (assembly GCF_044332585.1). Taxonomy (NCBI): domain Bacteria; kingdom Bacillati; phylum Actinomycetota; class Actinomycetes; order Kitasatosporales; family Streptomycetaceae; genus Streptomyces; species Streptomyces sp. NPDC016845. The sequence goes on along the minus strand of NZ_JBIRPI010000007.1, from coordinate 75,001 downwards.
ACGGGATCGCCCGCGCCTCCTCCTCGTACCTGATGTTCCTCGACAGCGACGACGTGCTGCCGCCGGGCGCCGTGGCCGCGCTGCTCGACGCGGCGGAGCGGCACGGCGCGCAGGTCACCGCAGGGCTGTGCGTGCGCCGCGAACTCCCGTCCGGACGCGAGGTCCCCTGGCAGCCCGAGCTGTACGCGGAGGAGCACGTTCTGGCCACGCCGGAGAAGCGCCCCCGCCTGGTCCAGGACACCCTCTGCGTCAACAAGCTCTACCGCTCGGACTTCCTGCGCGAGCACGCCATCCGCTTCCCCGACGGCCGGTTCGTCTACGAGGACTTCGTCTTCGGCGCGCGCGTCCTCGCCGCCGCCCCGCGCATGGTCCTGATCCCCCACCGGGTCTACGTCTGGCACGTGCGCCGCGCCGCTGGGAAGCTCTCCCTCTCCCTCGACCGGGCCTCGATCGCCAACTGGCAGGCCCGCCTCGACGCCCACCGCCAGTCCGTCGCCATCCTCCTCGACGCCTCCCGCAAACGGCTGGCCCGCGCCGCGCGCTCCACCTTCCTCGACCACTCCCTGCGGATGTACGCGCGCGAACTCGACCTGCGCGGCTCCGCGTACCGCGCCGAGTGGTGGACCCGGACCCGCGCCTACCTGGAGACCTTCGACACCGCGGACTTCGACGCGGCCCCGGCCCCCGGCCGCCTCGTGGGCCGCCTCGTCCTCGCCTCCCCCGAGCCCCGCGACCTGCCGCGCCTGAAGGAGATCGCGGCGCGCCCGGCCCGCCTGCTCCCGCCGTACGCGCGAGCCCCCGACGGTACGCCGGTCTGGTCCCCCGGCCTCCCCCAGCTGACCCTGGAACACGTACTGCACCGCCCGATGCACCTGCTCCCCGTGGCGGTCGACGGCGAACTCCGCCCCGGCGTCCGCTCCACCCGCCTCACACTCCGGCTGCACGAGTTGTACGGGCGGGTGGCGGACGCGGGCCCGCGCGAGGCGGAGGTGGAGCTGGTGGATCGGCGGCGGGGCGCGGTGGTGCAGCGCAGGACGGCGCCGTTCTCGGAGTGCGGCCCGGACGAGGGCGCGGACGACCGGACGTGGGTGGCGTCGACGACGCTCGACCTCTCGGCGCTCGGCCGCCCCGGCACCTGCGACATCCGGCTCCGCCTCACCTTCGCCGACGGCACCCACCGCGACACGACCCCCCACGCCGCGCGGGGCCCCGGCCTGCTCCGCCGCGTCGCGGTCCCGAGCCGCCGCCACGGAGTCCTGCTGGCACAGCCGTACGCGACCCACGCGGGCGCGCTGGCACTGCGGACGGCGACGGGACTGCGCGGGGTACTGTCCGTAGCCCGAAGAAGAGCAGCACGCCTGCTCACTCCCGGCCCGAGCCCCTCCAGCTCAAGCCCCTCCGGCGATTGAGGAGCGGGGTCCGGGGCAGAGCCCCGTGTCCTCAGCGCCTACACGGACGGCACGTGGATCACCGAACCCCGGCCGCCCGAACCCGGCGCACCAACTGCCCCACTTCCCCGGACAACCCAACCCCCACGGCCAGCGCCAGCGTCACCGCCGCGACATTGACCATCCCCGCGACCCCCAACGTGGTCCTCCCGGAGGCCAGCGCGCCGAGCGCCGCGTACAGGGCCCCGCCCGGCAGCAGGGGCGCGATCCCCGGCACGACGAGCGGCAGGGCCGACTCGCGCCGCCGCCGGGCGAAGAAGTGCCCGGCCCCTCCGACGGCGGTGGCGACGAGAGCCGTACCGACCAGGGACGAGAACCCGAGCACCTCGAACTCCACGGAGACGACGAACCCGGCGAGCCCGAGCAGCGCGGCGGGCAGCCAGTCGCGCCCCGGGGTCCGCGCCCGCGCCGCAACGGCGACGGCGAACACGACGGCGCCCGCCCCCGGCGCCCCGAGATGTTCGGACCGCCGTACGGACGGCACGATCGGCACACCGATCCCGATCAGTTGCCCGACCCCGAGGACGGCGACGACCCCGGTCACGACGGCGGCGAAGACGAGCAGCGCGTCGGTGAGCCGCCCGAGCGCGGTCAGATAGTGCCCGGCGAGCGCGTCCTGCACGGCGCTGACGAAGGTGACGGTGGGCAGCAGCCCGAGCACCCCGGCCACGACGACGGCCTGGACTGCGGAGGGAGGAGCGAACCGGCTGACAGCGAGCGCCATCACGGCCGCGGGCATGGCGGCGACGGCGTACCGGTAGAAGGCGGGCACACCGTTGCGCCCGAGCCACCCGCTCAGGAGACCGCCGAGGACGCCGGCCACGAACGAGCAGACGGAGGTCAGCGGCCCGCCGCCGAAGACGGGCCCGCCCCCGGCCGCGACAAGCCCGGTCTGCACAGGAGCCCGCCACCGGGCCCAGCGCCGCCCGCCCGTGTCCGCGGGCGCGTCGAGGATCCGCCCGGCCTCGGCCCGCGCCTCGTCCAAGGTCAGCGCGTGCGAGCTGACCCGCCCGACCAGGGCCTGCAGACGCCCGAGGGACCGGTAGTCGGTGGAGTGCCGCCGCACGTGCCGGGTGGCATGCAGCGGCGTCAGCTCACCGGGCGCGTAAGCGGAGAGGGAGACGGCCCCGAGCGTGACCCCGGGCTCGCAGTAGCTCAGCCCGTACGTCTCGGCGGTGACCAGGACCCCCGCGACCGCCTCCTCCGCGGACGCCCCGTACGACAGCAGCGCCTCCCCGACCCGGACCGCCAGGTCGGCGACGCGCGCGCCGTACGCCTGCATGTCCGCGCCGCCGTCGTCATGCAGCAGCTCTCCCGCGTAGCCGTAACTGCTCAGCGGTTCGAGCCCGCGCAGCCGCGGCAGGGCCCGGGCCAGCCAGGGGGCGGGCATGGTGCGGGTGTCGTTCCTCACAGGCATACAGATGGAGCTTAACGGACATTTAACCCATACGGACCAGTAACCTCACCCGGGCGCGGCGGCGGTGAAGGTCGGCCCTTGGGGCCGAGCTTCGGGTCGCGGATTTGGATGGCGCGGGGAGTGGGCTCGCGCCAGTCCAGGGCGGCTTTCCCTTCCGCGAACGCGTAATGCTCGTGATCAGCCGTCTCCAACAGCGTGACGGGCCCATTGAGCGCTACGCCGCACGCCCGTCCGATGGGTCGGCACGCGCCCCGTCAGTCCTTCCGCCCCGTGAACGCCACCGTCAGCCACAGGGCCGGACCCGGCCGCACTCCTTATTCCGTGACCGGCCAAGTAAGTGCATCCGTCCGGGCGTTGATGGGGTGGCACGCTCGGCACAGGCCGTCGGGGATCGCCTCGGGGCGGCCCGGGGTTCCGCACTCTGTGCACTCGACGAGGTTGCGGTGGCGCTCTGCCGGGTGCGGGGCCGAGGCGAGTCGCGGCCGTTCGGGCGGGAGCTTGTCGCGCAGGCGGCGGGCGACGAAGGCGCGGGGTGAGTGGACGGTCGACGGCAGGCCGGTGGTCAGGGTGTGGGTGAGGTTGTACGGGGCGGGTTCGCGGGCCAACCACGCGGCGGCGAGGTCTTCGAGGGCCGCACAGTCGGCGGCGGAGAGGGTCAGTCGCGGGTCGCGGAGCCCTAGCTGGGCGAGTGTCCGGTAAGCCTCGGAGCGGCCGGGCGGCAAGGCGGCCGGTTGCGGAGCAGGCGTGCCCGGCGCTTCCGACTGCGGCTCCGGTACGTCACCGTCGAGAAGGCGCGTCCACCATTCGTCGCTGCGAGCGGTACGGGACCAGTACGTATGGAACACCCAGCGGGTCGTGCCGTTCTCGGCGCCTGTTTCGGAGATACGGCGCACGCGGCGCAGATGCCCAGCGAGAGATAGCTCGTTGAGCGCGGAGCGAACGGCTGCCTGGCCGTAGAGGGGCTGCTCCTTGGCCAGTGTCTTCGCGTCCATGGCGGCGCGCTCGGGGAGCGCGTCGATGAATCCCGCGAGGTAGCGGGCGCGGAGGGGGAGGTGGGCGAAGGTGTCGCGGCGGAGCGGGGGTTGGTCGGGGGTGCCGCGTTTTCCATAACCGGGGCTGGCCAGGGGGTGTGCGGGGGAAGGCAGGGCGGAGCTAAGGTCTTCAGTAGCCACGGGATCGCTCTCTTCGATCTTGTTGGTCAGACCCCGGCGGGTGTTCCAGCACCTAGCCGGGGTTGTTTGTTGTCGCGAACGCTAGAGGGTTGCGACCCTACGTCGCAACCTGGTCGCGGAAAGTCACGAGAGCGGCCGCGCAAGCGGGGAGGGTGGGAGGTGGGTTGAAGCCCAACCACCCATTCCCCAAAAGCAGAGCTCGGGTTTCGACGCTCGGAGCTCAGGCGGTGCGGGCGTGCGCCAGGAAGGCGTTCCAGGCGGGCGCGGCTGCGGTGAAGGTCGGGCTTTGGGGGCCGAGCTTCGAGTCGCGGATGTGGACGCGCTCGGGGGTACGAGCGGCTTCGAGGCAGTTACTGCCCTGGCTGTCGCTGTAGCTGGACTTGAACCATGTCAGGCGGTCGCTCACAGCTCTTCCGCCACCTTTCTGATGGACTCGACCGTTTCCTCGGGGCTGAGCGCATGCGTGCGGATCATGTGCACTGACTCGACCCGTTTGTCGCCGAGTTCGGAAGCCGTAGGTCCAGCGCACGCCATCATCGAGAACGAAGTCCGCTTCGTAGAAGGTGCTCTCGGCCGAGGATTTACTGTCCAACGCGAACGGCTCGCGGTCAGGGATACCTGCGTAAGACGTCCACCGGCCGTAGGAATCCACGACGGCCTGCTGCATCTTCTTCAATGCTGTGATGACGTTGGATTTACCGGAGGCGTTGGCGCCGAACACTCCTATGACCGGATAGACCCGCAGCGACTTGCCGTCGGAGAGTTCGACCACACGGGCGGCGTCGGATTCCTCGCCTTCGGGTACGACGAAGGACAGCTCCTGCTCATCTCTGCCTACCGGACAGTCACACCAGGCGCCGGGCCGTGGCCCAGCGCGTCAGTTCGTGCCGGTTGGAGAGCTGGAGCTTCCTGAGGACCGCCGACACGTGGGACTCCACCGTCTTCACCGAGATGAAGAGCTGCTTCGCGATCTCCTTGTAGGCGTAGCCGCGGGCGATCAGGCGCAGGACCTCGCGCTCGCGCTGCGTCAGGCGGTCCATGTCCTCGTCGACCGGCGGCGCGTCGGTGGACGCGAAGGCGTCCAGGACGAAGCCTGCCAGGCGCGGGGAGAACACCGCGTCGCCTTCCTGTACGCGGAAGATCGAGTCGATGAGGTCTGTTCCGGTGATCGTTTTTGTGACGTAGCCGCGTGCCCCGCCGCGGATCACGCCGATCACGTCCTCCGCCGCGTCGGAGACCGAGAGAGCCAGGAAACGGACCGGGTTCTCCGCGTCCGCCATCAACTGGGCGCTGCGGCGCAGGACTTCGACGCCGCCGCCACCCGGGAGGTGGACGTCCAGCAACACCACTTCCGGGCGCGTCGCCGTGATCACGGTCACCGCCTGGTCGACGTCGGCCGCCTCGCCGACGACCTCGACGCCCGTCGTCTCCGTACGGCCGATCTCCGCCTGCACCCCCGTACGGAACATGCGGTGGTCGTCGACCAGGACCACGCGTACGTGCCGCCCCGGGCCGGTCGCCTCAGTCGATTCCACGTCCGTCATGACGTCTTCTCCGCCCTCTTCATGGTCAGTTCGACCTCCGTGCCGCCGTCCGGCACCGCCCGCAGCCGGGCCGTCCCGCCGTTGCGTTCCATCCGGCCGATGATCGATTCTCTTACGCCCATGCGGTCGGCGGGGACGGAATCCAGGTCGAAGCCGGGTCCACGATCCCGTACGGAGACGAACACCTCGTCGCCCTCGACCTCCGCGTAGACCTGGACGGCCCCGCCCTCGCCACCGTACTTGGCGGCGTTCACCATGGCTTCCCTCGCGGCCTGCATCTGTGCGGTGACCCCCTCGTCGAGCGGGCAGTCGCCGACGACCACGACCTCCAGGGGGACGCCGTGCTTGTCCTCGACCTCGGCGGCATGGCGTTTGACGGCCTCGGCGACCGTCTCGGGCTCCTGCGGATCCTCCGCGGCGGCCGGTTTGTAGAGCCAGGCCCGCAGGTCGCGCTCCTGGGCGCGGGCGAGACGGCGTACCTCGGCGGGGCTGTCGGCGTTGCGCTGGATCAGGGTGAGGGTGTGCAGGACCGAGTCGTGGACGTGGGCGGCGACCTCGGCGCGCTCCTGCGCGCGGATGCGCATGAGGCGTTCCTCGGAGAGGTCCTGGGTCATGCGGATCAGGTACGGGCCGGCGAGGAGCGCGATGCCTACCAGGACCGCGAGCGCCGCCTGGAGGATCGAGCCGAGGTGTTCCGTCGCGCCCTGGGTGACGAAGATGCCGGTCACGCCCGCGCCCACGAGGACGACGCCCGCGGCGGCGCGGGCCAGGCTCAGGGTCCGTTTGCGGCGGCCCGCCTCGGCCCAGCGGGCCCGGCGCGCGTTGTCCGCCTGGCGCCAGACGAGGGCGACACCCGCGCCGACGAGGACCGTGGGGACCAGATACGCCTTGGTGTTGCCGGTGAGGTTCACGTTCTGCACGAAGATCATCGCGACGATGACCATGAGCAGCAGGGCGAGGAGCTGCCCCTTGTCGGGGCGGCGCGCGACCAGCCTGCGCCGCCCGTCGGGGGCGGTCTCGGTAGTGAGGACGGTCGGGCGGTCCGCGCCCACGCCGCCCACACCCAGCGGCACGAAGAACCAGAACGCCGCATAGAGCAGGGCGCCGAGACCGTCCGCCATGAACAGGCCCGCGAAGACCAGGCGCACCCATACGACCGGCAGCCCGAGATGCCCGGCGAGGCCGCGCGCGACACCACCCAGCCAGCGGCCGTCGCTGCTGCGGTAGAGCTTGCGTGGCGGCCTCGGGTCCCGGGCATCCCGGGGCGCCCCCGGGTGCTCGGCGCGGGGGGCGGTCGCTGCTTCCTGCATGCCCCGATCGTCACATGGCGGGTGGGTGCGGGGCATCAGGGTCGGCCCCCGAGGCACCCCTGATCCTTCGGGTTCCACGAGCGTGGGCCTCAGGGAAGATCTCAGGGTCCGGCCAGGGTTGTCCCGACTGCCGTCGGCGGCGCGGGCCCGTCACCATGGACGTATGACCGAGCAGCCTCACGGCGCGGTGCCCACCGCGGAGAAGGACACGGCGGACAGGACCGCGGAGAGAGAAGCGGTCGCGCCACTACGACGCTTCCGCCGCGACCGGCGGTACAAGACGCTGGGCGGCGTCTGCGCGGGCCTGGGTCGGCACTGCGACATGGACCCGGTGATCTTCCGGATCGGGCTCGCCGTCCTCTCCGTGACCGGCGGGGTCGGCCTCCTCTTCTACGGTTTCGCCTGGCTGTTCGTGCCGTTTGACGACGAGGACGAGAACGAGTTCCGCAAACTCCTCACCGGCCGGGTCGACGGCCCCGGGCTCGCCGCCATCGTCACGGCACTGGTCGGCTGCGGCGTCTTCCTGTCGATGCTGAACAACGTCGGGGCGTTCACCTTCGCCGTCGTCCTCGCCCTGCTGCTCGCGGGCGCCGGCTACTGGTCGCAGCAGCGCCGCACCGCCGACCCCGCCCCCGTCGCCGCGCAGGCGGTGGCCGACGCGCCGCCCGAGGCGCAGGCGCCGCCCGTCTCGCCCGCGCCATCGTGGTGGCGGGACCCGATCGTCAAGGACGGTGCGTACGTCGGTGGGACCGGGTACTTCTGGGGGCCGCCGGACAGCGAGGAGCCCGGGCCGGGGAAGGTGGCCGGGCGGCCCGCCGGGGCGGTGGCGCGGCCGCGCGGGATCGGGGGGATCACGTTCCTGGCGGCGCTCGTCGCCGGTGCGGCCGGGGTGGGCGCGTCGTGGGAGTCCCGTACGTTCGGCGCCAGTCTGCAGACCGGGCTCGCCTGCGCGCTCGGGGTCTTCGGACTCGCCATCGCGATCAGCGCGTTCCGGGGGCGGACCGGGGCGGGGTCGGTCTTCTGGGCGGTGATCACCGCCGGGCTGCTCGTCGCGTCCGCCGCGCTGCCCGCGAACATCAGCACCGAATGGGCCCGGACGAAGTGGGCCCCGGCGAGCGCGGCGGAGCTGCGGCCGCAGTACGAACTCGGCTCCGGCGTCGGCACGCTCGACCTCTCCCGGGTCGATGTCGCCGAGGGCCGTACGGTCACGACGCACCTGGAGATCGGGGCGGGCCAGGCCAAGATCGTGCTGCCGCGGGACGAGAAGGTGCGGCTGCATGTCGAGGTCGGGGTCGGTGATGTGCGACTGCCCGGCGACGAACGGAACGACGTCGATGTCCGCCCGGGCGTCCAGAAGAACGTCACTCTGCCGCCCGCCAGTGGTGGCGGTGACGGCGGTGTCCTCGAACTCCATGTCGAGGTCGGACTCGGACAGGCGGAGGTGTCCCGTGCGGCATGACTTCCACCCCGGGCGCTTGCTCGCGGGTCTCGCACTGCTGGCCACGGCGCTCGTGTATTTCGGGGACGCCGGGGGTGCGTGGGACGCGCCCTGGTTCGTGGGGATCCCGATCGTGTGCGGAGGGTTGGGGGTTGCGGGGGCGGTGGGGGCGGTGACCCATGCGATTCGCCTCCGCGCGAGGTCTTCGGGGGAGCGGGGCTAGCCGTTCTCAGATGCGCTGCCGACCGCGGGCACGTCGTGGTTGCTCGCGCCGTTCCCCGCGCCCCTAGGCACGCTGCCGACCGCGGGCACGTCGTGGTTGCTCGCGCCGTTCCCCGCGCCCCTAGGTGCGCTGCCGACCGCGGGCACGTCGTGGTTGCTCGCGCCGTTCCCCGCGCCCCTAGGCACGCTGCCGACCGCGGCCACGTCGTGGCTGCTCGCGCCGTTCCCCGCGCCCCTGGAGCGTGCGGCTTCGCCGCTGCTCCAGGGGCGCGTTGCGCGCCTCTCTGAGATGGCGCACGCAGTGCGCATCTCGGGGGCGCGGGGAACTGCGCGACCAGCCACGACGCAACCCGCACCCGGCAACGCACCCAGGGGCGCGGGGAACTGCGCGACCCGTACCCGGCGACGTGGCCGGTTCGTCTCTTACCGTCCCTGGTAGCGGCGTCGCCGACGCCACCACGCGTCCACCGACCAGACGCCCGCCCCGCCCAGGACCAGGGGCAGCCACGCCATCAGGTAGGCCAGATCGTTGCCCAGGTAATACGGCTCCGCCGCCCAGCTCACCGTCAGCCACAGGCTCAGGGAGATCACCGCACCCCCGACCGCCGCAAGCCGCCCCAGCACCCCCAGCAACGTCCCGACCCCCACCACAAGCTCGCCGAAGGCAATCGCGTAGCCGAACCCGGCCGGGGACTTGAGCGCCAGGTCGACAAGTTCGGGGACGGCGGAGATGCCGCGGATGTTGCGCATCTGCGCGCCGATGGACCCGGCCCCGTCGGACCGGAAGAACCCGCTGTCCGTGAGTTTGTCGAGGCCGGCGTAGATGAAGGTGACGCCGAGGAAGATCCTCAGCGGCAGCAGCGCGTACCGCTGCGCGGTGTCACGCCAGCCACCACCACGACCACCGCCGCCACCACCCCCACCACTCGGCCCGTAACCGCTGTGCGTACCCGTTCTCATGCCGTGCGCCATCGCCGGTCCGCCACCTCTCGCGTCGCACCTGATGCCGTGCCGTGTCCTCATCCGACCATACGGACGCGACGGCGCCCCGGCTCACGTGGGAACGGGTCAATCGACGACGTCGATCACGCACCGGTTCGTCTCCACCCCCGCCGCCGTGACCACCTGCACCTCGACCCGCCCCGGCTCGACATCCACCGGCACCGGCACGATCAGCAGCCCGTCCGCCGGGTTGGTGAAGCCGCCCGGCACCGGCACCAGCGGCACATGGACGTGCACCGTGCCGATCCGGACCGCGACCCGCGCCAGCTGGTCCGCCGTTCCCCCGCCCGGCGGCACGAACCCAGCGCCGCGGATCTCGATGTCCTCGCCGGTGCGGATCGGCGCGTCGAGATCGCCGGCCTCGCGGGCGCGCACGACGGAGAGGACGACGGGCCGCCCGCCCTCCGCGTACTTGCCGCAGAGGTACGTGGTGGCCGAGACCGCGACGAGGACGGCGAGGCCCCACGGCAGGTCGGGCAGCTGGTCGGGGCGGCGGGCGAGGCGGGCGGCGGCCCACACCAGCGCGGCCGCGGACACGGCGACGTACTGGGTGTCGGTGAAGCTGCCGCGCCCGGAGTCGTCGGTGAGCAGGTCGGCGGCGCGCGGCCGAATGGCGGGCACCTTCTGCAACCGCTGGCCGAGCACGCGCAGGCCGACGACGCGGCGCACGAGGACCGCGACCGCGCAGACCACCGCGAGGACGGTCAGCAGCCCCGCCCCGCGCGCCAGGTCCAGCCCCTCGATCAAGTCCTCCCGCGCCCGCTCCCCCGACGCCAGCGCCAGCTCCCCCGCCAGTACGAGCACCGCGTACACCACGAAGACGACCACCCCGCCCGCCACCGCCCGCGACGTCGACAGCCGGTTGTCCTCCCCGATGACGGGCGCGAGGACGCCGCCCCTGGCCCGGTGCAGGGCGGCGGCGCCGCTCAGCACGCCGCCGACCAGCACCGCCGCGACGAGCCCCGCCGTGCGCGCCGCGCTCCACCCCGCGCCGATCGCGGTGAGCGCCTGCGCGAGCAGGAGGACGAAGAACCCGCCCCAGACCACGTACGAGGTGCGCGGCAACAGGCTCGCGCGCCACGCCGCACCCTCCGCCCGCCCGCGTTCGGCGACCGCCTGGGCGGACTGGGTGAGTTCGTCGGAGATCCACTGGCGGGAGGCGCCGGCGGAGTGCGCGACGGCGGGCGGCACCCCGCTGCCGGACGCCAGCTCCTCCCGTCGCGCGAGGAACGCGGCGACCGCCCTGCGATGCCCCTCGCGTGCGCCGTGCGGACAGTCCCCGCAGGTGCACCCGCCCTCGTGCGTGCCCGCCGCCCCGCCCTGCCGTGCTTCCCGCATCGCCACCGCGACGCCCCCGCCCTCAGCCCTTGTCCCACTCGTCAACTTCCGTGCGTCGAGAGCGAATTGTGCCGTACGCGGCGCACGCCCCGGCACACGGGGGCGACTCCGTGGAGGGAACGCCCCGCGTCCGTATTGACCGGCATGTTGACGTCGCTGCGAGAATTTCCGTATGGCCGAGATCATCCAGCGCGACGGAACCTGGGCCTTCGACGGCAGCACCATCCGCATCACCCCAGGTCTGCACCGCAGCGTGGCCCTGCTGCGGCAGACGTACGGCGAGATCAGCGTGCCGCTCACGGCCGTCTCCGGGGTCGCCTACGAACCCGAGCGCAAGCGCGGCCGGCTCCGCCTCACCCTGCGCGAGGCCGCCGATCCGCTGCTCCAGGCGACCGGCGGCCGCCTCCCGGACACCTCGGACCCCTACCGGCTCGCGGTCGACGCCGACCGCTCGGGCGTCGCCGAGTACATCGCCGAGGAGATCCGCCAGGCGCTGCTCCTGGAGCAACTGCCCGACGGCCCCGCCGACACCTATCTCGTGCCGGGCCCCGCCGTGCCCGTCTCCGTCCGCTCCAGCGACGGCATGGTCTCCTTCGACGGCAGCCGTGTCCGCATCGACTGGAGCGACACCTCGGACCGGGTGAAGCGGGTGACGGGCCCGCGCGTCATCCCCCTCGACGACCTCGACGGCGTCGACTGGGTCCCCAACTCCGGTTACGAGGACGGGGTGCTGCGCTTCGTCCTGAAGGACTCCCCGTACGCGAAGCTGCCGCCGGAGAAGGACCCGTACGCCCTTGACCTGTGGGGCAACGCCCGCAAGGACCTGCTGACCGCCCTCGTCGCGGCGGCGGTCACGGCCCGTCTGCCGCACCCGTCCGCGCCGCCCGGCACCCCCGCCCTGCCGACGACGCGCCACACCGACCACGACGTACTGCTGCGCCGCTTACGGGAGTTGGGCGAGCTGCACCGGCTGGGCGTGCTCACGGACGCCGAGTTCACGCGGACGAAGCACGTCGTGCTCCGCGACTTCCGCTGACCCCCGCCCCGTACCCGTGGCGGTCTACGAGAGCAGCTCCGGTTCGCTGCGCGTGATGTCCTGCCACATCGACTGGTAGTTGATCCACGCCACGAGGTCGCCGCCCGTCCGGTCGCGGGTCGCCACGGCCTGCGCCCGGTCGATGAGCACGGGCCGCCCGGCCGCCCGCGCCGTCATCTGCACCTGGCAGCAGCGCTCCAGGGCGATGAACCACCAGGCCGCCGCGTCCACCGAGTCCCCCACCGTGAGCAGCCCGTGATTGCGCAGGACCAGCGCCTTGAACGAGCCGAGCGCGACCGCGATCCGCTTGCCCTCCCCCGCGTCGACGGAGACCCCCGTGTACTCGTCGAGCAGCGCGTGGTCCTCGTAGAACGCGCACGCCTCCTGGGTGATCGGCTCGATCAGCTCACCGAGCGCGGCGAGGGCGCGCCCGTACGTGGAGTGGCAGTGCGCCACCGCGACGAGGTCGGGCCGGGCCCGGTGCACTTCGGCGTGGACGGTGAACGCGGCCTGGTTGACGTGGTGGCGGCCCTCGACGACCTGCCCGTCCCCGTTGGCGAGTACGAGGTCGCCGACCGTGATGTGGCGGAACGGCATCCCGAACGGGTTGACCCAGTAGCAGTCGTCGAACTCCGGGTCCCGGGCCGTGATGTGGCCCGACACCCCGTCCTCGTACCCGAGCCGCCCGAAGTTGCGCAGCGCGCCCGCGAGCCGCTCCTTGCGGTACCGGCGCTCGTCGGCGGGGTTCGTGTGCACCGGCGGCATGGCGAAGTGCAGCTGGTCGGTGGGTATCGGGGCGGGGCTGGGCGTCGACATGGAGCGGAAGGTACCTGTGCGCCCCGCAAGGCGACAGGCCCGGGCTGTGAAGAGAATGCGCCGTTGACAGGCCGGAGCGGGCCGGAGCGGGCCGGGATACCCGACACAAGGTGTCGGGTATCCGCGTCAGACTCGGCGCATGACGTCGAACTGGGCTGCCCTCACCGCCGCCGAACCGGACCTCGCCAAGACCGTCGAGGACCGTTTCGCCCTCCACACGCACCACGTCCTGGCGACGCTGCGCAAGGACGGCTCGCCCCGCACCTCGGGGCTCGAAGTCCGGTTTCTCGACGGCGAGTTGTGGCTCGGCATGATGCCCGGCTCGCTCAAGGCCAGGGACCTGATGCGCGACCCGCGCTTCGCCCTCCAGGCCAACCCGGGCGAGGGCACGACGATGGGCGGCGGCGACGTACGCGTCAGCGGCCGCGCCCACCTCGTCGAGGACCTGGCGACCGTCGCCCGCTACACCGGCCAGGTCGAGGTCCCGGACCCGGACGACTTCCACCTCTTCGGCACGGAGATCACCGAGGTGACCCGGACGTACGTCGAGGACGACACCTGGCTGGTGGCGCAGGTGTGGGCGCCGGGCGGGGCGGTGCGCACCCTCAGGCGCAGGTGATCCCGCCCCGGTGCGTACGTGCCTGAAGGCGCCGCCCACCCTTTCGGTGGGCGGCGCCTTCAGGTACGTACTGCCGTGGGGACTACTCCCACTCGATCGTCCCCGGCGGCTTGCTCGTCACGTCGAGGACCACGCGGTTGACGTCCTTGACCTCGTTGGTGATCCGCGTGGAGATCTTCGCGAGCACCTCGTACGGCATCCGCGTCCAGTCCGCCGTCATGGCGTCCTCGGAGGAGACCGGGCGCAGCACGATCGGGTGGCCGTAGGTGCGGCCGTCGCCCTGGACGCCGACCGAGCGGACGTCGGCGAGCAGCACGACCGGGCACTGCCAGATCTCGCGGTCGAGACCGGCGGCGGTCAGCTCCTCGCGGGCGATCGCGTCGGCCTCACGGAGCAGGTCGAGGCGCTCCTTGGTGATGTCGCCGACGATGCGGATGCCGAGGCCGGGGCCGGGGAACGGCTGGCGCTGGACGATCTCGTCGGGCAGGCCCAGCTCGGCGCCGACCGCGCGGACCTCGTCCTTGAAGAGCTGGCGCAGCGGCTCGACGAGCTCGAACTCGATGTCGTCGGGGAGCCCGCCCACGTTGTGGTGGGACTTGATGTTGGCGGTGCCGGTGCCGCCGCCGGACTCGACGACGTCCGGGTAGAGCGTGCCCTGGACGAGGAAGGCGACCTCGGGGCCGTCCTCCTGGAGGATCTCCAGCTGGGCCTGTTCGAAGACGCGGATGAACTCGCGCCCGATGATCTTGCGCTTCTCCTCGGGGTCGGAGACCCCGGCGAGCGCCTTTAGGAACCGGTCGCTGGCGTCGACGACCTTGAGGTTCGCGCCGGTCGCGGCGACGAAGTCCTTCTCGACCTGCTCGGTCTCGCCCTTGCGCATCAGGCCGTGGTCGACGTAGACGCAGGTCAGCTGGGAGCCGATGGCCTTCTGGACGAGGGCCGCGGCGACCGCGGAGTCGACGCCGCCGGACAGGCCGCAGATGGCGCGCTTGTCGCCGACCTGCTCGCGGATCGCGGCGACCTGCTCCTCGATCACGTTCCCGGTCGTCCAGGTGGGCTTGAGGCCCGCGCCCCGGTACAGGAAGTGCTCCAGGACCTGCTGGCCGTGCGTGGAGTGCATGACCTCGGGGTGGTACTGGACCCCGTACAGCTTCTTCTCGTCGTTCTCGAACGCGGCTACGGGGACGACGTCCGTCGAGGCCGTCACGGTGAAGCCCTCGGGCGCGGCCGAGCAGGCGTCGCCGTGCGACATCCACACGGGCTGCTCGGCGGGGGTGCCCGCGAACAGCGTCGAGTCGGTCCTGGAGACGGCGAGCGGGGTGCGGCCGTACTCGCGGGCGCCGTTGTCGTCGACGGTGCCGCCGAGGGTCGTCGCCATCAGCTGGAAGCCGTAGCACATGCCGAAGACGGGGACGCCGGCCTCGAAGAGCTCGCGGTCCAGGCTGGGGGCGCCCTCCGCGTAGACCGACGACGGGCCGCCGGAGAGGATGATCGCCGCCGGGTTCTTGGCGAGCATCTCCGCCACCGGCATGGTGCTCGGCACGATCTCGCTGTAGACCCGGGCCTCACGGACGCGGCGGGCGATGAGCTGGGCGTACTGCGCACCGAAGTCGACGACCAGGACGGTGTCGGGGGCGGCGGCAGCGGAAGTCGCTGATGACACGGGTTGCCTTCCGGCGGCTTTAGCAGGGGGTCGTACCGTCGATTCTAACGGTTCGGGTCAGCTGTCCCTCAGGTCACGGGGCTCCGCCCCGGGCCCCGCTCCCCAATCGCCGGAGGGGCTCGATTGCTCGCAGCGCTACACTGGTGCCCATGTTCACGCAGACGACCTACGTCTTTACCTATGGCAGCCGGCCCGCCGGATGCCATGGTCGTGCTGCTTGAGCTACTGACAAGCGACTTCCCAGGCGCCCCGGGCCGACAAGGCCCGGGGCGCCTGTCGTTCTCCCGGCCGTGTCGGTGCCGGGCTCCGCCACCACCCGAACCGGAGCCTGAACCCATGACTGTCACCGACACCGACGACGTGATCTCCGCCTCCCGCGCCCGCATCGACTCCCTCGACGACCGCATCATCGGCCTCGTCCAGGAACGGATGGCCGTCTCCGCCGTCGTCCAGGAGACCCGGCTCGCCGCCGGCGGGCCGCGCGTGAACCTCTCCCGCGAGATGGAGGTCCTCGGCCACTTCAGGGACGCGCTCGGCAAGCCCGGCACCGCGCTCGCGATGACCCTGCTCGAACTGTGCCGGGGCCGTGTCTGAGACCCGGACCCCAGTTCGGTACAGCACTCACCCGTACGGCGCGTGACCCGGACGCGGCGGGCTTCGTTGTCCCGGTGTCCGTGCCAGCCAGGGGCGGGCCAGTCGAACCACGCGTGGCTTTGCTGGAGCGATGAGACGTCACGGTCACGCCGTACGTCGTGGGACCTCGCTCCGGTGCAGTGACCGGACGGCAGGGGACAGCAGCCCGGTCACCCGAGAGAACGGCCGGTCCCGGGGACGCCCGGGACCGGCCGGCCTCCTGGATCCCTCCCACACCCCCGATCCTTTTCCGCCTTCTTTCCAGCCCGTCCCCTGTCCCGCCAAGAGCCGGCGGCGCGACCCCCCGGCGCCGCTCCGCGGCAACGACGCTGCCCTGACGTCGGAGCCGATGACGAAGGGCCCCGCAGATCCGTCCTGCGGGGCTCTTCGCCGTGCCTGGCGGGCCGTTATGCGGGGTCGGCGGCCTTCTCCAGCTTGGCGAGCTGCGCTTCGATGATCTCCGGCGGCACCTGGGCGCCCTTGACGTCCGCGGCGTTCATGGCGTGGAAGACGGCCAGGGTCGAGCCGCTGCGCACGACGACGTACGCCTCCTCGACCGGCCCGCTCTCGTCCTTGCCGCTCAACGCGTACGCGACGGCCTCGTCGCCCACGGCCGGGGCCTCGCGGGGCGCGACGGTGCTGTACTCGTCGGTCGCCTGCTCGAACCCGTCGCACTTCTCGCTCGACGTGCGCAGGTCCCCCATCAGCTTCTCGGCGTCCGCCTCCTTGTGCGCGAGCAGGCCGAGGCGGACCACGTTGGCGTCCGTGTGGGTGAGGCTCGACACCGAGCGGGCCACGCGCGCCGCGGCGGCGGGCTCGGTGTGCAGCAGGAACAGGTCCGCGATCGCCTGGCACGCCGCCGGTTCCGTGGGCACGCTCAGGTCCGGGAACTGCTCGTCGGGCAACGTGTCGACGAGGTGATCACGCACGTCCGCCTTCGTGATCACGGCCTCGGCCAGCCGCGCCTCGGTCAGTGGCTCCGGACCTGGCTCCTGCGTGGACGACGGCGACCGCGCGGCGGTCTTCTCCGTGCCCTTGGTTCCGGCCTTGTCGCCGTCACCCTCCCCCGAACTGCACGCCGCGCTCGCGAGCAGCGCGGCCGTCGCGCACACCACCGCGAGAGCGCGTCCCACACATGTCCTCATATGCGTATGAAAGCCCGGACCTGCGTGGTTTACCAGACCTTTGCCTGACGTTCCACATAACGAACGGATCGCGACCAGATGGTTGTACGACAGCGGCGTGACATTCGCCATATTTGCGACGACTCGCCCTCACGGCTGGATCTCGTGTGACTTGCGCCACACGAGGCAACGCTCCCACGCCTGATTTGTCTCAACCAACACGCGAGTCGACACCGGCCCGCCTCCTGGGGGGAGAGGACATATGAAGATCGTTTTTCTTATCAACAACGCGTACGGCATCGGCGGGACCATCCGGGCCACCGCGAACATGTCGGGCGCCCTGGCCGAACGGCACAACGTCGAAGTCGTGAGCGTGCACAGGACCGCCGACCGTACGGGGCTGCCGTTCGACCCCCGCGTGCGCATGACCACCCTGATCGACCTGCGCGAGGACAGCGGGGAGTACGCGGGTGACGACCCGCTGACCCAGCAGCCCAACACGATGTACAACGAGGGCAGCACCGTCTCGGGGCGGCAGCGCTACACGGCGCTGCACGACCAGCGCCTCTCCGGCTACCTCGCCGGGACGGACGCCGACGTCGTCATCGCGACGCGCCCCATCCTCAACGGCTACCTCGCCCGCTACGGCACCGGCCGCTACCTGAGCGTCGGGCAGGAGCACCTCTCCCTCGCCGGCCACGCCGACCAGGTGCGCCGCGACCAGAACGTGGCGATCGGGCAGCTCGACGCGTACGTCACCGTCTCCGAGGCGGACGCCGCGGCGTACCGCGCCGCACTCCCCCAGGTCCGCACGCTGATCACCTGCGTGCCCAACGGGGTGCCCGCCGGGCTGGTGCAGCCCTCGACGCGGGACTCCAAGGTGATCGTGGCGGCCGGGCGGCTCATCCCCGTCAAGCGCTACGACCGGCTCGTCGACGCCTTCGCCGAGGTCGCGGACGCCCACCCCGACTGGACGCTGCGGATCTACGGGCGCGGGCCCAAGAAGGACGAGCTGCGCGCGCAGATCGACGCCCTCGGCCTGTACGAGCGGATCCTCCTCATGGGCTCGGCCTCCCCCATCGAGACCGAGTGGGCCAAGGGCGCCATCGCCGCCGTCTCCTCGGACATGGAGTCCTTCGGCATGACCATCGTGGAGGCCATGCACTGCGGCGTCCCGGTCGTCGCCACCGACTGCCCGCACGGCCCCGCCGAGATCATCGAGCACGAAAAGAACGGCCTGCTCGTCCCGAAGGAGGACGGCGAGAGCGGCATCCGGCGTTACGCCGACGCGCTCGACCGGCTCATGTCCGACAGCGCGCTGCGCGACGAGATGGGCGAGGCGGCGCGCACCCGCGCCGCGGACTTCGAGCCCGACGTCGTCGCCCGCCGCTACGAGGAGCTGTTCCGCGTCCTCGCGGCCCGCCGCCAGGAACGCCAGGAAATTCCCGCGCCGCAGCGCCCCGAAGAGGGCCGTCGCGGCCGGCTGTGGCGCCGCCCCAAGGCCTTCGCGCTCGTGCAGCAGCCCAGGAAGTCGACGGCCGCGCCGACCGCCTATGTCCGCTCCACCGCCGACGGCGGCGTCACGGTGCGCTTCGACGCCGAGACGCTGCCCGCGGGGCCGCTCGACTTCGTGGTCCGGCTGCGCAAGGACCCCAAGGGCCGGGAGATCCGGGTACCCGTGCCGGACCTCGCCGCCGCGCCGGACCCCGACGCGGCCTGCGTCACGCTCTCCCCCGCCGAGCACGTCCTCGCCGAGGGCCGCTGGGACTGCTACGTCGCGCTCCGCGGCACCGCCAAGCGGCACCGCCTGACCTGCGGCCTCGCCGAGCGGGCCCGGCGCGTCGGCGCGGCCCCGCACAGCGGACCGGACGGGGTCGCGGCCTGGCAGCCGTACCCCACCGTCGACGGGTTCCTCGCCCTGCGCACCTGGCACCGCCCCGCACACGCCGAGGTGGAGCGCGTCGAGATCGGCGAGGACAGCGCCACGTTCACCGCCGTACTCCTCGGCACCGGTGCCGGTCCCGAAGGGGCGCGCGTGGTCGCCGTCTCGCGCGCCGGTGCCGGCCAGGACTTCTCCGTACCGGTGGAGCCGCTGACCGGCGGCCGCTTCACGTTCACGCTGCCCTACGCGGACGCCGCCGGACACCGCGAGGCCGAGCGCGACTACTGGGACCTGCGGCTGCACCGCGCCACGCCCGAACCGGCCCCGGTGCCGATCGGCCGGCTCGGCGGCGACATCGTCGACCGCAACAAGACCGACATGTTCCCCGAGCGCGGCGATCACGGCGTGAAGGTGTACGTGGCGGCGTCGAGCGACTTCGCCGTGTGCGCCCGGGAGCGGTGAGCCGGTGGGCGGCTAACCCAGAAGGCGAGTGATCCAGTTCACATAAGAATCTTGTGAGAATCGGGACAACCATTCCCTGCCATCACGTGTCACCTATGCGAAACGAGAGTCCCTTCGCATACCGATCGAGGTAGGAATGACGCTTCGCCGCGCACTGGTGACGGCGGCCGCCACGGCAGCCATGGCCCCGATCGCGTTGCTCTCCGCCCCGGCGGCGTTCGCGGACGAGCCGACGGCGCCCGCGGCCACCACCGCGACCAGCACGACCGACCCGGCCGCCGCCGCGCAGGGGACGGACCCGGAGACCACCGAATCCGGCCCGGGCGCGGACAAGGCCCCGGCCGCCGACCCGAACGCGGACACGGACCCGGCCGGCGACCCGAACGCGGAGAACGGGTCCGACCCGGCCGACCCCGCCGGTCCGGCCGACGACACGAAGACCCCGCCGGCGAAGGACACGGACGACCCGGAGAAGACCGGCGACGAGAAGCCCGGCGGCGGCGAGCCCACCGAGGAGGAGTGCACGGCGATCGAGGACAGCCCCGGCACCCTCGCGGAGCTGCGCGGTCTGCCCTCGAAGGTCGTCGCGGGCTCCGGCTGGCACCACTTCACCTTCCGCGTCTCGAACAAGACGTCCGAGGAGTTCGACGCGGCGTTCGTGCGGCTCTACGCCTTCGCGTTCGCCTACGACGAGGACACCACCGAGATCACCAAGTACGTGCACGTGCAGTACTCCGGCATGGACGGCTGGCACGACGTCGACACCGCCATCGACACCGAAAGCGACGAGCCGTTCGCCAACGTCGGCCGCATCGCCCCCGGCGACCACGCCGACCTCCCGCTGCGCCTCAGCGTCGACCGCAAGGCCCCGACCGGGATCGGCGGCTCGGTGGCCTTCGCCACCAGCGTGGACCCGGACGGCGTCTGCGGCGAGAGCGTCCCCGAGGACCAGGAGTACCGGTTCGAGATCGTCGCCGCGCCCAAGAAGCCCGGCACGGTCCCGGCGGCCGTCACCTCGCCGAAGCCGGTCGTGACCAGCACGCCGACCCCGTCCAACACACCTGCCCCGCAGGCGAGCAGCGCCCCGTACTCCGGGACGCTCGCCGCCACGGGCTCCGGTCCGGCGCTGCCGGCCCTCGGCACGGTCGGCGGTATCGCCGTCCTCGCCGGGGCCGGTGTCATCTACTCCGTGCGTCGCCGCAAGGCGGGCAACGAGGCGTAAGCGCCCCGCACGTCGCGCGAAGGACCCGCACTCGGAGGGGGGTGCGGGTCCTTCGCGTTCACCTCGTCACTGCGCCTTCTGCGGCGGCACCGCCGGCATGCCGAGGAACGGCAGCTTCAGCGCGCCGAACGCCTCCGCCGGGACCGCCGGGCTCTTCGGCTCGACGGGCGCGAGCCGCGCGTAGGCGGCGCCCACGCGCGGGCGCGGGTCCTCCTCGCCCTTGTTGGGCCAGTACGACATCGCGCGCTCGGCCTGCGCCGTGATCGTCAGGGAGGGGTTCACGCCCAGGTTCGCGGAGACCGCGGAGCCGTCCACGACGGAGATCCCCGGATGCCCGTACAGCCGGTGGTACGGGTCGATGACGCCGCTCTCCGCGCTGGCACCGATCGGGCAGCCGCCGAGGAAGTGCGCGGTCAGCGGGGTGCCCATCAGCTCACCGACGTTCGACCCGGGGAAGCCGTTGATCTCGGCGGCGATCGCGGACGCGCCCTCGGAGGCCGCCTTGATCTGCTTCGGGTTCGGGGCGCCGTGGCCCTGGTCCGCGGTGAGCAGGCCCTTGCCGACGCCGTCCGGCTTCAGGTGGGTGGTCAGCGAGTTGTCCAGGGACTGCATGACCAGGCCGATGATGGTCCGCTCCGACCAGCGGCGGTTGGACAGGGAGCGCGCCATCAGCGTCGGGTGCTTCACCGCGTTCACCAGCCAGCCCGCGACCCGGGACGACTTCTCCGCGTACGGCACCTGGAGGATGGAGAGGCCGCCCATCGCGTTCGAGCCCTTGCCGTAGCGGACCGGCTCGATGTGCGTGTTCGCGTCCGGGTGGATGGACGAGGTGATCGCGACGCCCTTGGTGAAGTCGGGGTCCGCGCCGTGCCGCTGCCGGTAGCGCCGGTCGGTGGTCTGCGCGCCGACAAGGGCCTCGGAGTTGGTCCGCGTCAGCTCGCCCAGCCGGCCTGATATGTACGGGAGCTGTCCGCTCGCCTTCATCCGGTGCAGGAGCGTCTGCGTGCCGTACGTGCCCGCCGCGACGATCACCTCGCGCGCCTTGAGGACGCGCCCGGCCGCCTTCCTGTCGTCCGTCGGCAGCGTCGCCACCGCGTAGCCGCCCTGCGAGTCGTCGGTGACGGAGACGACCGTCGTCATCGGGTGGACGACGGCGCCCGCCTTCTCGGCGAGGTACAGGTAGTTCTCGTTGAGGGTGTTCTTCGCGCCGTGGCGGCAGCCGGTCATGCACTCGCCGCACTCCTGGCACGCCTTGCGCGCGGGTCCGGCCCCGCCGAAGTACGGGTCCGGGACCTGCTGGCCGGGGCGTGCCTGCACGGCCCCGTCGGCGTCCTCGCCGTCGCCGAAGAACACGCCGACCGGCGCCATGTGGAAGGTGTCCCCGATGCCCATGGCCTGGGCCGCCGCCTTCAGGTGCGCGTCGGCCGGGGTCATCGTCGGGTTGAGCCGCACGCCGAGCATCCGCCGCGCCTGGTCGTAGTACGGCTTCAGCTCCTCCTCCCAGTCCGTGATGTCCTTCCACTGCGGGTCCTCGAAGAACGGCTTCGGCGGTACGTAGAGGGTGTTGGCGTAGTTGAGCGAACCGCCGCCGACGCCGGCCCCGGCCAGCACCATCACGTTGCCGAGCAGGTGGATGCGCTGGATGCCGTACATGCCGAGCTTCGGCGCCCACAAATAGTTCTTGACGTCCCAGGAGTTCTTCGGGAGCGTGCCGGGCGCGAACCGGCGGCCCGCCTCCAGGACACCGACCCGGTACCCCTTCTCGGTCAGCCGCAGGGCCGAGACGGATCCGCCGAAGCCGGAGCCTATGACCAGCACGTCGTAGTCGTACCCGGGGTCGTCGTTTTCCTCCAGCGCCATTGCCGGTTCTCCTCTGGATGCGAGTGCGGGCTTGAGTGTGGCTGGTCGCGCCCACGCGGCGGAGCCGCAGATGTCACAGCCCCGCGCCCCTGGGCGGCGTTCAGCGCAACCGGAACTTCTTCATCAGGCTCAGGCTGCGGGTCATGAACTTCGCGTAGCTCTCGTCGTCCATCCCGAACGACGGCGCCATCTGCATCACGCGCTGGTGCGCGACGGTCTGCGCCTCGGTGTACTTCAGCAGGCCCTCGGAGCCGTGGCGGCGGCCGAGCCCGGAGTCCTTCATGCCGCCCATCGGCGACTGGACGCTGCCGTACGCGGGCGCGTAGCCCTCGTTGATGTTCACGGTGCCGGTGCGCAGGCGGGCCGCGACCTCGTGGCCGCGCTTGGCGTCCTTCGTCCAGACCGACGAGTTGAGGCCGTACGGGGTGGCGTTGGCGAGGGCGATGGCCTCGTCCTCGTCGGTGAAGCGGTAGACGGAGACGACCGGGCCGAAGGTCTCCTCGGCGCAGACCGCCATCGGTGCCTCCACCCCGTCGAGGATGGTCGGCTCGAAGAAGTACGGGCCGATGTCGGGGCGTGCGACACCACCGGCGAGGACCCTGGCGCCCTTGGCGACGGCCTCCTCGACGTGAGCCTCGACGGTCGCCAACTGCCGTTCGCCGACGAGCGATCCCATGTCGGCGCCGTACGCGAGCGACGTGCCGAGCCGCATCGACCTGGTCCGGGTCGCGAACCGCTCCAGGAAGGCGTCGGCGACCGAGTCGTGGACGTACAACCGCTCGACGGAGATGCAGAGCTGGCCCGCGGAGGAGAAGCAGGCGCGCACGGCGCCCGCCGCCGCCTTCTCCACGTCGGCGTCGGCGAGGACCAGCATGGCGTTCTTGCCGCCGAGTTCGAGCGAGACGCCGACGAGGCGGGCCGCCGCGCCCTGCGCGACCTCGCGGCCGGTGCGGGTGGAGCCGGTGAAGGAGACGTAGTCGGCGTGGCCGACCACCTCGGGCCCGACGACCGGGCCTTCGCCGAGGACTACCTGGAAGACCTCGGCGGGCAGCCCCGCCTCGATGAGCAGATCGCGCGCCCACAGGGCGGTCAGGCACGTCTCGGTGTCGGGCTTCATGACCACGGCGTTGCCCGCGACGAAGGCGGGCAGCGCGTCGCCGACGGACAGTTCGAGCGGGTAGTTCCAGGGCGCGATCTGGCCCACGACACCGCGCGGCTGGCGCAGCTCGGTCACCTTGGTGAGCACGGGGACGGCACCGGTGTGCCGCTTGGGCTTGAGGTGGGCGGGGGCCTTGCGGCCGTAGTGGCGGGCCGCGATGGCGACGGCCTGCACCTCCTCGTGGGCGTGCAGGCGCGCCTTGCCCGTCTCCAGCTGGATCAGGTCGAGCACCTCGGCCTGGCGCTGGAGGACCAGGTCGTGGAAGCGCAGCAGCACGGCGGCGCGCCGGCGCACCGGCGTCCTCGCCCACACCTCCTGCGCGGCGCGGGCCCGTTCGAAGGCGCTCGCCACGTCCTCGGGCGTCGACTCCGGCAGGTCGGCCAGCTTCTCACCGGTGAACGGCGTGTGGTTGGCCGTCCGGCCCGAGCCGACCACGCCCCGGACGAGCCGGGCGACCAGCTCGGGCGTGACCACGTCGGCAGCCGTGCGCGCGCCCGCTGGGGCGGCGGCCGTCGGGTTGGTCCCGGTCTTCTGTACGGTCTCGGTGGCCTGCGACTCCGTCATGGAGGGGAGCGTATGCCGAAGGCGACGCTTTCGGTACCCATCAGTAACGAGCTTTCACCGGCCACACACACCGCGCCAGTGTTCGCTGGCATCAAAGCCGCTGATCAGTGGCTTTACCAGGGCGCTTCCTACGGTCGGTCATTTTTCGGCGATCTCCAGATTGGCGAGGACGTCGTCGGCGACCTCGCGTCCGCGCGCGGTGAAGTCGCCCTTGCCGGGATAGCTGACCGACACCCGGTACATATCGTCGGCCTCGTTCTTGAAATAGAAGAACCGGATCTCGCGCGGCCGGGAGTCGTCGGTGTCGTCCGTTCTGAACGTGACGGTGTTCCGCGCGGCGTCGTCGCCCTGGAACTTGGCGTCGTCGTCCGGCGCCGTCCGCGCGCCCTTCGGCATGTCCAGGCCGGAGTCGCCGCTGTCCTTGAACCTGGTGTCGTCGTCGTACATCTGGGCCCGCGCCGAGCCCTTGATCTGGTTCAGCGTGTCGTCCTTCTTGCGCGCGACGTGTACGCCGACGGAGACGCTGCCGCTCCAGTCGGTGTACGTCACCCAGTTCTTGTCGGTGTCCGTCTCCGTGGGCCGTCCGGTCTGGTACTCCCCGGGCACGGCGACCGTCACGCCGAGCGCCTTCTCCTCGTGCTTCGTCCAGCCGTCCGGCATCGGCCCGGCGAACGGGTCCGCGACCACCAGGTACGCCGTCGCGGCCAGGACCACGACACCGGCCGCGGCCCCGATCAGCGTCCTGCGGCCGAGCCGGACGCCGCTGCGGGCCGGGCCCACCTGTACGACCTGCGTGGGCCGCGGCGGCTCGGCCGCGCGCTCCAGGAGGGCGCGGACCCGCGCGGCGGCCGGACGGCGCGCCGGGTCCTTCTGCAGCAGCCCGTTGATGGCGTCGGCGAGCGGGCCCCGCGCGGAGGCGGGCGCCGCCGGGGCCGCGTTCAGCACGGACTGGAGGGTGGCCGGGGTGTTGGAGCGGCGGAACGGGGAGACGCCCTCGGTCGCCGCGTACAGGACGACACCGAGGGACCACAGGTCGGAGGCGGGGCCCGGCCGCTGGCCGAGAACCCGCTCGGGGGCGATGAACTCGGGCGAGCCGACGAAGCCTCCGGTGTCGGTCAGGCTGGTCTCGCCCTCGGTCTGGGCGATGCCGAAGTCGGTGAGGACGACGCGGTCGTGACTGCCCAGCATCACGTTGTCGGGCTTCACGTCGCGGTGCAGGATCCCGGCGGCGTGCGCGGCCTCCAGGGCGCCGAGCACGGCGAGCCCGACGCGGGCGGCCTCGCGGGCGTCGAGCGTGCCCTCCTGGAGCGCGGCGCCGAGCGAGCGGCCCCGCACGAACTCCATGACGATCCACGGCCTGCCGTCCTCGACGGCGACGTCGTGCACATTCACCACCGCGGGGTGGTCGAGGCGGGCCGCCGCCCGCGCCTCGCGCCGCATCCGCTCGAAGACGGTGGCCCGCTCCCGCTCGGGAAGGTGGTCGGGGACGCGGGGCTCCTTCACGGCGACCTCGCGGTCCACCGTCTCGTCCTTGGCCCGCCACACGGTGCCCATGCCGCCGTGGCCCAGCTTGGACAGGAGCCGGTAGCGGCCGGCGACGAGGCGGCCCGCGCCCGGGTCGGGCTGCTGTTCCGGCCGCGGCTGCGCGGCCGGCGGGGCGGCGACGGCGTACGGGTTGCCCGGATGCGGCACGTGCGGTGCGGCGGGCGCGTGCGCGGTCCCCGGCCGGGGCGGCTGCAGGCTGAAGCTGGTCGGTTCGTTCGGGCCGTTCGGGCCGTGGGCGGTTCCCCCGTTGTCGCTCATGGGTCCATCCCTACCGTGCGGGCGCCCCTGCTTCCACAGAGGTCCCCACAAGGGTCACGGACTTGTGACCGGCCCGGCGCCGCACCGGCCGCCGCCTTTACGTCATTCCCCCGCAGAAGGGGCGAACGTGTCCACGGCGGCGTCGAAGTACCCCCGCGCCTCGTCGATCCTGCCGACCGGCGCCGACACCCGGACGTCGTACCGGCGCCCGCCCTCCTCCCAGCACAGGTCCATGACGCGCCGCGCCTCGCCGGAGGCGCTCGCGTCGTCCCAGGTGAACTCCCACAGCGCCGCGTCGTGCTCGTCGTGCGAGGTGTCGGTGATCTTGCCGTCCCGGTAGCCGGGGTTGGTGCGCGGCCCGACGGCGGCCGCCCGCTGCTGCGCCGCGGCGGGACCGCCGTTCTGCTGCCCGGAGACCCGTACGCCGATCCGGAAGGTCCGCTCCGGCGACATGTAGTACGCCCACGCCCCGTCGGTCGACCTGGAGAACCCTTTCGGCACGGCGAGAGCGAACCCCTTCACGTCCCGCACGCCCCGGTAGCCGGGCGGCACGGTCAGCGGCGGCCTCGTGACGGTCACCGTCGGGGTGGGCGCCTGCGTCGCGGTCTGCGTGCGCGCGGGGCCCGAGGACGTCGGACCAGGTGGCCGCGGTGCGTTGTCGTCCTGCCCCGCGAGCAGCACGGCGGCCGAGATCCCGGCCCCGGTGACCGCCGCGACCACGGCGGCGGCCACAAGGACCACCCGCGTCGGGATCCGCTGGCGCCGCACCACGACCGTGTCGAGCGGCGGCGGCAGGAACGGCAGCCGGGCCGGGGCGGCCTGCGGGGTCGCGCCCGTGGCGACGTAGGCGCGCAGCAGCCGCTCGGCCTCGTCGAGGTCGAGCCGCTGCTCGGGTTCCCGCTCCAGCAGGCCCTGGACCACCGGGAGCAGCGGTGCGGCCTCGTCGGGCGGCAGCGCCTCCTCGTACAGGATCGCGTGCAGGACGCCGCCGAGCGACTCGCGGCGGAACGGGGACTCGCCGGACAGCGCGGCGCACAGCAGCGCGCCGAGCGACCACAGATCGGCCGCGGGGCCCGTGCGGCCGCCCCGCATCCGCTCGGGCGC
The DNA here is from genome assembly GCF_044332585.1 of Streptomyces sp. NPDC016845. Lineage (NCBI taxonomy): Bacteria > Bacillati > Actinomycetota > Actinomycetes > Kitasatosporales > Streptomycetaceae > Streptomyces > Streptomyces sp. NPDC016845. Next base: position 48,163 of record NZ_JBIRPI010000007.1, on the reverse strand, counting down.
GGTGTACTCCGGCGAGCCGACGAACCCGCCGGACTCGGTCAGCGTGGTGGCCCCGGCGACCCGCGCGATCCCGAAGTCGGTGAGCACGATGCGGCCGGTGCCGCTCTCCAGGAGGACGTTGGCGGGCTTGAGGTCGCGGTGCTGGACCCCGCCGCCGTGGGCGACGCGCAACGCGCCGAGCAGCGCGAGCCCGATCCGCGCGGCGTGCAGGGCGTCGACGGGCCCGTCCTGCGCGAGCCGCTCGGCGAGTGAGGGGCCGTCGACCAGCTCCATGACCATGTACGGGCGTCCGTCGTCCAGGACCACGTCGTGCACGACGATGATGTTGGGGTGGCGCAGCTGGGCGACGGCCCGCGCCTCGCGCAGCATCTGCTCGCGCTGGAGCCGCGCCTCGCCCGCGGAGAGCGACTCGTCCAGACCCAGTTCCTTGACGGCGACCTGTCGCGCGAGCAACGTGTCGGTGGACCGCCAGATGACCCCCATGCCGCCGCGACCGATCTCGGCCTCCAGCCGGTAACGGCCGCCGATCACGCGGACGTTGGCCCCCTCGGTCCCCATGCGCCCCATCATGCCGCACACCTGCGTGCAGGGACTGACCGGTTCCGGTCAGCAACGTTTCCGAAATGGGCTGCCGCAGGTGTGCGACGGGGTTACTGAGGCGGTTCCCAGCCCCGCAGAATGGCGTCGAACCGCTCCCGCGCGCCGGGCCACTGGTCCGCCGGAGCGGAGAGGTAGATGGCGTACTCGGTGCCGTCGGCCTCGCGGTAGGTCTCCTCGATGGCGCGCCTCGGCCCGGTCGTGGCGTCCTTGTTCCCGGCCGTCCACGTGAAGTCCCACAGCGAGCCCTCGCGGTCGCGGAAGTGGTTGGAGTCGAGCGCGATCCGCCGGTAGTCGGGCAGGTTCCTGCTCACGGTCTTCTCCAGGTCCAGCTGGTGCTGGTAGGAGTCCCGCCACTGCGAGCCCTTGTCGATGGCGATGCGCAGGAACTGCCGTCCGCCGTCGGGGGTGTAGTCGATCTGGGTGCCGTTCGCCTGCCGGTTCCAGCCCGGCGGCAGCATGAGGCTGAAGCCCTCGACGTCCTGGACCTTCACCCAGTCCTGAGGGATCGCCCCGGCCCCGGTCTCCTGCTGGCCCTTGTCGCCGTTGTCGCCGTTGTCGCCGGTGTCGCCGGTGTCGCCGGTGTCGCCGTTCTTGCCGCTCTCGCCCTGGTCGTCCTGGGTGCCGCCGGTCGTGCCCTGGCCCGACGCGGTCCCGGAGCCGTCGTCCCGGCCCTCGTAGTACTTGGCGCCGACGAGCGCGCCGCCGCCCCCGATGACCAGGGCCGCGACCCATATCGCGAGCATGCGCGGCCAGCGCCGCCGCCGCGTCGCCGGCGGCACGGGCGCCGTCACGGACGTGGGGGTGTGCGGCTGCGGGGCAGGCGCCGGGGACGGGGCAGGTATGTCGCTTCGGGTGTGCACACGTGTCGGCACGTACGCCTGCGCCGCGCTGGAGGACCGCCCCTCCGCCGCCTCGGCGAGCATCGCCTCGGCCTCGTCCGCGGTGGGCCGCGCGGCCGGGTCCTTGCGCAGCAGGGCGCTGATGACCGGCCCCATCGCCCCCGCGTACCCGGGGATCTCGGGCTCCTCCTCGATGACGGCCTGCATCGTGCTGATCGGCGACGTGCGCCGGAAGGGCGAGACGCCCTGGACGGCCGTGTAGAGGGTGGCGCCGAGCCCCCACAGGTCCGAGGCGGGGCCCGGTTCGGAGCCGCTCACCCGCTCCGGGGCGAGGTAGTCGACGGACCCGACGATCTCGCCGGTCCTGGTGATGGTCGAATCGCCCTCGACCTGCGCGATCCCGAAGTCGGTGAGCTTGACCCGGCCGTCCTTGGCGAGCAGTACGTTGCCCGGCTTCACGTCGCGGTGCAGGACCCCGGCCTTGTGCGCGGCGCGCAGGGCCCGCAGCGTCCACAGGCCGATCCTGGCGGCCTCGGCGGGCACGATGCGGCCGTGCTCCTTGACCGCGTCGGCGAGCGAGGGACCCTCGACCAGCTCCATGACGATCCAGGGCCGGTCGTCGTGTTCGAGCACATCGTGCACGGTCACGACGTTGGGGTGGTTGATGCGCGCGGCGGCCCGCGCCTCCGTCTGCGTCCGCGCGAGCAGGACCGCGCGGTCCGCCTCGGCCACCCACTGAGCGGCCGTCAGCTCCTTGACCGCGACGGTCCGGTGCAGCACTTCGTCATGCGCGCTCCACACCCGGCCCATGCCGCCGCGCCCTATGGATTCGCCGAGCCGGTAGCGGCCCGCGAGGAGCTGGCCCTGCATCTGATTCACGTTCCCACCAATGGTCTTGACGTGACCACACTAGGGAGCGGGCGCCTCTCAAGGAACAGGCGGGGTGCCATGAAGACAGCACTGTGACGCTCCTCGCGTCCGGTACCTCCCGATTCAGCCGCGGTACTGGTAAGTAGCCGACGCCTGGTCGTACAACCGCGTCACCTCGTCGCGCTCCGCCTCGGGGCCGCGCACCTGGACGACGTGGTACTTGCCGCCGACGATCATGGCCAGATTCCGCACGAAAACTTCACGCCCGTCGGATCCCTGCCACGTGAACTGCCCTTCGGCCATGGTCCGTCCGCCGACCTCGACGGTCTTCATGCCACTCGAGGTGGCCCACGTCGAGTCGCGGAACGGCTGCAGCTCGCGCTCGTCCTCGCGCTGGTACTTCATCGGGTCGCCGCCGTACGTGGCGGTCGCGTCGCGGCCCGGGACGAGAAGCAGCTCGAACCTCCCCTGCGCGTACACGACTTGTCCCCGTCCGTTCTTCGGCTGCCGCTGCCACCCCTTGGCGACCGCGACCTCGAACCCCTCGGGGTCCTTGCGCAGGACGAACCCGGCGGCGATGTCGGACTGCGGCTGGGTGCTGGAGGGCTCGGAGCTGTCCTGCCGGTCGGGCGACGCAGAGGACGCGGGCGCGGACGGCTCCCGCGAGCGCTGCGGGGCGCCGCCACCGATCGAGTTGGCGTTCTCCCGCGCCCCCGAGGCGCCGTCGTCCTTCGGCATGAAGACCATCGCGTACGCCACCGCGCCGACGAGCCCGACGAGCACGAGGACGAGCAGCCACCGCCCGAGCGACCTGGGCTGCCGCCCGCCCCGCTCACGGGGTGCGCGCGGCGCCTCGGGTATGCGCTCGGCCTTCGGCGCCCGCCGCGGTTTCGGCGCCTTCCGCGGCTTCGGCGCCCTCGTCGGCCCGGGAGCGTGCGCGGCCCGCTCGACCCGGCCGCGCTTGTGCCGCCCGTGCCTGCGCACGAGCTCCCCGCGACGGCGTTTGACGGGCAGTCGGGTGGCATCGAACGGCGGCGCCGGTACGACGTTCACCCCCGCCTCCGGCTCGGGCGCGGACCGCACCAGCGAGCGCAGCCAGCCGCGCAGCTCCTCGAAGTCGAGCCGCTCGGTGGGGTCCTGCCGTAACAGCGACTCCACGACGGGCCGCAGCGGCCCGCACTCCTCGGCGAACGCGGGTGGCTCCGCGCACACCATCTGGACCAGTTCCGGCGTGGACTCCTCCGGGTACGGGGCGTGCCCCTGCACGGCCCGGAAGAGCAGCGCTCCCAGCGCCCACAGATCGGTGGCGGGCCCGACGGGCGCCGCCAACTGCCAGCTGTCCTGCACGGGGTACGCCTGCTCGGGCGCCCAGCGCTCGGTGACGGGCCCGACCACGGTCATCCGCACCTGCCGGGCCCGCTCGGCGGCGACCCCACTCAGCTCAGACCCAGCCCCGCCAGGCTCATATCCAGCCCCGCCAGGCTCATATCCAGCCCCTCCGGCGTTTGAGGAGCGGGGTCCGGGGCGGAGCCCCGTGTCCTTGCTGTCAGCGCCGACGTCCTCGACATCACCGCCGGAGACGAGCTCGTCCCACCGAGCGGGCCGCACAGCGGCGGGGTCGGAGGGCCCAGCCTCGACCTCATGCCCGGGCCGGGGCCCGGCCCCGTGCCACGCCTCCCCGCCGGCGGCAGCCCGCGCCCCCGCGCGATACGCCGCGATGGCCCCCGCCCGAGCCGCCCGGAAGTCCTCGGGACCGGACTCCGCCCCGCGCAGCGCCACAGCGGGCGGCGCGGCCTGCGACGGCAGGGAGACGGGCGCGGGCTCGGCCACCTCGACGGCCGCTTCGAACCCGAACCCGAACCCGGGACCGGACCCCGGCGGAGGCGTGGGCGACGGCGAGGGGCCGTCGAACTCCGGTGCGCCCGGCGTGGAGGGCCGCGGGTCGTACCCGCACAGGGCCTCCTCGGCGGCGCCCGCGGCCATGCCGGTGAGCACGACCCGCCCGTCGTCGCAGACCAGCACGGTCCGCGCGGTGATGTTCCGGTGCACCCACCCGTGCCCGTGCAGCGCCCGCAGCGCGGTCAGCACGTCGGAGGCCACCTCCGCGGCCCGGTACGGGCTGAGCGGCGCCTCATCGAGGAGCTCGGCGAGCGGCCGCGCCGCGACGACCTCGCTCACGACCCACAGCGACCCGCCCTCGGCGAACACGTCGAAGACCTGGTCGAGCCGGGGGTGGTCGGGTATCTGCGCGGCGGCCTGCGCGGCCTCGATGGCCCGCGCCACGGCGGGCTCGGCGGCGCCACGGGCCGGTGCCCCGGGCCTGAACCCCTCCGGGAGGCCGTCCGCGTCGAGCACCTCCGCCTCGACGACCTCGGGCAACGGCACCTGTCTGACCAGGACTTCCTGCCCGCTGTACGTGTCGAAGGCGCGGCTCTCCGCGAACTCCTGCGCGTCCGGCGCCGGAACGGGAAGACGGTAACGGTCGGCGAGCACCCGTCCCGCGTACTCGTCCACGACGCCTCCCCAGATCCGCTCGCCGGTCAAGTCCGTTCGTTATGTGCCCAGTTGTACGAACTGTTACGGCACGACGCTTCCGATTACGGCTGCGCACGGTCCGCAAGCACTCACGATACGTGCCGAAAGCGTCCGGAGTTGAGAATCGTCAGCTTTCCCGGTGCGGGGTACCCACGACCTGGCCCCATGTCCCGGACTCTCATGACTTGGGGGTGAACGACTCCGTGAACGTCTTCCACGTCGTCTTGCGCTGCTCGCCGCTCCAGTCGGCGTCCTTCGCCGTGTACATCAGCCCGTACCCCAGCGACCCGCTGACCACGAAGCCCCGGTCCACCGAGCGGTACTTGGTGCCCCCGTCGACGTACGTGAACTCCCAGTCGGCCGTGTTCCAGCCGCGGTAGTCGACCGCCGCTATGCGGATGCGGTCGTACTGGGAGCGCCGCATGCCGCTTTCCTGGTTCTTCCAGTCCGCGACCGGGTCGGACTTCGGCGTACTGGTCCAGCCGACCAGCAGCTTCTGCGCGTCCGGGCCCCTGAAGCGCGCCCCGGCGGAGTCGGTCGAGACGTACTTCCACCCCTTGGGCAGATCGATCTCGAAGCCCTGGGAGTGCTTGTACGTCTTGGCGTCGGGGTCCGTGCCGTCGCTGCCGGGCGATCCGCCCTGACCGGAGCCGGAACCGGCGCCGGACGAGGCGGTGGCGCTGCCCTTGTCGTCGCCGGGCTCCTTGCCGCCCGACGCGTTCCCGTCCTTGTCCGAGCCCTTGTCGGAGCCCTTGTCCGAGTCCTTGTCGGAGCCCTTGCCGCTGTCCGCGTCCGTGTCCTTGCCGTCGCCCGCGCCCGCGGACCCGGTGGTCCCGGCGGAGGCCGCCTTGTCGCCGCCCTTGGTACCGCCCGCCTTGTCCTCGTCGCCCCCGCCGAGCGAGACCGCCAGGATCACGCCGAGGACGACGAGCGCCACGACCGCCGCGATGATCACGAGCGTGCGGCGCGGCACGACATCGGTGATCGACGCCTTGGGCGCGGGGGTGCGCGGCGCCGGTCCGCCGGGCTGCGCCGGGATCCGGCCGGACGTCGCGCCCGCCGTGGCGGACACCGCCGTCTTCTGCTGGGCGGCGGGCTTCTCCCGGGCGGCCGTGGCGGCAGCGGCAGCCTTGCGTACGGACTTGAGCGCGCCCCGCAGCTTCTCCGCGGCCTCCTCGCCCCTGGCCGCGACGGCGGCTCCGGTCTTGCTCGGCGTCTTCTCCCACGGCGGCGCGGGCGGCAGCGGTACGACCTTGGTGGCGTCGGCCGGTTCCGGCTCGGGGGCCGCCTTGGGCGCGGGCGCGTTGATGACGTTCTTCAGGAGCGCGCGGGCGCCCGCGTCGTCGAGGCGCTGGGCCGGGTCCTTGGCGAGCAGCCCGTAGATGACCGGCTCCAGCGGGCCCGCGTTGGCCGGCGGGTCGACCGGCTCGGTCATGACGGCGGTCAGCGTGGCGATCGCCGACCCCTTGTCGTACGGGGGGATGCCCTCCACGGCCGCGTACAGCAGACCACCGAGCGACCACATGTCGGCGGCGGGGCCCGGCTTGTGGCCGCGCGCCCGCTCGGGCGAGATGTACGAGGGCGCGCCGACGAGCATGCCGGTGGAGGTGATCGAGGGGTCGCCCTCGACCTGGGCGATGCCGAAGTCGGTGAGCACGACCCGGCCGTCCTCGGCGATCAGCACGTTGGACGGCTTCACGTCGCGGTGCAGGATGCCTTCGCGGTGCGCCGAGCGCAGCACGTCGAGGATGGCGAGGCCGACCTCGGCGGCGCGCTGCGGTGTGAGCACCCCGTCCTCGCGGATGGCCTCGGCGAGGGACTTGCCCTCGACGAGTTCCATGACGATCCAGGGCCGGTCGTCCTCGTCGACGACGTCGAAGACGGTGACGGCGCCGCTGTTGCGGATCCGGGCGATCGCCTTCGCCTCGCGCAGGGTGCGCGTGATGAGGCGCCGCTTCTCCTCCTCGTCGATGCTCGACGGGAAGCGCAGCTCCTTCACGGCGACGGTGCGCCCGAGCGTCTCGTCCTTGGCCCGCCACACGGTGCCCATGCCGCCGCGGCCGAGCACGTCGCCGAGGCGGTAGCGCCCGGCGAGCAGCCGTCCGGCCGGTTCCCCGGAAGCGGATCCCTCACCGGCGGATGCCTTGCCGGCACCTCCCTGACCGGCGGACCTCTGCCCGTCGCGATCGCCGCCCGTGTCCGGCGCGTCCTTCACGGACGCGTCCTGACGAGCGCTCTTGTCCTGACGGGTCTCGCCCGCCCGCTCCGCCTCCGACATGCGTCCCCTCTGCAACCCGCCCTGACAGAGCCTTCATTGTCCCTCACGTGGGGACCGCCCGACGCCCAGGGTCGCTCCCGCGAATGGTTGTCGGGAACGTCTTCTCTGTCCGGATCCGGGCAGCCCGCCTGCCCGTTGACCTTGTATGACGCCACTCTTCCTGGGCGCGCCACCAAGGGCAAGAGCTACCGGCGTGTCACAGCGGCGCGATGTCGGGCGCCCCGAGCCGGGCCGCGTCGGCGGTCAGGTCGTCGGGCTGGAGCTGGGACTCGCGCTCGGCCTCCACCCGCTTCTCGTAGTGCGCGACCTCCCGTTCGATCTGGTCCTTGTCCCAGCCGAGCACCGGCGCCATGAGTTCGGCCGCCTCCCGCGCCGAGCGGGTCCCGCGGTCGAACGTCTCGATGGAGATACGGGTCCGCCGCGTGAGCACGTCGTCGAGGTGGCGGGCCCCCTCGTGCGAGGCCGCGTACACGACCTCCGCCCGCAGATAGTCGTCGGCGCCGGTCAGGGGCGCCCCGAGCCCGGGGTCGGCGGCGATGAGCTCGAGGACTTCCTGCGCCAACGCCCCGTACCGGTTGAGGAGATGCTCGATCCGCACGACGTGCAGGCCCGTGCGCGCGGCGATCCGCGCCCGCGCGTTCCACAGCGCCCGGTACCCCTCGGCACCGACCAGCGGTACGTCCTCGGTGACGCACTCGGCGACCCGCTGGTCGAGTGCGTGCACGGCCTCGTCGACGGCGTCCTTCGCCATCACGCGGTACGTCGTGTACTTGCCGCCCGCGACGACGACGAGCCCCGGCACGGGGTGCGCGACGGTGTGCTCGCGCGACAACTTGCTGGTGGCGTCGGACTCCCCGGCGAGCAGCGGGCGCAGGCCCGCGTACACGCCTTGCACGTCGTCACGCGTGAGCGGCACGCCGAGCACGGAGTTCACGTGTTCAAGGAGGTAGTCGATGTCGGCGCTGGAGGCCGCCGGGTGCGCCTTGTCGAGGTCCCACTCGGTGTCGGTCGTGCCGACGATCCAGTGCCGCCCCCACGGGATGACGAACAGCACGCTCTTCTCGGTGCGGAGAATGAGCCCGGTCGTCGAGTTGATGCGGTCCTTCGGCACGACGAGGTGGATGCCCTTGGAGGCGCGCACGTGGAACTGGCCGCGCTCGCCGACCATGGCCTGCGTGTCGTCGGTCCACACGCCGGTGGCGTTGACGACCTGCTTGGCGCGGATCTCGTACTCGCCGCCGCCCTCCACGTCCCGCACGCGCGCGCCGACGACCCGCTCGCCCTCGCGCAGGAACCCGGTCACGCGCGCGCGGTTGGCGGCCTTCGCCCCGTACATGGCGGCGGTGCGTACGAGCGTCGCGACGTAACGGGCGTCGTCCATCTGGGCGTCGTAGTACTGGAGCGCGCCGACCAGCGCGTCCTTCTTCAAGCAGGGCGCGACGCGCAGCGCGTGACGCCGCGACAGATGACGGTGGGCGGGGAGCCCGCGCCCGTGCCCGCGCGCCATGGACATGGCGTCGTAGAGGGCGACGCCCGAGCCCGCGTACAGCCGCTCCCACGCCTTGTGCTGAAGCGGATACAGGAACGGCACGGGCTTCACGAGATGCGGCGCGAGGCGTTCGAGCAGCAGCCCGCGCTCCTTCAGCGCCTCCCGTACGAGGGCGAAGTCCAGCATCTCCAGATACCTGAGCCCGCCGTGGATCAGCTTGCTGGACCGGCTCGACGTGCCCGACGCCCAGTCGCGCGCCTCGACGAGCCCGGTGGACAGGCCGCGCGTCACCGCGTCCAGGGCCGTGCCCGCGCCCACCACGCCCGCGCCCACGACGAGAACGTCCAGCTCACCCTCGGCCATGGTCGCGAGGGCCTGTGCGCGCTGCTCGGGTCCCAGTGTCGCTGCCTTCACTGCTGCCTCCCGCTGTCGTCGGCCGGCCTCACCGGCAGGTGTACCCGGGCTCGGGCCCCTTGCACGCAACACTCCACAACCCATTGCGGCGCAATACCGCATATCGGTCATATTTACTCCTAGTGTGACAGTGCGCTCGCTCGTTCCGACCACCGGGCCTGCGCGACTGTCCCGCCCCGGCCAGCAGCCGGAACCGCCTCCTCGGGAAGGACGGCAACCGCCATGCCCGCAGACCTCGCCGTCATCGGCCTCGGCCACCTCGGCCTGCCGCTCGCGCAGGCCGCCGTCGCCGCACACATCGCCACCGTCGGCCACGATCCGGACCGCGCGAAGGACCTCGCCGCGGGCCGCGTCCCCGGCGACGGCGACGACGCGGCCCTGACCGCCGCCGACGTCCGCCGCATGCTCGCCGGTGGCTTCCGCCCCACCACCAACCCCGCCGAACTGGGCCGCGTACGCACCGCCGTGATCTGCGCCCCCACCCCGCCCGGCGCCGACGGCGGCCCGTCGCTCGACCCCGTCATCGAGGCGACCCGCACCCTCGCCTCCCACCTGCGCCCGCACACCACCGTGATCATCGAGTCACCGGTCCCGCCGGGCACCACGGAGTCCATCCTGCTGCCCCTCCTCGAAGAGGGCTCACGGCTGCGCGCGGGCCGCGACTTCCACCTGGCGCACGCCCCCGGGCGGCTCGACCCCGGCAACCGCGCCCAGCCCTACGCCTCCACCCCCAAGGTCATCGGCGGCTACACCCCCGCCTGCACCGAATCGGCCGCGACCTTCTACAGCCGCCTCACCGACAAGGTCGTCCGCGCCCGCGGCCCGCGCGAGGCGGAGACGGTGCACCTCCTGGAGACCAACTACCGGCACGTCAACATCGCCCTGGTCAACGAGATGGCCGTGCTCTGCCACGACCTCAATGTCGACCTGTGGGACGTCATCCGCTGCGCCGAGACCAAGCCCTTCGGCTTCCAGGCGTTCCGTCCGGGACCCGGCGTCGGCGGCCACGCCCTCCCCCAGGACCTCACCTCACGCCACCTGCCGACCCGCCCTCTGCGGATGGTGGAGCTGGCCAGGCAGGTCAACGACCACATGCCGTCCTACGTGGTCCAGCGCGCGGCCACGCTCCTCAACGAGCACGGCAAATCCGCCCGCGGCGCTCGCGTCCTCCTCCTCGGCATCACCTACAAGCCCGACCTCGCCGACCGCCAGGGCGCCCCCGCCCAGGAGATCGCCACCCGCCTCATGCAGCTCGGCGCCGCCGTCAGCTACCACGACCCCTACGTCCCGTCCTGGAACGTCCTGAACCGCCCGGTCCCGCGCGCCGATTCGCTCTACGAGGCCGCCGCCGACGCCGACCTGACGATCCTGCTCCAGCACCACCGCACCTATGACCTGCAAGGTCTCGCGGTGAAGGCGCAGCTCCTCCTGGACACCAGAGGGGCGACTCCGGCGGGGGCGGCACACCGGCTCTGACTGCGACTGTGCGGCCCTTCCGGGCACACCCGTGCCCACGTTCACTCCACGGGGGGACCGCATGACCCAGCCACCGCCGCCACAGGACGCCAACCCGTACGCCCAGCAGCAGCCGCCCCAGCCCGGGTACGGCCAGCCGCAGCAGCCCCAGGGCCAGCAGCCGTACGCCCCGTTCCCGCAGCAGCAGGGCCAGCCGGGCGGTTTCGTGCCCCAGGCGCCGCCGGCGCGTAGCGGGAACGCCGCGCTCGGCATAGTCGCCGCCGTGGTCCTGGCCCTCGTCACGGCCTGGATCTACGGCGCGGTCATGGAGGCCACCGAGCACGAGATCGGCTACGCGGCCGTGGCGGTCGGCGCCCTCATCGGCTTCGCCGCGGGCAAGGTCGGCGGCCGCAACCAGGTCCTGCCGTTCGTCTGCGCGGTGCTGGCGCTCGGCGCGGTCTACCTGGGCCAGCTCACCGGCTACGCGATGGCCGTCGCCGAGCTGGCGCACATCTCGTGGTTCGAGGTCCTCACCGACCACTTCGGCGACCTCAGCGAGGGCTGGAAGGAAGAGGCCGACCCGATGACGTTCCTCTTCCTCGTCATCGGCGCCGTCACCGCGTTCGGCAGCTCGAAGAAGGCGGCCCTCTGACCGACGGGTCGAGAAAGTGAGTGGGGCCCCGCCGGTCCGGCGGGGCCCCACTCACGTCCTGCTACGGCACAGCGTCAGCGCCGGTGCTGGGAATCAGCCACCGTCACCTCGACCCGCTGGAACTCCTTGAGCTCGCTGTAGCCGGTCGTCGCCATGGCCCGCTTCAGCGCGCCGAAGATGTTCATCGACCCGTCGGGCGTGGACGAGGGCCCGGTGAGGACCTCCTCCGTGGTGCCCACGGTGCCCAGGTCGACCTTCTTGCCGCGCGGCACGTCCTCGTGGACGGCCTCCATGCCCCAGTGGTGCCCCTGACCGGGCGCGTCCGTGGCACGGGCCAGCGGGGAGCCCATCATGATGGCGTCCGCGCCACAGGCGATGGCCTTGGGCAGGTCGCCGGACCAGCCCACGCCGCCGTCGGCGATGACGTGCACGTACCGGCCGCCGGACTCGTCCATGTAGTCGCGGCGCGCGGCGGCGACGTCGGCGACGGCGGTGGCCATCGGGACCTGGATGCCGAGCACGTTGCGCGTGGTGTGCGCGGCGCCGCCGCCGAAGCCGACGAGCACACCGGCCGCACCCGTACGCATGAGGTGCAGGGCGGCCGTGTACGTGGCGCAGCCGCCGACGATCACCGGCACGTCCAGCTCGTAGATGAACTGCTTGAGGTTGAGCGGCTCGGCGGCGCCGGAGACGTGCTCCGCGGAGACGGTGGTGCCGCGGATGACGAAGATGTCGACGCCCGCGTCCACGACCGCCTTGGAGAACTCGGCGGTGCGCTGCGGGGAGAGCGCGGCGGCGGTGACGACGCCGGAGTCGCGCACCTCCTTGATGCGCTGCCCGATCAGGTCGGCCTGGATCGGGGCGGCGTAGATCTCCTGGAGACGGCGCGTCGCGTTGTCGGTGTCCAGCTCGCGGATCTCGTCGAGCAGCGGCTGCGGGTCCTCGTACCGGGTCCACAGACCTTCGAGGTTGAGGACGCCGAGGCCGCCCAGTTCACCGATGCGGATCGCGGTCTGCGGCGAGACCACGGAGTCCATGGGGGCGGCCAGGAACGGCAGCTCGAAGCGGTAGGCGTCGATCTGCCAGGCGATCGAGACCTCCTTCGGGTCGCGGGTGCGCCGGCTCGGTACGACGGCGATGTCGTCGAAGGCGTACGCGCGGCGGCCGCGCTTGCCGCGCCCGATCTCGATCTCAGTCACGTGATGTGGGCCTTTCCCTCTTGGTCTGCGTGTTCCAGTATCCCCGACACACCAGTGAGGGGCGGCCCCGGCACTGCGGGACCGCCCCTCACCAGGCGTGGTGTTACTTACGGCTGTAGTTCGGCGCCTCGACCGTCATCTGGATGTCGTGCGGGTGGCTCTCCTTGAGACCCGCGGACGTGATGCGGACGAAACGACCCTTGGACTCCATCTCGTCGACGCTCGCCGCGCCGACGTAGCCCATGGTCTGGCGCAGGCCGCCGACGAGCTGGTGCAGGACGTTGGCGAGCGGGCCGCGGTAGGGCACCTGGCCCTCGATGCCCTCGGGCACGAGCTTGTCGTCGGAGGCGACCTCGGCCTGGAAGTACCGGTCCTTGGAGTAGGAGCGGCCCTGGCCACGGGACTGCATGGCGCCGAGCGAGCCCATGCCGCGGTAGGACTTGAACTGCTTGCCGTTGATGAACTGCAGCTCGCCGGGCGACTCCTCGCAGCCCGCGAGCAGCGAGCCGAGCATCACCGAGTCGGCACCGGCGGCGAGCGCCTTGCCGATGTCGCCGGAGTACTGCAGGCCACCGTCGCCGATGACCGGGACACCGGCCGCGCGGGCGGCGACCGCCGCCTCGTAGATCGCCGTGACCTGCGGGACGCCGATACCGGCGACCACGCGGGTGGTGCAGATCGAGCCCGGTCCGACGCCGACCTTGACGCCGTCGACACCGGCGTCGATGAGCGCCTGGGCGCCGTCGCGCGTGGCGACATTGCCGCCGATGACGTCGACGGAGACGCTCGACTTGATCTTCGACATCCAGCTCAGCGCATTGCTGTTGTGGCCGTGCGAGGTGTCGACGATGAGGAAGTCGACCCCGGCACCGGCCAGCGCCTGGGCGCGTTCGAGCGCCTCGGGGCTCGCGCCCACGGCGGCGCCGACGAGCAGGCGGCCCTCGGCGTCCTTCGCCGCGTTCGGGTACTGCTCGGCCTTCTTGAAGTCCTTGACGGTGATGAGGCCCTTGAGCACACCGGCGTCGTCGACGAGCGGAAGCTTCTCGATCTTGTGGCGGCGCAGCAGCTCCATCGCGTCGACACCACTTATGCCGACCTTGCCGGTCACGAGCGGCATCGGCGTCATGACCTCGCGGACCTGACGGCTGCGGTCGGACTCGAAGGCCATGTCGCGGTTGGTGACGATGCCGAGCAGCTTGCCCGCCGGGTCGGTCACCGGGACGCCGCTGATCCGGAACTTCGCGCACAGCGCGTCGGCCTCGGCGAGGGTGGCGTCGGGGTGCACGGTGATCGGGTCGGTGACCATGCCGGACTCGGACCGCTTCACCAGGTCGACCTGGTTGACCTGGTCCTCGATCGACAGGTTGCGGTGCAGCACGCCGACGCCGCCCTGGCGGGCCATGGCGATCGCCATGCGCGCCTCGGTGACCTTGTCCATCGCCGCGGAGAGCAGCGGGATGTTCACGCGGACGTTCCTGGAGATGCGGGACGAGGTGTCGACCGCGTTCGGCAGCACTTCCGACGCGCCCGGCAGCAGCAGCACGTCGTCGTAGGTCAGCCCGAGTGTCGCGAATTTCTCGGGCACTCCGTCGACGTTTGCAGTCATGACACCTTCCCCAAATGGCCTTGATCGGTGCGGATGTCCATGCTAACGGGAACAAGAGGTGTCTCATTCCACGAGCAAGATCATCAAGCTTCTTCGTACGTTCCCACGTACGCGGCCGGGGGCCTGTGCTACCGCCCGGAACCAGGCCGCGCTACTGCTCGGCCAGGGCCCGCAGGCGGCTGAGCGCCCGGTGCTGCGCGACGCGCACGGCGCCGGGTGACATGCCCAACATCTGCCCGGTCTCCTCGGCGGTGAGCCCGACGGCGATCCGCAGGAGCAGCAGCTCCCGCTGGTTGTCCGGGAGGTTGGCGAGGAGCTTCTTGGCCCACGCGGCGTCGCTGTTCAGCAGCGCCCGCTCCTCCGGGCCGAGCGAGTCGTCGGGCCGCTCCGGCATCTCGTCGGACGGCACCGCCGTCGAACCGGGGCCGCGCATGGCCGCGCGCTGCAGGTCGGCGACCTTGTGCGCGGCGATGGCGAAGACGAACGCCTCGAACGGGCGCCCGGTGTCCTTGTAGCGCGGCAGCGCGAGCAGCACCGCGACACAGACTTCCTGGGCGAGGTCCTCCACGAAGTGCCGCGCGTCCCCCGGGAGCCGGGAGAGGCGGGTGCGGCAGTAGCGGATCGCCAGGGGGTGGACGTGTGCGAGCAGATCGTGCGTGGCCTGCTCGTCACCGTCGACGGCGCGGCCGACGAGCGTACCGATGACCCCTTGCGGGGTCACTGCCTCGTCGTCGCGCATCGGTCCATGGTGCCTTGCCGAGGCGCGGTCCGTGACATCGCGGCCCTGGTTGTGCACCGAAGCGTTATGAGCAGGTGCGCCGGAACTCATCTCCTGCGCCCTCCCCTCTCGCTGACCCTGCTCGCCCGAATCGCCGTCCCCGAGGAACTCCACACCTCCAAGGATGCGGCATCACGCGCGAAACGTGAGAGCGCCGTCCGCCGTGCCCCGCCAGGGGCGCGGCGAACGGCGCGCCCAGCCACGACGGACTCGCGGGCGGCCGGCCACCACACCCCGACGGCGCGCTACCGCACGAGGCCCCACCGGAACCCGAGCGCGACGGCGTGCGCCCGGTCGGAAGCCCCGAGCTTCTTGAACAAGCGCCGCGCATGCGTCTTCACGGTGTCCTCGGAGAGGAAGAGCTCGCGCCCGATCTCCGCGTTGGACCGGCCGTGACTCATGCCTTCGAGCACCTGGATCTCGCGCGCGGTGAGCGTGGGCGCCGCGCCCATCTCGGCCGAGCGCAGTCTGCGCGGGGCGAGCCGCCACGTGGGGTCGGCGAGCGCCTGCGTCACGGTGGCCCGCAGTTCGGCGCGCGAGGCGTCCTTGTGCAGATAACCGCGGGCGCCGGCGGCGACGGCGAGCGCCACCCCGTCCAGGTCCTCGGCCACGGTGAGCATGATGATGCGCGCACCGGGGTCGGCGGAGAGCAGCCTCCTGACCGTCTCGACGCCGCCCAGTCCGGGCATGCGTACGTCCATCAGAATCAGGTCCGAGCGGTCGGCGCCCCAGCGGCGGAGGACTTCCTCCCCGTTGGCCGCGGTCGTCACACGCTCGACGCCGGGCACGGTCGCGACCGCGCGGCGGAGCGCTTCTCGGGCGAGCGGGGAGTCGTCGCAGACGAGGACGGATGTCATGACCGTCCTCCGCAGCTGATGCGCGTCACCTTGAGCCTCCAGGCTTTGTACGAATCGTCACCTGTGCGGTCGACACTCGCAAACCACCGGACAGATGCCCGAGCGCTTGTTCTTTCAACCGCCTCCGCACTACCAACGACGGTCACTCGAAAGAGTTACGGGTCGGACGGTCTCGTTCGGCACTCTACGTGAGGGCCCGGACACAGTGGAGGAGCTGCGACGGACCCTCAAAGTTTCATCACAAGCTATGCCCTATTTGGCGGCTTTTCTTCACTTTTCCTGGTGTCTGTAGCTAGATTCGCAATGAGTCATATTTTCATCTCCTTAGATAGTAGATGTACGGTCAGGCACCGTATCCGCGCCACAACCGGATGAAACCGGCCACAACCGGCTACAAGGGGACTACGCAATGGCAGATTTCTCCCGCCTTCCCGGACCGAACGCCGACCTCTGGGACTGGCAGCTCCTCGCGGCCTGCCGCGGGGTCGACAGCTCGCTCTTCTTCCACCCGGAGGGCGAGCGAGGAGCGGCGCGCAGCGCGCGTGAGAACTCGGCGAAAGAGGTCTGCATGAGGTGCCCGGTCCGCGCGGAGTGCGCAGCTCACGCCCTTCAGGTGCGGGAGCCGTACGGCGTGTGGGGCGGCCTCACCGAGGACGAGCGCGAAGAGCTGATGGGGCGGGCCCGCAACCGGCTCGTCACGGCGTCGGCGGCGGCCGTCGGCGGTTCCGCACCCACCGAGCCGGGACACTGACGGCTCACCGACACATCACCGCGAATCACTGAAGGAACGTTTCTCCAGCAGGCCTGACGGGCGCCGCGCGAGGCCCGGACTCAGCGGGCGGCGGCCTTCGCCAGGTGGTCGAGGGTCGCGGCGACCGCCGGGACCTGGGCCAGATCGGGCAGCGTGAGCGCCACGATCTCGCGTCGCACGGGCGGCTCCACCGTCACTGTGCGTGCACCCTTGGGCCGAACGGATTCGATGGCCAGTTCGGGAAGGACGGCAACTCCGAGCCCCGCGCCGACCAGGCCGACCACCGCCGGGTAGTCGTCCGTGGCGAAGTCGATGCGCGGGGCGAACCCGGCGCCCCGGCAGACCTCGACGAGCTGTCGGCGGCAGCGCGGGCAGCCCGCGATCCAGGGGTCGTCGGCGAACGCGTCGATGGTGACCGAGCCCGCGTCGGCGAGCGGATGCCCCTCGGCGACGAGCCCGACGAGCCGGTCGGCGAGCAGCGGCCGCACGACGAGGTCGTCCCACTCCTCGGCGGCATGGGCGCCTTCGCCCTCCCGTCGCCCGCCACCGCCCTTCTGCTGAGGCGCTTCGCGCCGCCCCTCATAACGGAAGGCGAGAGCCACGTCGCAGTCGCCCTCGCGCAGCATCTCCACCGAGCGCGGGGGCTCTGCCTCCACCAGCGATACACGGGTGCCGGGGTGTTCGGCGCGCAGGGCGGCGAGGGCGGTCGGGACGAGGGTCGAGCTGCCGCTCGGGAAGGAGACGAGGCGGACGCGGCCCGCGCGCAGGCCCGCGATCGCGGCGATCTCCTCCTCGGCGGCGGTGAGCCCGGCGAGGATGCCCGCCGCGTGGCGTACGAGCGCCTCACCGGCCTGCGTCAGCCGCATCTCACGGCCCGTGCGGATCAGCAGCGGCGTACCGGCCGACGACTCCAGGGCCTTCATCTGCTGGCTGACGGCGGGCTGCGTGCAGCCCAGTTCGCGGGCCGCCGCCGAGAAGGAGCCGGTGGCGGCGACGGCGCGCAGGACACGAAGGTGCCGGGCCTCGATCATGGTTCAAGCATAAGCGCCGCTTGGGGCGATCGCCGAATACCGCGTGGCGGCTTTGACGGCAGGTCCCGTACCGTGCGATGTCATGAAGCTTCTGTCGCTGAACCTGGGCCGCGCCAAGGCCGTCGATTACACCGCCCAGCCCGACGGCGTGACCGGCATCGACAAGCAGCCGGTCGAGGGCCCGGTCCGGGTGAGCGCGCCGGGGCCGAAGGGCACGGGAGCGAGCGGCGTCGCGGGGGACAGCGTGTGCGACACGCGCCACCACGGCGGGAACGACCAGGCGGTGTACGCGTTCGCCCGCGAGGACCTCGACGAGTGGGAGCGCGCGCTCGGCCGCACCCTGCCCAGCGGCTCCTTCGGCGAGAACCTCACCACCGAGGGCGTCGACGTGTGCGGCGCGAAGATCGGCGAGCGCTGGCGGATCGGCCGCGACCTGCTCCTGGAGGTCAGCGCGAGCCGTATCCCGTGCAAGACCTTCCAAGGTCACCTGGGTGAGAAGGGCTGGGTCAAGCGGTTCACGCAGCAGCGGCGGCCGGGCGCCTATCTGCGGGTGATAGAGCCGGGTGAGATCCGCGCGGGCGACACCATCGAGGTCGTGCACCGCCCCGCGCACGAGGTGACCGTCTCCTTCGAGTTCCGCGCGCTGATGACGGAGCGGGAGCTGCTGCCGCGGGTCCTTGCGGCCGGGGACGCGCTGCACGGCGAGGTGGCGGCGACGGCGCGGACGTATGCGGAGAAGAACGGCGCGCGTACGGCGTGAGGGGTGCGGGCAGGTGAGGGGTTGGGGCAGACCCGCCCGATGATCACGACCACCGCCCGCCCCTCACTAACCTTGCTCCATGACTACGGCACTGATCACGGGATCCACCGCGGGCATCGGCGCCGCCTTCGCCCGGCGCCTCGCCGCCGACGGACACAACCTGGTGCTCGTCGCCCGCGACACGAAGCGGCTCCAGGAGCAGGCGACCGAGCTGCACGACCGGCACGGCATCGAGGCCGAGGTCCTCACGGCCGACCTCGCCACGGACGACGGCATCGCGACGGTCGAGAGACGCCTGGCCGACCCGAAGGCCGCGGTCGACCTGCTGATCAACAACGCCGGCTTCGGCAACAAGGGCAGCTTCCTGGACGTGCCCATGGCCGACGAGCTGACGATGCTGAAGGTGCACTGCGAGGCCGTCCTTCGGCTCACCTCGGCGGCGACCGGCGCGATGCGCGAGCGCGGCCGCGGCGGTGTGATCAACGTGGCGTCGGTGGCGGCGTTCGTGCCTCGCGGCACGTATGGGGCCTCGAAAGCCTGGGTCGTCCAGTTCACCCAGGGCGTGGCCAAGGATCTGGCGGGTTCCGGGGTCCGGCTGATGGCGCTCTGCCCCGGCTTCGTCCGTACGGAGTTCCACGAGCGCGCCGGGATGGGCACGGACAACATCCCGAAGTGGATGTGGCTCGACGCCGACAAGCTGGTCACGGCGGCGCTCACGGACCTGAACCGCGGCAAGTCCCTGTCGATCCCGGACCCCAGGTACAAGGCGCTGATGGGCGTGGTGAAGGTGACCCCGCGGGGCTTGCTGGGCGGGGTGACGTCACGGACAGGCCGGAAGTACGGTCCCCAGTAGACCAGTAGAGAGGAAAGGCGTGGCCCTGGGCTCGGGCTGTGGGGCCAGCTGAACGCACTGAGGCCCGGCCCCGCCAGGGGCGCGGGGAACTGCGCGACCAGCCACACACCACCCGCACCCGGCGACGAGCAGGTCTGGGCAGACGCGCCCCGGAAAAGCCAGGAGGCCCGACCCCCGAAACACAGGGAGCCGGGCCTCAGGTCACTGAAGCGGAGCGCGTCAGTGGGAGTGGCCGTGCCCGTGGCCGCCGGCCTCGGGCTCCTCCTCCGCCGGCTTCTCGACGACCAGGGTCTCGGTCGTCAGGAGCAGGGAGGCGATGGACGCGGCGTTCTCCAGGGCGGAGCGCGTGACCTTGACCGGGTCGATGACGCCGGCCTTGACCAGGTCGCCGTACTCGCCGGTCGCGGCGTTGTAGCCGAAGCCCTTCTCGAGCTCGGCGACCTTGGAGACGATGACGTAGCCCTCGAGGCCC
The DNA here is from genome assembly GCF_044332585.1 of Streptomyces sp. NPDC016845. NCBI lineage: Bacteria > Bacillati > Actinomycetota > Actinomycetes > Kitasatosporales > Streptomycetaceae > Streptomyces > Streptomyces sp. NPDC016845. Next base: position 28,724 of record NZ_JBIRPI010000007.1, on the reverse strand, counting down.
GCGTTCTCGGCGATCCAGCGCAGCGGCTCGACGGCGGCGCGGCGGACGACGGCGACACCGGTGGCCTCGTCGCCCTCCTTGCCGAGGGAGCCCTCGAGGACCTTCACGGCGTGGACGAGCGCGGAGCCACCACCGGAGACGATGCCCTCCTCGACCGCGGCGCGGGTCGCGGAGATGGCGTCCTCCAGACGGTGCTTCTTCTCCTTGAGCTCGACCTCGGTCGCGGCACCGACCTTGATGACGCAGACGCCGCCGGCGAGCTTCGCGAGGCGCTCCTGGAGCTTCTCGCGGTCCCAGTCGGAGTCCGTGTTCTCGATCTCGGCCTTGATCTGGTTGACGCGGCCCTCGACGTCGGCCTTGTTGCCGCCACCGTCGACGATCGTGGTGTCGTCCTTGGTGATGGTGACGCGGCGGGCGGAGCCGAGCACGTCCAGACCGGCCTGGTCGAGCTTGAGGCCGACCTCCTCGGCGATGACGGTGGCACCGGTGAGGGTGGCCATGTCCTGGAGCATCGCCTTGCGGCGGTCGCCGAAGCCGGGGGCCTTGACCGCGACGGCGTTGAACGTGCCGCGGATCTTGTTCACGACCAGGGTCGACAGGGCCTCGCCCTCGACGTCCTCGGCGATGATCAGGAGCGGCTTGGAGCCGCCGGACTGGATGACCTTCTCCAGGAGCGGGAGCAGGTCCTGGATCGAGCCGATCTTGCCCTGGTGGATCAGGATGTACGGGTCGTCGAGGACGGCCTCCATACGCTCCTGGTCGGTGACGAAGTACGGGGACAGGTAGCCCTTGTCGAAGGCCATGCCCTCGGTGAAGTCGAGCTCCAGACCGAAGGTGTTGGACTCCTCGACGGTGATGACACCGTCCTTGCCGACCTTGTCCATCGCCTCGGCGATGAGCTCGCCGACCTGGCTGTCCTGGGCGGACAGACCGGCGACGGCCGCGATGTCGGACTTCTCGTCGATCGGGCGGGCGGTGGCGAGGAGGTCCTCGGACACGGCCTTGACCGCGGCGTCGATGCCCTTCTTCAGGGCGGCCGGGGAGGCGCCCGCGGCAACGTTGCGCAGACCCTCCTTGACCAGGGCCTGGGCGAGCACGGTGGCGGTGGTCGTACCGTCACCCGCGATGTCGTTGGTCTTGGTCGCCACCTCCTTCACCAGCTGCGCGCCGAGGTTCTCGTACGGGTCCTCGACCTCGACCTCGCGGGCGATGGTCACACCGTCGTTGGTGATGGTGGGAGCGCCGAACTTCTTGTCGATGACGACATTGCGGCCCTTGGGACCGATCGTCACCTTGACCGTGTCGGCAAGCTTGTTGACGCCGCGCTCGAGGGCGCGACGGGCGTCCTCGTCAAACTTCAGGATCTTCGCCATGGGAGCGTTTCAGCCCTCTCGAAAAACTAGGGGTGAACGAAGAACGCCCCTGACCCCGGCTTCTTACGGTCGCGGGTGCCAGGGGCGCACTTCACATCAAAAGCTGCTTTTTCAGGCCGCTTACTTCTCGACGATCGCGAGGACGTCGCGCGCCGAGAGGACGAGGTACTCCTCGCCGTTGTACTTGACCTCGGTGCCGCCGTACTTGCTGTACAGCACGATGTCGCCGGACTTCACGTCGAGCGGCAGGCGCTCGCCGTTCTCGAAGCGGCCCGGGCCCACGGCGAGGACGACGCCCTCCTGGGGCTTCTCCTTCGCGGTGTCCGGAATGACCAGGCCGGAGGCCGTGGTCTGCTCGGCGTCGAGCGGCTGGACCACAATGCGGTCCTCGAGCGGCTTGATGGCAACCTTGGAGCTGGCGGTCGTCACGATCCGGTCTCCCCCTTCGGAGATCTCACGGGGTTAAGAGTCTGAGGTGGCGACCAGGTGGATCCGTCGTCGCGGGTGCCGGACCTGCCCGTCGCTGTTGGCACTCTCCAGTGGCGAGTGCCAGGGTTGAGACTATGACCGCGATTAGCACTCGGTCAAGCGGAGTGCCAATCGTCCGGCGACGCGGCGGGTCTTCGGTGGGCCTGCGCTCGGTGACGGGAGCCCCGCCGTGGGGTTCGGTTCGTTGCCGAGTGCGCCGTCGTCGTGGCTTGTCGCGCAGTTCCCCGCGCCCCTGAGCGGTGAGCCTTCACAGGTAGTCGCTCAGCGCGGCCACCTCGTAGCCCTGGTGCCGGATCTCGCGCAGCAGCCTGCCGGTCAGGCTCTTGCTCGGGGTTGTGCGGATGATGGCCCCCGGGTGGAGGGTCGTCGGGTCGGGGGTCCACAGGACGATTGCCTTGATGCCGCAGGCCGCCGCTGCTCTCAGCGTCGTCGCGTCGTACGCGCCTGACGGCGGGCGGAGCAGGCGCGGGGTCCGGCCGAAGCGGGACCTGAGGTGGTTCTGCTGGGCGCAGATCTGCGTGTGCTGTTCCACGTAGCCGAGGCCGGGCAGGGCGGGGTGCGTGAAGGTGCGGTTCTCGAGGTCGGCGCCCAGGGCGCGCAGCCGTCCCAGGGAATCGTGGCGGCCCGGCCCGGCGGTGAAGACCGTGAGCGGCAGGTGGCTGTCGCGGACCAGCGCCAGGAAGGCGGGGTCCGTGGGCCTTCCGCCGTCGCCGTCGAGGTCGTAGGTCAGGAAGACGACCTTGTCGCGGGTGGGGATGTGGTCGACCACGGGAGGGACGGTCGGCGCAGTACCGGCCGGTGGTGCCGCCGCCGGGGCCGGGTGATGGTGGCGGACCCGTTGCGCCGCCTTGCGCCCCATCCGTTCGATCGGGTCGACGGACTGGGCGCAGCCGGTGAGGAGCAGGGCGGCCGCCAGGGTGCCGGCGACGGTGCGGCGCGGTGTCACAGGTAGTCCTCGAGGCGCGCCACCGCGTACCCCTCGGCGGTGACACGGTCCAGGAACGTGCGGGCCATGTCGGGCATCGTGCCCGCCCAGTCCTCGCGGCCCCGGAAGTGCGTGAGGACGATGTCGCCGGGGTGGAGGGACCGGTCCCATTCGCGGTGGTCGATGCGGTCGGCGAACACCTCGGCGTTCCAGATCGGCGCGTGCTCGATGCCGCAGGCCTTGGCGGCTCTCAAGGTGTCCTGGTCGTAGTCGCCGTACGGGGGGCGGAAGAGGGTGGGGCGTTTGCCGTAGTGGTCCTCGAGCTTGTCCTGCATGCCGCAGATCTCGTGCTTCTGCTGCGCGTAGGAGAGGTCCGGCAGGAAGCGGTGGTGCAGGGTGTGATTGTTGAGGGTCGCACCCAGCGAGCGGGCCTTCTTGAAGTACGCGTAGCCGGGCTTCTTCTTCCTGACTTCCGTGTCGGTCAGGAACGCCGAGTACGGGATCTGCAGGTCGCTCATCATCCGCAGGAAGCGCGGGTCCTTCTCGGCGCCGTCGTCGATGGTGAGGAAGACGACCTTGTCCGTGGTCGGCACGGTCGTGAAGACCGGCGGCAGGGCGAGGCGGTCCTGGCCGTCGACCTCGAACCCCGCGCGCGGCCTGATGACCGGTTTCCTCGTGGGCGGCTTCGGTGCGGTGAGGGGGGTCCTGGCCAGGCCCCAGCGCCGGGCCGCCGCCGCGCGCCGGGCCTGTTGGCCGAGGGCCGGACGCGCCGCGTCGCCGGCGACGGCCGGTGCCGACGGCGGCGGGTCGCCGGTGTCGTCCGGATCGCTCGCGCAGGCCGTCGCGAGCGCCGCCGTCGCGAGGACCGCCATGGCCAGCGCCGCCGTCGTCGGCGCCACGGCCCGGCGGGCGGGTCGCGCGCGCGCCGGCCCGGCGGCGGTCGCGGGGGCCCTGTCATCTTGTCGTACCGACACTCGTCGCATGGCGCCGAATCCTCGCAGCTCAGAGCCCTGGTCAGGGGGCGACACCGCCACCGCGTCCGTACGGTCCTCCGACTGGCCCACAATGGACCGAGTGAGTGCATCCCCCGCTTCCGAGAACGCCTCGGCCGACGCCGCCGCCGACTTCCGTGCCCTCCTCGCCCCGGAGGGCCAGGCCCTGCTCGACGCCTTGCGCGAGCACGATCCGGCGCAGGAGCTCGCCCTCGCCACCCGGCTGCGCCGCGACCACCCGGCCCCGCTCGTCTCGGCGGCGCTCGCGCAGGCGCGGCTGCGGCAGCGGGCGGTCGCGAAGTTCGGGGCCGAGGACGCGGGCCTCATGTACTTCACGCCGAACGGGGTCGAGCAGGCCACCCGCGGCGGGGTCGCCGCCCACCGCGCCGCGTCCTTCCGCTCGCTCGGCGTCCGCTCCGTCGCCGACCTGTGCTGCGGCATCGGCGGCGACGCGATCGCCCTGGCCCGCGCGGGCATCTCGGTGCTCGCCGTCGACCGCGACCCGCACACCTGCGCCGTCGCGCGCGCCAACGCCGCCGCGCTCGGTCTCGACGGCCTCATCGAGGTGCGGGAGGCGGACGTGACGGAGGTGGACACGTCCCCGTACGACGCCGTCTTCGTCGACCCGGCCCGGCGTTCCGCCAAGCGCGGGCGGATCTTCGACCCCGAGGCGTACTCGCCGCCGCTCTCCTGGGCCGTCTCCGCCGCGCTCGCCGCCCCGCGCGCCGCGCTGAAGATCGCGCCCGGCATCCCGCACGAGGCGATCCCGGCCGGGGCCGACGCCGAGTGGATCTCGGACGGGGGTGATGTGAAGGAGGCGGTGCTGTGGTTCGGCACGGAGCCGGGGCGGATGCGGGCCACGCTGCTGCCCGGGGCGCGGGGGCTCGTCGGGCGCGGGCTTCCGGATCCCGGAGTGCGGTCCGTGGGGCGGTATCTGTACGAGCCCGACGGCGCCGTCATCCGTGCGCATCTCGTCGCCGAGGTGGCCGAGCAGGTGGGTGGCGGGCTCATCGACGAGACCATCGCGTACATCACCGGCGACGAGGCGCGCCCGACCCCGTATGCCGCCGCGTACGAGATCACGGATCAGCTGCCGTTCAACGTGAAGAAGCTGAAGGCGCTGCTGCGGGAGCGGGAGGTGGGGGTGCTCACCGTGAAGAAGCGGGGGTCCGCTGTCGAGCCGGAGGAGTTGCGGCGCAAAGTCATGCCCAAGCCGTACGGGAAGCGGGCGGTGACCGTGTTCATGACGCGGGTCGCCGGGGCGCCGACCATGCTTCTCGGGGGTCCTGTCGCCCTTGGCTGAGGCCGCGGGGCGCTGCCCCGGACCCCGCTCCCCGAACGCCGGAGACGCTGGATGTGCGGGGCTCAATCGCGGGCGGGGTCGGACTTGGCCAGGAGGAATTCCCGCTCCCGCTCATTGCGCGCCAGCCCCGCCGCCCGCCCGTACTCCTCCCGTGCCTCCGCCACCCGCCCCATCCGTTCGAGCAGGTCCGCGCGGACGCTCGGCAGCAAGTGGTAGGTGCGCAGGGCCGGTTCGCCGGCCAGCGCGTCCACGAGGGGCAGGGCCGCGGCCGGGCCCTCCACCATCGACACCGCCACCGCCTGGTTGAGCCGGACCACCGGGGACGGGGTGCGGGCGGCGAGGAGGCTGTAGAGGGCGGCGATCTGGGCCCAGTTGGTCTCCTCGTAGGTGTGCGCCTGCGCGTGGCAGGCGGCGATCGCGGCCTGCAGCGCGTACGGTCCCGGCGGTCCCGACGCCACCGCGTCCGCCCGGCCGAGCGCCGCGAACCCGCGCCGGATCAGGAGCGTGTTCCAGCGTGTCCGGTTCTGGTCCTTGAGCAGGACGGGCGAGCCGTCGGCGGCCGTGCGGGTGGCCGTGCGGGACGACTGGAGCTCCAGCAGGGCGGCCAGTGCGTGGACTTCGGGCTCCTTGGGCATCAGCGACTGGAGTACGCGGGCCAGGCGCAGGGCGTCCTCGCACAGGCCGGGGCGCAGGTAGTCGTCGCCGGCGGTGGCCGCGTACCCCTCGTTGAAGATGAGGTAGATGACCTCCAGGACCGAGCCGAGGCGGGCCTCACGGTCGGGGCCAGTGGGCACCTCGAAGGCGACGTTGCGGGTGGCGAGGGTGCGTTTGGCGCGGACGACGCGCTGGGCGACCGTCGGCTCGGGGGCGAGCACCGCGCGGGCCGTCTCCGCGGTGGTCAGGCCGCCGAGCAGGCGCAGGGTGAGGGCGACGCGGGCCTCGGCCGACAGCACCGGGTGGCACGTCATGAAGGTGAGGCGGAGCAGGTCGTCGTCGATGTCGTCCGGGTCGGCGGGGCCCTGCTCCTCGTACGCGAACTCCGTCGCCCTGCCGACCTCTTCGAGCTTGCGGGCGTAGTTCTCGCGGCGGCGCACGAGGTCGACGGCGCGGCGCCGGGCGACGGCGGTGAGCCAGCCGCCCGGCCGCTCGGGCACGCCGGTCTCCGGCCACTGTTCGAGGGCGGCGACGAGCGCGTCCTGCGCGAGTTCCTCCGCGATGCCGACGTCACGCACGACGCGCGTGACGGCGGCGATGATGCGCGGGGCCTCCATGCGGAAGACGGTCTCGATGGCGCGGGCGGTGGCGGTATCCGGGCGGGCCGTGGAGCGGTGCTCGTTCACAGCCCACCATCAGACACCGGGGCGGGGCGGAGGGAAAGCCCCGCGCCGGCCGGTCAGCCTCTTGTCGAGGACAGGCTCTCAGCCCTCCGCTATCTCGCGGATCTCGGAGGTGACGTTCCACTCCTCGCCGTGGACCCGCAGGAACCGCTTGGTCCACTCAAGGACCTCGGCCTCGTCCTTCGCCTGGATGATCGCGTAGCCGCCGACGACCTCCTTGGACTCGGTGAAGGGGCCGTCCGTGACGCTGATCTCGCCCTTGGCGTAGTGCACGCGCTTGCCCTGCGCGGTCGGGGTCAGACCCGCCGTGTCGAGCAGGACGCCGGCCTTGGTCATCTCCTCGATGAGGGCGCCCATGCGCTGCATCAGCTCTTCGCTGGGGCCGCCGTCGGGGGCGTCGTTCTCGTCCACGCGGACCATCGTCAGATAGCGGGGCATGATCGTCTCCAGTGCTCTCGTGGCTCTCGCGGGTGTGCTTGCACCCCTGCGTCGATCGACCGGCATCAGGATCGACACGAGCGCCGAGATTCTTCAAGAATTCCCGTATGCCCTTCGATCACAACGACCACTACCACCGGCTCCTGCTGCGCAACGTGCCGCCCGACGCCCGAACCGCGCTCGACGTCGGCTGCGGCACGGGCCGTTTCGCGCGCCGGCTCGTCGGCCGGGGCTGCCGGGTCGACGCGCTCGACCCGGACCCGGACACGCTCGCCGCGGCCGAGGCGTCCGGCGGTGGCCCGCGCTACCGTCTCGCCGACGCCTCCACCGAGCCGCTCCCGCCCGCGCACTACGACGTGATCACCTGCCTGGCCAGCCTGCACCACATGCCGTTCGCCACGCTGACCCGGTTCCGCGACGCCCTCGCCCCGGGCGGCCGCCTCCTCGTCCTCGGCTGCTCCGCGGGCCACACCTACCGGGACCTCGTCGCCTCCCCGGCGAACGCCCTGACCCGCGCGGCGGTCCACGCCACCGAACGCGCCCGGGGCATCCGCACACCCTCCCGCAAGGCCCCCGTCCGGCAGCCGGAGATGAGGCTGCCGCGGATCCGCGCGGAGGCGGCCCGGCTGCTGCCCGGCAGCGAGGTGCGGCAACTGCTGTACTGGCGTTACCTGTTGACGTACACGAAGTGACGCTTCGGCGTCGGGGCCGACGTCAGCGCAGCGACTCCCACAGCTTCGCCGCCTCCGGCTCCCGCGCCACCACCCGGTTCGCGTCCGTGGGGGCCGGTACCACCGGCATGACGACGGTCCGCACGGCGTCGCCCGGCAGGTCGCGCAGGCTGCGGGCCAGGTCGGAGAGTTCGGTGAGGGAGTCAAGCCCGGTGTCGGCGACGAGGCTGCCGGTGGCCGCGTCGGCGATGCGGTAGAGGCGGGCCGGGTCCGTCAGGAGGCCGTCCGCCGAGACCTCGCCGACCAGCGACTTCACAAGCTGCTGCTGGAGCTTGATGCGGCCGAGGTCGCTGCCGTCGCCGACGCCGTGGCGGGTGCGGGCGAAGGCGAGGGCCTGCTCGCCGTCGAGGTGGTGCTCACCCGCCTCGAGGCGGAGGTGGCTGAGGTCGTCGTCGATGTCCTCGGTCGTCGTGATGTCCACGCCGCCGAGCGCGTCGACGAGCTTCGCGAACCCCGCGAAGTCGATCTCCAGATAGTGGTCCATGCGGACGCCGGTGAGGTGCTCGACGGTCTTCACCGCGCAGACCGGGCCGCCGAGCGCGTAGGCGCTGTTGAACATGACGTCGTACGCGACCGCCGTCGTGCCGCCGGACTCCGTCGGGCACGAGGGGCGTTCGACGAGGGTGTCGCGGGGAATGCTGACGACGGTCGCCTCGGTACGGCCCGCGTTCAGGTGCACGACCATCGCCGTGTCCGAGCGGGCGCCGCCGTCCTCACCGCCGCCGAGCGCCTTGTTCTCCGCACCGGTACGGGAGTCCGAGCCCAGGACGAGGAAGTTGAGGACGCCCTTGTCGACCGGCTCCGAGTCCTGCGACGCCGAGGGCGCGGCGCTGGGCGTCGGCCTGGCCGGGCGGTCGTCGCCGAGCGCGCTGTCGATGTCGACGCTGCGTATGTTGTGCTCGAAGTGCCAGTACGCCCAGCCGGCCCCGGCGCCGGCGAGTACGAGGACGCAGCCGAAGGCGATCGCCACCGCCTTCAGCGCACGCGTCTTCACCACACGCCCGCGGAACCGTTTCTTCTCTTCCACGCACGGAACATAAGTCGGCATTAGTACAGGCGTAAACCACTTGCCGTGCAGTTTCGGAAAACTCAGGCAGATTTAACAGTGCGGCTCAGACCGCCTCGAAGCGCCACCTGTGGACGGCCCGCGTCACCAAGTCACCGCCCGGCTCGGGCAGTTCGGGCAGTTCGGCGTCGTACTCCGCGTCCCACCACGTGATGACGAGAACCCGGTCCTGCGGAGCGCGCAGCGTCTCGCGGCGCACCGGGGCGCGGTCGAACGTCTGCGCCTGCACCCAGGCCAGCAGCTCCGCACCGCGTCCTTCGGTGGCCCGCGCCTCCCACATCAGCGCGACCGTCATGAGTACAGGTTCTCCTTGCTGACCTCGTGCACATGATCATGGCCCGGTACGTGCGTCTCCGTCACCGGCAGCGACGAGTCCGCCGACAGGTCCCACGACGACGGCTGCCGGTTCCTCGCCACCATCTCCGCGCCGAGCGCCGCGACCATCGCGCCGTTGTCCGTGCACAGCTTGGGGCGCGGCACGCGCAGCCGGATCCCGGCGCGCTCGCAGCGCTCCTGGGCCAGCGCCCGCAGCCGCGAGTTGGCGGCGACCCCGCCGCCGATCATGAGGTGGTCGACGCCCTCGTCCTTGCAGGCGCGCACGGCCTTGCGGGTCAGCACGTCGACGACGGCCTCCTGGAACGACGCCGACACGTCCCGCACCGGCACCTCCTCGCCCGCCGCCCGCCTGGCCTCGATCCAGCGGGCCACGGCCGTCTTGAGACCGGAGAAGGAGAAGTCGTACGCGGCGTCGCGCGGGCCGGTCAGTCCGCGCGGGAAGGCGATCGCGTCGGGGTCGCCTTCCTTGGCGTACCGGTCGATGACGGGGCCGCCGGGGAAGCCGAGGTTCAGGACGCGGGCGATCTTGTCGAACGCCTCGCCCGCCGCGTCGTCGATGGTCGCGCCGAGCGGCCGTACGTCGGAGGTGATGTCGCTGGAGAGCAGGAGCGAGGAGTGGCCGCCGGAGACGAGGAGCGCCATCGTCGGCTCGGGCAGGGGGCCGTGCTCCAGCTGGTCGACGCAGATGTGCGAGGCCAGGTGGTTGACGCCGTAGAGGGGCTTGCCGAGCGCGTACGCGTACGCCTTCGCGGCGCTGACGCCGACGAGCAGGGCGCCCGCGAGGCCGGGTCCGGCGGTGACGGAGATGCCGTCGAGGTCCTTGGCGGTGACCCCGGCGTCCTTGAGGGCCCGCTGGATCGTCGGGACCATCGCCTCCAGATGGGCGCGGGAGGCGACCTCGGGCACGACGCCGCCGAAGCGGGCGTGTTCGTCGACGCTGGAGGCGACGGCGTCGGCGAGCAGGGTGGTGCCGCGGACGATGCCGACGCCGGTCTCGTCGCAGGAGGTCTCGATGCCGAGGACGAGCGGTTCGTCAGCCATGGTCTTTCTCTTCGGTCGCTGTGAGGGGAACCCCGGGGGTGGGCTCCTGGGTGGTGATGAGGCGCATCACGAGGGCGTCCACGTTGCCCGGCTGGTAGTAGCCGCGGCGGAAGCCGATCGGCTCGAAGCCGAAGCGCTCGTAGAGCTTCTGCGCGCGCGTGTTGTCGACGCGGACCTCCAGCATGACCTCCGCCGCCTCGAAGGCGGTGGCGTGGCGCAGCAGCTCGGTGAGGAGGCGGGCGCCGAGGCCGGTGCCCCAGTGGTCGCGGGCGACGGCGATGGTCTGCACGTCGGCGCCGTCTGCGGAGCCGTTCTCGGTGGCGGTGCCGGAGGCGGCGAGGCCGCCGTACCCGACGAGCCTCTCGCCCTCGTACGCGACGACGTAGCGCCGCGTCGAGCCCACCCCGCGCGCGTGGGCGAGCTCCGACCAGAACATGCCGCGCGACCAGGCGTCGTCGGGGAAGAGGTCCTTCTCCAGGGCGAGCACGGGATCGATGTCCCACCAGCGCATCTCGCGCAGCTCGGCCGTCTCGGTCACGGTCACTTCGGGGTGACCACCTTGTAGTTCTTGGGGACCTGCGCGTCGGGGCGGCGCAGGTAGAGGGGGCGGGGCGCGGGCAGCTCCTCGCCCGCGGCGAGCTTCTCGGCGGCGAGGGCGGCGAGCGCGGCGGCGGAGACGTGCTCGGGGCCGCGCGGGTCCGTGAACGTGTCGGGGTAGAGCAGCGCGCCCGCGCCGACCGCGGGCAGCCCGGCGACGGCCTCGGCGATGTCGGCGGGCCGGTCGACGGCGGGCTCGGTGAGGCGGGTGCGCCGGTCGGCGTAGCGCGCCCAGTAGACCTCCTTGCGGCGCGCGTCGGTGGCCACCACGAAGGGGCCCTCGGCCTCCTCGATGCCGGCGGCGTACGCGAGACCGTCGAGCGTGCACACGCCGTGCACGGGGACGTCGAGCGCGAGCCCGAAGGTGTCGGCGGTCATCAGGCCGACGCGCAGGCCGGTGTACGGTCCCGGGCCGATGCCCACGACGATCCCGGTGACGGCGTCGAGCGCCGTGCCGGCCTCGGCGAGCACCCGGTCGACGGCGGGCAGCAGCAGCTCCCCGTGTCTGCGGGCGTCCACCTGACTCGACGCGGCGACGGTGTCGGTCCCGTCGTGCAGGGCGACGGTGACGGCGGGGGTGGCGGTATCCACAGCGAGCAACAGCACGCGAACAGCCTACGACTCCGGCGGGGTGGACATGTCCGCGTCCGCGACTCCCCGGGCCTGTCGGTCCTGGCTGCTACCGTCACGTACAGCCGTCACTGGCGTCGTACTTACGTACTGGAGAGGCAGGCACCTGGTGGCACGGAGCAGTACCGGATTCGTGACCGTGCTGACCGCCGGCGCGCTCGCCGCGGTCGGCTTCCTCGCCTACCAGGCCTCGGCGAGCGCACCCTCCGACCTCGTCGCTCCCCAGCCCGGTGCCTCTCCCTCGGCCACGGCGTCGCACTCCCCCAAGGACAAGAAGGCGCCCGCGAACGCGCTGCCCGCCAAGTCGGGCACGGGCCAGCGCGTCGTCTACGCCCTGAGGGCGGACCGCGTCTGGCTGGTCGGCGCGGACGGCAAGGCGCAGCGCACGTACGGGGTGGTGCCCGGCACGATGGATCCGGCGGCCGGCACGTACAAGGTGATCCAGCGCACCGGCTCCGTCACCGGGACCGACGGGGTGCCGATCGAGCACGTCGTGCTGTTCACGACCGTGAACGGTAAGGGCGTCGGGTTCAGCGCGGCGGTCGACGGTTCTACGCCGAAGCCCGATCCGGCGAAGGAGACGGGCGGCATCCGTGGGTCCCGGGCGGACACCACGGCGATGTGGGAGTTCGCGACGTACGGCCGCAAGGTGGTCGTGGTTCCCTGAGCCCCTGAGCTCCAGACGGGGTCCCGCCGCGGGTGCGTAGGGGTTCACTGCCGGGTGCGGGTGCGTCGCGGCTGGTCGCGCGGTTCCCCGCGGCCCTGCGATGCGCACCCCGTGCGCCGTCTCGGAGAGGCGCGCGCAACACGCGCCCTGTGGCCCGCGGCGAAGCCGCATGCTCCAGGAGCGCGGGCAACCACGACGGACCCGCACCCGGCGGTGACGCTCGCGCACCCCTATGCCGCCCGCTACCGGGCCGTCCGGGGCGCGGGCGCCTGAACCGGTGGCGTCGAGACGACGCGGGCCGCCGCGCACGAGGCCAGCAGGGTACTCATCGACACCCCCGTCATCCCTCCCCCTCCGCTGAACCCGCCGCTGAACCCGCCGCTCGCAGCGCCCCGCTCCGAAGACGGCCCTGTGTGCCGCACAACACGTTCCGAAGCCGACATGGCGCCTCCCGAGCAGGCGTGGTTAGGTAGACCTAACTAAGTCCGGTCTCCATGTGAACACGCCGAACGCGCGCCGCGCAACATTTTGCCGACGCGTTGTCGGGATACGGGTCCTTCCGGCGCCCTCAGCCCGCCAGCGAGGCCAGACCGGCCTCGGACCAGCGCGCGCCGATGCCGTGGAACGTGACCACGCGGACCTCGTCCGTCGTGTCGCCGGTGGCCCGGTCGATGAGGACGTGCAGGCGGTCGTCGGAGAGCTCCTCGACCTTGCCGTCGCCCCATTCCACGACGACGACGGACTCGGGCAGGTCCACGTCGAGGTCGAGGTCCTCCATCTCGTCGAGGCCGCCGCCGAGCCGGTACGCGTCGACGTGGACGAGGGCCGGGCCGTCGGCCAGGGAGGGGTGGACGCGGGCGATCACGAAGGTCGGCGAGGTGACCGCGCCGCGCACGCCGAGGCCCGCGCCGAGCCCGCGGGTCAGGGTCGTCTTGCCCGCGCCGAGTTCGCCGGTGAGCATCACGAGGTCGCCGGGGCGCAGTTGCTTGGCGAGGGCGAGGCCCAACTCCCGCATCGCGTCGGGGGAGTTGACCGTGACGGTGACGGTCGTGACGGGGGTGGCGGGGTCAGCCGCCGGGCTGTGCGGTGCTGCCGGTGTCTCCATGGCTCCCCACGGTAGCGGCTGCGACCGGCACACCCGCCCGCGAGAGGAGCTGCGCGAGGCGGGCCGTGACAGCGTCCGGGTGCTCCAGCATGACCAGGTGCCCGGCGTCCGGGACCAGGGCGAGTTCCGCCTCCGGGAGCAGCGCCGCGATCGCCTCACTGTGCTCGCTCGGCGTCACGAGGTCCTGCTGCCCGGCGAGGACCAGGACGGGCAGGTGCGCGAAGTGCGCGAGCGCGGCCGTCTTGTCGTGCTCCTGGAAGGCCGGATAGAACTCGGCGACGACGTCGATGGGCGTGCCCTCGATCATCCGCTCGGCGAACCGCGCGATCGCCGGATCGACGTCCCGCGTCGCGAACGAGTACCGCTTGATGATCCCGGCGAACAGGTCGGCGGTCGCGCGCCGCCCGCGCTCGACCAGCTCGGCCCGCTGCCCGAGCGCCTTCAGCACACCGGGCAGGACCTTGCGCACGGCGTTCATCCCGGCGACCGGAAGCCCGTAGTTCACCTCGCCGAGCTTGCCGGACGACGTACCGATCAGGGCGACGCCCACGACGCGCTCGCGGATCAGCCCGGGGTGGCCCTCGGCCAGCGCCATCACGGTCATGCCGCCCATGGAGTGACCGACGAGGACGACCGGGCCCTCGGGCGCGGCGGCGTCGATGACCGCCTTGAGGTCGTCGCCGAGCCGGTCGATGGAGACGGGGGCGCCCTGGTCGAGCTGCTCGGCGCCGCGCCCGGAGCGGCCGTGGCTGCGCTGGTCCCAGTACACGCAGCGGACGACGCCGCGCAGGGCCGCGCGCTGGAAGTGCCAGGAGTCCTGGTTGAGGCAGTAGCCGTGGCTGAAGACGACGGTGACGGGGGCGGGGGCCCGGCGGCCGAAGATCCGGCGCCTGCGCGGCCCCTCGCCGCTGACCGGCTCGACCTCGTCGACCTCGTAGTACAGCTCGGTGCCGTCGGCGGCGCGGGCCCGCCCCGGGACGCCGCGCACCGCCCCGTAGGGCCCGGCGGCGTCGAGGGCGAGGCGGGCCTTGCGGCGCATGCCGCGCCCCACGGTCAGCCGCTCCACGGCGACACCGGCGGCGGCGCCCGCGGCCACCACGCCTATCGCGGCCCCGGCGAGACCGGCCCGCCGCCAGCTCCCCTGAGCCGCGGCGGCGACCTCGGCGACAGCCTCCGTGGCCTGTGCGCTGCTCTCGCTCACGTGCCGCTCCTCCTGGGGACAGCCGGTCCGGATCTCAGACCGTGCTCTTCTTCCCCGTGTCCGTGTCCCCATAGACGCGAGGTACCCGTGAACCGATCCGGGTCACGATCTCGTACGCGATGGTGCCCGCGGCGACGGCCCAGTCCTCGGCGGTCGGCTCGCCCGCGTCGCCGGGACCGAACAGGACCGCCTCGTCGCCCGCGGCGGGCTCGTCGCCGCCGAGGTCGACGACGAACTGGTCCATCGCGATCCGTCCCGCTACCGTGCGCCGCTTGCCGCCGATCTGGACGGGCCCGGTGCCGGAGGCGTGGCGCGGGACGCCGTCCGCGTACCCGAGCGGCACCAGGCCGAGGGTCGTGGCGCCCGGTGTGACGTAGTGATGCCCGTAACTGATGCCGAGTCCACCCGGCGCCTGCTTCACGAGCGCGAGACTCGCCTTCAGCGTCATGACGGGGCGGAGCCCGAAGTCGGCGGGCGTGCCCAGCTCGGGGCTGGGCGAGATCCCGTACATGGCGATACCGGGGCGGACGAGGTCGAAGTGGGTCTCGGGGAGGGTGAGCGTGCCCGGCGAGTTCGCGATGTGCCGCACCTCGGGGGTGACGCCCTGTCCCTCCGCGTAGGCGACCATCTCGCGGAAGCAGGTCAGCTGGGCCGCGATGGAGGGGTGCCCCGGTTCGTCGGCGCAGGCGAAGTGCGACCAGAGTCCGGTGACCGTGACGAGCCCCGCCGCCTGCGCGGACAGCGCCTCGCGCACCAGCTCGGGCCAGTCGGCGGGCAGGCAGCCGTTGCGGCCGAGGCCCGTGTCGGCCTTGAGCTGGATACGGGCGGTGCGGCCCGCGGCCCGCGCCGCCTCAATGACTTCGCGCAGGGCCCACAGGCCGCTCACCGACATGTCCAGATCGGCCTCGACGCCCGCGCGCCAGGGCCCGCCGGGCACCCAGAGCCAGCACAGGATGCGCCCGGTCAGCCCCGCGGCGCGCAGCTCCAGGGCCTCCTCGGCGGTGGCCGCCCCGATCCACTCGGCGCCCGCCTCCTTGGCGGCGCGGGCCACCGGGATCATGCCGTGCCCGTACGCGTCCGCCTTCACGACGGCCATGAACGCGGCCCCCGGCGCATGGGCGCGCAGGGACCGCACATTGGCCTTGAGGGCGCCGAGATCGATCTCGGCGCGGGCGCGGAGCGGGGCAGTCACGTTCTCGTTCATCGTGCGCCCAGTCTCTCAGAGCGGATTGCGGCGAACTCCGTTGACCGGTCCGGCGGACCCGGGTAAACCTAGGGCTCGTAAGCTTGAACCTAGGGGCATTAGGCAACCGAGGGGCCGAGGGGTGGCACGGCAGTGATGGCAAGGGCAGGTCTGACCAGGGAGCGGGTGGTGGCGGCCGCCGCCGACCTCGCGGACTCCGTCGGTTTCGAACACATCACCGTCGCGGCGCTCGCGCGCGGCTTCGGCGTCAAGGACGCGAGCCTGTACGCGCACGTCAGAAACCTCTCCGACCTGCGCGACCAGGTCGCGATCCTGTCCGGTCTCGACCTCGCCGACCGGATCGCGGACGCGCTCGCGGGCCGGTCGCGCCGCGACGCGCTCACCGCCTTCGCCGACGCCTACCGCGACTTCGCCCTGGCCCACCCCGGCCGGTACGCGGCGACCCAGCAACAGGAACTCGACCCGGACGTCGTCGACGCCCACCCGGGCCTGCGCCGCAACCTCACCTGCACCTACGCGCTGCTCCAGGGCTACGACCTGGCGGAACCGGACCTGACCGACGCGGGCCGCCTGCTGCGCAGCACGTTCCACGGCTTCGTCAGCCTCGAACTGGCAGGCGGCTTCCGGCATCAGCGGGAGGCGGGGGCGAGCTGGGCGAGCGCGGTGGAGGCACTGCACGTGGCACTCAGCAACTGGCCTTCGGGGACACCTACGGGGCCGGTAACCCGATGACCACGCCCCGACTCCGCGTCCCCGGAGCGACACTCCACCACGAAGTACGAGGCGAAGGCCCACCCCTCCTGCTCCTGCCCGGCGCGGGCGGCGACGCAGCGGTTCTGGACCCGCTCGCCGCCGCCCTCGCCGACACGTTCACCGTGATCACGCACGACCCGCGCGGCTACTCCCGCTCCACCCTCGACGGCCCGCACGGCGAGCAGCGGGTCGACGTCCACGCGGACGACGCCCTGCGCCTCCTCGACGCGATCACGCCCGGCGCACCCGCCTACGTCGCGGGCTCCTCCAGCGGCGCGATCGTCACCCTCGACCTCCTCGCCCGCCACCCGGACCGGCTGCGCCGGGCGCTGGCGCACGAGCCGCCGTCGTGGAGCGTGCTGCCGGACGCGGCCGAGCAGCTGGCCTTCTTCCAGGAGGTGTACGAGACGTTCGTCGCCGAGGGGACGGAGGCGGCGGGCGCCCGCTTCATGCGGGGCGTGGGCCCGGTGATGCTGCCACCGCCGCCGCCCGAGGAACCGCCGAGCAAACGCACCCTCGCCCTGCGGGAACGGCTCCGGGCGAACGCGCCGCTCGCGCTCCGGTACGAGCACCGCAGCTTCGCGGCGTACGTCCCTGACCTCGCCGCGCTGGAAACCGTCGCCGACCGCCTGGTCCTGGCGGCGGGCACGGCCACGCGGGGCCACCTGCCGTACCGCCCGGCGGCGCTGATGGCCGAGCGTCTGGGCCTTCCCCTCTCTGCCTTCCCCGGCGCGCACAACGGCTGGTCCACGCACCCCGCCGGGGCGGCCGAGCTGCTTCGGTCCCACTTCCTGGGGGAGACTCGATGACATGCGCACTGCTTACGACGTGGAGACCGTCCGGGCCGCCGAACGCGCGCTGATGGCGCGCCTGCCCGACGGAGCACTGATGCAGCGGGCCGCGGCGGGCCTCGCCGCGGCCTGCGCCGACCTGCTCGGCAAGGTGTACGGGAAACGGGTCACCCTGCTCATCGGCTCCGGGGACAACGGCGGCGACGCCCTGTACGCGGGCGCCCGCCTCGCCAGGCGCGGCGCGGGCGTCACGGCGCTGCTCCTCTCACCCGAGCGGGCGCACGCGGGCGGACTCGCGGCGCTGCGCGCGGCGGGCGGCACGGTGCACGACGCCGAGGCCGGGGCCGCCGAGGAGAGCGTGGCCCGCGCCGACCTCGTCCTCGACGGCGTCGTGGGCATCGGCGGCAAGGGCGGCCTGCGCCCGCGCGCGGCCCGGCTCGCCTCTCTGGCCGCGGATGCGCGGTGCCTGGTCGTCGCCGTGGACCTGCCCAGCGGAGTGGACGCGGACACGGGCGAGGTACGGGGCGACGCGGTGCGGGCCGACGCGACGGTCACGTTCGGCGCGTACAAGCCGGGACTGCTCGTCGACCCGGCGCACGAGTACGCGGGGGCGCTCCGCCTGGTGGACATCGGCCTGGAGCTCGCGGCATCCTCCGCGGCGCTCGACGCGCTCCAGCACGACGACGTGGCGGCGCTGCTGCCCCGCCCCACCGGCGAGAGCGACAAGTACCAGCGCGGCGTGGTCGGCGTCGTCGCGGGCTCGGAGCGCTACCCGGGCGCGGCGGTCCTGGCCACGGCCGGGGCGCTGCACGGCGGCGCGGGAGCGGTCCGCTATGTGGGCCCGGCCGCCGACGCGGTGATCGCCCGCTTCCCGGAGACCCTGGTCTCGGCCGGTCCCCCGTCGAAGGCGGGCCGCGTCCAGGCGTGGGTGATCGGCCCCGGCCTTGGCGACGACAAGGCGGGCATGGCGGATGTCCTGGCGTCGGACGTCCCGGTCCTCATCGACGCGGACGGCCTCCGGCTCGCGGACGCGGAGACGGTACGGGCCCGTACGGCACCGACCGTCCTGACCCCGCACGCCGGGGAGGCGGCGGCGCTCCTCGGCTGCGACCGCAAGCGCGTAGAGGCCGAACGGCTCGCCTCCGTACGGGAGTTGGCGGAGCGGTACGGGGCGACGGTGCTCCTGAAGGGGTCGACGACTCTGATCGCGTCGCCGGACGGGCCCGCGAGCCCCGCCCCGGTCCGGGTGAACCCCACCGGCACCCCGTGGCTGGCCACCGCCGGCAGCGGCGACGTCCTGTCGGGCCTGACCGGCTCCCTCCTGGCGGCGGGGCTCCGCCCGGCGGACGCGGCGTCGGTCGGCGCGTATCTGCACGGCCTGGCGGCGCGCGAGGCGGCACAGGGGGCGCCGGTGTCCGCGCAGGACGTGGCGGCGGCGGTACGGGTGGTGTGGCGGAACGTGACCGGGGTCTAAAACCGGTTGCCGGACGCGCGGCCGTGGTGGAGGCTGGAGCGGCGACGACCGGTTCGGCGCGGAGACTTCGTACGGAGATCGAGGAGGTGTGTTGATGACTGTCGTGGAGACCACCGCTGTGTTTCGCGGTGCCCGGACCGTCCACACCTCCCGGACCTCGTCCTGACCTGCGCGACCTCCGCCCGGTCGGCCGGCGAGGCCCCTTCGAAGGGTCTCCACCTGACATGGATCTTCCTCGCATCTTCACCATCCGCGAGAGCGCTCACCGCATCCACAATCCGCTGAGCACGGCCAAGCTCGCCGCCCTCGGCGAATCCCTCCGCCTCGCCCCCGGGGCGCGCGTGCTCGACCTGGCCAGTGGCTCGGGCGAGATGCTGTGCACCTGGGCGCGCGACCTCGGGTTCACCGGCACCGGGGTGGACATCAGCACGGTCTTCACCGAGCAGGCCCGCGCCCGCGCCGCCGAACTCGGCGTCACGGACCGGGTCGAGTTCATCCACGGGGACGCGGCGGGCTACGTCGCGAAGCAGCCGGCCGACGTGGCCGCCTGCATCGGCGCCACCTGGATCGGCGACGGCTTCGCCGGCACGATCGAGCTGCTGGAGCGCAGCCTGCGCCCCGGCGGCCTGCTGCTGATCGGCGAACCGTACTGGCGGCTGACCCCTCCCGACGAGGAGACCGCCAGGGCCTCCCACGCCACGGCCATCGCCGACTTCCTCGAACTCCCGGACCTTGTCGGGCGGTTCCAGGGGCTCGGCTACGACGTCGTCGAGATGACGCTGTCGGACCAGGACAGCTGGGACCGGTACGTCGCGGCCCAGTGGCTGACCATGCGGCGCTGGCTGGACCGTAACCCCGACGACGACATGGCCGCCGAGGTGCGGGAGGAGCTCACCACCGAGCCCGCCCGTTACGTGCGCACCACGCGCGAGTACCTCGGCTGGGGAGTCTTCGCCCTCATGAAGCGCTGACACCTCCCCGCCGCTCTCGTCCCGTGCGGGGCCGGATCTCGTCCGGCCCCGCACCCGGCGGGCTACCCCTCCGCCACCACCACCGCCGACGCCACCCCCGCGTCATGGCTCAGCGACACGTGGAACCCCGTCACCCCCAGCTCGGCGGCGCGCGCCGCCACCGTCCCCGTCACCCGCATCCGCGGCTGCCCGCTCTCCTCGACGTAGACCTCCGCGTCGGTCCACCGCAGCCCGGCCGGGGCGCCCAGCGCCTTGGCGATCGCCTCCTTCGCCGCGAACCGGGCGGCGAGGGAGGCGATCCCGCGTCGCTCGCCGCCGGGCAGCAGCAGCTCGTCCCGCAGAAACAGCCGCCCGGCAAGGCCCGGCGTACGCTCCAGCGACGCCGCGAACCGCTCGATCTCGGCCACGTCGATACCGACCCCGATGATGCTCATGCCGAGCACCTTACGGTCGGCGGGCCACACGGCGGCCAGTTCGCACCGGCAGGCGCCTTCACCCTGTTACTGGACCGGGTGGAGGGCCCGGGTCACTCCACCGTCACCGACTTCGCCAGGTTCCGCGGCTGGTCCACCTCGTTCCCGCGCGCCGTCGCCAGCTCGCAGGCGAACACCTGCAACGGCACGGTGGCGACGAGCGGCTGGAGCAGCGTCGGCGTGGCCGGAACGCGGACCAGGTGATCCGCGTAGGGGACGACCGTCTCGTCGCCCTCCTCGGCGATCACGATGGTCAGGGCACCACGCGCCCGGATCTCCTGGATGTTGGAGACCATCTTGTCGTGGAGGACGGACCGCCCGCGCGGCGAAGGGACGACGACCACGACGGGCACACCGTCCTCGATGAGCGCGATCGGCCCGTGCTTCAGCTCCCCCGCGGCGAACCCCTCGGCGTGCATGTACGCCAGTTCCTTGAGCTTCAGCGCGCCCTCCAGGGCCACCGGATACCCCACGTGCCGCCCCAGGAAGAGCACGGTGTCCTGCCCCGCCAGGGACCGCGCCAGTTCGCGTACCGGCTCCATCGTCTCCAGGACCCGTTCGACCTCCTCGCCGATGCGCGAGAGGTCCCGTACGACGGGGAGGATCTCGTCGGCCCACTTGGTGCCGCGCACCTGCCCGAGGTACAGGGCGACGAGATAGCACGCGACGAGCTGCGTCAGGAACGCCTTCGTCGAGGCGACCGCGACCTCCGGGCCCGCGTGCGTGTAGAGCACCGCGTCCGACTCGCGCGGGATCGTCGACCCGTTGGTGTTGCAGATCGCGAGGACGGTGGCGCCCTGCTCGCGCGCGTGCCGCAGCGCCATCAGCGTGTCCATGGTCTCGCCGGACTGCGAGATCGCGACGACGAGGGAGCGGGCGTCGAGGATCGGGTCGCGGTAGCGGAACTCGCTGGCCAGCTCGACCTCGCAGGGGATGCGGGTCCAGTGCTCGATGGCGTACTTGGCGATGAGCCCGGCGTGGAACGCCGTACCGCACGCCACGATGACGACCTTGTCGACCATCTTGAGGACCTGCGTGGGGATGCGCAGCTCGTCGAGGGTGAGCTGCCCGTTCGCGCCGATCCGCCCGAGCAGCGTGTCCGCGACCGCCTTCGGCTGCTCGGCGATCTCCTTCAGCATGAAGTAGTCGTAGCCGCCCTTCTCGGCGGCGGAGACGTCCCAGTCGACGTGGTAGTGGCGTACGTCGTCGTCGGCGGGCCGCCCCTCGAAGTCGGTGACCGTCACCGCGTCCCGGCGCACCAGGACGACCTGGTCCTGGCCGAGCTCGATCGCGGAGCGGGTGTGCTCGATGAAGGCGGCGACGTCCGAGGCGAGGCACGCCTCGCCCTCTCCGACGCCGACCACGAGCGGCGAGTTCCGGCGCGCCCCCACGATCGTGTCCGGGACGTCCGCGTGCGCGGCGACCAGCGTGAACGCGCCGTCCAGACGGCGGCAGACCAGGCGCATCGACTCGGCGAGGTCGCCGCAGGCCGAGAACTCCTCGGCGAGCAGGTGTGCCACCACCTCGGTGTCCGTGTCGGAGGCCAGCTCGTGCCCGCGTTCGGCCAGCTCCGCGCGCAGCTCGGCGAAGTTCTCGATGATGCCGTTGTGGACGACGGCGACCCGGCCCGCGTTGTCGAGGTGCGGGTGCGCGTTGGTGTCGGTGGGGCCGCCGTGGGTGGCCCAGCGGGTGTGCCCGATCCCGGCGGCGCCGCTCGGCAGCGGCCGGTCGACCAGCTCCTTCTCCAGGTTGGCGAGCTTGCCGGACTTCTTCGCGGCGGCGATCGACCCGTCGGCGAGCACCGCCGCGCCGGCCGAGTCGTAGCCCCGGTACTCGAGCCGCCGCAGCCCTGCGAGGACGACGTCGAGGGCCGACTGTGAACCTACGTATCCCACGATTCCGCACATGGGCGGAAGCCTAGGGTCAGCCCTCCCGCCCCCACAGGAGCCGGTCCCGCGCGTCCCTCACGAGCCCCAGGTACTCGGCCTCCTCGCAGCGCGGTTTGGAACCCATCTCGTACAGGTCGAGGCAGTCGTCGAGGTCCTCGCCGATGTCCTCGTCGGGCAGGTCGCCCGCCAGCTCGCTGCGGACATGGCCGGCCCAGTCCTCGTCGTCGTCGGCAGGCGGCGGACGCTCGGCGCCGGCCAGCCGTCGTACGAAGCCGGGTACGCGCAGTACGGACATCTGCTTCACCTCCGGACCCACGGAGGCGGCTCTGCCCCACGGGTCACGGAAACGTATCGGCCACCTCCACCCGCGGTCCATACCTGTGAGACAGGTGTGACGATCCGACCGCGGCCGTGAAGGGCCTGGGGCGGGGCCCGGGCGGTCGCCGGGCGGTCGCCGGGCGGTCTCCGGGTGACACACCCCACCTCCCATCCCCGCCACACAGCCGTAACAATGGACTGTGATCTCTCCGGTCTCCGAGCCCCTGCACGCGACCTCCCGGAGCGCCCACCGGCCCAGGCCGGAGGCGACTCCCTACGTCGACCTCACCCGTACCGAGTGGAGCGCCCTGCGTGACAAGACGCCACTACCGCTGACCGCCGACGAGGTGGAGCGGGTCCGCGGTCTCGGTGACGTGATCGACCTCGACGAGGTCCGCGACATCTACCTGCCGCTCTCCCGCCTCCTCAACCTCTACGTCGGCGCCACCGACGGCCTGCGCTCCGCCGTGAACACCTTCCTCGGCGACACCGGCGTGAAGGCGTCCCAGTCGGGCACGCCCTTCGTCATAGGCGTCGCGGGCTCGGTCGCGGTCGGCAAGTCGACCGTCGCCCGCCTCCTCCAGGCGCTGCTCTCCCGCTGGCCCGAGCACCCGCGCGTGCAGCGCGTCACCACCGACGGCTTCCTGCTGCCCACCAAGGAGCTCAAGGCCCGCGGCCTCATGGCGCGCAAGGGCTTCCCCGAGTCCTACGACCGGCGCGCCCTGACCCGGTTCGTCGCCGACATCAAGGCGGGCAAGGACGAGGTGACGGCCCCCGTCTACTCGCACCTGATCTACGACATCGTGCCTGATCAGAAGCTCACGGTCCGCCGCCCCGACATCCTCATCGTCGAGGGCATCAACGTCCTTCAGCCCGCCCTGCCCGGCAAGGACGGCCGCACCCGCGTCGCGCTCGCCGACTACTTCGACTTCAGCGTGTACGTGGACGCGCGCGCGGAGGACATCGAGCGCTGGTACCTCAACCGGTTCCGGAAACTGCGCGCGACCGCCTTCCAGGACCCGTCGTCGTACTTCCGCAAGTACACGCAGGTCTCCGAGGAGGAGGCGCTCGACTACGCGCGCACGACCTGGCGGACGGTCAACCAGGTCAACCTGCTGGAGAACGTGGCGCCGACGCGCGGCCGCGCGGGCCTCGTCATCCGCAAGGGCCCGGACCACAAGGTGCAGCGGCTGCGGCTGCGCAAGCTGTAGGGGAACAACACGCGTGCGGCCCCGCCCGGAAGGTCTCCGGGCGGGGCCGCACGCGTGTGTCCACGGGGTTCAGCCCAGCGCCGACTTCACGACATCCGCCAGACGCTGCGCCACCGCACGCGCCTGCTCGATGTCGGCGGCCTCGACCATGACGCGGACCAGCGGCTCGGTGCCGGAGGAGCGCAGGAGCACGCGGCCGGTGGCGCCCAGCTCGCGCTCGGCGTCGGCGACGGCCGTGGTCAGCTCGTCGGAGGTGGTGACCCGGGACTTGTCGACGTCCGGCACGTTGATGAGCACCTGCGGCAGGCGCTCCATGACGGAGGCGAGGTCCTGGAGGCTGCGGCCCGTCTGGGCGACGCGCGCCGCGAGGAGCAGCCCGGTGAGCGTGCCGTCGCCGGTCGTGGCGTGGTCGAGCACGATGACGTGCCCGGACTGCTCGCCGCCGAGCGCGTAGGAGTGCTGCTTCATCGACTCCAGGACGTACCGGTCGCCGACGGCGGTCTGCACGAAGGTGATGCCCTCGCGCTCCATGGCCAGCTTGAAGCCGAGGTTCGACATGACGGTCGCGACGACGGTGTCCTGGCGCAGGGCGCCGTGCTCGCGCATGGAGAGGGCCAGGACGGCCATGATCTGGTCGCCGTCGACCTCGGAGCCGGTGTGGTCCACGGCGAGGCAGCGGTCGGCGTCGCCGTCGTGCGCGATGCCGAAGTCGGCCTTGTGCTGGAGGACGGCGGCCTTGAGCAGGTCGAGGTGGGTCGAGCCGCAGCCGTCGTTGATGTTCAGGCCGTCGGGCTCGGCACCGATGGTGACGACCTCGGCGCCCGCGCGCTCGAACGCCACGGGCGAGACCTGGGACGCGGCGCCGTGCGCCTCGTCGAGGACGATCTTCAGCCCTTCGAGCCGGTTCGGCAGGACGCCGAGGAGGTGCTCGACGTAGCGGTCGAACCCTTCGTCGTACGACTTCACGCGGCCGACGCCGGAGCCGGTCGGCCGGTCCCAGGGCGCGCCGGTGCGGTGCTGCTCGTAGACCTCCTCGATGCGGTCCTCCAGGACGTCGTCGAGCTTGTGGCCGCCGCGCGCGAGGAACTTGATGCCGTTGTCCGGCATCGCGTTGTGGCTCGCGGAGAGCATCACACCGAGGTCGGCCCCCAGGGCGCCGGTGAGATACGCCACCGCGGGGGTGGGCAGTACACCGACGCGCAGTACATCGACACCGGCGCTCGCGAGGCCCGCGACGACCGCGGCCTCCAGGAACTCGCCCGAGGCCCGCGGGTCGCGGCCGACGACGGCCACCGGGCGGTGCCCCTCGAAGGAGCCCGCCTCACCGAGTACGTGCGCCGCGGCGACGGAGAGACCGAGCGCCAGCTCGGCCGTCAGATCCGCGTTGGCCACGCCGCGCACGCCGTCGGTGCCGAAGAGTCGTCCCACTTGTTGTCCTCCGAAACTTCCACTTATCCATAAGCCGAACGCCCCGGCGGGCACGGGAAGTGCCGCCGGGGCGAACAGGAAAAACAAGCAGGCAGCGATTTAGCGCTTGCTGTACTGCGGGGCCTTGCGGGCCTTCTTGAGACCGGCCTTCTTGCGCTCGACGGCACGGTCGTCGCGCTTGAGGTAGCCGGCCTTCTTGAGCGCCGGGCGGTTGTTGTCCACGTCCGCCTCGTTCAGCGCGCGGGCCACGCCGAGGCGCAGGGCACCGGCCTGACCGGAGACGCCGCCACCCGAGATGCGGGCGATGACGTCGTAGCGGCCGTCGAGCTCGAGCACCTTGAAGGGCTCGTTGACTTCCTGCTGGTGGACCTTGTTCGGGAAGTAGTCCTCGAGCGTGCGCCCGTTGACCTTCCACTTGCCGGAGCCCGGGACGATCCGGACGCGGGCGATGGCGTTCTTGCGACGGCCCAGGCCGGCGGCCGGCTGCGGGTCGCCGAAGCGGGCCGGGTTGGACTCCGAGGTGTACTCGCCCTCGACAGGCGCGTCCGACTCGGTGGTGTAGCTCTCGACGTCGACGATCTCGGTCTCTTCGACCGGCGTCTCGGCAGTGGTCTCGGCCACGATTCTCCTCAGATTCTTTTCTGTCTTAGGGGGTGGCCGGAACTACTGCGCGACCTGGGTGATCTCGAACGGCACCGGCTGCTGGGCAGCGTGCGGGTGCTGGTCGCCCGAGTAGACCTTCAGCTTCGAGAGCATCTGACGGCCCAGGGTGTTCTTGGGGATCATGCCCTTGATGGCCTTCTCGACGGCCTTCTCCGGGTTGTTCGCCAGGAGGTCGTCGTAGCGCACGGAGCGCAGACCGCCCGGGTAACCGGAGTGGCGGTACGCCATCTTCTGGGTCTTCTTGTTGCCGGACAGGTGAACCTTGTCGGCGTTGATGATGATGACGAAGTCGCCCATGTCCATGTGCGGGGCATAGGTCGGCTTGTGCTTGCCACGGAGGAGGTTCGCGGCAGTGGTGGCCAGACGTCCCAGGACGATGTCCTGCGCGTCGATGACGTGCCACTGGCGAGTCACATCGCCGGGCTTAGGGCTGTACGTACGCACTTCGCAGCCTTCTTCTTCAGTGGATGGGTGCTGAAATTGGCATCACTGAAGCGATCGTGCAGCTGGGGACGACAGTGCCGGGTTCAGCGCCCGTATGCCGCCCACTGGTAACTGCTCCAGGGAACCTGTGCAGTGGCCCCTCACATGAGGATGAGCAAGCCAGTACACACAACGACTAGGCAGAATACCCGGGGCGACCCGGACGGGTCAAAACGGTGTCGCGCCACCTAGTCCCCCCAGGGTAACGGGCGGCGTCTAGGATGCGCCCCATGAGTTTCGGGCAGGGGGGACCCGCATGGGGTTCCGGTGACAGCGGGGGCGCTCCGGACTGGGCCGCGTTGGCGGAGGCCTCGGAGGCACGCGCGCGCAGGAAGCGCTGGACGCTGATCGGCGGCGCGGTCGTCGCCACGCTCGCGGTGGGCTCGGCCGTCGCCTGGGCCATCGTCTCCGCGGGCGGCGACAGCACCGCCGCGAACAAGCCGGGCGGCGCGCTCTCCAGCAGCGCGGACATCCCCAGCGAGGGGAAGACGGCGGGTCCGACCTTCGCGGAGACGACTCCGCCGCCGCCGCTGAACCCGGACGACTTCATCGACAGCGCGGCCAAGGACACGGCGCCGCTGAGCGCGGACGCGCTGTTCCCCGGCGCGACGCTCCCGTTCAACGGCCGCGAGTACAAGAAGGGCGCGACGGCCCGTACGACGGACTGCGCCTCGGTCGCCACGAAGGGTCTGGTCGGCGTCCTGAAGAAGAACGGCTGCACACAGGTGATCCGCGCCACCTACACCAGCGGTGGCGAGGCGGTCACCATCGGTGTCGCCGTCTTCGGCACCAAGGCGGCGGCGGCCCGCACCAAGGAGCAGTACGACCTCGGCGACGGCGCGGTCCTCTCGCTGCCCGGCTCCGGGGTCCCGACGTTCTGCCGTACGTCGGTCTGCCGCGTCACGGTGAACTCCGTGGGCCGCTACACGTACTTCACCAACGGCGGCCACACGAACGGCAAGAACGCCACGAAGCAGGACACCGCCCTGTACGCCCTCGGCGACGACCTCCAGGCCTACACGTTCCAGCAGATCAAGCGGCGGGGCGCGGCCCAGGCCTCGGCGGCGGCGACGGCGGGCTGACGCCCGGACGTCCGAGCACATGCGCCGACGCCTGCTGCTTGCGGCGGGGGCGGGTACCGCCGCCCTCGGCCCGCTCGCCCTCTGGGCCGCCCTGTCCGGCGACGACCACGTCGACGGCGCCCCGGGCCGCCCCCGCCCCGTCCCCACCGACCTGCGCGAACGCGACCCCGAGGCGACGCCCGCCGCCCGCCGGGTCTACGCGATGCTGGCCCGCCTGGAGAACGACGCCCGGCGCGGCGCGCGCTCCGGCACCATCATCGGCCACCACGTCGAGCTGCAGAACGAGCGGTACAACGCCTCGTACGGCGACTACCGCGGGACCAAGCAGCCGGGCTACTACTACCGCAAGGTCCGCGACATCACCGGCAAGCTCCCGGGCTTCGTGGAGCTGGACCTCGGCCCCGGGTACGACGCGCCCGGCTGGGGCGTGGGCCACTCGCGCTCCTACTCCCGGGCCTGGCCGAGCTGCGGCCGCACCTGGGGGTATGTCGACGACGCGGTGGACCTCGCGGTCGGCGTCTGGCACGGGCTGCCCCGCCCGGCCGACGGCTCGTACCGGCCCACGGGCACGCACACCGACTGCGCCACGGGCAAGCAGGTCTCGCTCCCGCACAACGGCGGCGGCCCGGCCGGTCTCGTCGGCTTCTCCTTCCACCAGCCCTACCCCGGCAGCCCGGTCAAGAGCTTCGCGCGCACCCGGCGGGCCAACTCGCCGGCCGCCGACGATCCCGGCTGGTTCGGCCGGGTCGTGACGCCGGGCACGGCCGAACACTCCGCGCTCCTGACCGACCTGGACTTCCTCGCGGACCATCTCGGCTATCTGGCGGAGCGGGGCGTTCCGGTGCTGTTCCGTCCGTACCACGAGATGAACACGGCGGCCCGGGGCGGATTCTGGTGGGCGGGGCAGGACCCGGCGCACTTCCACCGGCTGTGGCGGCTGACCCACGACCACCTGGTGCACCGCCGCGGTCTGCACAACCTGATCTTCGTATGGGCCCCGAACTCCTGGGACGGCGGTTACGGCAAGGAGCCCGGCCGCTACTACCCGGGCGGCCACTACGTCGACATCGTCGGCGTCGACGACTACAGCGACCGGCCGCACGACCCGTTCCGCGGCGAGCCGTGGACCGAGGTCTGGTACCGCGGCCTGGAGCGGTACGGCAAGCCCCGGATCGTCTCGGAGTCGTACCACGTGCCGCTGAACGCGGCCCAGCCGCGGACCCTGGACCGCACGCCGTGGGTGCTGTGGACGGTCTGGGGACAGGGCCTGACCTGGGAGAACGTCAGCGGGAACGAGCACAGGAACACCCCGGCCGACGTACAGCGGACCTACAACGACCAAAAGGTGCTCACCGGCGGGTCCGCGAAGGCGGGCGGCTTCGACTGGGCCTCACTGCATCCGGGCAGTTCCGACGTCACGGACAAACCCCGGGCGTGATCCGGCCACGTTCCGGACGCGATTCGGACGTGATGTAGGCAACGTTTACGCACAAGTCCCTCACATGATGTTTCAAAGTTGAGCTACCTGTGCAAATATTTGCCCCTGTTCGATCTGCTGCTCAGGTGCCTGGGGGGGCCATTGAGGACTCAGCGATCGACTCGCCAAAGAAGGCGTTGGGGGGCCAACGACTCGACCCGAACCGTGCCGCGGCGCTGTGTGCGCCGCGGCACGGCCAGGTCGGCTGGCGCCCCGACGCGCAGCCGAGCGCTGGGGGGTCAACCGTGGTCCTGGCGACCATCGGCGACGGGAGCG
>NZ_JBIRPI010000006.1:0-347120 GCF_044332585.1 Streptomyces sp. NPDC016845 | reverse complement strand
GACGCGGGCTGGTACCCGCACTCCAACCAGGTCGGCCAGACCGGCAAGAGTGTGTCGCCGCAGCTGTACATCGCCAACGGCATCTCCGGGGCGATCCAGCACCGGGCCGGTATGCAGACCTCGAAGACGATCGTCGCGGTGAACAAGGACGCCGAGGCGCCCATCTTCGACCTGGTTGACTACGGCGTCGTCGGCGACCTCTTCGACGTCGTCCCGCAGCTCACCGACGAGGTCAAGACCCGCAAGGGCTGACCGGTTCCGCTGCTCCGACGGGGCCGTGTGGCGTTCATCGCCGCGCGGCCCCGTCCGCGTACCGGGACCGTGCGAGGGGGCCATTGACGCCGATCACCCCGGCCGTTAACTTCGCTATACGGATTGTTGATTCCGTGAAGCGGAAAGAGTGAGCGTATGGAGGGTGCAGGGATGGGTCAGCAGGAGAAG
Organism: Streptomyces sp. NPDC016845; assembly: GCF_044332585.1. Classification (NCBI taxonomy): domain Bacteria; kingdom Bacillati; phylum Actinomycetota; class Actinomycetes; order Kitasatosporales; family Streptomycetaceae; genus Streptomyces; species Streptomyces sp. NPDC016845. Next base: position 346,679 of record NZ_JBIRPI010000006.1, on the reverse strand, counting down.
GTGTCGACGAGCCTCGCGGGCGCGGTCAGCGAGGGCATCAGCGCCTCGCTCGCGCCGGTCGACGCGGAGCTGGGCCGCCGCTACCCCGGAGACCCGGGCACCCGCCAGCCGGTCCACACCGTCTACGTCCCCGGCGACGCCTTCGACGCGAACACCATCCGCTCCTGGGGCGACCAGGCCCTCGCGCAGCTCGACGAGCACGCCCCGGACGCCGCCTCGTTCGCCAAGGTGCTCGGGCTCTCCGACGATCTCGCGGAGCCTGTTCACCGCCGCGTACGGGCGAAGCTGGAGCGCGAGCCGGTCGAAGACCTGCGGGTCGACTTCGAGGACGGGTACCGGCCCGCCTCCGACGCCGACGAGGACGAGACCGCCGCACGGGCCGCGCGCGTCATCGCCGAGGCGTACGCGCAGGGGACCGCGGCCCCGTACATGGGCATCCGCATGAAGTGCATGGAGGCGGCGGTCCGCGACCGCGGCATCCGTACCCTCGACATCTTCCTCACGGGCCTCATGGAGCACGGCGGCCTGCCGGACGGGCTCGTGCTCACGCTGCCGAAGGTGACGTACCCCGAGCAGGTCACGGCGATGGTCCGGCTGCTCGAAGCGTTCGAGAAGGCCCACGGTCTCGACGCCGGGCGGCTCGGGTTCGAGATCCAGATCGAGACCAGCCAGTCCATCCTCGCCGCCGACGGCACCGCCGCCGTGGCCCGCATGATCGACGCCGCCGAGGGGCGCGCGACCGGACTGCACTACGGCACCTTCGACTACAGCGCCTGCCTCGGCGTCTCCGCCGCCTACCAGGCCAGCGACCACCCGGCCGCCGACCACGCAAAGGCCGTCATGCAGGTCGCCGCCGCCGGTACGGGCGTCCGCGTCTCCGACGGCTCCACCAACGTGCTGCCCGTCGGCACCACCGCCAAGGTCCACGACGCCTGGCGCCTGCACTACGGCCTCACCCGCCGCGCCCTCGCCCGCGCCTACTACCAGGGCTGGGACATGCACCCGGGCCACATCCCGACGCGCTACGCCGCCGTCTTCGCCTTCTACCGGGAGGGCTTCGAACAGGCCGCCGCCCGTCTCGCCGCCTACGCGAACCAGGCCTCCGGCGACATCGCGGACGAGCCCGCCACGGCCAAGGCGCTCGCCGGGTACTTGCTGCGCGGCCTGGACTGCGGCGCCCTCGACGTCGCCGAGGTGGCCCGGCTCAGCGGCCTGACGCGGGCGGACCTGGAGGGGTACGCGGGGCCGCGCCGCGGCGACCTGACGGCGAAGGCCGAGTAGACAGCCAGGCAAAGGGCCCGGCGCTTCGACAGCGCCGGGCCCTTTGCCGTATCGGGTCACGCCGGAGGCAGTTCCCCCGAACCCCGCTGAATCAGCCGGGTCGGCAGCTCGATCCGTTCCGGCAGCAGCGTCGCCCCGTCGAGCTGGCGGAACAGGCGCTCCGCGGCGGTGCGGCCGAGTTGGGCCGCGTCCTGCGCGACCACGGTCACCCCGGGCCGGAGCAGATCGCCCAGCTCGATGTCGTCGAAGCCCACGAGGGCGACGCTCCGGCCCGCCTCGGCGAGGACCCGGACCACGGTCACCGTCACACGGTTGTTGCCCGCGAAGATCGCGGTGACGGGCTCCTCGCCCTTCAGCATGTCCTCGGCCGCGCGCCGCACCCGCTCGGGGTCGGTCACGCCCAGCGAGATCCACCGCTCGTCCGCCGGTATCCCGGCGTCCTCCATCGCCGTCCGGTAGCCGCGCAGGCGCTCCGCGGCGGTGTGGATGCGGGGCTGGTCGCCGATGAAGCCGATCCGCCGGTGCCCGCCCGCGATCAGGTGGGCGACACCGTCGCGCGCGCCGCCGAAGCTGTCGGAGAGGACCACGTCCGCGTCGATCCGCCCGGCGGGCCGGTCCACGAACACGGTCGCGACCCCGGCCGCGATCTCCGGCTCCAGGTAGCGGTGGTCGTCCCCGGCCGGAATGACGACGAGGCCGTCGACCCGCCGCGCGCACAGCGCGAGCACCAGTTCCTGCTCGCGCTCGGGGTCCTCCGCGCTGGAGCCGTTGATGAGCAGCGCCCCGTGCGCCCGCGCGACCTCTTCCACGGCGCGGCTGAGCGGGCCGTAGAACGGGTCCGCCAGATCCTCCAGGACGAGCCCGATGCTGGCCGTACGTCCCTTGCGCAGGACCCGCGCGCTGTCGTTGCGCCGGAAGCCGAGCGCGGCGATGGCCTCCTGTACGCGGCGCTCCGTGTCGGGGGTGACGCCCGGCTCGCCGTTGACGACCCGGGAGACCGTCTTGAGGCCCACCCCGGCGCGCGCGGCGACGTCCTTCATGGTCGGGCGATTGCCGTAGCGGTTCTCGGTGCGGCGGGCGGTGCGGTCCACTATGCGCTGTCCTGTCCTGTCGTCGCTGCCGGGATCAGCCGGCCACCCGGGCGGGTGACGGGCCCGATTCGTCAGGGCTCATCATCCTGCACGGGCGTGTGGCGTCGAGCATAGGGCCTGGACAACGTTGTCAGGCTCGGGGGAGACTGTCCTCCGCCGTACTTCGCTTCCTAAACTTTCCTTCTCCGACCTGCCTTTTTCCCAGGGGATCTGACACTGATGCACATGGACCTCGTCGCCGCGCTCGACATCGGCGGCACCAAGATCGCCGGCGCCCTCGTGGACGACCAGGGCCGCATCCTGGCGCGTACGCAGCGTCCGACCCCCGCGCAGGAGGACGGTGAGACGGTGATGGGCGCGGTCGACTCGGTCCTCGCCGAGCTGACCGTCTCCGAGCTGTGGCCCCGGGTCCGGGCGGTCGGCATCGGCAGCGCCGGCCCCGTGGACCGCTCGAACGGCACGGTCAGCCCGGTCAACGTGCCGGGGTGGCGTGAGTTCCCCCTCGTCTCCCGCGTACGGGCGCTCGCGGGCGGCCTTCCCGTCGAGCTGGTCGGCGACGGCGTGGCGATGACGGCGGCCGAGCACTGGCAGGGCGCGGCGCGCGGCCACGACAACGCGCTGTGCCTGGTGGTCTCCACGGGCGTCGGCGGCGGCCTGATCCTCAACGGCCAGCTCCGTCCGGGGCCGACCGGCAACGCGGGCCACATCGGTCACATCAGCGTCGACCTCGACGGCGACCCGTGCCCGTGCGGCGCGCGCGGCTGCGTCGAGCGCATCGCCAGCGGCCCCAACATCGCCCGTCGCGCACTCGGTGACGGCTGGCGGCCCGGCGCCGACGGCGACACGTCCGCCGCGGCCGTCGCCCGCGCCGCCCACGCCGGCGACCGTGCGGCCGTCGCCTCCTTCGAGCGCGCCGCCCAGGCCCTGGCGGCGGGCATCGCGGCGACCGCGACGCTCGTGGAGATCGACATCGCCGTGATCGGCGGGGGAGTGGCGAAGGCGGGCGACGTCCTCTTCGCCCCGCTGCGCCGCGCGCTGGGCGACTACGCGACGCTCTCCTTCGTGCAGCGCCTCACGGTGGCCCCGGCGTCGACGGGCACGGACGCGGGTCTGGTGGGCGCGGCGGCGGCCGCGCTCCAGTCCGACGCGGTCCTCGGCGGGGCGCAGCGGCAGGCGGTGTGAAGCTCGTGGCGGCCGCCCCGCGGCTTGCGTGACGGGTAGTCAGGAGCGGTTACCGGAGCCCGCGGCCACGCCGGCGTATCCATGCGAGCGTTGCCGGCCCATGTGATCGGGAGCCTGCCCGCTGTGTGTGTCGTCGGCTACTCGTCGTCGCGCAGGGAGTCGCGTGCGCCTTCGGCCCGGTCCCGCATGTCGTCGGCGGTCTCGCGGGCCTTGCCCTTCGCCTGGTCGACCTTGCCCTCGGACTTCATGCGCTCGTTGCCGGTCGCCTGGCCGAGCATCTCCTTGGCCTTGCCCTTGGCCTTGTCCATGGCGTTCTCGCCCATCATTCGCTCCTCAGTCGGTGAGCCAAGACAAGTGCCACGCTAAAAGCGTTTTCGCGCACCCGCATCCGCAGCGGATACTCACGGTGACGGCCGCAGGGCCTCCTCCACCGTCGCCACGGGAGTCAGCACCTCGGTCAGGCCGGAGAGTTCGATGATGCGCAGTGTCAGGCGGTGGCCGCAGACCACGGTGATCCGGCCGCCCCGGTGGGCGGCCCTGCGATGGGCCCGCACCAGAAGGGAGAGCCCGGAGCAGTCGAAGAACGTGGTGCCGGTGAGGTCTATCGCCACGACCCGGTACGGGCCCGCCGCCACGGTGTCGAGCAGTGGCGCCATGCGCTGGAAGGCGAGGAGGTCGATCTCGCCGCGGAGTTCGACGACCGCGCAGTCGCCGGGTGTGTGCACCACGGGCGGGCTCAGGAACTCCTCCGAGTCCGTCGCACCGGTGGTGCCGTCGTGGTCTCCGCAGTCGCCGGAGACGTAGTCCTGTTGGTTGCCCTGTCGCATCGGTCCCCCCGGGCCGAGCACTAGTCCGGCTCCGGGGGAGCCGTCCGCGCTGCCTCATGTTTCGTGCGAACGAATCGGGAGGTCACCGGGGACTGGGGCGCCTGGTCGGTCACCGTATCGGCATATTCCGTACGGGCGTTGTGGCGTAACGATTCCCGCTCGCCCACATCACTTGATGGAGTGAATTGAGATTGAAGTGCTTGACATTTAAAGGTACGGGTGAGCGAAAAAGGGGTTCGATATGAGGGCCCGGGCCGCTGGGACGGACCGTCCGCACATCGACACGGCGCTCGTCCGCGGCCTCGTCGACCGGCAGTTCCCGCAGTGGGCCGGGCTGCCCCTGACGCTCGTCGACCCCGCCGGGTCGGACCACGTCATCCACCGCCTCGGCGACGCGCTGTCGGTGCGTCTGCCCCGCCACCGCGGGGCCGTCGGGCAGGCGAGGAAGGAACAGTACTGGCTGCCCCGCCTCGCGCCGCGGCTCCCCCTGGCCGTGCCCGTCCCGGTGGCGGTGGGCGAACCGGCGCTCGGCTACCCGTGGCCCTGGGCCGTGACGCGTTGGCTGGACGGCGAGGCGGCGACGGTCGAGGGTCTCGGGAACTCGGCGGAGGCGGCGCGTGAACTGGCCGCATTCCTGCGGGCGTTGTGGAGCTTCGCCCCGGACGAGGACGGAGGCGCGGCCGGGGCCACCGAGACGCTGGCGGAGCGGGACCCGTCCACACGGGAGGCCATCGGGGCCGTCGCCGGTGGTTTCGACGCGCCCGCGATGACGGCGTTGTGGGACGCCGCGCTCGCCTGCCCCGGCCACCGGGGGACGCCGGTGTGGTGCCACGGCGACTTCCACACCGGCAACCTGCTCACCGTCGACGGCCGCCTCAGCGCCGTCATCGACTTCGGGAATCTCGGTGTCGGCGATCCGGCCGTCGACCTCATGGTCGCCTTCACTCTGCTCTCGCCGGCCGCACGCGCCGTCTTCCGCACCGCGCTCGGCGCCGACGACGCGACCTGGCTGCGCGGGCGGGGCTGGGCACTGACGACGGGCCTGTCCGCCTACACGGCGTACGCCGCGACCAGTCCGCGCGTCCGGGCGCAGACGGAGCGCCAGATCAGGGCGGCCCTCGCCGGGTAGGGCGCGCGGCGCGGCGGGGCAGGGCGTGTGTTTTCTTCGCGCCCGTGTGAAAGCCGCGCCGCGACGGCGTCCCCGCACACGCTTCTGGCGCCCGCGCCGCTGCGATTGACTGCGTAGCGGAGACACCGGGAGGCCGGACATGGGCCGGTGGTACGCCGTCGGGCAGCGGCGGACACCCCGGCCTTCCGGTTCTCCGCGCGGGTCTTCGGGGCCCCCGCCACCGTGACATCCCTGAGACGGTGCGCGGGCGCCCCGTAGAGTGCCCCTCACCATGATCGCGGCGGGGGGACGGCCCCGGGGGAGGGGAAGCAGCATGGAGAACGAGGCGCGAACACGTGTCTCCGCGTACGCGGTGGCGCTCAGGGAGGGCCGGATCCTCCTGGCCCGCCTGTCGGACACCTCACCGGTCTTCGCGCCCGGCCTGTGGCATCTGCCCGGCGGCGGCATCGACCACGGCGAACAGCCGGTGGAGGCGCTGGAGCGCGAGCTCCGCGAGGAGACGGGGCTGGAACTCATCACGGCCCGCCTCGTCGACAGCCGGGCCTACTCGGTGGAACGGGGCGGCATCGCCTGGCACTTGATCGCCCTGTTCTACGTCGTCGAGCTCAAGGGCGACGTCCCCGAGGTCCTGGAGACCGAAGGAACCACGGAGGCGGCGGAGTGGATCCCGCTCGCGGGTCTTGACGTGTCGGCCTTGTCCCCGGCGGCGGCGGACGCGTTGCGCCATGTGACGACGGGCCTCTGACGACCCGACAAGCGGCAAGCGGCGAGCGGCAGGCGGCGAGCGGCGATCGTGGGCTGAGGTCCGCCGTCCCGCCGTCCCGCTGATGCCGTCGTGAGGTGCGGGGCGCTGACGGCGCGAGCGCGAGCGGCACACCGCTGAGGCACCGCCCGAGGACCGATCCCGGGCCGTTTCCACGCCCTCCGGGGTCCGGGGGCGGGGTGTGCTTGTGGCCTGCGCCGGTGGGTGCCGGGTTCCGGGTCGTTCGCGGGGTTCCTGCGGGCCGGGCGGGGCGGCTGCGGGTGGTGTGTCGCGATGCGTTTGCTCGCTGGGGCGGCGGGCTCGGGCTGTTGGTCCCGCTGCGACCCCGCTCGAGCCCAGCCTGTTCAGGTTTCCCGCGAACCGGGCCGTGCGGCTGTCGGCGGCGCGGTACTGCCGCATCCACTCCCCCGACCGCGGCCTCGGGCGGCCCACTCGGTCGTCCCGCGCACCGCGGCGGCGCGGCTCCGAGATCCACAGCCCGCCGGGGCGAACGACCCGGGCCACCCGCAGGGCCGCCTACCTACCGCCCGGCACACCCACCCGCTCCACCCGGAGGATCACGCCGCCTTCACGATCTCCCCGCGTACCGCCGCCGCCCACTCGACGACCAGGACCTCGTACTCCTGGCGCTGCGACTCGCTGAGGCGGCCGCCGGAGTGCGCCATGAGGAGGCGGATGCGCTCGTTCAGCTCGTCGGCGGACCGCACGGGTGCGCGGTTCTCGGTGAAGGTCATGTGGAGAGCGTAGTGGGTGACACTGACAACGCGCCTCCGAGTTGTGAACGGCCGGGGACCGACGGGTGATCGACGGGCTCCGCGAGCCGCTCGTACCGCCTCTGATCTGCGGCTGGTTTCCACGGCGGGGTGTTGCGGGCAAGCCTCAGGAGGCCGATGGATGAGGGGGAACCGTGATCGTCTGGGTCAACGGGGCGTCCCGCGCGGGCAAGACCACCGCCGCACGGGAGCTGAGCGACCTGCTCCCGAACTGCACGCTCTTCGACCCCGAGGTGATCGACGGCGAGCTGGAGCGGCTGCTGCCGGCCAAGCGGCTCGCCGAGGTGAACGACCACCAGGATCTCCCCATCTGGCGGCGGCTCGTGGTGGACACCGCGGCGGCCCTCCTCACCGAGCTGGGCGGCGTGCTCGTGGTGCCGATGGGCCTGTTGCGCCAGGAGTACCGGGACGAGATCTTCGGCGGCCTCGCCGCTCGCCGCATCCCGGTGTGCCATGTGCTCCTCGCTCCAGGGGAAACGATCCTGCGTAGGCGCGACCCCGGCGGTGAACTCCCCGCCGACATCGAGCCCTACCGCGCCGCCCTCGCGAGCTGGCTCGCGGCCGACGCCTACCTGGTCGACAACGGGGCGCTCACCCCGTACGACACCGCCTTGCGGATAGCCACCGCCGTGCAGGCCGGGGACGCCGCCCCGTGCGACATCGTGCAGACCCCGGAGCCGACCGCCGAGACCGTCGCGGCGGGCGTGCTGCTCTTCGACGAGGAGGGGCGGGTGCTCCTCGTCGACCCCACCTACAAGCCGGGCTGGGAGTTCCCCGGCGGCGTCGTGGAGCGGGGCGAGGCGCCCGCCCGCGCGGGCATCCGCGAGGTCGCCGAGGAGACCGGCATAGAACTCGTCGACGTACCCCGGCTCCTTGTCGTCGACTGGGAAGCACCGGAGCCGCCCCGCTACGGCGGCTTGCGGCTCCTTTTCGACGGCGGCCGGCTCACGGACGAGGCCGCCCGCCGCGTCCTGCTGCCCGGCCCCGAACTGCGGGCCTGGCGCTTCGTCGGCGAGGACGAGGCGGCCGGGCTGCTGCCCCCGGTCCGCTTCGAGCGGCTGCGCTGGGCTCTACGCGCGCGTGAGCGTGGTGCCGCGCACTATCTGGAGGCGGGAGTCCCCGTCGACTGACGGTGCGCGGGTCCGCCATGCGGGCCGCCCGTCATGTCATGTCACGCAGGTCCGTACGCTCCCGCGGCCTTGCGGAGCGCCGCGCCCGCGCCGCCCACCACCGGGTCCCCGTGGCCGAAGCAGACCACGTCGGTGTCGAGCGCGGCCAGGCGGTGGAAGGAGGCGACGGCTCGCGCGCGGTCGAGGTTGAACACGCCGAGGATCACCTGCCCGTCCACGGGGGACACGGCCACCGCGTCGCCGGTGAACAGGGCGCCGTGCTCGGGCAGATGCAGGGCGATGGAGCCGTCCGTGTGCCCCGGCGCGTCGACCACCCGCGCCCCGCCCCCGAACGCGAGCACGTCACCGTCCGCCAACCCCCGTACGGCGGACGGCAGTTCGGGGTGAGCGGGGCGGGGCGGCAGCCGGGCCAGCGCCTGCTCGTGGATCGGGCGCTCCCACTCCTCGTGGACGGGCCGGGGCCCCGGGACCCCGCCGCGTACGTACGGTGCGTCGAGGTGGTGGGCGTACACCTCGGCGCCGCTCAGCCGCGCGAACTCCCCGGCGCCGCCCGCGTGGTCCTCGTGGAAGTGCGTGAGGACGATCCGCCGTACGTCCTCGGGGGCGTGCCCCCACTCACGTACGGCCTCGGCGACCGGCCGCCCGGCACCGGCCGCGCCCGCGTCGATCAGGGTCAGCTCGGCACCGGGGCCGGTGCCGTCGCGCCAGAGGTAGGCCTGGCCGACCGGGAAGCGCAGGAGGCGGAGCCGGGGTGTGAGGTCGATCGTGTCCGTCGGCGGGTAGGGCGGATGGGTCGTCATGGGGCGACCGTACGGACGCCGCGGACACGACCTCGTACTTCTCGGCTCTCGGCGAAGAAACCGCCCGGCTAGTTGGCGGCGGCGTACTTCTGGAGGAAGCGGGCCTCCGCCACCGACAGACGCTCCAGCTCCTCCGGCGACACGCTTTCGTTCACCGCGTGGATCTGCGCTTCCGGCTCGCTGAGGCCGATCAGGAGGATCTCGGCCTCGGGGTAGAGCGAGGCGAGGGTGTTGCAGAGCGGGATGGAGCCGCCCTGGCCCGCGTACTGCATCTCCTGGCCGTCGTACGCCTCCGCCATCGCGTCGGCCATCGCGGCGTACGCGGGGCTCGTCGTGTCCGCGCGGAACGGCTGGCCCTGGCCGACCTGCTCGACGCGGACGCGGGCGCCCCACGGGGTGTGCGCCTCGACGTGCGCCATCAGGAGTTTCGTCGCCTCGGCGGCGTCCGTGCCCGGCGGCACCCGCAGGCTGATCAGCGCGCGGGCACCGGCCTGCACGGACGGCGTCGCGCCGACCACCGGCGGGCAGTCGATGCCGAGGACGGTGACGGCGGGCCGCGCCCAGATGCGGTCGGCGACCGTACCGGAGCCGATCAGCTCGACCCCGTCGAGCACCTTGGCGTCCTTGCGGAACGCGTCCTCCTCGTACTGGAGGCCGTCCCAGGCCGCGCCGGGCTCCAGCCCGTCGACGGTCGTCGAGCCGTCCTCGGCGCGCAGCGAGTCCAGTACGCGGACCAGGGCGCCGAGCGCGTCGGGAGCCGCGCCGCCGAACTGGCCGGAGTGCAGATTGCCTTCGAGGGTGTCGATCTCGACGCGGACCAGGGTCATGCCGCGCAGCGTGGCCGTCGCGGTGGGCAGGCCGACGCGGAAGTTGCCCGCGTCGCCGATCACGATGGTGTCGGCGCGCAGCAGCTCCGGGTGCTGTTCGGCGTAGCGCTCCAGGCCGCCGGTGCCCTGCTCCTCGGAGCCCTCGGCGATGACCTTGATGCTGACCGGCACACCGCCGTTCGCCTTCAGGGCGCGGATCGCGAGGAGGTGAAGCAGCACGCCGCCCTTGCAGTCGGCGGCGCCGCGCCCGTACCAGCGGCCGTCCTCCCGCTCGGTGAGCTCGAACGGGGGCGTCACCCACGCCTCCTCGTCCAGCGGCGGCTGCACGTCGTAGTGCGCGTAGAGCAGCACGGTCGGCGCGCCCTCGGGGCCTGCCAGGAAGCCGTACACGGACTGCGTGCCGTCGGGGGTGTCGAGCAGGGCCACGTCCTGGAAGCCTTCGGCGCGCAGCGCGTCCGCGACCCAGGCGGCGGCGCCCTCGCTCTCGCTCTTGGGGTACTGAGCGAAGTCCGCCACCGATTTGAAGGCCACCAGTTCGGCCAGTTCGGCCTTGGCCCGCGGGAGCAGGGAGGCGACGGTCTCGGCGATCGGATGCGGCGACATGGGCACGCTCCTCGTAGGTGCGACGGTGTGCAGGGTGTGCAGGGTGTGGCGACGATCCTCCCATGATCCTCCCGCAGCGGGTCACGGGGCGGCCCGCCGTAGGATGCGTGAGAAACGTGCGGCAGGCAGCTGATCGGGAGCAGTAGACCATCGTGAGCAGCGAGAACTCGACGGGCGAGGGCGACATGGGCGACGAGCGGGCCATGGAGGTGTGGGACGTCGTCGTGGTGGGCGCAGGGCCCGCGGGAGCGTCCGCCGCGTACGCGGCCGCGGTCGCCGGACGGCGGGTGCTGCTCCTGGAGAAGGCGGAGATCCCGCGGTACAAGACGTGCGGCGGTGGCATCATCGGCCCGTCCCGGGACTCGCTGCCGCCCGGCTTCGAGCTGCCGCTGAAGGACCGGGTGAACGCGGTGACGTTCTCCTTGAACGGCAAGTACGCGCGCACCCGCCGCTCGAAGAACATGCTGTTCGGGCTCATCAACCGGCCCGAGTTCGACGCGCAGCTCGTCGAGCACGCCCAGAAGGCGGGCGCCGAACTGCGCACCGGCACCGCCGTCTCCCGTGTCGAGCAGCACGGCACCGAGGTCCCCGACCGGCGCACGGTCGCCGTGGTCCTCCAGGACGGCGAGACGATCCTGGCCCGCGCCGTGGTCGGCGCGGACGGCAGCGCGAGCCGCATAGGCGCGCACGTCGGCGTCAAGCTGGACCAGGTCGACCTCGGCCTGGAGGCGGAGATCCCGGTTCCGCAGGCCGTCGCGGACGACTGGCGCGGCCGGGTCCTCATCGACTGGGGCCCGATGCCCGGCAGCTACGGCTGGGTCTTCCCCAAGGACGACACCCTCACCGTCGGCGTCATCTCGGCCCGCGGTGAAGGGGCCGCCACCAAGCGGTACTTGGAGGACTTCATCGGGCGGCTCGGGCTCGCCGGTTTCGAGCCCGCGGTCTCCTCCGGGCACCTGACGCGCTGCCGCGCCGAGGACTCGCCGCTCTCCCGCGGCCGGGTCCTGGTCTGCGGCGACGCGGCCGGTCTGCTCGAACCGTGGACCCGTGAGGGCATCTCGTTCGCGCTGCGCTCGGGCCGTCTCGCGGGGGAGTGGGCGGTGCGCGTCGCCGAGGCGCACGACGCGGTGGACGCCCGCCGCCAGGCGCTGAACTACGCCTTCGCCATCAAGGCGGGGCTCGGCGTCGAGATGGCCGTCGGCAAGCGGATGCTGACCGTCTTCGAGCGCAAGCCCGGGCTGCTGCACACCGTGCTCACCGGGTTCCGCCCGGCGTGGAACGCGTTCGCGCGCATCACCCGGGGTTCGACGACGCTGGGCGAACTGGTCCGCACCCATCCGCTGGCGGGGAAGGCGCTGACCCGGCTCGACCGCTGACGCGGGCCGTCGCATCGCGGCGGCGGCGTCGTCGTCGGCCGGCCTCACCGAGCGGGAGCGGGAGGTGATGGCGCTCGTCGGCATCGGGCTGTCCGACGCGGAGATCACGCGCCGCCTCGTCGTCAGCCCGCTCACCGCCAAGACCCATGTGAGCCGGACGCTGGTCAAGCTGGGCGCGCGGGACCGCGCCCAACTGGTCGTCCTCGCCTACGAGTCGGGGCTCGTACGGCCCGGCTGGCTGGGGTGAGCCCAGCCGATCGGTCAGTCGCGCAGGGCGAGTCCCTCCTCGACGGCCGCCGCCTCCTGGGGTACGGATCCCTGGGGTACGGATGTCTGCGGTACGGACTTCACGACGACGACGGTGTCTTGCGCACGGCCCGCGCGCAGGCCCGTCAGAGTCACGAGCAGACCCACCAGCGCGACCGCGGTGATCACGATGAGACCGGGGCGGAAGCTGTCGAGGACCGCCTGCGGCGAGGAGCCCTCGGGGGCGCCGGCCGTGATCACCGCCGTCACCACCGCGAGGAAGATCGCGCCGCCCACCTGCACTGAGGTGTTGAGCAGACCGGAGACCATGCCCTGCTCGTCGTCGTGGACGCCGTTGGTGGCCTGGATGTTCAGGGACGGGAACACCAGGGCGCACGCGGCGCCGATCAGCAGCATCGTCGGCAGGATGACGGCCGCGTAGACGGGGTCGAGGTCGATGCGCAGGAACAGGGCGTAGCCGAGCACCATGCATGCGAAGCCCGCCGCGATCACGCGCGGGGTGCCGAAGCGGTCCACGATCGCGCCGACCTTCGTCGAGGACAGGGCGACGAGCGCGCCCGCCGGGAGGAAGGCGAGCGCCATGCTCAGCGCCGACCAGCCGAGCAGCGACTGCAGGTACAGCGTCGCGAGGAACTGGAAGCTGACGTAGGAGCCGAAGAAGGTCATCGCGCCGATCTGGGCGCGGATCTGCGAGCCGGAGCGCAGTACCCCGAGCCGGATCAGCGGTCCCGGCGAGCGGCGCTCGATACGGACGAACACGGTGAGCAGTACCGCGACGGCGAGGAAGGAGAGCAGGGTGCGGGCCGATCCCCAGCCGGACTCCGGGGCCTGCACCACGGTGAAGACGAGCAGCAGCATGGCGAGGGTGCCGGTGACGGCGCCGGGGATGTCGTAGCCGCGGTGGTTCTCCTCCTTGGCGCTGTGCGGGATCAGCTTGAGGCCGAGGAGCAGCGCGATCACGGCGATCGGCGCGGGAAGGAGCATGGTCAGGCGCCAGCTCGCCTCCGTAAGGAGGCCTGACAGGACGAGGCCCATGGAGAAGCCGGTGGCGGCGCAGGTGGTGTAGATGGACAGGGCGCGGTTGCGCACCGGGCCCTCCGCGAACGTCGTCGTGATGATCGACAGGCCGGCCGGTGCGGTGAACGCGGCGCTCAGGCCCTTGATGAAGCGGCTCGCGATGAGCAGCGGCCCCGAGTCGACGAGCCCGCCGAGCAGGGAGGCGACCGCGAAGACGCCGAGGGCTACGAGGAAGACGCGGCGCCGCCCGAGCAGGTCGGCCGCGCGGCCGCCGAGCAGCAACAGGCCGCCGTAGCCGAGGATGTAGCCGCTGACGACCCATTGCAGCGTGGAGGTCGACAGATCCAGTTCCGAGCCGATCGAGGGCAGGGCGACGCCGACCATCGACACGTCGAGCGCGTCGAGGAACATCGCGGCGCACAGGACGAGCAGCGTGCCCCAGAGCCGGGGGGACCAGTGCTCCTGGGACGCCTCGGGTGAGGAGGGAGCAGCGGAGAGCGGAGAAGTCATGCGCAGCAATGTACATGCACACGCATTGAGTGCAAGTGCATTTAATGCTGATGCAATAAAGAGGGTTCTTCTGCTACCGTGCGAGCATGGCGGCACAGAAGTCGGAAGCGAGGGCCGCGGCGGCGCCGGACCTCGTGGATCAGTGGCGGGACATACTCGCCGTACACGCGCGCACCATGTGCGAACTCGACCGTGCGCTGCACCAGCACGGCCTGGGCGCCAGCGACTTCGAGGTTCTCGACGTGCTCGCCGAGGGCGCGGCGGAGGACGCCGGGGGTTTCCGGGTACAGGAGATCGCCGGGCAGGTCCATCTGAGCCAGAGCGCTCTGTCCCGCCTCATCGGCCGCCTCGAGAAGGACGGGCTCGTGGAGCGCGGGATGTGCAGCGAGGACCGGCGCGGGGTGCGGGTCTGCCTGACGCCCAAGGGGCGCGAACTGCACGGCGAGGTAAGGCCGTTGCAGCGGGCGGTCCTGAGCCGGATGCTGGAGCCCGACGCCTGACTTCAGGCGCGGGCCCCGGAGGTCAGCCCCAGGTGATCGCCGATCGCTCGCGCCACAGCGCGGCCACCGCGGCGTCGCCCGTCAGGGACGGGAACGGCAGCCGGTTCCAGAGCGAGAGGTAGAGGCGCGCGGCGGGGCCCGCGAGTTCGCAGTCGGCCTCGCCCGCACCGCCGCGCTCGGTCGCGGGCGGGTCCTGCGTGATGCGGACGGTCCAGGTCGCGTCGGCGTCCGTCGCCCGTACGCGCAGCACTTTCGGTTCGTCGGAGCGCACCTGGCTCTTCTTGCGGGCGTGCATGCCGAGCAGAAGCTCCTCTATCCCGTCGACCGCGACGTCCTCGGCGATCGGGTCCTGCGCGGTCGTCAGCGCCGACTGGGCGTCGACCCGGTGCACGGTCGTCTCGTGGGCCTGGCGCCGTGCCCAGAACGCGAGCGGGCTGGGGGCGGGCAGGAACGACCAGCACGACACGGTGGGCGGCGCCTGCGTCAACGTGTCGACCAGGTACGTGTGTCCGCGCCGGAACCAGTCGAGGAGTTCCTCCCCGTCGAGATCGGGCAGACCCCCGTCCGGCTGCGGTTCCCGGTGTTCCTCGGCGACGTGCGCCGCGGCCCAGCGGTGCACCATGCCCGTGTGCCGCAGCAGGTCCCTGATCTGCCACCCGGGGCAGGTCGGCACCTTGGCGTCGACGCCCGCCTGCTCGGCGGCGACCGCGAGCCGGCGCCCCTCGGTGTCGAGGACGTGAAGGTGTTCGGCCGTTTCCAAGGGACGTATCTCCATGGGGCGAGTGTGCCGGGTGACGCGCGTCCGGGGGCGGTGTTTCCGGGGATCGAGATGCGGGGGGTGCGGTCGGCGGCCCGGGTTCCCCGGTCTCGAAGGCAGGCCCAGGCAGGATCAGGCAGCCCCAGGCAGGCCCAGTCAGGCTCTCAGGGGGTCGCAACGTTGCGGGTCGCGAAGCCTATGGTCGCGGCGATCGCCGCGAGCAGCGCGACGCTCGTCAGGGCCGTGGGCAGGGAGAGCCAGTCCGCCATGAAACCGATCGCGGGCGGGCCGAGCAGCATGCCGCCGTAGCCGAGGGTCGAGGCGGCGGCGACGCCGGTCGGGCCCGCGAGGGCGCCGGCGCGTTCGATGGCGACGGGGAAGAGGTTCGCCAGGCCGAGCCCGGTGACCGCGAAGCCAATGAGGGTCAGCCACACCGAGGGTGCGAGCGCGCCGAGCAGCATGCCGGCCGCGCCGGTCGCCCCGCCGTACACCATCGTGCGGGTCCTGCCGAGCCGTTCGAGCAGGGCCGTGCCGGAGAGCCGGCCGATCGTCATGGCGAACGCGAAACAGGAGTAACTGGCGGCCGCTACGCCTGGGTGCGCGTGCAGGTCCTCTTCGAGGTGGAGTGCGCTCCAGTCGGCCAGGGCCCCTTCCCCGTAGGCCGTGCACAGGGCGATGAGGCCGAAGACGATGACCAGGCCGTGGGGGGCGCGGCGGCCGACGGGGCGCGGTGCGGCGTCCTCGTCCTGGACGCGTTCCGGCGGGGCCGGCGGGGTCGGCGGGGTCTGACGGAGCAGGGTCGGCGCGGCCGCCGCGGTGACCACGAGGCCGATCACGGTGATGGCGAGGAGGTGCCGGGTCGGGGAGAGATCTCCCGCGACCAGGCCGCCGAGGCCCGAGCCCGCCATGCCGCCGAGGCTGAACGCGGCGTGGAAGCTCGGCATGACCGGTCGGCGGAGCGCGGCGACGAGGTCGACGGCCGCGCTGTTCATCGCCACGTTCATGCCGCCGTACGCCGCCCCGAAGGCCAGCAGGACGAGGCCGAGCGCGAGCGGTGAGTGGGTGAGCGGTGGCAGGGCGACGGTGAGCGGGAGCAGCACTCCGCACGCCACCGTCACCGCGTGACTGCCGAACCGGCGGCACAATCCGCCCGTCAGCATCATCGTGACGACCGCCCCTGCCGAGACGCCGAGCAGTGCGAGCCCGAGCGTGCTCGCGGAGGCCCCCGTCTGCTCCTTGATCGCGGGGATGCGCACCACCCAGCCCGCGAAGACGAACCCGTCGAGGGCGAAGAAGACGGTGAGCACGGTACGCAGGCGGGACAGGGGCGAGCGCTGCGGTCCGTCGGCGCTGACGGTCCCAAGTTTGTTCAGTAGCGGCACAAAATCAGAGTAGGTGGAGGGCCGCGTTCGGGACAAGGGGGTTGGTGCGGGCCGCGACGCGGGCGGGGCGGGCGTGATGTGTGCCCTGCGTGGCGCGCGGCCGCCGGGTCTGTGCGGGCCGCGACATGCGCGATCCGCGCTGGGCGTTCCTGCCGAGCGCGCCGCGCTGCCGCCGGTCTGTGCGGGCGGCGGCATGCGCGATCCGCGCTGGGCGTTCCTGCCGAGCGCGCCGCGCTGCCGCCGGGTCTGTGCGGGCCGCGATGGACTTCGCCGCCGTCCATGCCGGTTCGGGCCCGCTCGTCGGCGGCCCGTGGTGATGCCTGCTCGTCCGCGCGGGCGGGCGCCGCGGCCATGCGGCACGAGAAAGGCGCGCGGGGCATGTCCCCGCGCGCCTCACCCCGGGCCCGCCGCGCTCATCCCGGGCCCGCCGCGCTCATCCCGGGCCCGCCGCGCTCACCCCGGGCCCGCCGCGCTCACACCGCGACCACCCGTACCCCTACCTCCTCGAACCGCGCCAGCGCCTCCTTCCCGGCCGCTGTGTCCGTGACCAGGATGTCGACCTGGGAGACGTCGCAGATGCGGGCGAAGGCCCGCTGGCCGAGCTTGCTGGAGTCCGCTGCCACCACGACCCGTTCCGCGCGCTCGCAGAGCAGGCGGTTGATCGCCGCCTCCGCCTCGTCGTGCGCGGAGGCGCCGTGCGTGACGTCGAGGCCGACGACGCCGAGCACCGCCGTGTCCAGGGTGATCTGGCCGAGTACGCCGTCGGCCAGCGGGCCGATCAGCTCGTACGACTGCGGGCGCGCGACCCCACCGGTCAGGACGATCTTGAACTGGGGGCGCACCGCCAGCTCGTTGGCGATGTTCAGGGCGTTCGTGACGATGGTCAGCGCCGGGGTGCCGGAGGCGAGGTCGGGGCGGACGGCGAGGGCGCGGGCGACCTCCGTCGTCGTCGTGCCGCCGGTCAGGCCCACCGCCTCGCCGGGCGTGAGGAGTTCGGCGACCGCCTTGGCGATGCGCTGTTTCTCGGCGGCGCCGAGGGCGGTCTTGTAGCGCAGCGGGAGTTCGTAGCTGACGCCGTGCACGACGGCGCCGCCGCGCGTGCGTACGAGCATCTGCTGCTCCGCGAGCTGGTCGAAGTCGCGCCGGATCGTCGCCGCGGAGACGCCCAGCTCGGTCGCCGCCTCCTCCACGTCGAGCCGGCCGCGCTCGACGAGCAGCTCCAGGAGGGACTTCCAGCGGGCGTCGCGGGACATCCGCGACCTCCAATCGTCGATCGGCTCGGTCGGACAGACCATAGCCGTTTGCGCACGAATGCTTGATACTGATTGAAAGCTCGCTATATCTTGCACGAACAAGCAGCACCGTGAAATGGACCACCGGGGAGTGGGTACGGACATGAGTCACGTCGAGAACGAGCTGAACAGCCAGCCGGAGTGCTGGACGCGCGCCGCCGAGCTGGCCCGCACGCACAAGGCCGCCCTTCCGGCGCGGGGGGAGCGGGTCGCGATCGTCGGCTGTGGCACCTCGTGGTTCATGGCGCAGGCCGCGGCCGTGCTGCGCGAGCAGGCGGGCCAGGGCGAGACCGACGCCTTCGCGGCGTCGGAGTTCCCGTCGGGGCGCTCCTACGACCATGTCGTGGCGCTGACCCGCTCCGGCACCACCACCGAGGTCCTCGACCTCCTCACCGCGCTCAAGGGCAAGGTGCGCACGACCGCGATCACCGGCGACCCGGCCACGCCGATCAAGTCGGCCGCCGACGACCTCGTGGTCCTCGACTTCGCCGACGAGCAGTCCGTGGTGCAGACCCGCTTCGCGACCACCGCGCTCACCCTGCTCCGCGCCCACCTCGGCCTCCACACCGAGCAGGCCGTCGCCGACGCGCGCACCGCGCTCGCCGAACCGCTGCCCGAAGGGCTCGTGGAGTGCGGCCAGTTCACCTTCCTCGGCCGCGGCTGGACGGTCGGCCTCGCCAACGAGGCCGCGCTGAAGATGCGCGAGGCGTCCCTGTCGTGGACCGAGGCGTACCCCGCGATGGAGTACCGCCACGGCCCGATCAGCGTCACCACCGCCGGCACCGCCACCTGGATGATCGGCGAGGCGCCCGAGGGCCTGGCCGGACAGGTCGGCGCGACCGGCGCCCAGTGGGTCGAGGGCCGCCTCGACCCGCTCGCCGAACTCGTCCGCGCCCAGCGCCTCGCCGTCGCCGTCGCCGCCCGTCAGGGCCTCGACCCCGACCAGCCGCGCCACCTCACGCGCTCGGTGATCCTGATCGCCAACTGACCGCCGCCGTCATCCACTTGCGCACTTGAGAGGAGGGGCAGTGCCCCTCGCAGCCACAGGGACACTCGTCGGCGGGGCCGCGGCCCGTCGCGGCGCCGTCGCCGCCTTCAACGTCATCACGCTCGAACACGTCGAGGCCGTCGTCGCGGGCGCCGAGTCCGTGGACGCGCCCGTCATCCTGCAGATCTCCGAGAACGCGGTCCGCTACCGCTACGGCCGGCTCCTGCCGCTGGCCCGCGCCGCGGCCGCCGTCGCCGACGCGGCCCGCGTCGACGTCGCCCTCCACCTCGACCATGTACAGAGCGACGAACTGCTGCGGCAGGCCGCCGACGCCGGGTTCAGCTCGGTGATGTACGACGCCGCGCGCCTGCCCTACGACGAGAACCTCGCCGCGACCCGCGCCGCCGCCGACTGGGGCCACGCGCACGGCCTGTGGGTGGAGGCAGAGCTGGGCGAGGTCGGCGGCAAGGACGGGGCCGCGCCGCTCGACGCGCACGCGCCCGGCGCCCGTACGGACCCGGGGGAGGCGCGCGCGTTCGTCTCGGACGCGGGTGTGGACGCCCTCGCCGTCGCGGTCGGCTCCTCGCACGCCATGACCACCCGCACCGCCGCCCTCGACCACGACCTCCTCAAGCGGCTCGCGGACGGCCTGAACGTGCCGCTCGTGCTGCACGGGTCGTCCGGGGTGCCCGACGACGAGCTGGCGGCGGCGGTTCGCGGCGGCATCGCGAAGGTCAACGTCGGAACGGCCCTCAACATCGCGATGACCGCCGCCATCAAGGAGTTCCTCGCGGAGCACCCCGACGCCGTCGACTCCCGCAAGTACCTGACGGCCGGCCGCGAGGCCATGTCCCGCACCGTCGGCGAGCTCATCACGGTGCTGCGGGGCTGAGCCCTTGTTCCGCCCGCACGTGTGCCCGGCACCGGCCGCCGCGACCGATGACGGCCGTGCCCGCCTTCTCGGCGAGGTGTACCGGCGGGCGGACCGGCGCCGGGAGGGTGCCGTGCGGGGGGCAGGGCCGAGGGCCCAGGATGGTGGGCATGACCGGACCCGGACTGTTCGCCCGCCCGCCCGAGGAGATCGCGCCCGGCGCGGTCCACGTCCCGGACTGGCTCGGCCCGGCCGAGCAGCGCGCCCTCGTCGAGTCGTGCCGGACCTGGGCGCGCCCGCCCGCCGGGCTGCGCGAGGTGCGCCTTCCCGGCGGGGGCCGGATGACGGTCCGGCAGTTCGGTCTCGGCCGGCACTGGTTCCCGTACGGGTACGCGCGCACCGCCGTCGACGGCGACGGGCAGCCGGTGAAGGCGATGCCGCCCGAGCTGGCGGAGCTGGGGCGGCGCGCGGTCCGCGCCGCGTACGGACAGGGGGCAGCTCAGGACCCGTACGACATCGCGCTGATCAACTACTACGACGGCGACGCCCGTATGGGGATGCACAAGGACCGCGACGAGCGGTCGGCCGCGCCGGTCGTCTCGCTCAGCCTCGGCGACACCTGTGTCTTCCGGTTCGGGAACACCGAGACGCGGACCAAGCCGTACACCGACGTGGAGCTGCACAGCGGCGATCTCTTCGTGTTCGGCGGTCCGTCGCGGTTCGCGTACCACGGGGTGCCGCGCACCCTGAGCGGCACCGCGCCGCCGGAAGCGGGTCTGGAGGGACGGCTCAACATCACCCTGCGCGTCAGCGGACTCTGACAACGTCACGGTGTTCACCGGATACCATTCCTGACCGTGATCAGGGCGAGGAGTTGCTGATGGGCGGCAGGGCGGCCTCCGGAACCGGGGGCCACACGGCGGGCGGCGGGCCCGCGCGGCCACCGCGCCTGGAGCGGGGCCGCAGCGCGCTCGGTCCCGCGCTCGAACTCGTCCACACCGGGCGGGCGCCGACCCGCGCCGTCCTCACCGCCGAACTCGGGGTGACCCGCGCGACCGCGGGCGCCGTCGCCGCCGAACTCGAAGCGCTCGGGCTCATCCGGATCGACGCCAGGCCGAGCGCCGCCGCCGGTTCGCAGGGCCGCCCCTCGCACCGCCTCTCCGTCGCCGAGGACGGCCCGGTGGCGCTCGCCGCGCAGGTGCACTCCGACGGATACCGCGCGGCCCTCGTCGGGCTCGGCGGCCGCATCGTCGCCACCACCCCCGGCTGCGCGATCATCGACCCGGACCCGGCGGACGTACTGCGCTCCGTGGTGGAGGCGGGCGTCCGGCTCCTGGAGACGACGGGGCGGCGGTGCGTCGGCGCGGGGCTCGCCGTGCCGTCCGCCGTCGCGGAGCCCGAGGGCACGGCCCTCAACCCGCTGCACCTGGCGTGGCCCGCCGGGGCTCCCGTGCGGCAGATCTTCGCCGACTGCGTGCGCGAGGCGGACCTCGGCATCCCGGCGTTCGCCGCGAACGACGTGAACCTCGCCGCGCTCGCCGAGCACCGGCACGGCGCCGGACGCGGCGCCCGCGACCTGCTGTGCGTCGCCACGGGACACCGCGGCGTCGGCGGCGCCCTCGTCATCGACGGCCGCCTGCACACCGGTAGTTCGGGGCTCGCCCTCGAGGTCGGGCACCTCACGGTCAACCCCGAGGGCCGCCCCTGCCACTGCGGCAGCCGCGGCTGCCTCGACGTCGAGGCCGACCCGCTGGCCTTCCTCGTCGCCGCGGGCCGCGACCCGGACCCCGACGGTTCCCTCCTGGACCAGGCCCGCGCGCTCCTCGCCGAGGCGCCGGACGACCGCGGGGTGCGGACGGCCTTGGAGGCGCTCGTCGACCGGCTCGGCCTCGGCCTCGCCGGGCTCGTCAACATCCTCAACCCGGACCGCATCATCCTCGGCGGCCTGCACCGCACGCTCCTGGACGCCGCCCCCGAACGGCTGCGCGCCGTCGTCGCCGACCGCAGCCTGTGGGGGCGCAGCGGCGGCGTCCCCATCCTGGCGTGCACGCTGGACCACAACAGCCTGGTCGGCGCCGCCGAGCTGGCCTGGCAGCCGGTGCTCGACGACCCGCTCGGAGCGCTCACCGAGGTCTGAGCTGTAGCTGCGGGCCCCGCGTGAACTGCCTCCCGCGCGGCAGCGCTGTTCCGGCGAGGGCGGCACCCGGGCGGTCGTCGGTGGCGGTCGCAGTCGTGCCGGCGCCGTCCGGCACCCGGGCGGTCGTCACCGCGTTCGCGCCATCGGGCGTACTCGCCCCAGTACCCTCGCCGCGAGCGCGGGGCGCTCCTCGCAGCCAGTGCCGTCACGGGGTGACGTACGCCCCGGCCCGGCACCGGCCCGGCCCCGCATCCCCCCGCGGACGCGGAGTGTCACCGCCCGGTCAGCCTGGGACGGCCGACCGGGCGGGAGCGTGGTGCGACACGCGGTGTGCGGACGCGTCGCCGCGCAAGGGCGTCACCGCGGTGCGGACCGGAGCCGGCGGCAGCGCCTTCGCGGGGGCCGGGGCGGGCAGGGTGAACCAGACGACCTTGCCGCCGTCGCCGTGCGGCCTGACCCCCCAGCTCTCGCTGACCGCGGCGACCATCGCGAGGCCGCGGCCGCAGGTCGAGAGCGCGGCCAGGTCGTCGCAGGACGCGTCGCCGCACACGGCGTCGGCGGGCACGTCGTCGTCCCGTATCTCGGGAAGGCGTGGGTCGTGGTCGTGCACCGAGAGCGTCAGCCGCTCCCTGCGCAGTTCGATCTCGACCGTGCAGTTCTTGTCCGGCTCGACATGCCGGTGCACGTTGGTGAGAAGCTCGGTGATGCCGAGCTCCGCGAGGTCGATCAACGGGTCGAGATGCCAGTAGCGCAACTGCGCCGATACGATTCTGCGGACCTGTCCGATCCGCGACGGCAGGGCTTGGAGCTCCACCGTGCAATGCCTGCTCGGCTGGCTGATCACGGCTGCGACTCCCCGAAATAGGTCCGGAAGAAGACGAGTACGGATCGAGCGGTGCGATCACGCTGTGGCAGGACCGCCCGCTACGTGTCCGGCGGGCTGGTTCGCAGCGTCATCGCCGGTAAACCCTGAGTAGTGATGCGTGACCAGCGTGACCCAGGGGATGCGGCGCTGCAACTTCGGCGCTCGCCCGCACGAGGCGACGAACGGGCCTCGGACGGACGACGGACGGGCGGCGGAACTCTAGGGGGTGCGCGCCGCGGCGCTGCGTACCGCCTCGATGAACCGGCGCGCCGTCGGCGGTCCGGCGTCCGGGCTCTGGTCGCCGAGCCGCAACAGGTACCGCCGCCCGTCGACCTCCGCCGTGGCGCTGTCGTCGGGGCCGAACCAGGGCTTGCCCGCGCGGACTTCACGCAAGGGCGCGCTGTCGATCTCACTGCCGTAACTCGTGAGCAGTTCGAGCCTGCCGCCCGCGATCCGGATCTGTCCGGCCCGGGTCAGCGAGCGCAGCCGCCGCCCGATCCGCACGCCCGTCGCCGTGAACTCCGGCTCCGCCATGCCGTTTCGCCCCCTCGAGTGCGTCCGTGCGGTGCAGTTTGCACGTACCTGGCCAGGAGCACCAGTACACATGTGGACGCGGTGTGAAGCAGCAGACGCATCCGGTATATGCGTCACGACGTACGGGCGTTCCCACCTGTCGCCAGGTCTCCCTTTGAGCCCCTCAAAGGGGTGTTTATGCAGGTGAGAAGCGTGTGGAAGGTGTCTATGATCGAGGCGTCCGGTCAGTTCCGACCGGGTCCGCACCGGCTCGCCAGACACGTCGCTCCGACATGTTCCGCCCTGGCCGAAGCGCGGAACGACGTGAAGGAGCCGCGCGGTGAGCACGAGCAAGCAGGATCGTCCCGCAGGCGACGGCGCGGCCGGTGAGCCGCTGCCGACGCTCGACATCGACCACACCGACACCGCATACCGGACATGGCTCAAAGAGGCCGTCCGCAAGGTCCAGGCCGACAACAACCGCTCGGCCGACACCCACCTGCTGCGCTTCCCGCTTCCCGAGCACTGGGGCATCGACCTCTATCTGAAGGACGAGTCGACGCACCCCACCGGCAGTCTCAAGCACCGCCTGGCCCGCTCGCTCTTCCTCTACGGCCTGTGCAACGGCTGGATCCGGCCGGGCCGCCCCGTCATCGAGGCGTCCAGCGGCTCCACGGCGGTCTCGGAGGCGTACTTCGCGAAGCTGATCGGCGTCCCCTTCATCGCGGTGATGCCGCGTACGACGAGCGCCGAGAAGTGCCGGCTGATCGAGTTCCACGGCGGCCGCTGCCACTTCGTCGACGACCCGCGGACGATGTACGAGGAGTCGGCGGCGCTCGCCGCCCGCACCGGCGGGCACTACATGGACCAGTTCACCTACGCGGAACGGGCGACGGACTGGCGCGGCAACAACAACATCGCCGAGTCGATCTACCGCCAGCTGGAGCTGGAGCGCTACCCCTGCCCCACCTGGATCGTGGCCACGGCCGGCACCGGCGGCACCTCCGCGACCCTCGCGCGCTACGTGCACTACATGCAGCACGACACCCGTATCTGCGTCGCCGACCCCGAGAACTCCTGCTTCTTCGAGGGCTGGACGACGGACGACCCCGACGCCACCAGCGACTGCGGCTCCCGCATCGAGGGCATCGGCCGCCCCCGCATGGAGCCCAGCTTCGTCCCCGGCGCCATCGACCGCATGATGAAGGTCCCCGACGCGGCGAGCGTCGCCGCCGTCCGCGCCCTGGAACGCGCCATCGGCCGCAAGGCGGGCGGCTCGACCGGCACGGGCCTGTGGAGCGCCCTCAAGATCGTCGCGGAGATGGTGGCCGAGGGCCGCAAGGGCAGCGTGGTCACCCTGCTGTGCGACCCGGGCGACCGCTACCTCGACAAGTACTACGCGGACGACTGGCTGGAGCGCCAGGGCCTGGACATCACCCCTTACGCCCGGACGATCGACCAGCTACTGGCAACGGGCAAGTGGCCCGGCGCCTCCTCAAGCCCCTCCGGCGACTGAGGAGCGGGTCCCCCGGGCGGAGCGCCATGACCTGAGTTCAAGCGCGGGGCGCAGAGGCCAGCCGCCGGTCGAGCGCCCCGACCGCGTCACGGAACGCCCGCCCGAGCCCGGCCCGCCCCGCCTTGAGCCCCACCCGGAACAGAGCCGCCCCGTCCGCCGCGAAAGTCCATTGCACCCGAGCCCCACCGGGCACCCCCACGACCCGCCACTCCTCGAGCAGCGCCCGCACCCCGGGCGCATTGGTCCGGTCGACCCGGTACGCGTACACCGCACCGGGCTCCGCGGCGACGACCGTCTCCAGGAACCGGGTCCCGCCCTTGAGCCGGATCTCCCGCCGCGCCCCGCCCTCCAGCGGCCGTGCCAGCGTCACCGCGGAGAACCACCGGGGCCACTCGGCGACCTCCTCGGCCAGCGCCCTGTACACCGCCTCCGGCGAGGCCGACACCTCACGGGCGAACACGAGCCGGAGCGGAGCGGTCTCGACGAAGTCGAGTCCGACGGGGCGGAGTTGGCGCGCCATGAACGTTCAGCCTCCTGGCAGGGGGCCCCAACGGGCATGCGGACACGGGCGTTTGACCGAGTACGGTCACCCTAGCCGCCGCCCCGTCAGATGTCTGTACCGCTCTCGCCGCCCCCGGAGGACACCGGCTCCCCGGCCACGACGAGCCGCACGTGCTCACCGATCTCGGCGCGCGCCTCCACCGGCAGCCCCGCGTCCGTCACCAGCGTGTCCACCTGGTCGAGGGAGGCGAACGAACTCAGGCCCACCGTCCCCCACTTGGTGTGGTCGGCGACGACCACCACGCGCCGCGCGGACTGCACGAGCCGCCGGTTCGTCTCCGCCTCCGCGAGGTTCGGCGTCGACAGACCGGCCTCCGGGCTGATGCCGTGCACGCCGAGGAAGAGCACGTCGAAGTGGAGCGCCGCGACGGCCTGGTCGGCGACGGGCCCCACCAGGGAGTCGGACGGCGTGCGCACCCCACCGGTGAGGACCACGGTCGCGGCCCCCTGCCGGGTGCCCGAACTGCGCTGCGCCACATGGAACACGTCGGCGACCCGCACCGAGTTCGTCACCACCGTCAGATCCGGCACGTCGAGCAGTCGCTGCGCGAGCGCGTACGTCGTCGTACCCCCCGACAGGGCGATCGCGGTGCCGGGCGCGGCCAGCGTCGCCGCGGCGCGCGCGATGTCCTCCTTGGCGGTCAGCTCGAGCCCGGACTTGGCCTCGAACCCCGGCTCGTGCGAGCTGGCCTCGACGACCGGGACGGCGCCGCCGTGCACCTTCTCCAGGACGCCCTGGCGGGCCAGCGCGTCGAGGTCGCGGCGGACCGTCATGTCGGAGACGCCGAGCTTCCTGGTCAGTTCGTTGACCCGGACACCGCCGCGGCGGCGGACCTCGTCGAGGATCAGGGAGCGGCGCTGCTCCGCGAGGAGGTTCTGATTCTCGCTCACGTCCCGTCGGTTCCCTTCGCCGAATCCCGCCTCTCGCGCGGGCTGCCACACGATGTGCTCTGCTGCGCCGTCATCCTCGCATGTGCCACCGACAGCCGTACCACCGCCGTACCACCCCCCGCCGGGGCACCGCACACATCGGTGCCGCAACGATCGGGGAGATTCCGTGACGGAGAAGGTGCACGCGCGCGCCGAGCGGGGATCCTGCTGGTGTTGAGGAACGGGGGACACACACGATGGCGCGCGAGAACGACGACCGGACCGACGGCACGACGAACGACACCAACGGCAAGACGGCCCACACCGAGGGCAAGGCCGGCCACACCGACGGCACCGCCGTGACGGCGGCGGCCGACGAGACCGCCCTCGAACTGCTCGTCCACGGCGTGGGCGGCACCACACCCCAAACCATGCTCGACGACCCGCGCACGGTCCGGGTGGCGGGCGACGAGACGGCGGCGATGTTCCGCCGCGCCGGGGACGTCGACGCGGAGAGCCGCCCCGAGGACTACCGCGGCAAGCCGGTGCCCGAGGCGTACGTGTGGTGCAACCTCACCTCCGGCAACGGATCACGGGCCCTGTGGCTCCTTCTGCTGCCCTTCATGGTCGTCAACCTCGCCCACTGGATGCGGCCCAACGCCCGCCGCAGGACGCGCGCCGTGCGCCTGTACGGCCTGCTCGTCCGCCTCGCCGGACTCACCCTCACCGTGCTCTTCGTCGCCGCCGCGTGCGAGGTCGCGCTCGACCTGACGGCCTGGCAGTGCGCGGGCACCGCGGCCTGCGGCGAACAGCGCGCCTGGCTCGGCTTCCTCTCCGTGGACGCGCACGGCGACGGCGGCTGGTGGAGCCAGCCCGGCCGCCGCCTCGCCCTCGCCGCGCTCGTCCCCACCGCCCTGACGGCCCTCCTGTGGTACCTCTCGCACCGCACCTGGAGCGCCTACGAGTCCCAGCTCCCGCTCCCGCACCAGCCCGAGCCCGACAACGGGGACGGCAGCACCGCCCTCGGCAAGCCCGGCTTCTGGTACGGGCGCCGCCTGGTCGCCCGGCTGCGCGCCGCGCACGCCGCCGCCGGACTGCTGACCGTCGCCGCCGCCGTCGGCACGTCCGCCGCCCGCCACGACCGGGCCCCCGGCGGGCCCGCACTTCTCGACATCCTGGGCTGGGTCCTGGTCGGCGGCCTGCTCGCCGGGGCGGTCGCCGTCGTCGGCGTCGTCGTCCACCGGGGCCGCAGCGAGAACACCCTGGACATCACCCTGGACCGCGCCGTCGTACGCGCTCTGCCGTACGCGGCGCTCGCCCTGCTCGCCCTGAGCATGCTGTACGCGGCCTGGTCGCGCCCCGAATGGCGCTCCTCGGGCCGCCTGCCCGGGGACGCCGTCTTCGGCGGCATCGCCCTGGTCGAGGGCGCCCTGGTGGTGGCGCTCGCCGTCGTCGCGAAGGTCATCTACCGCAGGGCCCGCGACCCGCGCACCGTGCTGCGGGGCCTCGGCGGCCCGGCCACAGCGATGATCGCTTGCGCCCTCGGCGGCGTGATGACCGGCGGCATCGCGCAGCGCGTCGCCGACTGGCTCGACGGCACCAGCGGTCTCATCGACGGGCCGCCCGTCCTGCTCTCCTGGCAGGCGTCCGTCATCCCGCCGCTCCTCGTCGTCCTCGCCGTGCTGTGCGCCGCGCTCGCCGTTCGCACCGCGCGCGTGAAGAAGCGCGAGAAGGCCCGGGTCGCCGAGGACTACCACCTCGACGCCCGCCCCGACGAGACCACCGAGCCGGGCGAGGTCACCGACGCGGCCCGCACCGAGCACATCGCGGGCACACGCGCGCGTGCCGCCCTCACCGACAAGGCGCCTGTGATCGCGGGCGTCGTCTCGGCGGTGACGCTGCTCCTCGGCGCCCTCGCCGTCGCCGGCGCCTGGGCCACGGGCGAGGTGCCCGGCGTGGCCGCCGAAGGCTCGTACCCGATCGTCCAGGGCGCCGCCGACACCGCGCAGGCGCTCGGCTCCTGGTTCATCGGCGCCGGATTCATACTGTTCGTCACCTGGGGCCGCCGCGCCTACAAGGACCCCTCCGCGCGCCGCACCATCGGCATCCTCTGGGACGTGGGCACCTTCTGGCCGCGCGCCGCACACCCTTTCGCCCCGCCTTGCTACGCGGAGCGCGCCGTCCCCGACCTGACCTGGCGCATGGCCACCTGGACCCGCACCACGGGCGGCCGCCTCATCCTGTCGGGACACTCCCAGGGCAGCGTCCTCGCCGCCGCGGCCGCCTGGCAACTGCACCCCGCCGTGCGCAAGCGCGTCGGACTGCTCACCTACGGCTCACCGATCGAGCGGCTCTACGGGCGCTGGTTCCCGGCGCACTTCGGCCCCGCCGCCCTGGCCTCCCTGCACCGGCAGGTCGACTGCTGGCGCAACCTGCACCGCGAGACCGACCCCATCGGCGGCCCGGTCAACCTGACCGGCAAGTGCGGCCCCGTCGTCGACCACCCGGCGCTCCTCGACCCGCTCGCCTACGGCCGCACCGAGCGGCACCCGCTGCCCGCGCCGATCCTGGGCCACAGCGACTACCAGGCCGACCCGGTCTTCGCCGAGGAGCGGGGGCGGCTGCTCGCCCGGCTCACGCCGGGCGTCCCGCAGCAGCGGCCCGAGGCAAAGGTTCAGGGCAGTTCGGGCAGGTCGTCCGGGTAGAGGAGCGTCAGCTCTTCGGTGCTCGGCTCGTCGACCTGCGCGACCCGGCCCGCGTGCCGCTCCACCATCGACTCGAACGTCTGCCGCGCGGTGCGGCCGTTGCCGAACGCCGGGCCCTTCGGGAGCGCCGTGAAGTACTTGAGCAGCGCTTCCGGCGTCCCCTGGGCGAGCCGGTACTCGTGCTCCTCGGCCTGCTGCTCCACGATGCGCAGCAGCTCCTCCGGCACGTAGTCGGAGAAGGTGATCGTCCGTGAGAAACGGGACGCGACACCGGGGTTGACCGACAGGAACCGCTCCATCTCCGCCGTGTAACCGGCGACGATGACGACGACGGAGTCCCGCTGGTCCTCCATGAGCTTCACGAGCGTGTCGATCGCCTCACGGCCGAAGTCGCGCCCGGAGTCCTCGGGGGAGAGGGCGTACGCCTCGTCGATGAACAGCACGCCGCCGTGCGCCCGCTGGAACGCCTCCTGGGTACGGATCGCCGTCGAGCCGATGTGCTCGCCGACCAGGTCGACACGGGACACCTCGACGAGATGGCCCTGCTCCAGGACGCCGAGCCCGGCGAGGATCTCGCCGTACAGACGGGCCACCGTCGTCTTGCCGGTGCCGGGGGAGCCCGTGAACACCAGGTGGCGGCGGACGGACGCCGCCTTGAGCCCGGCCTCCTGGCGCCTGCGCCCCACCTCGATCATGTCGGTGAGCGCGCGCACCTCCCGCTTGACGTCCTCCAGGCCCACCAGCGCGTCGAGTTCGCTCAGTACGTCCTTCGACGTACGGGTCGGCTTCGGCTCCTCCGCCGCGGGCGCCGTGGGCCGCGGGCCGGGCACCGTGCCGAGCAGCCCGACCGTCTGCGTGACGGTCTGCACGGCTGGTCCCGGGGCCGGAGGGGGTGTCGTGGCGGAGCCGGGGCGGACGCCGCCGCTCTCGTCGCTGGTGCACTCCTCGACGAGCGGGCCGTCCTCGGCGAACTCGTAGCCACCGCGCGCGCACCGCTCGGTACGGCACCTCTTCAGGGTGGTGCGGCAGCCGTCGATCACATGGAAGCCGTAGCCGCCGCTGCCGGTGACGCGGCAGCCGGTGAGGCTGCCCCGGCCGCCCGCGGACACGTAGAAGCCCGCCTCGGCGGGGGAGGTGATCGTGCAGCGCTCGATCGTCGGGTCGGCGCCCTTGGTGACGATGACGCCGGTCTGCACCGCGTCGACCGTGCAGTTGGCGAGGGTGCCGCCGCTGCCGTGGTCGCGGAACCAGGCGCCGGTCGCGGCCTCGCGGATACGGCAGTCGTCGAGCTGCGCGGTCGCCCCGTCGCTCACCGACACAGCCGTGTTGCGCACCTGGAAGAGGTCGCTGTCGACGACGTCGACGCGGGAGCCGCGGTCGAGCACGAACAGGGCGTCCGGCACGTCGTGCACCCGGCACGCGTCGAGCACGGCGGTCGCGCCGTCGCTCACCCACACCGCCGGGTAGTCGCCCGTACTGTCGTGGATCTCGCACTGGTTGGCGTCCACGCGCGTGCCGGGGTCCCACACCGACAGGCCGTTGCGCCCGAACCGGCGCACGGTGGAGCGGGTGAGGGTGAGCACGGAGCGGGAGCGCAGATCGATCGCGTTCTCGGGGATGTCATGGATGCGGCAATCCGCGAGGGTGAGGACCGCGTCCGTGTCGAGCGTGATGCCGTCGGCCGTGGTGCGGTGCACATCGCAGTCGGTGAGGTGGGCCGCGGCCCGGCCGGTGACCTGCACGCCCGAGCCCTTGACCTCGTAGATCTCGCAGCCGACGGCCTCCAGGCCGGTGTGCTCGCCGGTCGCGGAGAGCCCGGAGCCCGAGGTGTGGTGCACCCGGCAGCGCTCCAGGCGCGGGTGCGCGCCCCCGCGGACGGCGACCCCGGCCTGCCCGGCGGCGACGACCTCGCACTCCTCGAAGACCCCGCCCCCGCCGTCCAGGACGGCGATACCGATGCCCGCCGGGTTGTCCACGGTGCAGCGCCGCACGGTCGGGCGGGCGCCGCCGCGCACCTCGATCCCGGAGGCGGAGCGGGTGACCACGCGTATGTCGGTGAGTTCGGGGGCGCCTTCCTCGACGAGAAGCGCGGGCGCCGCCGCGTCCTGGCCCTCGACGTGCAGGTCCTGCACCGTCGCCGAGGCGCGCACCGTCAGCGGCACCCCGTCGACGGGCGCGATGCGCACCGAGCCGGGGGAGCCGTCCGGGCCGCGCAGGGTCACCGCGCGCGCGACGACGAGGTTCTCTCTGTACGTGCCGGGGGCGATGGTCAGTATGTCGCCGTCGCCGGCTGCCTCGAGCGCGGCGGCCAGCGACGCGTACTCACCCGTGCGGCGCCGCCACCGCGATGTGCCGGTGTGCGTCACCTGGACCGTGCCCTGTGCCATGGCGCTGATCTGCCCCCACCTCGTCGTCCCGCGGGTCGTCCTCGCGCCCTGCCCGGCGCGTGTCCTGCGAAAGATGGGTCCACCGTAGCGTGCGCGGACCTCGGGGGTTGACCGGAGCCGAACCCTGGTCAGCTGCCCGTGCCGGTCCGGCCCCAGTCGGGACCGGCGATGTCCCAGGCGCGGTCCAGGCGCGCGTACCGGCGACGGACCATGCGCCAGACGACGAGGCGGCGGGCGCCCTCCACGAGTCCGGTCAGGGCGGCGGCTGCGCCGATCCCGGCGAGCACCGCGTGGGTGGCGGCGGTGGCCCGGTCGAGCGGGCGGCCCACGACATGGCCCGTGCCGTCGATCCAGAGCGGGAAGGTGTCGCCCACGTGCGGGGAGCTCAGTGCGGCGACGACGCGGTCGCGGTGGTTCGAGCCGTCCGGTGCTGTCCACGTGGCCAGGACACGGCTGTGGGCGTCCCGTGCGGTGGAGGTCTCCGGATCGGGGTCGATCGGCGGCTGCGCCAGCTTCCGCACCACCGTCGCCCTGACCTCGTGGCGCTGGGCGTGCTGCTTCTGGACCGAGCGGTAGAGGGCGTCGCGCGAGAGCGTCCCCGCGACGGCGCCGGTGACCGGTGCGGCCACGGCCATGAGGATCAGCGCGACGAGCGCGACCCAGGCTTCGGCCAGGTCTGTCCTTCGGCACAGCGGATTGCGGCGCCAGCGCCAGAGGCCGGTGATCGTCCGCACGGACCGCACCCCCTTCCGTCCCCGTCCTGCCCCGAACCAGCGGGCCGCCACTGTCCTCCAACGAGCATGCCGGGCCTCCGGGTTCCCTACCGGGTGACGGTTATTCGAGCACGCGGACCGGATCTCCCACCCGCACCGCACCGGGCGTCTCCGGAACCACGTTCGTCCCGAAGCACAGCTGGTCACCGAAGCGGCGATGGCGGGAGAGGGTGCGCAGCGGCTCCTTGCCGCGCTCGGCCGTGTCCTGGTCCGTGGTGGTCACCACGCAGCGGCCGCACTTCTTGGTGACGCGGAAGGTGGCCTCGCCGATGGCGATGCGGGTCCAGTCGTCCTCGGCCCAGGGCGCCGTCCCGGCGACGACCACACTTGGCCGGAAACGGTTCATGGGCAGTGGGCCCTCGTCCGCATGGTCGCCCTGCGCGATCAGCGAGTTGAGGGCGTCGAGGGAGGAGAGCGTGGTCACGAGCAGCGGGTAGCCGTCGGCGAAGCTGACGGTCTCGCCGGGGCGGGCGTACTCCGGGTCGACGGGCCGCCTGGTCGCCGGGTCGTCCAGGTACAGCATCTGTATGCCGGACCCCAGGTAGGCGCTCCACCACGCGTGCGCGCGCGGGTCGGCGAGCACCGCCTCGACCTTGTCCTTCCAGAGCGTGAACGGAGTCAGGGTGGCGGCGTCGGGTACCTCGACGGTGAGCGGGTCCATGCCGGGCGCGGACACCCGGACGCCGCCGGGCAGCTGCTCGGCGGCGGCCAGCGCGAGCCGCGGGTGCCGGCGCTGTGTGACGGTCTTCTGCTCGGCGTCGATCAGCACCCAGCGGCGGTCCCCCGCGAGCCCCCACGGTTCCACGACCGCCTCACGCGGCGCGTGCCCCCGAACCGCCTTCAGCGGGTAGACATGGATCGAGCTCAGCACTGCTTGCGACATGGGGCCATCCTGCCAGCAGGCACTGACAGCCCTCACGCAGCAAGGTTTCGGCGCCTCAGTAACCGCGGTACTGCTGGCGGTTGTTGTACGGATCCTCGTACGGGGCCGGGGCGGGCCGGGGCGCGGCCGGGCGCATCGACTCGTAGCCGGTGCCGGGCGCCGGGCGCTGCGGCTGTGCCTGCGGGCCCGGATACCCGCGCGGCGCGGCCGCCTGTTGCGGGATGTAGGCGGTCGGCGCCGAGTGCATCGCGGGCTGCATCGCCGGCTGCATCGGGGCGTGCTGCTGTTGCGGCGCGTATCCGTACTGCGGCGACGGGGCGGCCGGCAGTGCGGGCAGGGCGGCCGGCAGCGCGGGCAGATGACTACCGGTGTCGTACGCGGAGGGAACCCGGATCGGGGCGATCTGGGGAGTGCCACGTTCTGCGACGAGGGAGTCGTAGATCGGTGTGTCCGGGAAGGACGGCGCGGAGTAGTAACCGCCGCCATAGGTGGAGCGGGGGGAGGTCATGGCACATAAGTTAAGCCCACGATGTGGTCGTTGGGGAGACCGATAAGAGGGTTCTTTTGTGTGTCGGGCGTGACCGCATGTCCCCAATGTGAGCGAACTTGGGGAAAACGGTCACCACGGGACGTCGGGATCGTGTAAATGCCGCGTTCCTGACACGTTACCGACGGGTTCGACGGTGATCTTCACGCGTCCTTGTGCGGTCGTCTCCGGGACGGGGAAATAGGTTGACGGAGTAATCCGGGATCTCGACTTGGGGGCAGACATGACAATGGCCAAAGGTTCGAATGTCGCCGTGCCGGCCCCGGCCGTGCGCGTCGAACTGGGATGGCGATCCGGCCCCGGTGTCCCCGACGCCGACGCCTCGGCGCTCCTCCTCGTCGCCGCCGGAAAGGTGCGCTCCGACGCCGACTTCGTCTTCTACAACCAGCCCGCGCACGCCTCGGGCGCGGTCCGGTACGAGGGCAAGAGCACGGCGGGCGACGCCGTCACGGACACCCTTGCGGTCGACCTCGCGCGCGTGGAGGCGGACATCGAGCGGATCGTCCTCGCCGCATCCGCGGACGGCGGCACGTTCGGCCGGGTACCGGGCCTCTACATCCGGGTGCTCGACGCGGCCGCCGGCACCGAACTCGCCCGCTTCGACGCCGAGGCCACGGTGGAGACCGCGTTCGTGCTCGGCGAGCTGTACCGGCGCCAGGGCGCCTGGAAGTTCCGCGCGGTCGGCCAGGGGTACGACAGCGGCCTCGAAGGGCTCGCCACGGACTACGGGATCAGCGTGGACGAGCCGCAGCACGCGGCGCCGTCCGCGCCCGCCGCTCCGGTCGCCGCCCCCGCGCCCCCGGTGAACGCGCCGCCCGCGCCGGCGGCCCCGCCCGCCCCCGAACCCGTACGCCTCACCAAGGTCACGCTCACCAAGGCGGCGCCCACCGTCTCCCTGTCGAAGCAGGGCGGCACGTCGGGCACGATGCGCGTCAACCTCAACTGGGAGATGCGCAAGCAGTTCAGCGGCTGGGGGAGCAAGCGCGGCCGGGCGACCGCCAGGCACCGGGACCTCGACCTCGACCTGTGCGCCCTCTTCGAACTCGCCGACGGACGCAAGGGGGTCGTCCAGGCCCTGGGCAACGCGTTCGGCTCGCTGCACCAGCCCCCGTACATCCACCTCGACGGCGACGACCGCAGCGGAACCGTCGCCACCGGCGAGAACCTGAGCGTCAACCTCGACCACACGGACGCGTTCCGCCGCATCCTCATCTTCGTGACCATCTACGAGGGCGCGCGCAGCTTCGCCGACCTCCACGCGACCGTGACGCTGCAACCCCTCAACGGGGCGCCCATCGACTTCTCCCTGGACGAGTGCACGGTGCCCTCCACGGTGTGCGCCCTCGCCCTGATCACCAACGACGGCGGCGACCTGACCGTCCAGCGCGAGGCCCGCTACCTGGTCCCCGAGCGCGGTGTCAGCCCGCAGCGCACCGTCGACCAGGTCTACGGGTGGGGCATGAACTGGACGCCGGGCCGCAAGTAGCGCCGGTGGTCACTGTTCGGGGGCGGCGTCGGGGCGGGCGTACGTACGGCCCTTCCAGGCCGCGCCCCGCCCCCGGTAGTGCTGCACCGCCGAGTCCACCGTCATCAGGAGGTACAGGAACGCGGTGAAGGGCAGCAGCGGGCCGAGCCACCAGGGCTGACGGTAGTAGCGGAGCATCGGCAGGTACGTCGCCGTCATCACCGCCCACGCGAGCGCCCCGAGCAGCGCGGTCGGCGCGCTGCCCGCGACCAGCCCCGTACAGAGGGCGGCCGGCGGGACGAGGTAGACCAGGGCGAGGCCGAGGACGGTGCCGAGCAGGACCAGCGGGTTGTGGCGCAACTGCGCGTACGCGCTGCGCGACACCATGCGCCACAGATCCGCCAGGCGCGGATAGGGCCGCACGCTGTCGACGCGCTCGGCGAGACCCAGCCAGATGTGGCCGCCGGAGCGCTTCACCGCGCGCGCGAGCGACACGTCGTCGATGACCGCCTGCCGGATGGCGTCCGGGATGCGCGCCCGCTCCGCCGCCGTCGTCCGCAGCAGGACACAGCCGCCCGCCGCGGCGGCCGTGCGCGAGCCCTTCTTCGCGATGCGCCGCAGCGGGTAGAGCTGCGCGAAGAAGTAGACGAACGCGGGCACCACGAGCCGCTCCCACGCGCTCGCCACCCGCAGCCGCGCCATCTGCGACACCAGATCGAAGCCGCCCGTGTGCGCCGCCGCCACCAGGCCGCGCAGACTGTCCGGCTCGTGGGCGATGTCCGCGTCGGTGAGCAGCAGGAACTCCGGGCCACGCGCGCGTGCCAGACCGATGCCGTGCCGGACCGCCCACAGCTTCCCCGTCCAGCCCGCGGGCGGTTCGCCGGGGGAGTCGACCGTCAGCGGCAGCCCGCCGTGGCGCGCGGCAAGGGCCCGCGCCACCTCGCCCGTACCGTCGCTGCTGCCGTCGTCCACGAGGAAGATCTCGGCCCGCCCCGGATAGTCCTGCGCGAGCAGTGAGGGCAGGCTGTCCGGCAGGACCGCCGCCTCGTCGCGGGCCGGCACGACGACACACACGTCCGGCCAGGTCCCGGGCTCGGTACGCGGCGGGAGGCGCAGGTCGGTGCGCCAGAAGAAGCCCTGGCAGAGCAGCAACCACAGCCATGCGGCGAGCGAGGCCGCGGTGATCCACACAACGACGTCCATCCGCCGCAGTCTGCCCCACCCACGCCGTCCCGCCGGACCCATCGTCTATGGTTTCCGGGTGAAGATCGCGCTCATGGACTCGGGAATCGGCCTGCTCGCGGCGGCCGTGGCGGTACGGAACCTGCGGCCCGACGCCGATCTCGTGCTCTCCTCCGACCCCGACAGCATGCCGTGGGGTCCGCGCACCCCCGAGGACGTCACGCGGCGCGCGCTCGCCGCCTGCGAGGCCGCCGCCGCGCACCGCCCCGACGCGCTGATCATCGCCTGCAACACGGCGACCGTGCACGCCCTGCCCGCCGTCCGCGCCGCGCTCGAACCGGCGATCCCCGTCATCGGCACGGTCCCCGCGATCAAGCCCGCCGCGACCGGCGGCGGCCCGATCGCGATCTGGGCCACCCCCGCCACCACCGGCAGCCCCTACCAGCGGGGCCTCATCCGCGATTTCGCGGCAGGCGTCGAGGTCACCGAGGTGCCCTGCCCCGGGCTCGCCGACGCGGTGCAGTGGGCCGACGAGGACGGCATCGAGAAGGCCGTCGCGGCCGCCGCCGCGCTCACCCCGCCCGACGTCACGGCCGTCGTCCTGGGCTGCACCCACTACGAGCTGGTCGCCGAGCGCATCCGCGCCGCCGTGCAGCGGCCCGGAGCCGCGCCGCTCGCACTGTTCGGCAGCGCCGGTGCCGTCGCCGCGCAGGCGCTGCGCCGCATCGGCGAGCGGCCCGCTCCCAAGCCCCACGCGCGCGGG
The DNA here is from genome assembly GCF_044332585.1 of Streptomyces sp. NPDC016845. Classification (NCBI taxonomy): domain Bacteria; kingdom Bacillati; phylum Actinomycetota; class Actinomycetes; order Kitasatosporales; family Streptomycetaceae; genus Streptomyces; species Streptomyces sp. NPDC016845. The sequence goes on along the minus strand of NZ_JBIRPI010000006.1, from coordinate 310,146 downwards.
TCACTCACCGTCATCCTCAGTGGCCGTACGGAGACACTCCCGGAAGCCGCTCTCACGTACGCCGAGGGGCGGTCGTTGCAGGCCGTCAGCGAACTCTGCTGAGCTGCGCGCCCTTATGCGGAGCGGTGACGCTCCGCGATCTGGTGCCTTCCCCCCGGAACATGAGTAGGCTCGTGTGCATGAGGGAAAACGCCGCCGACAAGCACCCCGGGCGACGCACTTCCGCCCACGGGAGCGAGATCTGGACCGGCCGCGCACGCAACCGCGTGCAGTGGCTCCTGGCACTGGGCGGGTTCGCCTGCCTCGCGCTCGGCATCGAGCTTGCCGTGGTCAGCTCGTGGGCCACGGGCATCGCCGCCCTGGCGATGTCGGTGGTCGGACTCATCGCCGCCGGACTGCTCATCCTCTTCGGCACTCTCGCCTTCCTCCACGTCGCCGTGAAGGTCGACAAGGACCACCTGGAGGTGCGCTGCGGCCACGTCGGGCTGCCGCGCCGCAAGATCCCGCTCGCCCATGTCGTCGACGCGGACTTCGCGCCGAGCGTCACGCCGCGGCAGTGGGGTGGCTGGGGCTACCGCTGGCGCCCCGAGATCGGCACGGCCGTCGTGGTGCGCCGCGGCGAGGGCCTGGTGCTGATCCTCGGTGACGGCCGCAGGTTCACGGTGACCGTGGACGACGCGGAGAGCGCCGTCCGTCACATCCGCACCCGCCTCACGCCGAAGCCGAAGCCGAAGCCGAAGCCGACGGGGCCGATTCTCTGACCCAGGGCCTGTCCGACCGGCATGTTCCGTCGACAGTGGAGCGCCGTACACTCCCCGGGTGACCGCCACCGCACCGCCCGTCGCCGGCTCGGACGAGCCCGCCGCACCGCCCGCTCGCCCCTCTCGTCCGCGACGGCTCGTGCCCGTCGGCCTCATGGTGATCGCCGGGCTGCTGCTCTGGGCGAGCTTCCCGCCGCGCGAGCTGCCCTGGCTGGCGCCCATCTCCTTCGCCTTGTTCGGGCTGGCCGCGCACGGGCGGCGGCTGCGCGCGGGCTTCGGCCTCGGCCTCCTCTTCGGCCTGGCCTACCTGGTGCCGCTCCTCTCCTGGACCGGCGTCGACGTCGGCCCGCTGCCGTGGCTGGCGCTCGCCGCCGCCGAGGCGCTGCTCGTCGCCGTCGCCGGACTCGGCATCGCGTACGTGTCGCGGCTCCCGCTGTGGCCGCTGTGGGCGGCCGGCGTCTGGATCGCGGACGAGGCGCTGCGCGCACGCTTCCCGTTCGGCGGCTTCCCCTGGGGCAAGGTCGCCTTCGGGCAGCCCAGCGGCGTGTTCCTGCCGCTCGCCTCGCTGGGCGGCACCCCGCTGCTCGGCTTCGCCGTGGTGCTGTGCGGCTTCGGCCTCGCCGCGCTCGCGCTCCGCGTCCTCTCCTCGCGCCGTTCCGGCATCGGCGGCGTACACCTCGTACGCGACCGTGCGGCTGTCATCGCCGCGGTGATCACCGTCGCCCCCGTGATCGCCGGAGCCGCGGCCTCGCCCCTCGTGTCGAACGCGGCACAGGCCGGCACCGCGCGCGTGGCGCTCATCCAGGGCAACGTGCCGCGGATGGGCCTCGACTTCAACGCCCAGCGCCGGGCCGTCCTGGACTACCACGTACGCGAGACGATGAAGCTCGCCGCGAAGATCAAGTCGGGTGAGGTGAAGCGGCCCGACCTGGTCCTGTGGCCGGAGAACTCCTCCGACATCGACCCGTACGTCAACCAGGACGCGTACGACGAGATCAGCAAGGCCGCGCAGGCCATCGGCGCCCCGATCTCGGTGGGCGCCGTCGTCACCGCGAAGGACGGCACGGAGCGCAACCGGCTGATCCTGTGGGACCCGGAGACCGGCCCCGGCGCCACCTACGACAAGCGGCACCTGCAGCCGTTCGGCGAGTACATGCCGTACCGCGGCTTCTTCCGGATCTTCAGCAAGGACGTCGACCGCGCGGGCGAGTTCGTGCCGGGCGACAAGGCCGTCGCCTTCGACATGGCGGGCACGAAGATCGGCAATGTGACCTGTTACGAGGCCGCCTTCGACGACGTCGTGCGCGACCAGGTCAACGAGGGCGCGCAGATCCTGTCCGTGCCGAGCAACAACGCCACGTTCGAGCGCAGCCAGATGACCTATCAGCAGCTCGCCATGGACCGGGTGCGCGCGGTCGAGCACGGCAGGGCCGTCATGGTCCCGGTCACGAGCGGCATCAGCGCCGTCATCCGGCCCGACGGGTCCGTGGCCCAGCACACCGGCATGTTCGAGGCGGACACGCTCCTCGCCGACGTGCCCAGGCGGACCTCGCGGACGCTCGCCACCCGCGTGGGCGCCTGGCCCGAGGCGCTCCTGGTCCTCCTCGGCGCCGCGGGGCTCGCCGGAGCCTTCGTGCGGGGCCGCAAGGAACGGCGCGTACAGGACTGACCGGGCCCTTCTGCCGTACGGATAGGGTCGTGGGCATGGCGACTCCAGAGTTCATCCGCACGATCCGGGCCAGCGCCGGCCACCAGCTGCTCCACCTGCCGGGCGTCACCGCCGTCGTCCTCGACGACGAGCAGCGGGTGCTCCTCCACCGCCGCAGCGACACGGGCCGGTGGGGTCTGCCGGGCGGGATCGCCGAGCCGGGCGAGCAGCCGGCCCACGTCGCGACGCGCGAGGTCGAGGAGGAGACCGGCGTCGAGTGCGTCGCCGAGCGCGTCCTGCTCGTCCAGGCGCTCGAACCGATCACGTACGACAACGGCGACCAGTGCCAGTACATGGACATCACCTTCCTGTGCCGCGCCACGACCACCGACTGCCGGGTCAACGACGACGAGTCGCTCGAGGTCGACTGGTTCGCCCTGGACGCCCTGCCGCGCCTCGACACGTTCGAACTGCACCGGATCAAGCTGGCCACCGAGGACGCGCCCACCTGGTTCGAGGGCATCGGGGAGAGGTGAGCTGCCGTGGCCTTGCCCGACAGCGCTGAGGTGACGGTCGGACGGCCGCTGCCGACCGACGGCCCCGACCTGTGGCGCGTGGCCCGTGACGCGCCCGGGCTGGACGTCAACTCGTCCTACTTCTATGTGCTCTGGTGCCGCGACTTCGCCGCCACCTCGGCGGTCGCGCGCACGGCCGACGGCGTCCACGGCTACATCGCGGGGTTCGCGCGGCCCGAGGCCCCGGACACGCTCTTCCTCTGGCAGACCGCGGTGGACGCCGCCTTTCAGGGGCAAGGTCTGGCCCGCCGGATGCTGGGCCTCCTCGCCGACGACCGTTTCCGCTACGTCGAGGCCACGGTCGCCCCGGACAACCACGCCTCGGAGCGCTGGCTGTCCGCCTTCGCCCGCGACCGCCACACCGACCTGGTCCGCGGCGCGCTGTGGGGCCCCGAGGACTTCCCGGGCACGGACCACGAGCCGGAAGTACTGTTCCGCATCGGACCGCTCACCCCGGCCGGGGGAGCGGGCGGACCATGAGAGGGCACCGTCATCCCGGCCGGGGTGTCGGCGGACCATGAACGGGCGCCGAAGTATGGGTGCCACCCACATCGGGAGGCGTCCGTACGCTGCCTAGGGTGCGGAGCATGACCCCGCGCACCCCACTCGCCGCCGCACCCCTCGCCCAGGCCGCACCGCTCGACCTCGGCGGACGCACCGCACTCGTCACCGGCGCCGCCGGCGGCATCGGCCGGGCCTGCGTCCTGCGGCTCGCCGCCGCGGGCGCCAAGGTCAGAGCGGTCGACCTGGACCGGGAGGGGCTCGACGCGCTGGCCGGGGAGACCGACGGCGTCGAGCCGTACGTCCTCGACCTGACCGACCTCGACGCCGCAGAGGCCGCGGCCACGGGCGGCGTCGACGTACTCGTCAACAACGCGGGGCTCCAACTGGTCCGCCCCATCGAGCAGTTCCCGCCCGAGGTGTTCCACACGGTCCTGACGGTGATGCTGGAGGCCCCGTTCCGGCTGATCCGGGGCGCACTGCCGCACATGTACGAGCAGGGCTGGGGCCGCATCGTCAACGTGTCGTCGGTGCACGGCCTGCGCGCCTCCGCGTACAAATCGGCGTACGTCGCGGCGAAGCACGGCCTCGAAGGGTTGTCGAAGACGGCGGCGCTCGAAGGCGCCCCGCACGGGGTCACCTCGAACTGCGTCAACCCGGCCTACGTGCGCACCCCGCTCGTCGAGAAGCAGATCGCCGACCAGGCCGCCGCGCACGGGATCGACGAGGAGCGGGTGGTCAGCGAGGTGCTGCTGCGGGACAGCGCGCTCAAGCGGCTCATCGAACCCGGCGAGGTCGCGGAGGCGGTCGCCTACCTGTGCACGCCGCAGGCGTCCTTCATGACAGGGGCGTCGCTGACCCTCGACGGAGGCTGGACCGCCCACTGAGCACGGGTGATCCTGTTGAGCATGGAGCAGCACCCACCACACCCGGCGCAGACCGAGCAGGACGAGTACGCCGACAGCCAGGCCCCGTACCTGGAACTGCTCGCCCGGGGCGCCTCCGCCGACGCCTACGAACAGCCGGTGCTGCTCGCGCGCGCCGAGGGCGCCGACCCCGTACGCATAGCGGCCCTTGAGCGCGCCAAGCGGCTCGCGCTCGGCGTGCGGGAGGAGATGGAGGGCAGACGGCGCCGCGAGGCCGAGCTGTCCGCACTCTTCGAGACCGCCCACGACCTGGCCGGACTCCGGGACCTCGACGCCGTGCTCCAGGCCATCGTGCAGCGGGCCCGCTCGCTCCTCGGCACCGACGTGGCGTACCTGACGCTGAACGACCCGCCGCGCGCAGACACGTACATGCGCGTGACGGAGGGCTCCGTCGCCGCCCGGTTCCAGCAGTTGCGGCTCGGGATGGGGGAGGGGCTCGGCGGGCTCGTCGCGCAGACCGCACGGCCCTACGTCACCGACAACTACGGGCAGGACGTGCGTTTCCAGCACACCCGCACCATCGACGCCGGGGTCCGGGACGAGGGCCTCGTCGCCATCCTCGGCGTGCCGCTGTCGCTCGGGCCGCACGTGATCGGCGTGCTCTTCGCCGCAGACCGCCGCGCGCGGGTCTTCGCACGCGAGGAGATCGCGCTGCTCGGCTCGTTCGCGGCGCTCGCCGCCGCCGCCATCGACACCGCGAACCTGCTCACCGAGACCCGCGAGGCGCTCGGCGAACTGGAGCGGGCCAACGCGATCATCCGCGACCGCAGCGGCGTCATCGAGCGCGCCTCCGACGTCCACGACCGCCTCGCCGAACTGGTGCTGCGCGGCGGCGGCGTGCACGACGTGGCCGCCGCCGTCTCCCAGGTCCTCGACGGGACGGTCACGTTCACCGACGCGGACACCGCACCCGGCGAGGCGGTCGAGGCGTCCCGCGCCGAGGGCCACGCGGTGCGCCGCGGCGCCGACTGGGTCGCGGCCGTCGCCGCCGGAGGCGAACTCCTCGGCGCCCTGGTCCTGCGCGGCCAGACCCGCCTCGACCCCGTCGACCAGCGCACCCTGGAGCGCGCCGCCATGGTCACGTCCCTGCTGCTCCTCGCGCGCCGCTCCGCCGCCGAGGCCGAGCAGCGCGTGCGAGGTGAGCTCCTCGACGACCTGCTCGACGCCCGCGACCACGATCCGCGCCTGCTGCGCGAGCGGGCCGTCCGGCTCCACGCCGACCTGGACACCGCCCACGTCGTGTGCGCGGCCCGCCCCGAGACGGCCGGCGCCGACGCCGAACAGGAGGCCGCCACGCGCCGCCGCCTGTGGTCGGCCGCCAACCACCTGGCGGCGACCCGGCACGGCCTCGCCGCCGCGCGCGACGGCGGTACGGTCCTGCTCCTTCCCCTGGGCGCGGACGGCACGGCCTCCGACATCGCGGCGCACGTCGCCAAGCGGCTGTCGGCGGCGATCCACGAACCGGTCACCGTCGGCGCCTCCGCCCCCGTCGCGGACCTCGCCACCCGGGCCGACGCCGCCACCGGCGCCTACGCCGAGGCCCGCCGCTGCCTCGACGCGCTGCGCCTGCTCGGCCGGGCCGGCGAGGGCGCGGCGGCCGAGGACTTCGGGTTCCTCGGGCTGCTGCTCGCCGACAGCCGCGACATCGGCGGCTTCGTCGCCCGCACCATCGGCGCGGTCGTCACCTACGACGAACGCCGGGGGACCGACCTCGTGCGCACCCTCGACGCCTACTTCGCGTCCGGCATGAGCCCGGCCCGCACGAAGGACACCCTGCACGTCCACGTGAACACCGTCGCCCAGCGCCTGGAGCGGATCGGGCGGCTGCTCGGCGCCGACTGGCAGGCGCCCGCACAGGCCCTGGAGATCCAGCTGGCGCTGCGCCTGCACCGCCTCGCGGGCCCGGACACGCGCTGACCCCGTACGCGTGCGGCGTACGGGGCCGGTGCCCGGCCGGGGCCGTCAGACGCTGTGCACGTCCGCCCGGCGCTCGGCGGCCGGCTCAGCCGGGCCGTCCTCCGGCCCGATGTCGGAGAGGTCGCGGTGGCGGGTCTCCTTCGCGACGCCGACGGCGATCAGGGTGATGAGCGCGGCGCCGATCACGTACAGCGTGATCGGCGTCGAGCTGTCGTACTCCGCGAGCAGCGCCGTCGCGATGAGCGGCGCGGGCGCGCCCGCCGCGACCGAGGCGAACTGGGCCCCGATCGAGGCACCCGAGTAGCGCATCCGGGTCGCGAACATCTCGGAGAAGAAGGCGGCCTGCGGGGCGTACATCGCACCGTGCAGGACCAGCCCGACGGTGACGGCGAGAAGCAGGTTGCCGAAGCTCCCCGTGTCGATGAGGGAGAAGAACGGGAACATCCACAGACCGACGCCCGCCGCGCCGAGGAGGTACACCGGTCGCCGCCCCACCCGGTCCGAGAGCGCACCCCAGGCCGGAATGGCCGCGAAGTGCACGGCGGACGCGATGAGGACGGCGTTCAGCGCGGTCTGCTTGGAGACCCCGGCCGACGTGGTGGCGTACACGAGGATGAAGGCCGTGATCACGTAGTAGCTGATGTTCTCGGCCATGCGGGCGCCGATCGCGACCAGGACGTCACGCCAGTGGTGGCGCAGGACCGCGACGAGCGGCATCTTCTCCACGGCGCTCGCGTCCTTCGCCTTACGGGTCTCGGCGCGGGCCAGGGCCTCCTTGAAGACGGGCGACTCATCGACGGAGAGACGTATCCACAGGCCGACCATCACGAGCACCCCGGAGAGCAGGAACGGGATGCGCCAGCCCCACGAGGTGAACGCGTCGTCCGAGATCAGCGCGGTCAGGGCGGACAGGACACCGGTCGCGAGGAGCTGTCCGGCGGGCGCTCCGGTCTGCGGCCACGACGCCCAGAAACCGCGCCGCCCGGCGTCCCCGTGCTCGGAGACGAGCAGGACCGCCCCGCCCCACTCGCCGCCGAGGGCGAAGCCCTGGACCAGGCGCAGCAGGGTCAGCAGGACGGGCGCCGCCGCGCCGATGCTCGCGTAGGTGGGCAGCAGACCGATGGCGAAGGTCGCGCCACCCATCATGAGCAGGCTCAGGACCAGCAGCTTCTTGCGGCCGAGGCGGTCGCCGTAGTGACCGAAGACGAGCGCGCCGAGCGGACGCGCCGCGAACCCGACGGCGTAGGTCAGGAACGAGAGCAGGGTGCCGACGAGCGGGTCGGACCCGGGGAAGAACAGCTTGTTGAAGACGAGGGCGGCGGCGGAGCCGTAGAGGAAGAAGTCGTACCACTCGATGGTGGTGCCGATGAGGCTTGCGGCGACGATGCGCTTGAGGCTGGCGGGTGTCGGCGGAGCGGATGCAGAGGCGGCCATGGGTCACCACTTCCGGGCGGGTCACGGGGACGGGGGACGGGTTCGTGTCGCCACACCGTAGAAACGCGCTGATCGAGCGCACATGTGGTGGACACCCATAGTTCGGCCCGTGGGTGTGCGTGCGGCCGCCACCGGCACGGCGGGGGCGGGGCCCCTTCGAAGACGGGCCCGGCACGAGATATCTTGATGTCGAGCAATATGCGCACGACTGCAGACCGACGATGGAAGACGTGGAGCGGAGCCCCCGGTGACTGACTCGACCATTATTTACACGCACACTGACGAGGCCCCGGCCCTCGCGACGTACTCCTTCCTGCCGGTCATCGAGGCCTACGCGTCCACCGCCGGTGTGCGCGTCGAGACCCGTGACATCTCCCTGGCCGGCCGCATCCTCGCCGTGTTCCCGGAGTACCTGGAGGAGGGGCAGCGCATCCCCGACGCCCTCGCCGAGCTGGGCGAGCTGGCGAAGACGCCGCAGGCCAACATCATCAAGCTGCCGAACATCTCGGCGTCCATCCCGCAGCTCAAGGCCGCCGTCGCCGAGCTCCAGGAGCAGGGCTACGCGCTGCCCGCGTACCCCGACGAGCCGAAGACCGACGAGGAGCGCGAGATCCGCGCCCGCTACGACAAGGTCAAGGGTTCCGCCGTGAACCCCGTCCTGCGCGAGGGCAACTCGGACCGCCGCGCCCCCGCCTCGGTGAAGAACTACGCCAAGGCCCACCCGCACCGCATGGGCGCCTGGTCCGCCGACTCGAAGACGAACGTCTCCACCATGGGCGTCAACGACTTCCGCTCGACCGAGAAGTCCACCGTCATCGCCGCCGACGACGCCCTGCGCATCGAGCTGGTCGCCGACAACGGCACCACCACCGTCCTGCGCGAGTCGGTCCCGGTCCTCGCCGGTGAGGTCGTCGACGCCTCCGTACTGCGCGTCGCCGCCCTGCGCGAGTTCCTGACCGCGCAGGTCGCCCGCGCCAAGGAAGAGGGCGTCCTCTTCTCCGCGCACCTGAAGGCCACCATGATGAAGGTCTCCGACCCGATCATCTTCGGCCACGTCGTCCGCGCCTTCTTCCCCGAGACCTTCGCCCGCTTCGGCGCCGACCTGGCCGCCGCGGGACTCACCCCGAACGACGGTCTCGGCGGCATCTACAAGGGCCTGGAGTCCCTGTCGAACGGCGCCGACATCAAGGCGTCCTTCGAGGCCGAGCTGGCCGCGGGCCCGGGCCTGGCCATGGTCGACTCCGACCGCGGCATCACCAACCTGCACGTGCCGTCCGACGTCATCATCGACGCCTCCATGCCGGCGATGATCCGCACCTCCGGCCACATGTGGGACGCGAACGGCGCCGAGGCCGACACCCTCGCCGTCATCCCGGACTCCTCCTACGCGGGCGTCTACCAGGTCGTCATCGACGACTGCCGCGCCAACGGCGCCTTCGACCCCTCGACCATGGGCTCCGTGCCGAACGTCGGCCTCATGGCGCAGAAGGCCGAGGAGTACGGCTCGCACGACAAGACCTTCGAGATCCCGACGACCGGCACCGTCCGCCTGGTCAACAAGGCCGGCGACGTCGTCCTGGAGCAGGCCGTCTCCGAGGGCGACATCTTCCGCGCCTGCCAGACCAAGGACGCGCCCATCAAGGACTGGGTCAAGCTGGCCGTCACGCGCGCCCGCGCCACCGGCAACCCGGCCGTGTTCTGGCTGGACGAGGGCCGCGCCCACGACGCCCAGCTGATCAAGAAGGTCGAGCAGTACCTGCCGGAGTTCGACACCGAGGGCCTGGACATCCGCATCCTTTCCCCGGAGGACGCCACCAAGCTCTCCGTCGAGCGCATCCGCCAGGGCCTCGACACCATCTCGGTCACCGGCAACGTGCTCCGCGACTACCTCACCGACCTCTTCCCCATCCTGGAGCTGGGCACCAGCGCCAAGATGCTCTCCGTCGTCCCGCTGATGAACGGCGGCGGCCTCTTCGAGACGGGCGCCGGCGGCTCCGCCCCGAAGCACGTCCAGCAGCTCGTCAAGGAGAACTACCTGCGCTGGGACTCCCTCGGTGAGTTCCTCGCCCTGGCCGTCTCCTTCGAGCACCTCGCCACCACCACGGACAACGCCCGCGCGAAGGTCCTCGGCGAGACCCTCGACCGCGCCACCGGCACCTTCCTCAACGAGGACAAGTCGCCGACCCGCCGCGTCGGCGGCATCGACAACCGCGGCAGCCACTTCTACCTGGCCCTGTACTGGGCCCAGGAGCTGGCCAAGCAGACCGACGACGCGGAGCTGGCCAAGGCCTTCGCCGCGTTCGCCGAGAAGCTCGCCGCGAACGAGCAGAAGATCGTCGACGAGCTGCTCGCCGTCCAGGGCAGCCCGGCCGACATCGGCGGCTACTTCCAGCCCGACCCGGCGAAGGCCGCGTCCGTCATGCGTCCGTCGCAGACGCTGAACGAGGCGCTCGCGACCCTCGCCTGATCCAGCAGCGCGCCACACCGCCCCGGACGGCTCCCCGCCGTCCGGGGCGGTGGCGTAGCCGAGCAGCTTTTCCCGCTCTGACCTGGGTAGGCTGCGTTGATGAGCACTCTGGATGACGCACGTCCGGGCATGGACCCGGAGATCCGACCGCAGGACGACCTCTTCGGCCACGTGAACGGCCGCTGGCTCGCGACCGAGCCGATCCCCGACGACCGCTCCAGCTGGGGCCCCTTCGTGCAGCTCGTCGACGTCGCCGAGCAGCAGGTCAGGCAGATCATTCAGGAGACCGCGGCGGGCGGCACCACCGGCCTCGCACCGGACGAGGCGCGCAAGATCGCCGACCTCTACGCGTCGTTCATGGACGAGGACGCCGCCGAGGCCCGCGGCCTCGACCCGGTGCGCCCCCTGCTCGCGGAGGTGGCGGGGCTCGCCGACGTGCGCCAGCTCGCCGCCTTCATCGGCCGCTTCGAGCGCATCGGCGGCTCCGGCCTCTTCGGCGCCTACATCGACACCGACGACCGCGACTCCGACCGCTACCTCTACAACATCCTCCAGGGCGGCCTCGGCCTGCCCGACGAGTCGTACTACCGCGACGAGAAGTTCGCCGAGACGCGCGAGAAGTACGAGGGCTACCTCACCGAGCTGCTCACACTCGCCGAGCACGCCGACCCGGCCGCCGCCGCGCGCACCGTGCTCGCCCTGGAGACCCGGCTCGCCGCCGGACACTGGGAGCGCGCCGAGACGCGGGACGTGCAGAAGACGTACAACCTGACGACGTTCGACGAACTCACCACGCTTGCCCCGGAGTTCGACTGGCGCGGCTACGTCACCGGGCTCGGCGGCAACGACGACACGCTCGCCCGGTCCTGCGTCCGCCAGCCCTCCTACCTCGCCCACCTCTCCACGGTCCTCGCCGAGACGCCCATCGAGCAGTGGCGCGACTGGCTGACGGTGCGCGTGGTGCGAGGCAGCGCCCCGTACCTGTCCTCCGCGTTCGTCCGCAACAACTTCGAGTTCTACGGGCGCACGCTGAACGGCACCCCCGAGCTGCGCGCCCGCTGGAAGCGCGCCGTCGCCTTCGTCGAGGGCGCCATGGGCGAGGCCGTCGGCAAGGAGTACGTGGCCCGGCACTTCCCGCCCACGTCCAAGGCGCTCATGGACGACCTGGTCGCCAACCTGCTCGCGGCGTACCGGCAGTCCATTGCCGCCCTGGACTGGATGACCGACGAGACGAAGGAACGGGCCTACGAGAAGCTCGCCACGTTCCGCCCGAAGATCGGCTATCCGGACCGGTTCCGCGACTACTCGGCGCTCACCGTCGTCGCCGACGACCTGGTGGCCAACGCGCACGCCGCCGACGCCTTCGAGCACGACCGCCAGATGGCCAAGATCGGTGCCCCGGTCGACCGCGACGAGTGGTTCATGCTGCCGCAGACCGTCAACGCCTACTACAACCCGGGCACCAACGAGATCTGCTTCCCGGCCGGCATCCTGCAGAAGCCGTTCTTCTCGCCGGACGCGGACGCCGCCGAGAACTACGGCGGCATCGGCGCCGTCATCGGCCACGAGATCGGCCACGGCTTCGACGACCAGGGCGCCCAGTACGACGGCCAGGGCAACCTCAACGACTGGTGGACCGCCGACGACAAGGCCGCCTTCGATGGCAAGTCGAAGGCGCTCATCAAGCAGTACGACGGCTTCTCGCCGCGCAACCTGCCCGGCGAGTACGTCAACGGGTCACTGACCGTGGGCGAGAACATCGGCGACCTCGGCGGCCTCACCATCGGGCACACCGCTTATCTGATCTCGCTCGACGGTGCGGAGGTGCCGGCCGGCGAGGACGGGCTCAGCGGCTCGCAGCGGCTCTTCCTGAACTGGGCGTACTGCTGGCGCACCAAGCGGCGCAAGGAGCAGGAGCAGCAGTACCTGACGATCGACCCGCACTCGCCGCCGGAGTTCCGGGCGAACATCGTGCGGAACCTGGATGAGTTCCACTCGGCGTTCGCCACTGCCGTGGGGGACGGGTTGTGGCTCGATCCGGCTGACCGGGTGCGGATCTGGTAGTCGGTGCGGCGGCGGGGCCGGACAGCTGATGCCGTCCGGCCGCACCGTCTCGGGGCTCCGCCCCACCCCGCTCCTCAGACGCCGGAGAGGTTCGATCGCAGGAAGTCCAGCGTCGCCGTCCAGGCCTTCGCCGATGCCTCCGGGTCGTACGCCTCCGGGCGGCCGTCGTTGAAGAAGGCGTGGCCCGCCGGGTAGAGGCGCAGGTCCGCCTCGATGCCCGACTGGTCCTTGATGGTGCGGCGCAGGCCGTCGAGGGTGGGGACCGGGATCGCCTCGTCCTGTTCGCCGTAGTGGCCGAGGATCTGGGCCTTGAGCCGCGAGAAGTCGGGGACCTCGCCCTGGATGACGCCGTAGAACGGGACGGCCGCGCCGACCCGCGGGTCCTTGGCCGCCAGGTGGAGGACGAAGCCGCCGCCCATGCAGAAGCCGACCGCGCCGACGGAGTCCGAGGTGACCTCGGGCAGCGAAAGCAGGTGGTCGACGGCGCCGGAGAGCAGTTCGACGCCGCGCTCGACCGGCAGGTCCCGCATCATGCGCAGCGCCTCGCCGGAGTCGTGCGCCACGTTGCCGCCGTACAGGTCGGGCGCGAGCGCCACGTAGCCCTCGCCCGCGAGGCGGTTGGTCACGTCGGCGATGTGGTCGGTCAGGCCCCACCACTCCTGGATGACGATGACGCCCGGGCCGCTGCCCGTGGGCGGCAGGGCCAGGTAGCCGTGGGCGGGGGTGCCGTTGCTGTCGAACGTCACGTTCTGGTGGGCCGTACGGCCGGTGGCGCGAGGGGCGCCGGGGGTGTTCGAGGTGTCGGGGGTGTCCGCCATGGGGTGCCTCCTGGGCTGAAGCTCGGTGATCGTTCCCCACGATGCCACTGCCTCCGTCGGGACATGCGCAGGGGCCGCCGTATGTGGACCAGCACGAGTCGCATGTGAACGACCGGTGCCGCGTCCGGGTCCTGCGTCCGCCGGGGATGATGGTCTTCGGGCCGATCCGCGGCACCAGGACCGTCGTCGAGATCTGCGCCATGACCATCAATGCCCGGCGCTCCCACGAGGGAGGCCGGGCATCGGGGTGTTGTGGGCGGGGCGGCGATCAGCCCTTCTGCTGGGCGATCTGCAGCGCGGAGATGCACGCCGAGATGGCCGTCTGCAGCTCTTCCAGGCGGCGCACCATGTCGTCCTCGTAGATGTCGTCGATCTCCTGGACGTCGTCGAAGGTCAGCTCCTCGAACGCCTTCGTCGCCTTCTGCAGGCTGCTGTAGAACTTCGCGCGCCGCTCCTGCACCCGCAGCTCGGGGTCCGCCTCGACGGTCTCCGCGATCAGCGTGCGCACGGAGTCGTACGCCTCGCGGGCCCACTCGCCCGCCTCCTCGTCCTCGTCGAGCTCGTCGATCAGGGAGAGGTGCCGCTCGGCCTCCTCGCGGAGTTGCCGCGGGGCCTCGATCTTCTGGCCCGCGGCCGTCTTGACCTGGCCCTCCTCGGCGATCTTGCGTACGTATTCGAGCCGGTCGCCGGTCTTGGACTCCTCGGCGACGGCCTTCTTCAGATCGTCCGTACGCACGATGTCGCGGGCCAGGTCCGAGCGGAGCAGCGGGTCCTCGTCGAGGCGGTCGAGCAGCGCCTTACGGGCCGCCTCCGCGGTGCCCGGGTCGGCGAGGATCGCGGCCCGCAGCGCCGTCGGGTTCTCGGCGACCTCCAGGGCCTTGGTGGGCCGGATGCCCTCCGCCTCCGCGGCCTCGGTGATGGCCTGGCCGCGCACGCTGGTCGCGCTGGAACGGGAGACGTAGTACTGCAGCCACAGGTCGGCGTCCGGCAACTCGATCTCGGCGCCCGGCGCCAGCGCCTCGAACTGCGGGACCACGCCGTCGTCCGCCGCCCTGTCCCATGCCTTGTAGAACCGCATGACACGGTCGGCGGAGCACTCCGCCAGCTCGGCGAACTTCCGGGCGGAGACCTTCGGCGATTCCCCCGCGGGCTGGCCCCCGGGCCGCACACTCCTGGCCACCTTCAGCGCGAACGTCCATCCACCGGTACGGGCGTAGACCCCGAACTCCTTGGCATCCCGAGAGATCGCCTCAGGAACCTCGCGCGGGGCGTCCTCGGCGTCCGCGGGCTGCCAGAAGTTGTCGGAGTCGGCTGCCTCCTGGCCGGAAAGGTCGGGCGACGGGGTCGCCGCGGTCTCGCCGTCGGGAACGGCCGGGCCGGGCACGCTGACCTGACCGGGCTGTTCGGCCTGGTCGGCGGGGGGAGCCCAGGTGGCGGCGATGCCCAGCGGCCCGGCCGTCTCCTCGTCCGCGCCGGCGTGCCGTGCCGCCGGCACGTCGGCACCGGGCGTGGGCTCCGCGGCGGTCGTCTCCCCGTTGTTCTCGCCGGACGGAACGGGTGCCTCGGACGAGTCGATGGCTACGGTCACGTAGGTGCTCCTGAGTGCTCGGGCGCGTGCGGTTCGACCCGATACCTTATCGCCCCGGGCGGCTCGGCCCCGGTGAGGCCCGCCCCGACCAGGCTGCGACGGGCAGGTCAGCCCTGTCCGCCCTGTGGGGGTTGGTCCCGACCGCGCCGGGTTCCAAGGCGACGCGCCCCCGGCGGGCAGGCCATAGCTCCGCCCGCAGAGAACGACCTCGGCGACACCACCACATGGAGCGCGCCGCGCACGAAGCGCACCGCACGAAGCGTGCCCCGCACGAAGCGCACGCATGGAGTTCTCCCGCACAGAACGCACCCCGCAGAGCGCACCCCGCACGGAGCCCGCCCCGCACGGAGCCCGCCCCGTACGGACCGCACCCGTACAAAGCGCACCCCGCACGTAAGCGTGCCCCGCACGGACCGCACCCCCACGGCGCGCACCGCGCACGGACCGCACCGCGCACGGACCGCACTCCGCACGTAAGCGTGCCCCCCCACACAACGCACCCCCCACGGCGCGCACCGCGCACGGACCGCACCCCGCACGTAAGCGTGCCCCCCACGGACCACACCCCGCACAGGACTCACCCCGCGTAAGACTCATCCGGCGCCGAGTACCCCGGCGGGGTCGCTCGCGCAGGAGGCGTTCGGCGCCGGAGGTACCTCCGTGAGGTCGCCCGCGCAGGGCGTGCCCAGCGCGGAGTCACCTCGGCGGGATCACCTCGGCGGAGCCACCCGCACGGAACGCCCCCGGCACAGAACCAGCTCGCCAAGCCCGTCCGCACAGACCTCGCCCCGTGCGCGATCACCCCGGCGGAACCACCCGCGCCACCCCCGCCCCGAGTACACAACACCCGGTCCCCCCTGGGCAGGTTGCCGGGCCCGCCGATTGCAGCTCCCCCTACTGCGACCGGCGGGCCCGGGCCTCGACCGTGCGCCGCGGCGGGAGAGCGAGGGCACGGGAGGCTCTGCTCAGCAGTATCCCCAGGGGGGCTGCCGGAGTAAGCGGGCCGAGTGACCCTCGTGGTGGGGCCGAACGGCCCGCTTTCGCGCGCCCCCCTGTGCGCCCTCGTCACGGAGGACCCACGAGCTCCGTTCTAACCACCCTCGGCGACCCGCGCCGACCAGCGCTGTTCGACCCGGGCGAGACGCCAGTACGCGAGCGCCGCCGCCCACACCGCGACGAACAGGCCGACGATCACGTAGCCCACGTTGTCGAGGTCGAGGCCGGCGATCCAGCCGGTCACCGCGTCCGTCAGGGCGAGTTTCTCGTGCAGGACGCCGACCAGCTCGATCGTGCCGATGAAGAACGCGACCGCGATCGACAGGCCGGTGATGGTCAGGTTGTAGAACACCTTGCGCACCGGGTTGGAGAAAGCCCACTGGTACGCGAAGTTCATGAACGTCCCGTCCAGCGTGTCGAACAGGCTCATGCCCGCCGCGAAGAGCAGCGGCAGGCAGAGGATCGCGTACCAGGGCAGTCCGGCCGCGGCCCCGCTGCCCGCCATCACCATCAGCGTCACCTCGGTCGCCGTGTCGAAGCCGAGGCCGAAGAGGAAGCCGAGCGGGTACATCTGGCCGGGGCGGGTGATCGACCTGGTGAAGCGGCCGAGGATGCGGTTCATGAATCCCCGCGAGTCCAGGTGCTGTTCCAGTTCCCGCTCGTCGTACGAGCCCTCGCGCATCGCCCGGAACACCTTCAGGATGCCCAGCAGCGCCACCAGGTTGAGCGCCGCGATCAGGTACAGGAACGTGCCCGACACCGTCGTGCCCACCACGCCCAGGACCTGGTGCGTGCGGGACTCGTCGTTGAGCAGGGTTCCGGCGAGCGCCGCGCCGCCCGCCACCAGCGCCGCCATGGCGACGACCACACTGGAGTGGCCGAGCGCGAACCAGAACCCGACCGAGACGGGGCGCTTGCCGTCGGCCATCAGCTTGCGGGTCGTGTTGTCGATGGCCGCGATGTGGTCGGCGTCGAACGCGTGCCGCATCCCGAGCGTGTACGCGGTGATGCCGAGCCCGATGCCGAACGCCTTGTTGCCGACCTCGTAGTGCTCGGGGACGACCAGGAGGAACAGCACACCGAACGCGACGACGTGCAGCACCGCGATCACCGCCAGGAGACCCGCCGTACGGACGGTGTCCTCACGGCGCCAGCGGAAAGCGGGGGAGCCGACGGGGGAGCCGACGGAGGAGTCGGCGGAAGAGCCGACCGGGGAGTCGACAGGGGAGTTTCCGGGCAGGGCCATGCCTTGATCACGCTCCAGCACCTCGTGGATCACTTCGTGAGATGCCGTGGCCGGTCTCCTGGCTTACGGGCATGGCGCACCGCTCCTGCCTTCCCAGCCGCCCGGAGGCAGCCAGTGGCGTGAGGGAACGGAGCGCTCCCCACCGGCCCGGGAGGGACGGCGCGGAACCCGATCACAGTGGCGAGGGCCGCTCCGGACTTGACCCCTGGGGGCCGTCACCGGTCTTCCCGAGCACCACGGCCCGCCCACCATAGAGGACGGCCGCCGCGGCGCCACGGGCGGCTACCGATCCCGGCGTTCGCGCGCCCGCCCGATCTCCTCGTACGCCTTCTCCCGCCCCTCCCAGTGCGAGCCCTCCACGGACTTGCCGGGCTCCAGGTCCTTGTAGACCTCGAAGAAGTGGGTGATCTCCAGGCGGTCGAACTCGGGGAGGTCGTCGATGTCCTGGATGTCCGTGTGGCGCGGGTCGTGCGCGGGCACGCACAGGATCTTCTCGTCCGGGCCCTTCTCGTCGCTCATCACGAACATGCCGATGGCCCGGCACTGGATGACGCAGCCGGGGAACGTCGCGTCACCGGTCAGCACGAGCGCGTCCAGGGGATCGCCGTCGCCGCCGAGGGTGCCTTGTACGTAGCCGTAGTCCGCGGGGTACTGGGTCGAGGTGAACAGCATCCGGTCGAGCCGGATCCGCCCGATCTCGTGGTCCATCTCGTACTTGTTCCTGGAGCCCTGCGGGATCTCCACGATCACGTCGAACGCGTCGCCGCGCGTCTCGCTGCCGCCCAATGTGGCCTCCTTGCCGCATTGCCGCCCGCTCGAATTGCCACCGAGTGTGCGCCGCGCGGGCCGGGGGCGGAACCCCTCGGACAGCTCCTCAGGCTGCGGGGGCGATGGGGAAGACGAGTTCTGGCCGGTCCCATGCGACGACCGGGGGGCGTGCGACGGCCGTGCCCGTGCGGTGCGCCCCGACACTGCGGTAGAAGCCCTCGGCCGGCGGATGGGCGACGACGCGTACGTGGTCGAGCCCCGCGGTGTGCGCCTCGTCCCGCATGTGCGCGACGAGCAGCCGCCCGATGCCCAGCCCCTGCGCGTCGTTCGCGACGAACATCAGGTCCAGCTCCGGCGGGGCGAGGAGCAGGGAGTAGAAGCCGAGCACGCGGTCGTCGGCCAGGGATGCCGCGACGAAGACCCGGTGCGCCTCGATGTAGTCGGGGCCGACCCGGTACTCCGCGACCATCGCCGCGTACGGCCCCTCGTAAGCGCGGGAGCCGCGTACGAGCCGGGTCAGGCGCTTGGCGTCGCGCGCCGTGGCCCGGCGCACCGTGACGGCGGGACCACCGCCGCGCCGCGTGATGCTCGATGTCATGCCTCGAATGTTACGTATCTGATCGCGGCCTCAGCTCGTGGGCACCGTCGTGTGGACCTGGCGCAGGAACGCGGCGTTGTCGGGGGTGTGGCGCAGTTTGTCGAGCAGCGCTTCATAGGAGGAGTGGCCGTCCCGGTTCTGGAGCGCCCGGCGCAGCCCGCGCCGGGCCGCCAACTCGGGCCCGGAGAGCAGGAGTTCCTCGCGGCGCGTGCCGGACGGGGCGATCTCGACGGCCGGGTGGACGCGGCGGTCGGCGAGTGCGCGGTCGAGGCGCAGCTCCATGTTGCCGGTGCTCTTCAGCTCCTCGAAGAAGTAGTCGTCGGCGCGGGAGCCGGTGTCGACGAGGGCGGTGGCGAGGATCGTCAGGGAGCCGGCCTCCTCGGTGTTGCGGGCGGCTCCGAACAGCCGCTTCGGGCCGAGCAGCGCGGCGGCGTCGACTCCGCCGGACAGGGTGCGGCCGCCTGAGGAGGCCGCGTTGTTGTGGGCGCGGCACAGCCGGGTGAGGGAGTCCAGCAGGATGACCACGTCGCGGCCCCGCTCGACCAGGCGCTTGGCGCGTTCGACGGCGAGTTCCGCGAGCGCGATGTGCGCCTTGGCGTGCTGGTCGAAGGTGGAGGCGTACACGTCGCCGCGCACGGAGCGCCGCATGTCGGTGACCTCCTCGGGGCGTTCGTCGACGAGCACCACCATGAGGTGGGCCTCGGGGTGGTTGGCGGCGACGGCGGCGGCGAGCTGCTGCAGCAGGACGGTCTTGCCGGTCTTCGGCGGCGCGACGAGCAGGCCGCGCTGCCCCTTGCCGACCGGCGCGAAGAGGTCGACGACGCGGCCCCCGAGGCTGCTCGCCGGGCTCTCCATGCGCAGCCGCTCGGACGGGTGGAGCGGGGTGAGGTCGCCGAAGCGGGGGCGGCTTCGGACGGCGTCCACGGGTGCGCCGTCGACGGTCTCGACCTGGGCGAGGGTGTGCGGCCTCGCGCACAGCCCGTCGACGAAGTCGCCCTTGCGCAGCCCGAGCCGGCGGACGAGCGCCGCGGGGACCTGGACGTCGTGGGAGGTCGGCAGCAGGTCGGCGGCGCGCAGGTGCCCCGCCCCGTTCGCGCCGATGTCGAGGACACCGGCGGCGGCCGTCCTCACCGAGGTGTCCGGTGCTTCCAGTGTGGTGGTGGTCATGGTCGATCACGGTCCTTTCGCGGACGCTGTTCGTACGCGGAGTGAAGAAGGGAAGTGGAGAAGGGAAGGGGGACCGGCGGGCGGCGGGGCGGAACATCACGCCCCGTGGGACGGGCAGGACAGCCCGTGGCCGGAAGAGATGCGCGCGCTGAGGCGCTGGGAAAGACAGATCGCCGAGAAGCGAGAAGGGATCGGCACCGGCGCCACGGAAGGGGCGTACACACGTGCCACTCGCACTGTAGCACTCATGTCCGGGCGGACGGCAACAGCGGACTTCACGGCCCCGCCGATCTATGCTGACCGGCCATGTTCACACCCCACGGCCCCACCCTCCGCGAGCTGGCCGTTCAGGCGCTGTCGTCGGTCGAGCGCGGCTACGACCTGCTCGCCCCGAAGTTCGACCAGACCCCGTTCCGCACGCCGGACAGCGTCCTCACGCCGGTCGGGCGGGCGCTGCGCGACCTCGGCCCGTACGGGGACGGGCTCGACCTGTGCTGCGGAACCGGGGCGGGGCTCGGTGTGCTGCGCGAGGTGTGCGCCGGGCGGACCGTGGGCGTCGATTTCAGCGCGGGCATGCTGGACGTCGCGCGCGGGGAGGAACCGGCCGCCTCGTACGTGCGCGGCGACGCCCTCGCGCTGCCCTTCCGCCCCGTCTTCGACCTGGTGGTGAGCTTCGGCGCGTTCGGCCACTTCCTGCCGGGCCAGTACCCGGGTCTCTTCACGCAGGTGCGTCAAGTGCTGCGCCCGGGCGGGCAGTTCGCGTTCCCGCTGCCCGCTCCGGCGCGGCCGGGGTCGCCCGCGTACTGGATGATGCTCGGCTTCGACGGCGTGATGCGCGTGCGCAACGCCGTGTGGCGTCCGCCGTTCGTCATGTACTACCGGCCGTTCCGGCTGAGCTACGTGCGGCGGGAGTTGGCGTCGGCCGGGTTCGACGTCGCGCTGCGGGACCTGCCCGAGCTGGGCGAGCGGCCCGACGGCAGCCCGCGCTGCCGGCTGGTCGTGGCCACCAGGCTCTGAGGCGTGCCCGCGCGGTCCCGGGGGAAGCGCACATCCGTCAGCTCCTCCGAGACCTCCCACAGCCGCCGCGCCGCCCCGGTGTCGAGCGCCGCCGGCGCCGGGCGGACCCGCGTCGGCGCACCGCGCAGCTCTCCCCGGCCGCCGGGCCCGATGAACTCGCCGCCCCGGACGCCGGGTTCGGCCGCCGCGTACAGGAGCGGCAGCGCGCCATGGTCGGCCGACTGGGCCAGGGGCCTGGCCAGGTACCCGAAGACCAGGCGCGGCAGCCGGACCGTGCCGTTGGTCTGCAGGCCGGTCGCGCTGTACCCGGGGTGCGCGAGCACGCTGCGCAGCGGGGAGCCGACGGCCGCCAGGCGTCGGTGCAGTTCGAGGCCGAAGAGAGCGTTGGCCAGCTTCGACTGCCGGTAGAACGCCATCGGGTCGTAGCCGCGCTCACCGCTCAGGTCGCCGAAGTCGACGCGGCCCTTGCGGTGCTCGAGCGAGCTCACCGTCACCACGCGCGGCTGCGGCGCCCGGCTCAGCTGGTCGAGCAGCAGGCCGGTGAGCGCGAAGTGCCCGAGGTGGTTCGTCGCGAACTGGATCTCATGGCCCTGGGCGCTGAGCGTGCGCGGCGGCGCCATCACCCCGGCGTTGTTGAGCAGGAGGTCGATGTGCGGGTGGTCGGCGTGCAGGCCGTCGGCGAAGGCCCGCACCGAGTCGAGGTCGGTGAGGTCGAGGCGGCGCACGTCGAGCCGCGCGTCCGGCCGGCGCGCGGTGACCGTCGCGGCGGCGGCCCGCCCCTTGTCCGGGTCGCGCACGGCGAGGACCACCTGCGCGCCCCGCCGTGCGAGAGCTCTGGTGGCGGCCAGGCCGAGACCACCGGCCGCCCCCGTGATGACGACGACCCGTCCGGTCTGGTCGGGGATCCGGTCCGCGCTCCACCGCCGTCCGCGCGCTTCGCCCTGCTCGCTCTCGCTGTTTCCACTCATGCGGCACAGCCTGACCTTGGTGGCACTTGGTGTCAAGAAGATACTGAGTGTCAGAATGCTACCGAGTGTCGGTGAGGGCATGGGATGTAAGCCGCATGTAGGGTGTGCGGGTGAGCACGCGACCCCAGCTGAGCCTGGCCCAGCGCAAGAGACAGCTCGTGTCGGACGAACTGACCGAGGCGGCCTTGCAGCTGCTCGCGCTCAAGGGCTTCGACACGGTCACCGTCGACGAGATCGTCGCGGCGGCCGGAGTCTCCAAGCGGACCTTCTTCCGGTACTTCGCGTCCAAGGAGGACGTCGTCGTCCAGTTCCTGGCCGGCATGGGCGCGGACATGCGCGCCGCTCTCGCCGGGCGCCCGGCCGGTGAGGCGCCCGCCGAGGCCCTGTTGCACGCGGTGCGGGTACCCGTCACCACCTGCGCCGCAGACTCCGAACGGGCGCTGCGCGTCGTCCAGTTGATCCTGCGTACCCCGGCGCTGCACGCCCGCTTCCTGGAGCGCCAGGTCCAGTGGCGCGACGATCTCGCCGGTGAGCTGGCCGCCCGCGTCGGCCTGGACCCCGAGGCCGACCTCTACCCGCGCCTCGCCACGGGCACCGCGCTCAACGCGTTCCACGTCGTCCTGGAGCGCTGGAGCGCGAGCGACGCGGCGCAGGACCCCGTAGCTTTGCTCGACGAGGCGTTCGCGGTCGTCGCGGGCGCGCTGGACCGGTGAGGGGAATCGTGCGGACGCGGACACGGGGGCGCGGCCCCGCGTGGTGGATCACCTTCGCGCTGATCGCGTTCGGGGCGCTGTTCATGGTCATCGGGGCGATCACGGCAGGGGTGTCGGCCTCGTACGTGGCGAACGCCGAGCGCGCGCCGGGGACGGTCGTCGGCCTCGACTGGCGCGCGGATCACAGCAGCGGGTCCCGGAAACACCGGTCGTCCTCCGGCGGGCCGGTGGCGTACCCGGTGGTCGAGTTCGTCCCGGCGGACGGTGAGCGCAGGACCTTCACGGACTCGTCGGGCTCCAAGCCGCCCGCCTACGACGAGGGGGAGCGGGTCGAGGTGCTGTACCGGGCCGAATCCCCCGAGGACGCGAAGATCAACGGCTTTCAGTCGCTGTGGCTGCTGCCGCTGATCTTCGGCGGCGTCGGAGTGCTGATCGCCGGGGGCGGGGCGACCGTCGCGATCGTGCGGCGACGACGGCGAGCCAACCCTGGGGTCCCCGCGGCCGGCGCGGTCGTCCCGCTCACGAAGGGCACCGCTCGGCCGCCACGGTGACCTGCCAGCCGTCCGCGCCCGGCCGCCCGCCGGTGACGCGGATCTCGACCGGGCTCAGCCTCTCCGGTACCGCTCCGGTGACGGACCCGCTGACCGAACCGGTGTCGGCCGACGGCGCCGGGACCGGCTCGCCGCGTCGTGCGCCGTCCTCCTGATGGGCCCTTGCGACCGTGCAGGCCAGCTGGCGCAGACCGGTGACGGACGGCTGATCGGTGCCCGCGGGGAAGCGGACGACGACGGCCCCGGAGGCGCTGCCGGTCTCCACGGCGAGGCGTGACGCGTCCGGCAGTCGCGGCAGCGCCGTCGTCAGTGTGCCGGCCTCCGCGGCGGTCGGCCCGGCGAGGAGCTTCCGCACGGCGTACGAGACGGGGTCGGCGCCGGTCGCCGCCGCGGGGCGGGGCACGCCCTGCAGACTTCCCGGGCCGTCCGCGGCGATCGGCTCATCCGGTGCGGCGCCGTCAGCGGCCTCTGCCGAAGCGCCTTCCGGCTCTGGCGGCTGACCGACCGCCGCGTCCCTGGCCAGGAAGTAGACCACCGTCGCCGGTGACATACCGGTCGCCGGTTCGCCGACCTCGACCACCTCCGAGGGCGGCACCCCGCACCCCGCCAGACCGAGAGCGAGGGCAGCCGTCCCCAGGAGCGGCGCCGTCCGCCGCGTACGGTGCCTCATTGCGCGTCCCTTCCGGCGTCGGGGCTCACGGGCAGGACGACGGTGAGGAGAGCGCCGCCGTCCGGCCGGTTGGCGGCGTGGACCCGGCCGCCGTGCAGATGGACGTTCTCCGCGGTGATGGCGAGGCCCAGGCCGCTGCTCTCGCTGCGGCTCCGGGCGGTACCGGCCTTGTAGAACCGGTCGAAGACGTGCGGCAGCGCCGCCTCCGGGATGCCGGGCCCGCGGTCGGCGACCTCGATCACCACCCAAGGACCCGGACCGCTGTCCGTCACGTCCTGGGCCGGACGCAACGTCAGCGTCACCGGCCGGCCGCCGTGCCGCAGCGCATTGCCGACCAGGTTGGCGGCCACCACGTCGAGGCGGCGCGGATCGACCCGGGCGCGGACCCCGTCCGCCAGGTCCGTGTCGACCTCCGTGAGCCAGCCGCGCGCCGAGAGCGTGCGCCGCAGGGACTCGGCCACGTCGATGTCGTCCGCGTGGAGCCGGGCCGCCCCCGCGTCGAAGCGGGAGATCTCCATCAGGTCGTCGACGAGCCGGGTCAGCCGTACCGTCTCCTCCGTGATCAGCCGGACGGCGTCCCCGGTGTCGCCCGTGAGACCCGGCGCCTCTTCGGCGAGGACATCGGTGACGGCGCTCATAGCGGCCAGCGGGGTGCGCAGTTCGTGCGAGACATCGGCGGCGAAGCGGCGGGCCCGGTCCTCCATGCGGCGCAGCTCGGCGACGGACTCCTCTAGGGCGGCAGCGGTGTCGTTGAACGCCCGCGACAGTTCGGCGAGCTCGTCGGAGCCCTGGACGGTGAGCCGGGTGTCGAGGTGCCCGCCGGCCATGCGGCGGGTCGCGCCGCGCAGCGCCCGTACGGGGCGGAGCACTCCGCGCGCGAGCAGCAGGGCCAGCAGGACGGCGAGCCCGAGGGCGGGCAGTGTGGCCCGTTCGACCGCGGTGACCAGCGCGTTCACATAGGTCTGTTCGGTTCGTTGCGGTACCACGAGGTAGAGCGAGAGGCCGGACAGGGTGCGGGCCTGCGAGGCGTCGGCGCCGAAGGTGACCGGCAGACCGACGACCAGGACGGAGTGGCCCTCCGTACGGACGCGCTGGAAGACGGCGACGGCGCGGGTGGTGACCGACTTCCGCAGCTCGGGCGTCAGTTCGCTGGGCCCGGGGGAGGGCGCCGAGTCGGCGGTCAGCCGCGCGTACGTGCCCAGGACCCGCCAGCCCTGCTGGCGGTGGTCGCGCGCGAGCTGTGACACGAGGTGGTCGAGATCGGCCTGGACCGGGGCGGGCGGCACCGTGTGGATCAGCGCGTCGACGCTCTGCCGGAACTGGTTGACCACGGTGTCCTGGCTCTGCTGGAGCACCCCGGTCCGCGCCTCCCGGAAGGTCAGGGCGCCGGTGCCGAGCGCGCTCACCGCGGCGACCAGGACGAAGGAGAGCAGCAGCCGGACCCGGAGGCCGGTCAGGGCGCGCCGGGCGGCGGACCACATCCTCAGCGCGCCGCGTCTGCCCAGGATCCCGCTCACGCCGCGCGGAAGCGGTAGCCGAAGCCGCGCACCGTCTCGACGCAGCGGGGCTCCGCGCGGGACTCGCCCAGCTTGGCACGCAGCCGCTTCACGCAGGCGTCGACCAGCCGGATGTCACCGTGGTAGCTGTGCTCCCAGACGGCTTCGAGGAGTTGCTGGCGGCTGAACACCTGGCCGGGCGAGGCCGAAAGGGTCAGCAGGAGCCGCAGTTCGGAGGGGGCGAGCAGGACCGGTTCGCCGTGCCGGGCGACGGCGAGGCCGGTCCGGTCGATGGAGAGCGAGCCGTGCGACTCGACGCGCGGGGCGGCGCCTGCCGGGACCGGCAAATCGGCCCGCCGCAGCACCGCGCGGATCCGGGCGTCCAGGACCCGGGCCCGTACCGGCTTCACGACATAGTCGTCCGCGCCCGCCTCCAGGCCGACGACCACGTCCACATCGTCGCCCTTGGCGGTCACGATGATGATCGGCAACTGCTCGGTCTCCCGTACCCGGCGGCACACGTCGAGCCCGGCCATCCCCGGCAGCATCAGGTCGAGGACCAGGACGTCGGGGCGGAAGGAGACCATGCGGAGGAGTCCGTCCTCCCCGGTCACGGCCGTGCGGACCTCGTGCCCCTGGCGTCTGAGTCCGAGTTCGACGGCCCGGCGGACGGAGTCGTCATCCTCGATGAGCAGCACGCGGGACATGGGTTCAGTATGCGCGCGCGTGTCGCGGCCCCGGACGGCGGAGGGGGCGCGGGCGGCAGTCGTTACGCAATGGTCTTACTGACCGCCCGCCCCAGCCGCCCGTTATCCTTCCGTGATCTCGCGCGCCACGTCCCATCACATGGGTTTCCAAACCTGGGGCCATGCGCCACGCCAAGAAGCCTTCCGTACGCCGCCGCAGACCCCGTGCCCGTGGTGGGGTGCGCCTGCTCGGACTGCTCGCGCTCGGGGTCATCACGTCGCTGACCCTGCTGATGGTCTACGGGAACGAGGGCACCGCCGGTCCGTCGGGTGAGGCGGGCGCCGGGACCCGGGAGCCGAGGATCAGCGCGGCGCCGAAACCTTCGGAGCTCACCGGCCCGCCGAAGAAGCCGAAGAAGCCGAAGAAGGAGTCGAAGCAGGCATCGGAGAAGGGGTCGGAGGAGGAGTCGGAGAAGGCGCCCGCGTCCGGTTCTGCGGGGCCGACGAGCGGTCCCGGCACGTTCGACACGGCCTCCGCCTCCGGCACGGCGGTCGGCAAGGGCACGATCCGGCGGTACAAAGTGCAGGTCGAGCACGGGACGGGGATCTCGGCCGAGGCCGCGGCCAAGGAGATCGACGGCGTCCTGGGCGACCCGCGCGGCTGGACGGCCGACGGCCGTGACGGGTTCCGGCTCGTCGCCTCGGGCCCGTACGACTTCGAGGTGAAGATCGCGACGCCGGACACGGTGGACCGGATCTGCGGCGCGGCCGGGCTGCACACGCGCGGCGAGGTCAACTGCGACGTCGGCGACCAGGTCATCGTGAACCTCAAGCGCTGGAACACGGGGTCACCGCAGTTCGCCGGGCCGCTGCACGAGTACCGGGCGCTGATCATCAACCACGAGGTCGGACACCGGATCGGCCACGGCCACGAGACCTGTCCCGGGCCCGGACGGCCCGCGCCCGCGATGATGCAGCAGATCGACGGGTTGAAGGGCTGCCGCGCCAACGCCTGGCCGTACGACGGGCACGGCACGTACCTGGGCGGCCCGAGCGTCCCGTAGGGGAACCGCGGCCCCGTACCGCCGTACTGCTCTGAACTACGCTGACCAGGTGACGAAGCAAGAACGCCCGGCCAATCAGGGGCGCCGGGTCGCCGCGCGCAACCGGGCCGCCCTCATCACCGCCGCACGCGAGGTCTTCGCCGAGCAGGGGCTGAACGCGCCGCTGTCCGCCGTCGCCCGCCGGGCGGGGGTCGGCCAGGGCAGCCTCTACCGGCACTTCGCCGACCGCGTGGCGCTTGCCACCGCCGTCCTCGACGAGAACGTGCGGCAGATCGAACGGGCCGCCGCCGCGCCGGACGCGAGCCTCACCAGCGTGCTCGGCGTGGTCACTTGGCATCTGACCCGGTCCACCGCCTTCGTCGACCTGCTGCGCGTGCGCGGCGACGGGGCGGAGGCGCGGGCCCTTGCCGGGCGCGTCCACAGCGTCCTCGCCGGGTTCGGCCCGGCCGGGCGCGACCTCTCCGCGGACGAGCTCATGCTGGCGGTCGCGATGGTCTCCGGGGCCGTCGCGGGGCCCACCCTCGCCGAGCGGGAGCGCGTCGCCCTGCGGGCGTGGCGGCTGCTCGGCGTCGAGGTGGGCCCGTTGCGGCAGCCGGAGACGACGGCGGCCGACGAACAGTCGGACAGCGCGTAGGCGGACGACCCGCACGCGGACGACGAACACGCGGACAACCTGCACGCGGACGACGAACACGCGGACAACGCGTGGGCGCGCTCAGCCGCCGTTCGACTGGCGGATGCCCTTGCCCAGGGCCGTGAACCCGTAGACGTATCCGCCGTCGGAACCGCTCACGGTCATGTACGCCTTCTTGCCGCCCGGAGTGATCGCGACGTTGGTGGCCGACTTCAGACCCGCGGCGTCTTTCGCCGGGATCTCGACGGTGGCCAGGCGGGCGCCGTACTCGCTGTAGACAGCGATGGCCGGGCGGCCGTGCAGCCCCTGGTAGAGGTTGCCGTCGGCGTCCACCGCGATCGAGTCGGTCTGGGCCAGGCCGCCGTCGACGTGGATCGCTTCGTGGCGCGAGGCCACCGTCGTCTTCTCGGCGTCCAGGAGGAGGTAGGAGACGGTGTCCTTCGCGAGTTCGCTGATCCACAGGCCGCGCCGCTCGGGGTCGAACATGATCCCGTTCGGCTGGGCGAGCCCGTCGGCCAGGACGGTCGTCTTCTTCCCGTCGCGGTCGATCCGGACGATCCGGCCGTCGGACTCGTCCGGCTCCGTGCCCTGGGCGTCGCTGATGTACAGGTGGCCCGCGTCGTCGAAGGCGATGTCGTCGGGGGTCATCCGGGCCCCGTCGACCTCACCGGTGAAGAAGGTGCGCGGGTCCGAGCCGTCCCGGGCGACGCTGACGACGGCGCCCGTGGCGAAGTCGCTCAGGTAGAGCCGGTCGTCGTACGGGCTGACCTGGGCGGAGGTGTAGGCGCCCGTCTTGTCGGTGTAGAGGCCCTTGTGCTTGCCGCTCGCCACGTCGACGGAGAGGACCTTCGGTTCGCCGGGCGGCGCGGTGACGTCGACGAGCGTGAGCCCGCGGCCACGCTCGTCGAGGACCGGGCCCTCGAGGAGCGTCATGCCGGTGGCCTCGTGCACGTCGGTCACATGCGCTACCTGGGTGGCGCTGATGCGCCTGCCCTCTCCGGGCGTGGCCGGAGCGCCGGCGCCGGCGCCGGTATCGGCGGCCCTCTCCGTGCCGCAGCCGGTCAGGGCGAGAAGGGCGGCGGTGGCAACCAGCGTCGGCAGGGCCTTGGGCGTCCTCATGCGCGGTCAGCTCCTTCCATCGTGTCTCCGGTGTCTTTGGTGGCTTTGGCGTCTTCGGGGTACGAGGTCCTGCTCATGCCACCGACCAGCCGCCGTCGGAGGGCAATATCGCGCCATTGATGTTCACCGCGTCCTTGCTGAGCAGGAAGGTGATCGAGGCCGCCAGCTCCTCGGCCGTCGCCAGGCTCGGGATCGCGACGCGCATCCTCGCCGTGCGGGACGAGCCGTACGGGGCGGGAGCGGGCACCTGGATGCCGGTGGCGACGGCGCCGGGGGCGACCGCGTTGACCCGTACGCCTGTGCCCGCGTACTGGTAGGCCGACGACTTCGTCAGGCCGACAAGGGCGTGCTTGGACGCCGTGTAGGCGGCGCCCGCCGCCGAACCGCGCAGGGCCGCCTCGGAGACGACGTTGACGACACGGCCGCCGCCCGCGGCGAGCATGCCGGGTACGACGGCGCGCATCAGCCGCATGGGCCCGTCGAGATTGACGCGCATGACGCGGTCCCAGATCGTGTCGTCGACCTCGTGTACGGCCGCGTCGTCGTCCATGACGCCCGCGACGTTGGCCAGTCCGTCAACGCGGCCGCGGCTGCCCGCCGCGTCCAGAACGGCCTCGGCCGAGCCGGGCGCCGTGATGTCGACGGTGACGGGGACGACCGCCTCGCCGAGATCGGCGGCGAGCGCCTTGACGCCGTCCGACAGGTCGACGGCGATCACCCGGCCACCCTCGCGCACGATCCGGGTGGCGACAGCCCGGCCGATGCCGGAGGCGGCGCCGGTCACGATGACGGACTGGCCGTCGAAGCGGCCGGGCGTGACCTGCTCGGTCCACGTCTCGGGGACGCCCGGCCCGGCGCCCGTGTCCGGCCGTTCCACGGGGGCGGCGGTGGGCAGGTCCTCGGGGACCAGGCCGGTCTCGGCGGCGGTGACCAGGACGTCCACCAGCTCCGGCGGGAACTTTCCGCCGGACATCCGCACGAGCTGCTCCAACGACAGGCCGAGGGCGGGGGAGAGGGCCTCCTCGCTCTGGCCCTGGGCGGCGAGCATGCCGCGCAGGGCCCGTCCTGCGGCGGGGTCCGCCAGCCAGTCGCGCAGCGGGGAGGCGGGGGTGAGTTCCGACATCGCGGGCCTTTCGTGTCCGGCTGAACGCTTGTGTGGCGGACCCGCGAAGGCGCGATCCGGCCACTACCGGACAACGGTGTCCGGTTGCTGGGTTACGGTACCCGGGGCCGCGCGGCACGCCCAGACCGGCACCGGCCGTCCCGGCGCCGCGCCCGCCCCCGTACACGCTCGTCCCCACACGAGAGGAACCGGCCCGATGACCCTGCCGCACTGCGACAACCCGCCCACCCCGCAGGAGACGGCCGCCCTGCGCGAGCGCTACCGCGCGGAGCGGGAGCGCCGCGTACGGCCCGAAGGCCCCGGCCAGTACCGGCCCACCACCGCGGAGTTCGGCTACTTCGCCGCGGACCCGTACGTCGACGGGACCGGCGAGCGGGCGCCGGTGCGCGACGTCGTGGACGTCGCGGTCGTCGGCGGCGGCTTCGGCGGGATCCTGGCGGGCGCCCGCCTGCGCGCCCGGGCCGGAACGGGTCTGCGTGTCCGTGTCGTCGAGAGAGGCGGCGACTTCGGCGGCACCTGGTACTGGAACCGCTACCCGGGCGTCCACTGCGACATCGAGTCGCACATCTACCTGCCGATGCTCGACGAGACCGGCTACGTGCCCGAGTGGAAGTACGCCCCGGGCGAGGAGATCCGGCGCCACGCGGTCCGCATCGCCGAGCAGTCGGGGCTGTACGAGGACGCCCTGTTCTCGACCTCCGTCACCGCACTGACCTGGGACGACACCGCCCGCCAATGGCTGGTCGGCACCGACCGCGGCGACGCGTTCCACGCCACCCACGTCGTCACCGCCACCGGCACGCTCACCGAGCCCAAGCTCCCGGGCATCCCCGGCATAGAGGACTACAAGGGCCACACCTTCCACACCTCGCGCTGGGACTACGGGTACACGGGCGGCGGCCCCGACGGCTCCATGACGGGCCTCGCGGGCAAGCGGGTCGGCGTCGTCGGCACCGGCGCCACCGGGGTCCAGGTCATCCCGAAACTCGCCGAGGACGCCGCCCACCTGTACGTCTTCCAGCGCACGCCCTCCGCCGTCGACGTACGGGGCCAGCAGCGCGTGTCGCCCGGGGAGGTCGGCGCCGACCGGCCGGGCTGGGCGGCCGAGCGGCGCGAGAACTTCCTGCGCATCGTCTCCGGCGAGGACGCCACGACGGACCTGGTCGCCGACGGCTGGACCGCGTCCGCCGCGCTCCTGGAGAAGCTCCTGCCCAGCTTCCGCCGCGACGGCGAACCGGACTTCGAGACCGCGTACGAGGCCGCCGACCACGCCACCATGAACCGGATCAGGGACCGGGTGAGCGCCGAGGTCGCCGACCCGGCCACGGCGGCGGCGCTCCAGCCCTGGTACCGGTACGCCTGTAAGCGCCCGACCTTCTCCGACCTCTATCTGCCGGTCTTCAACCGGGACGACGTGACGCTCGTGGACACCGCCGACACCCACGGCATCGAGCGCATGACCGAGCGCGGGGTCGTCGTCGGCTCCACCGAGTACGAGGTCGACTGCCTGATCTTCGCCACCGGGTTCTCCGTGGGCGTCTCCGGGGTCACCTCGGGCAAGCTGCCCGTGACCGGGCGCGGCGGGGTCCAGCTCCTGGACGAGCGGGTCCGGCGCGGGCCGCGCTCCCTGCACGGCTTCCTCAGCAACGGCTTCCCGAACCTGATCCAGATGGGTTCGCTGCAGAACGCCAGCAGCGTCAACTTCACGCACATCCTGGACGAACAGGCGGTGCACGCCGCCGCGCTGATCGCCGCCGCGCTCGAGAAGGACGCCGTCCTCGAGCCGACGCCCGAGGCCGAGGACGCCTGGACCGGTGTCTGCGCGCAGGGCGCCCCGGACCACGCGTGGTTCCACGCCGAGTGCACCCCCGGCTACTACAACCGGGAGGGCCGCGGCCGCCCGAACGGGCCCCTCGCCTATCCGCACGGGGCCGTCGCCTTCCACGAGCTGCTGCGCCGCTGGCGCGCGGAGCATATGGACGAGGTGCTTCAGGCCAAGTAGCAGTTCTGTGAGCGGAAGTGGCTCCGGGCCGGTCAGCGGCCCGCGGCCATCTCCCTCAGCTCACGCAGAGCGTCCCCCAGGAACTCCTCCAGCGGCCGTGTGCCCTCCGAGCCGGTCCAGCGCTCGAAGCCCACCTTGAAGACGGCGATGCCCACCTCCGCCGCCAGGTGCGCGGCGTCGGCCGGGACGCCCCGCTGTTCCAGCGTGTCGGCGACCGCCCGGGACAGCGAGGCCAGTTTGTTCAGCTCGCGCTCGCGCAGCTCGGGGCTGGCCATGATGACGTCCTGGCGCTGCCGGGCGAACTCGTGGCGGCCCTCGAAGAGTTCACCGGCCGCGTCCAGCGTCGCGGCGACAGCGTCCAGGGGCCCGGAGCTCTCCGGCGCCCCGCTGAGCGTCTCCACGAAGAACTTCTCCATCTGCGACGCGCCCCCGAAGAGCACCTCGCGCTTGTCGGCGTAGTGCCGGAAGAAGGTCCGCTCGGTGAGACCGGCGCGCTCGGCGATCTGCGCGGCGGTGGTCTGTTCGAACCCGCGCTCGCGGTACAGGTCGAGCGCCGCACGCTCCAGGCGGCCACGCGCGTTCGGTTCCCATCGGCTCATGCCCCGAATCCTATGTGATGACGGTGGCTGACATCGGTGCTACTGTCGAGTGAGCGATGACAGTTACTGACATCGCTGCCGCATCCCTGTTCCGTTCACTGCCTCGTGGAGGTCTTCTCATGCGTGTCTTCGTCACCGGCGCATCCGGCTGGATCGGTTCCGCCGTGGTCCCGGAGCTCACCGCCCACGGTCATGAGGTGGTCGGGCTCGCCCGCTCCGACGCCTCGGCCGCCGCCCTCACCGCCGCGGGCGCCCACGTGGTCCGCGGCTCCCTCGACGACCTCGGCACGCTGCGCGACACGGCGGCCGGCTCCGACGGCGTCCTGCACCTCGCCTTCAAGCACGACATCGCCTTCAGCGGCGGCTTCGAGCAGGCCGCCGACGCCGACCGGCGCGCCATCGACACCTTCGGCGCCGCGCTGGCCGGTACCGGCCGCCCCTTCGTCATCGCCTCCGGCCTCCTCGGCCTCGCGCCCGGCCGGGTCGCCACCGAGGAGGACGGTTCCGCGCAGTCCGCGCAGGAGGAAGAGGCGAGCGGTCCCGCCCAGCGGATGGCCAACGCGCGGGCGGTCGTCGCCCTCGCGGACCGAGGCGTGCGCTCGTCCGTCGTACGGCTGCCCCCGACCGTGCACGGCGAAGGGGACCAGGGCTTCATGCCCGCCGTGATCGCCACCGCCCGCGAGAAGAAGGTCTCCGGCTACATCGGTGACGGCGCCGACCGCTGGCCCGCCGTGCACCGTGCGGACGCGGCCCGGCTCTTCCGTCTCGCCCTGGAGGGCGCCCCCGCGGGCGCCACGCTGCACGCCGTGGGCGACGAGGGGGTGCCGATCCGCTCCGTCGCCGAGGTGATCGGGCGCCACCTCGGCCTGCCGGTCGCCTCGGTCGCGCCCGAGGAGGCGCCCGCGCACTTCGCCTGGCTGGCCGGCTTCCTCGGCCTGGACAGCCCCGCCTCCGCCGAGCGCACCCGTGCGCTCCTCGGCTGGGAGCCGACGCGGCCCGGCCTCCTGGAGGACCTGGACGAGGGGCACTACTTCACGGGAGCCGCCGGCCGCTGACGCTGCGTGATGCCGGGCCACCCGTCCGTGCATCCTCATTCGTGCTGATCCTGTGCATCTTTGCGGGCAGCTCCATGGAACCCGGACGAGGCCTCCCATCTCGCCGGGGCCGGGCGACGGCCGCGTGATAGCACGGAGCGATCAGACTCGAAGGAGACGACGACCTCATGGGTATCTTCAGCCGTCGCCCGACCGCGACCCTCGAGCCGACGCCCGACGTCGGCCCCGGCACGCCCTTCCCGGCGTCCGCCGCCTCCGGCGTCGCCCTCGATCCGACGCTGCGCGCGCTGACCGGCGAGTGGACGATCGACCGCCCGCACAGCCGGGTCGGATTCTCCGTGCGGCACGCGATGGTGACGACCGTGCGCGGCGCCTTCGCCGACTACGACAGCAAGCTCTACTTCGACGGCGCGCGGCCCGAGCAGTCGCGCGCGGAGATCGTCATCCGGGTCGCCAGCGTCGACACGGGTGTCGAGCAGCGGGACGCGCACCTCGTCGGCAAGGACTTCTTCGACGCGCGGCGCCACCCGGAGATGGTGTTCCGCTCGACGTCCACGGCCCACGTGGGCGGCGAGACGTTCCTGATGACCGGTGACCTCACCATCAAGGGCGTCACCCGGCCCGTCGAGCTGCAACTCGACTACCTCGGCTCGGTCCTCGACCCGTTCGGCTTCGAGCGGTCCGGGTTCGACGGCACCACCACCATCGACCGCACGGACTGGGGCCTGGTCTACAACCAGCGCCTGGAAGCGGGCGGCACGATGGTGAGCGAGAAGGTCCGGCTCCAGTTCGACATCTCCGCGGTCCGCGCCACGCCGCTGGAGTAGCGGCCGCCACCGCCACGCCGCGCCCTCCCCGGCCTCACGTCGGCGGAGGGCGCCGCCATGAGGAGCTGAGGGCCGCCCGGCAGATTTCATGCATCTGCAACGATCTTTCGGCCATCCGCCTGTTAGACATGCAGCTACGAACCTGCCGCAACCCTTTCCGGGAGGCACAGCTGTGTCCTCAGCATCCACTCCTGCCCCTGCGCTGCACCTCGCCGTCGCCCTCGACGGCACCGGCTGGCACCCGGCCTCCTGGCGGGAACCGGCGGCCCGGCCGCGTGACCTGTTCACCGCCGCGTACTGGGCGGACCTGGTCGCCGAGGCCGAGCGCGGGCTGCTCGACTTCGTCACCTTCGAGGACGGGCTCGGTCTCCAGTCCTCGCACCCCTTCGAGCCCGACGGCCGCACCGACCAGGTCCGCGGCCGTCTCGACGCGGTCCTGACCGCGGCCCGTATCGCCCCGCTGACCCGGCACATCGGCCTGGTGCCGACCGCGAACGTCACGCACACGGAGCCGTTCCACCTCTCCAAGGCCGTCGCCACCCTCGACTACGTGAGCGGCGGCCGGGCCGGGCTGCGCGTCCAGGTCTCCGCGCGGGCGAACGAGGCCGCCCACTTCGGCCGCCGCGCGATCCCGCATCTCGACGCCGAACGGCTCGGTGAAGCGGGGGAGTTGGTGACGGACCTCTTCGACGAGGCCGCCGACTACGTGGAGGCCGTCCGCCGCCTCTGGGACAGCTGGGAGGACGACGCCGAGATCCGCGACGAGGCCACCGGCCGCTTCGTCGACCGCGACAAGCTGCACTACATCGACTTCGAAGGCCGCCACTTCAGCGTGAAGGGCCCCTCGATCACCCCGCGCCCGCCGCAGGGCCAGCCCGTCGTCAGCGCCCTCGCCCACCAGTCCGTCCCGTACCGGCTCGTGGCCCGGCAGGGCGACATCGGCTACGTCACCCCGCACGACGCCGGCGAGGCCCGCGCGATCGTCGCCGAGATCCGCGCCGAGCAGGAGGCGGCGGGCCGTGCGGGGGAGCCGCTGCACGTCTTCGGCGACCTCGTCGTCTTCCTCGACGACGACCCGGACGCCGCGCGGGCGCGCCGAGCCCGCCTGGACACCGCCGCGGGCGAGCCGTACACCAGTGACGCCCGGATCTTCGCCGGATCGCCCGCCCAACTGGCCGATTCCTTGCAGGAGTTGCAGGCCGCCGGACTGACCGGGTTCCGGCTGCGGCCCGCCGTCCTCGCGCAGGACCTGCCCGCGATCACCCGTGGCCTGGTCCCCGAACTCCAGCGCCGGGGCGCCTTCCGGCGCGCGTACGAGGCCGACACCCTGCGCGGTCTGCTCGGGCTCGCCCGGCCCGCCAACCGCTACGCGGCCACCCCGGCCGCCCCTGCCACGGTCTGAGCCGGACGGAGAAGGACGACATGAGCAAGCCGCTGAAGCAGATCCATCTGGCCGCGCACTTCCCCGGCGTCAACAACACCACCGTGTGGAGCGACCCGGAGGCCGGAAGCCACATCGAGTTCAGCTCGTTCGCGCACTTCGCGCGGACCGCCGAGCGCGCCAAGTTCGACTTCCTCTTCCTCGCCGAGGGGCTGCGGCTGCGGGAACAGGGCGGGCGGATATACGACCTGGACGTCGTCGGCCGCCCCGACACCTTCACCGTCCTGGCCGCGCTCGCCGCCGTCACCGACCGGCTCGGCCTGACCGGCACCATCAACTCCACGTTCAACGAGCCCTACGAGGTGGCCCGCCAGTTCGCCAGCCTCGACCACCTCTCGGGCGGGCGCGCCGCCTGGAACGTCGTCACCTCCTGGGACGCCTTCACCGGCGAGAACTTCCGCCGCGGCGGCTTCCTGCCGAAGGAGGAGCGGTACTCGCGGGCCAAGGAGTTCCTGACCACCGCCAACGAACTCTTCGACTCCTGGCACGGCGACGAGATCCTCGCCGACCAGGCCACCGGCGCCTTCCTGAACGACGCGAAGGCGGGCTCCTTCGTCCACACCGGGCAGCACTTCGACATCCAGGGCCAGTTCGACGTACCCCGCTCCCCGCAGGGCCGCCCCGTGATCTTCCAGGCCGGTGACTCCGAGGAGGGCCGCGAGTTCGCCGCGTCCAGCGCCGACGCGATCTTCAGCCGGTACGCCACGCTCACGGAGGGCCAGGCGTTCTACGCGGACGTCAAGCGCCGCCTCGCCGCGTACGGGCGCCGCCCGGAGCAGCTCAAGATCCTGCCCGCCGCGACCTTCGTCCTCGGCGACACCGACGCGGAGGCGGAGGAGAAGGCCCGGGACGTACGGCGCCGTCAGGTCAGCGGCGCCACCGCGCTCAAGCACCTGGAGTTCGTCTGGAACCGGGACCTGAGCGGATACGACCCCGAGGGGCCGCTGCCCGACGTCGACCCGGACGTCGGCGACCACCACATCGCCGAGGGCCGCGCCCAGGTCCGGATGTACCGTGACCCGCTCGCCACCGCCCGCGAATGGCGCGAACTGGCCGCCGCCAACAACTGGTCCATCCGCGACCTGGTCATCCACACCGGCAACCGGCAGAGCTTCGTCGGCACCCCGGCCACCGTCGCCACCGCCATCAACGATCTCGTCCAGGCCGACGCCAGTGACGGCTTCATCCTCGTCCCGCACCTCACCCCCGGCGGCCTGGACGCCTTCGCCGACCAGGTGGTCCCGATCCTCCAGGAACGCGGTGTCTTCCGCACCGAGTACGAGGGCCCGACCCTCCGCCACCACCTGGGACTCGACCAGTAGGCCACGCACCCAGCCCAGGAGGACAGCCCATGAGCCAGGAGTTCCTCTGGTACATCCCCAACACCGTCGAGCCGGGGCACCGCGGGGACGACACGACGGCCGGCTGGGGCTCGATCGAGTACTCGACCGCACTCGCCCTGGCGGCGGAGGCGCACGGCTGGGGCGGCGCGCTGCTCGGTACCGGGTGGGGCCGCCCCGACGCGTTCACCGTCGCCACCGCCCTGGCCGCCCGCACCACGACGTTCAAGCCGCTCGTCGCGGTCCGGCCGGGGTACTGGCAGCCCGCGCAGTTCGCCGGTGCTGCCGCCTCGCTCGACCAGCTCAGCCGGGGCCGGGTCCTGGTCAACATCGTCAGCGGCCTGGACAACCCGGCCGCGTACGGCGACACCACGCTGGAACCGGCCCTGCGCTACGCCCGGACCCGGGAGTTCCTGCAGCTGGTGCGGCGGCTGTGGACCGAGGAGCGGGTCACCTTCCACGGCGAGCACTTCCGGGTGACGGACTCGACGGTGGCGCCGCGCCCTTACGCCTCCGGGGACCGGGCGCATCCCGCGCTCTACTTCGGCGGCGCGTCGGAGGCGGCCGAGCGGGTGGCGGCGGCCGAGGCGGACGTGCAGCTGTTCTGGGGCGAGCCGCTCGACGGGATCGCCGAACGCATCGACAGGTTACGGAAGTTGAGCGATGAGGTGGAGCGCCGCCACGAGCCGCTGGAGTTCGGGCTGCGCGTCACCACGCTCGTACGCGACACGACCGAGGAGGCGTGGCGCGCGGCCGAGGAGAAGGTCGCGCGGATGGCGAAGGACGGGACCGAACCGGCGTGGGCCGCGCGACAGCGGGCCGCCGTCGGCCAGCGGCGCCTCCTCGACCTCACCGAGCGCGGCGAGGTGCTCGACACCTGCCTCTTCACCGCCCCGGGCAGGGCCGGCGGCGGTGGAGCGGGGAGCACCTGGCTGGTCGGTTCGCCGGACGACGTGGCCGAGGCGCTGCGCCGCTACCGCGCGCTCGGCGTCACGCACTTCGTCCTGTCCGACACCCCGTACCGTGAGGAGACCGCGCGGGTGGGGGACCAACTGCTGCCCCGCCTGCGGCGGTTGGCCGGTGCCTGACGTCGCGCGCACGCGAAGCGGCCCGAGCCGGAAGGCTCGGGCCGCTTCGGACGTACGGTGCGCGGATCAGGCGGCGACGGTCTCGCCCGCGTGGCCGTGCAGGCGCGCGAGGAGCTCGGTGAGCTGCTCGGCGACCTCGGCGTCGTCGACCGGGTGGGTCTCGGCGAAGCGGGTCAGGGAGGACGGGATGGAGATCTTGAGGTCCTCGATGACCTTGCCGCCGGCGATGCCCACGGACTTGCGGACCTCGTCCTGCGCCCACACGCCGCCGTACTGGCCGAAGGCGGTGCCGCCGACGACGACGGGCTTGCCGCCGAAGGCGCCGGCGCCGTACGGGCGGGACAGCCAGTCGATGGCGTTCTTCAGGACGGCCGGGATCGTGCCGTTGTACTCGGGCGTGAAGACCAGGAACGCGTCGGCGTTCTGCGCGGCCTCGCGGAGCTTGGCGGCGACGGCGGGCACCTCGCCCTCGACGTCGATGTCCTCGTTGTAGTAGGGGATCTCGGCCAGGCCCTCGAACAGCTCGACCTCGGCGCCCTCGGGCGCGAGCTTGACGGCCGCCTCGGCGAGCTGGCGGTTGTGCGAACCGGCGCGCAGGCTGCCGACGAGCGCAAGGATACGAACAGACATGGGGGCTCCAATGGGCTGAAAAAGACTCTCCACGGTCCTCAGACGATCCGGAGGGAAATCCGGACCGAGGTCCGTTTACAGTTCTAGCACCCTAAGCGGACCGCGGTCCAGTTCGGCCGGGAATGCTTTACGCTGTGTTCATGTCCCCGAGTTCGCCCCACCTTCCGGCGTCGCCCGACCCCGTGGGCGAGCCTGCTCTGCTGGAGATCGGCCTCGCCGCGGACGACGAGCCGTGCCTGCGCGCCGACGCCGCCCGCAACCGCGCCCGGCTCCTCGAAGCGGCGGCCCGCCTTGTCGCGGAGCACGGCCCGGCGGGCGTCACCATGGAGGCCGTGGCCGCCGCCGCCCAGGTGGGCAAGGGCACGGTCTTCCGCCGCTTCGGCGACCGTACCGGCCTGCTGACCGCACTGCTCGACCACACCACGAAACAGCTCCAGGCCGACCTGATGAGCGGGCCGCCGCCGCTCGGCCCCGGCGCCCCCGCCGACGAACGGCTGCGCGCGTTCGGCAAGGCCGTGCTGCGCTGGTCCGTCGCCCAGCTGGAGCTGCACCTGGCCGCGCAGCCCGAACCCGCGCGCCGCATCGCCCACCCCTCGCACCGGGTGCTCGCCACCCACGTCACGATCCTGCTGCGCGAACTCGTCCCCGAGGCCGACTGCGCGCTCCAGGCGCAGGCGCTGATGGGCTACCTCGACCCGGCGCTGATCCACTACCTGACGAAGCGGTGCGACATGCCCCTTGAGCGCCTTGAGGCGGGCTGGAGCGACCTGGTCGCCCGCGTCACGGGTGCGGCGGGCGCGCCCGGCCCGCGCTGACCTCGGGGACGGGCGTCAGCCCTCTGGCCCGTCGGCCCCTTCGAGGTCGCCGTCCGCCATGCCGGGTTCCGCCCCGACCTCAGGAAACACCCTGTCCGCCGGGGCGGCGGCAGCGAGCCCCCGAGCAGCGACCGGCGTGCCGCGACTGACGCGATCGGCTCTTGTGGCGGATGCGGGCAGTGGTGAGACTTGATCCGGTTCGACGGAGCATCTGGGCGGGTGGGGGACGAGCGGCGGTGGACGACCTGACGCGGGGCGGCGGAACGCACGGGGTGGTGGGCGGACCGGGCGGGATACGGACGGTGCGGGAGTTCGTGGCGCTGCTGCGCCACCGCAAGGAGGCGTCCGGCCTCACCTACCGCCAGCTGGAGCTGCGCGCCGCGAAGAACGGCGACGTCCTGGCCCGCAGCACCCTCGCGGGCGCTCTCTCCCGCGAAGCGCTCCCCAAAGCGGACCTGCTGACCGCCTTCGTCCGCGCGTGCGGGGTGGGCGAGGAGGAGGTCACGGAGTGGGAGGCGGCCCGGGAGCGGCTGGCGGCGGGCGGTGAGCCCGGGGCCGGCGCGGACACCGTGAACGCCGAAGACGCCGGTGCCGCGGCCGTCGCCGGACCGGACCCCGAGGCCGACGACGGCCGTACCGGAGCGGGCGGCCCGCGCGGCGCGACCTCCGGCGGGCAGCTGCGGCGTGGCGGGAAACGGCTGGTGCGGGCGCGCCGCCGCGCCCTGCTCCTCGTCGGCGGCGTCGTGGTGTGTGCCGCGCTGCTGATCGTGGCCGTGCAGGCCGTCAAGGACGACGACGGCGGGCAGGGCGGGGCCGACGTGCCCGCCGGAGCGGTGACCGTACGGCCGGTGGAGGGGCCCGACCTCTGTCTCAGCGACGGCAAGGACCGTGCGGGGCGCTACGACAGCCTCGTCGCCGTGTTCCGGTCGTGCGCGAACGCGTCCCCGCCCGTCACGGAACTGCGCGCGACGGACGACGGCCGCTACCGCGTTCACTGGTACCACCCGGAGCACGGCCCCGGCTGCCTGGTGGTGCGCAGGGAAGGCCCGCCGAAGGGGTTCCTCGAACCGTTCGACGAGTGCGGCCAGGGCAGCCCCCTGCGGGTGGAGCGCGTACGGGACACCACCTCCACCTACGTACTCGAAGTGACCGACGCGCAGTGCGTGACGGCCGGGGCGCAGGGTGAGCGGCCCGTCACCGGCGTGGAGGCGGTGGTCAGGCCCTGCGACGGTTCGGCGGGCCAGCGCTTCGTGATCCGCCGAACCACCGCAGGCGCGGCCACCCCGACCGCCGGCTGACTCCACCCCCCTGCGCGGCGCGGCCGCGAGGGTCCCCCCGAGCTCTCCCCTCGCGGCCGGCGCCGGACAAGAAACTGCCAGGTGGGACCCTGCCCGGCAAGAGTCCGGGCTGTCCGGGACAGGATCGCGTTGTCCCGGACAGCCCTACGACTACAGCCCGTTGACCTTGCCGCTCGCCGACACCTCGTAGACCAGCGTCACGGTGCGGCGGCCGCCGGGCGGCAGCGAGACGTCCCAGCGGGCGATGCCCTCGGCGTCGAGCGAGTCGGGGGCGGGGGAGCAGGCGTCCTCGCGCAGCCGCACCTCGACGTCCGCGACCTCGGAGACCGGAATCCGTTCACGCAGCGTGATGGTGCGGTCGTCGGTGTCGTCCGGCGCGGAGAACCGCGACACGTGCAGCCGGACCGTGCGGGTGAGCACGGTGCGGTGGGTGAGGCCCGTGGTGTCGCGGGACTCGTCGGTCTCCCTGAGCACCCGGTGGCTGTCGGAGCTGCCGAACGCCAGCTCGGCGGTGGCGCCCGGCGCGGTGAAGTCCAGGGCGGAGCGGCCGGTGAAGCCGCTGTCGCGGACCAGTTCCACGGGCCCGGCGAGCAGCGCGTGCCCGCTCGCGTTCGGGAACCGCACCACCTGGGTGACCAGCGGCGAGAGTTCGGGCGCGCAGACGTACTCGCTGTGGGCCGCACTGGTGGCCTCGGTCAGCGGTACGCGGTGGGCGCGGCCGTCGCCCGGCACGGAGGCCGGGGCGGGGGCGTGCAGGACACGGACCTCGCCGCCGTCGTCCACGCCCGGCAGCCCGGGTACGGGCGCCGGGCCCACATCGGTGATGTCCTCCTCGCGCACCTCGATGTCGACGGTCCGGCGTTCGATCGCGGTCCGGTCCCGCAGGGTGAGCCGGTCCTCCACGAGCCGCGGCGGCGCGGTGGCCGGCCCCGACCGGGCCGTCGACAGCGTCAGGCGGACCCCGGACCAGTCCTCGCCCGTGCGCTGCCACACCGTCGCGTCGGTCCGCAGGGTCACGCGGCCCGCGTCCAGCGTGGCGCGGTAGGCGGGGCGCCACAGCGCGCACGGGGTGAGGTGGCTCAGGCGCAGCTCCGCCTCGCCCTCGGCAGCCGCCCGCACCGTCAGTTCGACGTGCGCGGTCAGCTCCGGCGGCTCCTCCTCGGCGGCCTGCAACGCACCCTCCGCGCGCGCCAGTTCCGCGCCGACCGCCCGCGACCGCCCCTCTACGGCGGCGAGCTCGTCCTCGTACCGATCGCGCTCGGCGTAGGCGCGCTCCAGCTCGCGGGCCCAGCGCTCCGGTTCGCTCTCGCCGTACCCCGCGCCCTCGCCGAACTCGCGCAGCAGGTCGGCGGCGAGCCGCGCCAGGAGCTCCAGACGGGCCCGCAACCGGTCGCCGCGCTGCCGCAGCGCCCGCTCCTCCTCCCGCAGGGCGTACGTGTGCCGGCGCAGCGCGGAGTCCTCGTCGCCGGGCGGCTCGGGCGCGCGCGGCGTCCAGGCCCGTACCAGGCGTACGTCGAGGACGGCGGCGGCGGTGTCGTCGCCGGTCAGGGCGGTGTGCAGGCTGCGGTCGACGGCGAGCGCGGGGACCGGGCCGAGGAGCAGACGCCGGACGCCGGGGCGCAGCGCGAGGGTGGCCGTGCGCTCGACGTGGGCGCGGTCCTCCAGGCAGGTCACGGCGGTGACGGGCAGCGGGATCAGGGCGGTGACCGGCGCCCCGGTCTCAGGGGCCCCGGCCTCAGGTGAAGTGGTCATGGGTCAGCTCCTCCGCTCTCCGCCGACGAGGGCCTTGGCGGCCGGGACGCGGATCTCGTGGCCGCCGTCGAGCACGGCGGTGCCGCCCGCGGGGACGTCCACCCGCCACAGGCGCGTGCCGGGCACGGGCCGCTCGGGTCCCTCGCCGCCGTCCGGCGGGGCCGTCCATCCGCCCCGTTCCTCGATGCGGATGTCGCCGTCCGAGGTGACGGGCACGCGTTCGCGGACCTCGACGGTGACCGTGCGGGGCAGCCGGTTGGCCAGCTCCACGTGGACGCGGTGGTCGAGCACGGTGGTGGTGTTGCGCAGCCCCGCGGTGGATTCGCGCAGCTCGGTGCGGCGGCTGGCCCGGACCGCCTCGGCGGGGCCGAGCCCGATGCGTCCCGTGCCGCCCGGGGCGACGGTCGGCAAGGCCGTGGTGGGCAGTTGATCGCCGTCGGAGGTGAGGTCGACGGGGCCCGCGAGCAGGGCCCGGTCGGTGGCGTTGGTGAGCACCAGCGTCGCGTACACGGTCTCCTCGACGGACGGTACGCACACGTACTCGGTGCGCAGGCCGACCGGCAGTCCGGTGACGGTCACGGTGTGCCAGGCGCCGTCGGAGGGGATGCCGGCGGGGCCCTCGGCGTCGTACCGGTGGTCGAAGGAGCCGGCCGACTCGCGGGGCCACGCGGCGTGCCCGGGCAGCGGCAGGAACCGGACGGCCTCGGCGCGTCCCCGGTCCTCCGCGGTCGTACGGTCATGGGGCGCCACCGGCTCGAGCAGCCCGCGCCGCCCGTCGGGCGCGTCGGCGCCGGACAGGACGAGGTCCCCGTAGTCCAGGTCGGCCGCGCCGGGGCGCGGTGGCCCGGACCGGGGCAGGGCCGAGGGAGGCGGTGCGGGAGCGGCGCCGGGCGCCATCGGGGCGTCGGCGAACACCGGGGCGCCCGCGGACAGGGGCGCGTGGGCCGCCCTCGCCTTGCCCACCGAACGGGGCCGGGCGGCCCCGGGCGCGACGGGCGCGGGCGCCCCGTACGCCGGCGCGTCCTCGGCGGCACCGGCGGCGAACGGTGCACCGTAGCCCTGTGCGGTGTCTTCCCCGGCGGCGCCGTAGAGCTGCGGGGGAGGCGGTGGCACGGCGGCGCCGCCCGCCCGCGGGACCGGCCTCGGGCCCGCCGCGTCGTACCCGGTGAAGAGCTCGGCGAGGCCCGCAGGAGGCTCTCGCCGGCCGGACGGTGCAGGCGGGGGCTGGCGGCGTCCGATACGGGTCGAGCGGAGTTTCGGGGCCCCGGTGGGGCGGAGCAGGTCGGCGGTGGACAGACCGATGCGGACACCGGTCCAGTCCTCACCGGTGTGCTGCGCGACCGACGCGCGGAGCACCAGACGCCCGCTGCCCTCGCCTTGACGGTACGTCAGCCGGTAGGACGGCACCCAGACCGCGCCGGGCACGCGGTACTCGACCTCGACCACGACCTCCTCGCGCGCGGCGCCCTCCAGGGTCAGCACGGCCGAGACCGAGGTGCGCACCGAGCCCGTCGCCGTACCCGTGGGGGCGCGGCGCAGCCGTTCGGTGGCCAGGTCCAACTCGTGCCGGACGCGCCGGAGTTCCTCGTCCCGCTCGTCGAGCCGGGCGTGCAGCGCGGTGAGCCGCTCGTCCACGAAGTCCGCGAGGCCGAGCCACGCGTCGACGGGGGTGCGGCGGTGCGGGTCGTCGCGCCTGCGGGGCGGCTGC
The DNA here is from genome assembly GCF_044332585.1 of Streptomyces sp. NPDC016845. NCBI lineage: Bacteria > Bacillati > Actinomycetota > Actinomycetes > Kitasatosporales > Streptomycetaceae > Streptomyces > Streptomyces sp. NPDC016845. The sequence goes on along the minus strand of NZ_JBIRPI010000006.1, from coordinate 266,076 downwards.
ACCGGCCGCACCGCCGCGACCTCCTCGATCCGCCGCAGCTGCCGGTCCCGCCGCGCCTCGGCCGCCCGCCGCGCCTCGCTCAGCCGCTCCACCTCGTGGCGCAGCTCCTCGTGCGCGTCGGACGCGGAGGGTTCGGCCCCGACGGCCACCCGGGCCTCGGCGACCCGCACACCCGGCGCGGCCACGACGGACGCCCGCAGCGACCCCGGGTCGAGCGAGAGCGGCAGGCCGCCGATCCGCACCCGGCCGTCGGCCGCCGTGACGACGCCCCGGGCGCGCCGCACGCACACCGCGCCCCGCGCGTACACCACCACCGACGTGAGTGTCGACTCCCAGGCCCGCACCGCACCTGTCTTGTTGTCCGTCATCGCGTGTCCCCCCGTACACCGCCGTCACCGACCCGGTTCCGCTCGAAGACTACGCCGTGATCATGGAGCGGGGAGGTTCGCGCACCCGCGGCCGGACGCTGCGTAAAGTGCCCGTCATGGATCAGAACGTGCTGGACAGGGCCGTGGCCGAGGCGTTCACCCGCACCGGGGCGAAGACGCCGCCCTGGCCCGATCCGCACGCCGGACGTGAGGTGGGCGAGGAGGAGTACACACGGTGCACGCACCCGGAGAAGTACCGCGTCCTCGCGGCGCGCGCGCAGGCGTGGACGCTGGCGTTGTGCGAGAGCGGCCTGGCCGTGGCGGAGGAGGCCGACAACCTCGTGGGGTTGGGGCGGCTGGGCGGCGACGTCTCCGTGGTGGACGTCGTGCGGCTGCGCCCGGTGCGGTCGGGCGCCCTGCCGCTGGTGTTCGGGTACGCCGCCGTGGACGGGGTGCCCCGGACGGCCCTGGTGGTCGGCGCGGGTGAACCGGCCGTGCGGGTCGGCCAGTTGCCGGACTGCGGCTGCGACGCCTGCGACGACGGCTCCGACTCGCTCCTGGCGGCGGTCGACGAGCTCGTGACGGCCGTGGTGACCGGCGCGTTCGTGCACGTCGACGCGGGGCGGGGCCGCGAGATCGTCGCCACCGGGGAGGACGACTGGTCGGCGAGCGACTGGGACGACGAGCGGTTCCCGGTGGCGGAGACGCTCGCCGCGGCGCGGGCGGGACGCTCGCCCCACGAGGTCGTGCTCGGTGCGCCCTGGGCGCGAGCGGAAGGCTGAGTCCCGCCCCCAGCACTCAGAAAGCGACAGAATCTGACGTCGATATTGTCTCGGTTGTGTTCCCTTCCTAGGGTGGGCGCGGTTCCGCAAGAGCTCCCGGCCGGAAGGGCACAGCCATGCCGCACCCGTCCCGCACGTACGTCAGCCGCCGTCGTCTGCTGGAAGCGGGGGCGGCCGTGCTCGGCGCGCTCGCGCTGCCCGGCGCGAAGGCGTTCGGCGCCGCGGGAGACGTCTTTGCCGGCGGGGACGAGTGGAACGGGCACATCGACCTCTTCCGCCTCGGCACCGAGCCCGCCCACACCACCCTCATGCCGTACGAGAGCGTCCGGCAGGCGCTCGCCGCCGACCGCACGAGATCCCCGTACCGGCAGAGCCTCGACGGCGACTGGAAGTTCGCCTACGTGGAGCGGCCCGCCGACAAGCTCGACGACTTCCACCGCACCGACCTCGACGACTCCGGCTGGGAGACGATCCCGGTCCCGTCCGCCTGGCAGCTGCACGGGTACGACACCCCGGTCTACGTCAACATCACCTACCCGTGGTGGGGCGCCAACGGGCTCGGCGAGGACGCCCAGCCGCCCGCCGCGCCGACCCGGTACAACCCGGTGGGCCAGTACCGGCGGACGTTCACCGTGCCAAGGGGCTGGCGCGGGCGGCGGACCTTCCTGCACTTCGAGGGCGTCAAGGCGGCGCACTACGTATGGGTCAACGGGCAGCTCGCCGGGTACCACGAGGACTCGTACACACCCGCCGAGTACGACATCACGCCGCACCTGAAGGACGGCACCAACCACGTCGCCGTCGAGGTCTACCGCTACTCGGACGGCGACTGGCTGCAGGACCAGGACATGATCCGGCTCAGCGGCATCTTCCGGTCCGTGTACCTGTACTCGACGCCCACGGTCCACCTCCGGGACTTCAAGATCGAGACACCGCTCGGCGACGGGTACAGGTCGGCCGGGCTGTCGGTCACGGCGCAGGTCCGGGACTACGCGGGCGACGCCGGCGGGGCGACGTACACGGTCGAGACCCAGCTCTACGACGCCGACGGACACGCCGTCTGGGCCCGGCCGCTGACCGGGTCCGCCGCGCTCACCTCGGCCGAGGTGACGGTCGGGGGCGCGAGATCCGTGCCCTCGCCGCGCCTGTGGTCCGCCGAGGACCCCTACCTCTACACCGCCGTCCTGCGCCTGCGCGACCCGCGCGGGAAGGTCCTCGAGACGCTCTCGCACCGCGTCGGCCTGCGCGAGTTCGCGCTGAAGGACGGCCTCATGCGGATCAACGGGCAGCCCGTCTCGCTGCGCGGCACCAACCGCCACGAGATGCACCCGGACCGCGGCTCCGCCCTCGGCCGCGCCGACATGGTCCGCGACATCCGGATCATCAAGCAGCTGAACATCAACTCCGTGCGCACCTCGCACTACCCCAACAACCCGCTGTGGCTCGAACTCGCCGACGAGTACGGCCTCTACCTCGTCGGCGAGACCAACCTGGAGACCCACGGCATCAACAGCTCCTACCCGGGCGACCGCGCCGACTGGACCACCGTGTGCGTGGCCCGCGCCCAGAACATGGTGCACCGCGACAAGAACCACGCCTCCGCCGTCATCTGGTCGCTCGGGAACGAGGCGGGCGGCGGCTCGTCGTTCAAGGCGATGTACGACTGGATCCACGGCTACGACACGACCCGCGTCATCCACTACGAGGGCGACGACCGGCCGGGCGTCAGCGACATCCGCTCCAAGATGTACGAGTCGCCGAGCCGGGTCGAGGCGCGCGCGAAAGACACCACGGACACCCGCCCGTACGTGATGGTCGAGTACGCCCACTCGATGGGTAACTCGACCGGAAACTTCAAGGAGTACTGGGACGTCGTGCGCCGCTACGACGTCCTCCAGGGCGGCTGGATCTGGGACTTCGTCGACCAGGCGCTGAACTGGCCGACCCCGGCGCGCACCCTGTTCACCGAGGAGGGGCCCGCCCGCCTGAAGGGGCAGATCGTCAACCCGTCGGGCTCGTTCAGCCGCGACAAGGGTGTCTCCGGCGCGACCGTCTTCGCCCGCGACGACCGCCTCGACCTGCGCGGTTCACTGACCCTCGAAGCCTGGGCGACCCCGCACGTGCGCGGCTACGACCAGCCGATCCTCGCCAAGGGCGACACCCACTACGCGCTCAAGCAGTCCGGGAGAACCCTGGAGTTCTTCCTCTACGCCGACGGTCAGTGGATCGCGGCGTCCTGGCAGACGCCCGACGACGGCTGGACGGGCGTCGAGCACCACGTCGCGGGCGTCTTCGACGCGGACAGGGGCACGCTCACCCTGTACGTGGACGGCGTGGTCAGGGCGGTGAAGACCACCACGCGCAAGCCGTCCGGCTCCACCGCGCCGCTCTCGCTCGCCGGTGAGGTCGAGAACCCCACCCGTGAGTTCAGCGGCACGATCCGCCGGGCCCGGGTCCACGCCCGCGCCCTGAGCGCCGCCGAACTCGCCGACGACGGACGTACCCCGGACGACGAAGGGGTGCGCTTCTGGTTCGACGCCCGCACCGTCGGCCACGAGGCGAAGAAGGCGCGGGACAGGACGTTCGCCGCGTACGGCGGCGACTGGGGCGACAACCCCAACGACGGCGCCTTCAGCGGCGACGGCATCGTCCTGCCCGACCGCGGCCACACCGGAAAGGCCGCCGAGGTCAGACGGATCTACCAGACGATCGGCGCGACCCTCAGGGACGGCGGCGCGAGCGGCGCCCTCACGCTCCACAACGAGAACCTCTTCACCAGCCTCCGCGCCTGGCACGGGAGCTGGGAGCTGGCCTGCGACGGGGTGGTGGTCCAGCGCGGCACACTCACCCGCGCCCAGCTCGACGTGGCCCCGCTGAGCAGCAAGGACATCACCGTCCCCGTACGGCTGCCGGACGATCCGGCGCCCGGCGCCGAGTACTTCCTCCAGCTCTCCTTCACCACCAAGGAGCGCACCCCCTGGGCGGACGAGGGGTTCGAGGTGGCGCGCGTACAGCTGCCGCTCGACGTGGACAGCCCCGAGGCCGTGCCCGTACCGCTGGCCGAGGTGCCGAAGGTGTCGTACGAGGACGGTGCCGCGCAGATCACCGTCACGGGCGTCAAGGGGCTCAAGGTCGTCGTCGACAAGTCGACCGGGCTCATCACGACGTTCGAGTCCGGCGGTACGAAGCTGCTCGTCACCGGCGCGGTCCCGAACTTCTGGCGCGCCCCCGTCGACAACGACCAGGGCAACGGCCAGCACACCCGCAACCAGACGTGGCGGGACGCGGGCGCGCGGCGCAGGGTGGAGGAGGTGACGGTGCGCCCGCTCGACGGCGGCCGCGCGGTCACCGTCACCGTCAAGAGCACACTCCCGACCACCACGGAGTCGGCCTGCACCACGGCCTACACCGTCTTCAGCAACGGCGAGATCAAGGTCGACAACACCCTCCACCCCGGCGCCCCGGACCTCCCCTACCTCCCCGAGGTCGGCACGATCCTGCACCTGCCCGCGGCCTTCGAGCGGCTGCACTACTACGGCCGCGGGCCCGAGGAGAACCACTGGGACCGCAAGGACGGCACCGACGTGGGCCGCTACTCCTCCACCGTGCGCGACCAGTGGACCCCGTACATCCGGCCGCAGGAGAACGGCAACAAGACGGACGTGCGCTGGGCGGCGCTCACCGACCGGCGCGGCCGCGGCCTGCTCGTGTGGGGCGACGGCCTCCTCGAACTCAACGCCTCCCACTTCACCCCGGAGGACCTGTCCGTCGGCGCCCGCCACGACTACCAGCTCACCCCGCGCGACGAGGTGGTCCTGCGCGTCAACCACCGCCAGATGGGCGTCGGCGGCGACAACAGCTGGGGCGCGCACACCCACGACCCGTACAAGCTGTTCGCCGACCGGGACTACGCGTACACGTACCGGCTGCGGCTGATCACGGACGTGGACGAGGCGGGGCGGCTGGCGCGGCGGCCCACCGGGACGCGGTAGCCGGGCCGTAGTAGGAGAGACTCGGGGTAGGCCGTGCGTCGCAGCCGCACGGCCTACCCCGCCACCCCTGGTGCCGCCCCCTTGGAGTTGACGCATGCCCTTCGACATAGCCGCGATCCGCGCACAGATCCCCGCGCTCGCCTCCGGCTCCGCCCGGTTCGACGCGCCGGGCGGCACGCAGGCGCCGCAGCCCGTCATCGACGCCGTCGTGGCGGCGCTGACCGGGCCCACGGCCAACCGTGGCAGTGTCACGGAGGGCGAGCACAACGCGGAGCGCATCGTGGCCGGGGCGCGCGCGGCCCTCGGCGACCTGCTCGGCACCGCGCCCGGCACCGTCGTCTTCGGCCGCAGCGCCACGCAGCTCACGTACGACCTGTCGCGGACGCTCGCCAAGACCTGGGGACCGGGCGACGAGGTTGTCGTCACCCGCCTTGACCACGACTCCAACATCCGGCCATGGGTGCAGGCCGCCGAATCGGCCGGCGCGGTCGTGAAGTGGGCCGGCTTCGACCCGGCGACGAGCGAACTGCGCCCCGAGCACATCGCGGCGCGGTTGTCCGCCCGGACCCGGCTCGTCGCCGTGACCGCCGCGTCGAACCTCACCGGCGCACGCCCCGACCTGCCCGCGATCGCGGCGCTCGTCCATGAGGCGGGCGCCCTGTTCCACGTCGACGCCGTCGGCTACGCCTCGCACGCCCTCGTGGACCTGGCGGCGATGGGCGCCGACACGCTCGTCTGCTCGCCGTACAAGTTCCTCGGCCCGCACCTGGGCGTGCTGACCGGGCGGGCCGGACTCCTCGAATCCCTGCGCCCGGACAAGCTGCTCCCGTCCAGCGACCAGGTGCCCGAGCGCTTCGAACTGGGCACGCTGCCCTATGAGCTGCTGGCCGGCGCGCACGCCGCGGTGGACTTCCTCGCGCACCTCGACCCCGACGCCCGGGGCAGCCGCCGTGACCGGCTGACCGCCTCGTTCGCGGCGCTCGAAGAACACGAGCACGCGCTCGGGAAGCGCCTCGCGGACGGGCTCGCGGAGCTGGACGGCATCACCGTGCACGGCCGCCCCGCGGCACCGACCCCGATCACCTTCTTCACGGTGGCGGGCCACCGCCCGGCCGACGTCGCCCGCCACCTCGCCGCCCACGGCGTCGACGCACCCGCCGGTTCCTTCTACGCCGTGCACGCCGCGGAGGACCTCGGCCTCGGCGCCGGGGGCGGCGTCCGCGTCGGATTCGCCCCTTACACCAGCGAGGAGGACGTGGACCGGCTCCTCGCGGCGCTGCGGCTCCTCGACGAGGCGCCGGCCCCGGGCTGAGGCGCGGCGTCAGCCCGCGGCGCAGGAGACGGTCGGCCAGGTGGTGTTGCCGTTGTGCTGGACGGTGACGCCGAAGGTGTTGCCGTTGCCGTTGGGCCTGGCGGTCAGGACTTGTGCGCTGGGGTAGCTCGCGCTGGTGTTCCAGGTGGAGAGGATCTTGGCGGGGGAGGGGACGTTCATGGTGACGGTCCAGTTGGTGGAGCCGGTGACGGCGACGGCGAGGTTGTAGCGGTCGCTCCAGGACTGACCGGCGGAGAGGGTGGCGGTGCACGAGCTGCCTCCGCCGCCACCGCCCCCGCCCGAGCCGCCGTCGGGCGCTACGGCGCGGCCGGTGGTCGGCGAGATCATGCCGGCGCACAGGCCGCGCGCGGCGAGGCCCTGCGCGATCCGCGGGATCGCGGCGAGCGTGTTGGCGGGCCAGTCGTGCATCAGGATGACCTGTCCGTCGGTGAGCCGGCCCGCCGCCGAGACGATCGCGTCGGTACTGGCGTTGTTCCAGTCCTGCGAGTCGACGTCCCAGATGATCTCCTTCAGGCCGTACTTGGCCTCGACGGCCTTCACCGTCGCGTTGGTCTCGCCGTACGGCGGCCGGAACAGCTTGGGCGTCCCGCCGCCGGCGTTGGCGATGGCCTGCTGGGTGCGGGAGATCTCCGAGTCGATCTGCGCCTGCCCGAGCGTGGTCAGGTGGGGGTGCGTGTAACTGTGGTTGGCGACCCACATCCCGGCGCTGACCTGCGCCCGTACCTGGGCCGGGTTGGCGGCGGCGTACTGGCCCTGGTTGAACATCGTGGCCCGCAGCCCGTTCCGCTTCAGCGCGTCGAGCAGGGCCGGGGTGGTGTTGGACGGGCCGTCGTCGAAGGTGAGGCCGACGTAGCCGGTGCAGGCGGCGGCCTGCGCGGGCGCGGCGGCGCCGTGGACGGTGAGGGTGCTCGCGGCAGCCATGGCGACGACGGCCGATCTCGCGAGCAGGGAACGTGCGCGCATGGGGGTGTGCTCCTTCGCCATCGAGGGACGGGGGTCAGCTCGCGGAACAGGAGACGGTCGGCCAGGTGGTGTTGCCGTTGTGCTGGACGGTGACGCCGAAGGTGTTGCCGTTGCCGTTGGGCCTGGCGGTCAGGACTTGTGCGCTGGGGTAGCTCGCGCTGGTGTTCCAGGTGGAGAGGATCTTGGCGGGGGAGGGGACGTTCATGGTGACGGTCCAGTTGGTGGAGCCGGTGACGGCGACGTCGAGGTTGTAGCGGTCGCTCCAGGACTGACCGGCGGAGAGGGTCGCACTGCACCCGCCACCGCCTCCTCCACCGCCGCCACCGCCCGAACCCGTGCCGCCCACCGTGATGTTGGAGTTCCCGCTGCTCTGGTAGCCCTCGGTCGCCATGATCATGTAGTAGTTGAAGCTGCCGAGCGGCATGCCCGCGCGGGCCCACGCGTCGAAGTGGTTGCCGGTGGTGATGGTGCCGCCCGTCCGCTTCGACTGCCGGACGCTCCAGTACTGGTCGAAGGTCTTGGTGCCCTCGACGGACGGCGCGTTGTACCGCGTCGTCTTGTAGATGTCGTACGTGCCGCCGTCGGTGGTGACGGTGCCCTTGTACGTGCCCGTGGGCCGGAACGTGCCCCAGTTGTCGACGATGTAGTACTCGACGAGCGGGTTCGACGTCCAGCCGTACAGCGCCAGGTAGGCGTTGCCGGACGGGTTGAACGTGCCCGAGTACGTCACGCTCCGGCGCCCGCCGTTGGCCCAGCCCTTGCCCGCGACGAAGTTCCCGGTGTTGCTCCATGAGGTGCTGTAGTTGCCGCCGGAGCCCAGGTTCATGGAGACCGTGCCGGGGGCGTCGGTCCAGAACGAGTAGTGGTAACCGTTGTTCGTGCCGGTCTGGTTCGTGGTGACGACCGTGTCGGCGTGCGCGGTGCCGGGCAGGGCCAGCGCGGCGACGGCGACCAGCAGCGCGGCGCAGACAGTGCTGATGAGCAGCCTGAACCGGTGTGCGGGGGTGTTGTGCATGAGCGTGCCTCCTCCTAGCTCGTGCTCTTGCTCGTGCTCTTCCTTGTGACGGCGACAGCTTTGAACTGGCCCTGCCAACTGTCAAGAGTTTCGGTCAGCATCTCGAAAGGTTTCTTCGGGCACGGACCAGGACTTTGCAGGTCACGCGTGGTCCGTGGCGGGCCCTCGGTCACCGCGATCCGCGCTGATGTGCGCCGAAACTTTCGGAGAATTATCGAAGGTTATCGGTCAATGACGCGGGGCGTCTCGCCCGTACGGATCACCCAGCGCGCCGACACCCGCCCCCGCCACTGGAATGGCTGAGTGCCCCTCGTGACCGCCGTCCTCGACACCTCGCCGCCGGACGACTGCCTCGCCCGCAACGACTGGATCTGCGGCGCGTATCTGAGCACGCGCAGGCACATCCTGTTCGACGCCGTCGTGCAGCACCTGCAGATCACCCTGATCGCCGTGGCGATCGCCCTCGTCATCGCCGTACCGCTGGCCGTCGTCGCCCGCCGGTGGGGATGGGCGGCCGGGCCCGTGCTCGCCCTGACGACCGTGCTCTACACGATCCCGTCCCTCGCCATGTTCTCGCTGCTGCTGCCCGTCTACGGGCTCTCCGCCACGCTCGTCGCCGCCGGGCTCGTGCTGTACTCACTGACCCTGCTCGTGCGGAACATCCTCGCCGGGCTGCGCGCCGTGCCCGAGGAGACCCGGCAGGCCGCGCGCGGCATGGGGTACGGGCCGGTCCGGCTGCTGCTCAGCGTCGAGCTGCCACTCGCTCTGCCCGCCGCCATGGCGGGGCTGCGCATCGCGACCGTCTCGGCCGTGTCCCTGGTGACCATCGGCGCCATCGTCGGACACGGCGGCCTCGGCAACCTGATCTACGCGGGTATGAACACGTACTTCAAGGCTCAGGTGCTGACCGCCTCCGTGCTGTGCGTGGTCATCGCGATCGTCGCCGATCTGGTGCTCCTGGGCGTCGGGCGCCTCCTCACCCCCTGGACGAGAGCGAGCCGCGCGTGAAGACCCTCACCGACGCCTGGAACTGGCTCGCCGACTCCGCGCACTGGTCCGGCGACGACGGCATCTGGCACCGGCTCACCCAGCACCTCGTCCTCACCCTCCTCTGCCTCGCCGTCAGCTGTCTGATCGCCCTGCCCATCGCCCTCGTGCTCGGGCACCTCGGCAAGGGCGGCGCGCTCGCCGTCAACATCTCCAACGTCGGCCGGGCCGTCCCCACCTTCGCCGTCCTCGTCCTGCTGCTCCTCACCCCGCTCGGGCGGTACGGCGAGGGGCCCACCGTCGTCGCGCTCGTCCTGTTCGCCGTGCCGCCCCTGCTCACCAACGCGTACGTGGGCATGCGCGGCGTCGACCGGGAGATCGTCCGAGCCGCGCGCGGAATGGGCATGACCGGGCGGCAGATGCTGCTGAAGGTGGAGGCCCCGCTCGCGCTCCCGCTGATCTTCAACGGGGTGCGGATCGCGGCCGTGCAGCTCGTCGCCACCGCCACCATCGCCGCGCTCGCGGGCGGCGGCGGGCTCGGGCGGCTCATCACCGCCGGGTTCAACCTCGCCAGCACCCCGCAGGTCGTCGCGGGAGCCGTGCTCGTCGCCGTGTTCGCGCTCGTCGTCGAAGGGCTCTTCGAGATCGCCGAGCGGTGCGCGCCGTCCTGGGCGCGGGGAAGGGCCACCGGATGAGCGCGCCCAGCCGCCGACGCGCGGTGTTCCTCGCGGTCGCGTTCCTCCTCACCGGGTGTGCCACCGGGCCCTCCCTGGAGAACCAGGGCGAGGTGACCGCGCCGCCCGGTGACAGCAAACACCTGGTCATCGGATCCGCCGGGTTCACCGAGAGCGACCTGCTCGCGACCATGTACGCGCTGCTCCTCGAGAACGCCGGGTACGGGACCGAGATCCTCTCCGTCGCCAACCGCGAGCTGTACGAACCCGCCCTGGAGTCCGGCCAGATCGACGTCGTCCCGGAGTACGCGGCCACGTTCGCCGACTGGCTGGGCGCCAAGACCCACGGCGCCGACGCCGACCCCGTCGGCTCCCCCGACCTCGACGCCACCATGGAGGCGCTGCGCACGCTCGCCCGGCCGCGCGGCCTCGTGGTCCTCGACCCCGGCAAGGCCGTCGACCAGAACGCCTTCGCCGTCACCCGGTCCTACGCCGCCGGGCACCGGCTGAAGACGCTCAGCGACCTCGGCGCCTCCGGTCTGGGGGTGCGGCTCGCAGCCGGGGACGAATGCGTGCAACGCCCGTACTGCGAACCGGGGTTGCGGAAGGTCTACGGAATCGATGTCACCGGCGTCGACCCGAAGGGCGTCGGCACCACCCAGTCCAAGAAGGCCGTGCAGAACGGGCAGGACCAGATGGTGCTGACCACGACCACCGACGCCACGCTCGCCGAGTTCGGGCTCGTCCTGCTCGCCGACGACAAGAAGCTCCAGAACGCCGACTACATCGTGCCCGTCGTGAACCGGTCGCAGGCGGGCAGCGAGAAGGTCGCCAAGACGCTCGGCGCGCTCAACTCCGTCCTCACCACCCAGGACCTGGCCGCCATGAACCAGCAGGTCGACAGCTGGCGGCGGCTGCCCGAGGACGTCGCACGCGCCTACCTGCGCGACAAGGGGCTGCTGAAGTAGGCCGGTACCGGAGGGTGTGCGGGGGCCGAAGGGCGGGAAGGTGGAGCGCCCCCGGTGGAACCACCGAACAGGACCAGCCATGGACACAGCCGTCCCAGGAACCCCGAAAACCCCAGCCGTCTCGGCTGTCGTCGTCGGCGCGGGCGTGCTCGGCGCCTGCGTCGGCTACCACCTCGCCCGCCAAGGCGTCCGCGTCGTGGTCCTGGAGGAGGCGCGGCCCGCGTCCGGCACCTCCGGCGCCACCTTCTCCGCCGACGTCACCCATCTGAAGACCCCGTACGCCTACTACCGGCTCAACCGGCAGGGCGCCGAGGAGCACCGCCTGCTCTCCGGGACGCTCGCCGGACCCGCCTGGCTCCACCCCGCACCCCTCGTGCAGTGGGCCGACGGCGACGCGGCCCACCAGGCGCTGCGCGAACGGGTCCTGCGCGCCCGGGGCTGGGGCCACGACTGCCGCCTCGCCCCGCCGTCCGCGCTGCGCGACCTCGCGCCCGCCGTCGACCCCGCCGCCTGCGCCGCCGACGAGGTCGCGGTGTACGGCAGCGCCGTCTGGTTCGACGCGCCGCGCTTCGTGCACGCCCTGCTCGACGCGGCCGTGGAGCACGGCGCCGAGACGCACTACGGGGTCGCCGTCACCGGCCTGACGCGGACCGGCGACGGGCGGATCACCGGCATCACGGCCGGGGACCGCTCCTGGAGCGCCGACACCGTCGTGAACTGCGCGGGCCCGGCGGCCGACCGGATCGCCGCCCTCGCCGGGGTGCGGCTGCCCATGCGGCAGGTGCCGGGGCTCCTCGCCGAGAGCGCACCGCTGCCAGGGCCGCCGCTCGCCGCGATCGTCGTCGCCCCGGGCGTCGACCTGCGGCCCACGGCGGACGGCGGTGTCCTCGCGCTGTCCTGGGAGATCGACGCACGCCTGGAAGGCTCCGGCACCGCCGCCCTCGACGGGCTGCCGCGGGAACTGCACCGGCGCGCGAGCACCGTCCTGCCCGGCCTGGCCCGCACCAGGATCGACGACGCCAGGATCGGCGTACGGCCCATCCCGTCCGACGGGCTGCCGCTGGTCGGCGCGGTCGCCTCGGCGCCCGGCCTCTACCACCTCGTCTCGCACAGCGCCGTCACCCTGGCCCCGGTTCTCGGCCGGCTCGCCGCGCGCGAGATCGTCACCGGACGCCCCGCCGCCGAACTCGCCCCGTACCGCCCCGACCGGGCCGTCCACGACTCCGTGCAGGACGAGAACCTGCGCGCGATGAACGGCCGGCGCCGGCGGTCGCAACGGGCCGGCCAAGGACTCTGAGGACAGGTCCTCAGCGGGTCGGGCGAAGCACGTCGCGGTCCGGCAGCGCCCCGGAGGGGCGCGGGGAACCGCGCGACCAGCCACGACGGCGCCGCAGTCGGCCGGACACCTGTCGCGGTACTTCCAGCGGAGCGCTCAGGCATCGGCGACCGAGTCGAACTGCACCTCGTCGCGGCCCACGCCCTGCGCGTCCGCGTCGACCGAGCGGCGCAGCGCCTCGTGGAGTTTGGCCGGGGTGAGGACGCCGAGGAAGCGGGCACCGTCGAGGACCGCGACCCAGCCCGCGTCGTGCTGGAGCATCACCCCGAACGCCTGCTTGAGCGGGGCGCCGACCGGGACCCAGGCGTTCATCCGGTGCGCGAGATCGCCGACCCGGCCGTCAGGACCGGCCAGGGCCGCCTCGTCGACGCCGATCCAGCCGTGCAGATCACCGCTTCCGTCCAGGACCACCGCCCAGCGCGCCGCCTCCGCGCGCATCCGGGCCGCGGCCTGCTCGGCGGACCCGTCGAGGCGGACCACGGCCGGCTGCTCCAGGTCGTCCGGCTCGATCGCGGTGACCGACAGCCGCTTCAGGCCACGGTCCGCGCCGACGAACTCGGCGACGTACGGTGTCGCGGGCGTGCCCAGGACCGCGCCAGGGGTGTCGAACTGCTCGATGCGGCCCTGCCCGTACACCGCGATCCGGTCGCCGAGCCGGACCGCCTCCTCGATGTCGTGCGTGACGAGCAGCACCGTCTTGCGCACCGCCGCCTGCATCCGCAGGAACTCGTCCTGCAACTGCTCGCGCACCACCGGGTCGACCGCGCCGAACGGCTCGTCCATCAGCAGCACGGGCGGATCCGCCGCCAGCGCCCGCGCCACGCCGACCCGCTGGCGCTGCCCGCCGGACAGCTGCTCGGGATAGCGGCCGCCGAACGTCTTCGGGTCCAGGCCCACCAGATCGAGGAGTTCGGCGGCGCGCGCCCGCGCCTTCGCCTTCTTCCAGCCGGTCAGCGCGGGCACGGTCGCCGTGTTGTCGAGGACCGTGCGGTGCGGGAAGAGACCGACCTGCTGGATGACGTAGCCGATCCGGCGGCGCAGCTTCACCGGGTCGAGGGTGGAGATGTCCTCGCCGTCGACGAAGACGCGGCCGGAGGTCGGCTCGATGAGCCGGTTGACCATCATCATCGTCGTGGTCTTGCCGCAGCCGGACGGCCCGACGAGCGTGACCAGTTCGCCCTCGGCGACCTCGAAGGAGAGGCCGTCCACCGCCGTCGTGCCGTCCGCGTACCGCTTGGTGACCTGATCGAACCGGATCATGGAAGCACGCTAACCGCGCCCGTCACTCCCCGCTCACCAGAACCACCTCCAGGGTGCGCGGACCGTGCACCCCCTCGACCCGGTCGAGTTCGATGTCGCTGGTCGCGGACGGGCCCGAGATCCAGGTGAGCGGACGGCGCGGATCGAGCCGTTCGAGGGCCTGCGGGACGGCGGAGACGACCTGGTCCGGAACGCGCACCACGCAGATGTGGTGGTCGGGCACGAGGGTGATGCGGCGGCGGCCCTGGTCGGGCGAGCCGTCGAGGACGAGGGTGCCGGTCTCGGCGACGGCCACCGCGCAGGCGGTGACGACGCTGTCGGCCTCGGCGAGTTCGGCGGGGGTGTTCGCGGCCCGGTCCCGGATGAGGGTCGCGTCCACCTCGGCCAGCCACTGCGACGGCAGCTCCGGTGGCACCACCACCGTCCGTGAGCCGCGCTCGGACAGCAGCCGCGCGATCGTCCGCCTCACTTCGGCGGAGGTGGTGCGGTGCACGATCGCCCGGTAGTCGGCCAGGTTCTCGGCGAGCAGCTCGACCGTCTCCTCGACGCTCCGGTCGCCGTGCTCGCGCAGATAGTCCCGGTCGATGTCCGTGGCGTACGACGTCGGGGCCGCCCCGCCCTGCCGGTCTCCGAGCGCACGCCGCACGCGGCCCAGGATCACCTCCCTGCTGCTCATCGCGCGTCGTCCTTTCCGCCGTTCGTCCGCTGCCACCAGTCGCGGAACGGTTCCGCGGGCACCTTCGGCAGATCGCGGGTCGCCGTCCACGCGCGGCCGGGGCCCGGCACCGTACGCGGATGGAAGCGGCGGGTGCGCGAGGCGAGGCGCTGGCCCGTGCCGAGCGCCGCCGGGTGGGTGAACGCCCAGCGCGCCGCGCGCATCGCGGCGCGCTCCGCCGCGTGCCCCTTGGCCGGTTTCAGCGTCACTTTCGCGCCGCGCCGGGTCACGTCGCCGCCCTGGACGACCCGTTCCCGCAGATGTACGAGCACCTCGGGGATGTCGATGGCGACCGGGCACACCTCGTAGCAGGCGCCGCAGAGCGAGGACGCGTACGGGAGGGAGGCGTCGATCTCGCTGGCGGTGCCCCGGAGCTGGGGGCTGAGGATGGCGCCGATCGGGCCCGGGTAGACGGAGCCGTAGGCGTGGCCGCCGGCCCGCTCGTACACCGGGCAGACGTTCAGGCAGGCCGAGCAGCGGATGCAGCGCAGCGCCTGGCGGCCCACCTCGTCGGCGAGGGTGTCGGTGCGGCCGTTGTCGAGCAGGACCAGGTGGAAGGTGCGCGGACCGTCGGAGTCGGCCGTGCCGGTCCAGGTCGAGGTGTACGGGTTCATGCGCTCGGCGGTGGAGGAGCGCGGCAGCGTCTGGAGGAAGACCTCCAGGTCCCGCCAGGTCGGCACGATCTTCTCGATGCCGACGACCGAGATCAGCGTCTCGGGCAGCGTCAGGCACATCCGGCCGTTGCCCTCGGACTCGACGACGACGAGCGTGCCGGTCTCGGCGACCATGAAGTTCGCGCCCGAGACGCCGACCTTGGCGCGCAGGAACTTCTCGCGCAGGTGGAGGCGGGCGGCCTCGGCGAGTTCGGCGGGCGTGTCGGTGAGCCCTTCGGGGGCCGGGCGGCCCCACTCGCCCATCTCCTTCTTGAAGATGGTGCGGATCTCGTCCCGGTTGCGGTGGATGGCGGGGACGAGGATGTGCGAGGGCCGGTCCTTGCCGAGCTGCACGATGAGTTCGGCGAGGTCGGTCTCGTACGCGGCGATCCCCACCGCTTCGAGAGCCTCGTTGAGGCCGATCTCCTGCGTGGCCATCGACTTGACCTTGACGACCTCCGACTCGCCCGTCTCCTTGACGAGCCGGGTCACGATCCGGTTGGCCTCGTCGGCGTCGGCGGCCCAGTGCACGGTGCCGCCCGCCGCCGTCACCGACTCCTCCAGCTGGAGCAGGTAGTGGTCGAGGTGGTGGAGCGTGTGGTCCTTGATCTGCTTGCCCGCCTCGCGCAGCAGCGCCCAGTCGTCCAGCTCGGCGACGGCGCGGGCGCGCTTGTCGCGGATGGTGTGGGTGGCGTGCTTCAGGTTGGCGCGCAGGGTGGTGTTCCGTACGGCGTCGTGCGCCGCCTTGGGAAAGGCGGGCATACCCACGTAGGTGCCGCTCATGCCAGGGGCTCCTTCTCGGTGCTCGCAAGGATCTCCGCGATGTGGACCGGCCGCAGCTCCGTGCGCAGGCGGCTCATCGTGCCGCCGATGTGCATCAGGCAGGAGTTGTCGGCGGCGCAGAGCACGTCCGCGCCGGTCGACTCGGCGTTGCGCACCTTGTCGGCGCCCATCGCGGCCGAGACGTCGGCGTTCTTCACGGCGAACGTGCCGCCGAAGCCGCAGCACTCCTGCGCGCCCGGCAGTTCCACGAGCTCCAGACCCTCGACCGCGCGGAGGAGCCGGGCGGGGCGGTCGCCGAGGCCGAGGGAGCGCAGGCCGTGGCAGGTGGGGTGGTAGGTCACCTTGTGGGGGTAGTACGCGCCGACGTCCGTCACCTTCAACACGTCGACCAGGAACTCGGTCAGTTCGTACGTCTTCGGCACCACCGGGGCGAGGGTGGCGGCGAGGCCGTCGCCGCGGCCCTCGGCGCGGGCCCGCTCACCCATGCGCGGGTACAGCTCGCGCACCATCGCCGCGCACGAACCGGACGGGGTGATGATCGCGTCGTACGCGCCCGAAGCGATACCAGGGCCGAAGACATCGGAGTAGTGGCGGGCGAGCGGTTCGGCCTCGTGACGGTAGCCGGTGTTGTAGTGGGCCTGCCCGCAGCACGTCTGCGCCGCCGGGAAGTCCACCTCCACACCCAGTCTGGTCAGGAGTTTCACCACGGCACGGCCCGTATCGGGGTAGAGCGTGTCGTTGACACAGGTCAGGAACAGCGCGACACGCATCGTGGCCCCTTCGGTTCGGTGCGGTTGGGTCGGTTCGAGCTGGGCGTTCTGATCGGGTCGGTCATCGGACGGGTGCAGCGTACGTCGTGTGCCGTACCCGGTCACGAGGCGGCGACACGGGCCTCCGCCGCCGCCCACTGCGTCGCCGGTCCGCGCGGTGTGTAGCGCGTCAGCGGCTGCGTGTCGGCGACGAGCGCGCGGGCCGCAGCCCGGTCGCCGAGGATGCCGTCGGCGCGGGCCTGGACGAGGACGTTGCCGAGCGCCGCGGCCTCCGCCGGGCCCGCCACCACCGGCAGGCCGCAGGCGTCCGCGGTCAGCTGGCACAGCAGCGCGTTGCGGGCGCCGCCGCCGACGATGTGCACGACGTCCACCGGGCGGTCGGCGAGCCGCGCCGCCTGCGCGACGGCCCTGCGGTGCGCGAGCGCGAGAGAGTCGAGGATGCAGCGGGTGGTCTCGGCGGGGGTACGGGGTTCGGGCTGGTCCGTGGCGCGGCAGGCGGCGGCGATGCGGGCCGGCATGGAGCCCGGGGCCAGGAACGCGGGGTCGCTCGCGTCGACGACCGAACGCAGGGCGGGTGCGTGCGCGGCTTTGTCGAGCAGGTCGGCCAGGTCCGGGTCGCCCCAGGCGCGTTGGCACTCCTGGAGCAGCCACAGGCCCATGATGTTGCGCAGGTAGCGGACCGTGCCGTCGATGCCCAGCTCGTTGGTGAAGTTCGCCGCGCGGCTTTCCTCGGTCAGGACGGGGGCGTCCAGTTCCAGGCCCGCGAGGGACCAGGTGCCTGTGCAGATGTAGGCGAAGTTCGCGTCCTCGGTCGCCGGTACCGCCGCCACGGCTGACGCCGTGTCGTGCGACGCGACCGTCGTCACCGGGACCGGGCCGGTCAGGCCGGTTTCGGCGAGGACATGGGGCAGGAGTACGCCGGCCGGGTCGCCCGGGTGGCGCAGTGCGGGGAAGAGGGCCAGGTCCGTGCCGGTGCGGGCGGCGATGTCGTGCGCCCAGTCGCGTGTGCGGGGGTCGATGAGCTGGGTGGTGGAGGCGTTCGTCAGCTCGGTGCCGCGTTCTCCTGTGAGCCAGTACGTGAGGAGGTCGGGGATCAGCAACAGGGTTGCCGCGCAGCCCAGTTGGGCTGTTTCCCGGGCCGCCGCCAGCTGGTAGAGGGTGTTGAAGGGGGCGTACTGGAGGCCCGTCGACGCGTACAGCTCCGCTGGGGGTACCTGGGACCAGACCTTCTCCGCGATGGTGTCCGTGCGGGTGTCCCGGTAGTGGTACGGGTTGCCCAGGAGAGTGCCGTCCGCGTCGAGGAGGCCGTAGTCGACGGCCCAGCTGTCTATGCCTATCGAGCGGACCTGGCCCGTCTTGCGGAGTCCGTCCAGGATGCCTGCGTAGAGGGTGAGGATGTTCCAGTGCAGGGACGTGCCCGTGCGGACCGGGGTGTTCGGGAAACGGTGCGCTTCGTTCAGGGTGAGGGTGTCGCGGGTGACCTGGGCTGTGATGACTCGGCCGCTCGATGCGCCCAGGTCTATTGCGGCGTAGGGGGTGGTGGGCATGGGTTCGCCTTTGCGCCGTAGCAAGTGGGGACGTGGGTGCGAGTGCGGATGCGGGTGCGGGTGCGTTGTGGCTGGTCGCGCAGTTCCCCGCGCCCCTGATAGCGCCGTTGTGTGTGGCGGCTTGTGGGTGGGTGCGGGTGTGTTGTGGCTGGTCGCGCAGTTCCTCGCGCCCCTGATAGCGCCGTTGTGTGTGGCGGTTTGTGGGTGGGTGCGGGTGTGTTGTGGCTGGTCGCGCAGTTCCTCGCGCCCCTGGGGCGCCGTGGTGGTGGGCGGTTTGTGGGTGGGGGCGGGTGTGTTGTGGGTGGGTGCGGCGGTCTCCGCGTTTTTTGCGGGGCGCCGGGGCTGGGCGGCGCCCCGGTTCGTCGTCTCACCTCACCTCAGGAACGCCGCTGCCACCCCCGCGTCCACCGGGACGTGCAGGCCCGTGGTGTGGGTCAGGTCGCCTGCTGTCAGGGCGTAGACCGCGTTGGCCACGTGCTCGGGGAGGACCTCGCGCTTGAGGAGGGTGCGCTGGGCGTAGAACTCGCCGAGCTTCTCCTCCTCGATGCCGTACGTCGCCGCGCGCTGCGCGCCCCAGCCGCCCGCGAAGATGCCGGAGCCGCGCACGACCCCGTCGGGGTTGACGCCGTTCACGCGGATGCCGTCACTGCCCAACTCAGCTGCCAGCAACCGCACTTGGTGCGCCTGGTCCGCCTTCGTCGCCGAGTAGGCGACATTGTTCGGGCCCGCGAACACCGCGTTCTTGGAGGCGATGTAGACGATGTCGCCGCCCATGTCCTGCTGCCGCATGACGCGGGCCGCCTCGCGCGAGACGAGGAACGAGCCGCGGGCCATGATGGCGTGCTGGAGGTCCCAGTCCTTGGCGGTCGTCTCCAGGAGCGGCTTGGAGATGGAGATGCCGGCGTTGTTGACCACCAGGTCCACGCCGCCGAACGCCAGGGCCGCCGCCTTGAACGCCTCCGCGATCTGCTCCTCCGATGTCA
This sequence comes from Streptomyces sp. NPDC016845, assembly GCF_044332585.1. Classification (NCBI taxonomy): domain Bacteria; kingdom Bacillati; phylum Actinomycetota; class Actinomycetes; order Kitasatosporales; family Streptomycetaceae; genus Streptomyces; species Streptomyces sp. NPDC016845. The sequence goes on along the minus strand of NZ_JBIRPI010000006.1, from coordinate 246,947 downwards.
CGTCCACCGTCGCCGCGACCGCCTTGTCCGGGCCGCCCAGCTCCTCGGCGACGGCCGCTGCGCCCTCGGCGTTCAGGTCGGCCACGACGACACACGCGCCCTCGGCGGCCAGCCGGCGCGCGATGGCCCTGCCGATGCCGCTGCCCGCGCCTGTCACCAGCGCCACGCGCGTGGCCAGCGGCTTCGGCTTCGGCATCCGCTGGAGCTTGGCCTCCTCCAGGGACCAGTACTCGATGCGGAACTTCTCGGACTCCTCGATGGGCGCGTACGTGGAGACCGCCTCGGCGCCCCGCATCACGTTGATCGCGTTGAGGTAGAACTCGCCCGCCACGCGCGCCGTCTGCTTGTCCTTGCCGAAGCTGAACATGCCGACGCCGGGCACGAGCACGATCGCCGGGTCCGCGCCGCGCATCGCGGGGGAGCCCTCCACGGCGTGGCGCGCGTAGTACGCCGCGTACTCCTCGCGGTACTCGGCGTGGAGTTCCTTCAGGCGGGTCGCCACCGCGTCGAGGTCCGCCGTCGGCGGCAGGTCCAGGACGAGCGGGCGCACCTTCGTGCGCAGGAAGTGGTCCGGGCACGACGTGCCGAGCGCGGCGAGGCGCGGGTGCTCCGCGCTCGCCAGGAAGTCGAGGACCGTGTCGGAGTCGTCGAAGTGGCCCACCTGGGGTCGGTCGACCGATGCCAGTCCCCGGACGAGAGGCGCCAGTTCGGCCGCGCGTGCCCGGCGCTCCGCCGCGCCCAGCGCCCCGTACCCCTCAAGGACCGCCCCGAACGGCTCCGGCTTGCCGCGCTCCGCCAGGAACGTCTCCGCCGTGCGGATGATGAACAGCGAGTTCGCCTCGCACTCCTCGGCTGTGTCGCCCCACGCCGTGATGCCGTGGCCGCCGAGGACGCAGCCGACCGCCTCGGGGTGGGCGGCCTTCAGCGCGGCGATGTCCAGGCCGAGCTGGAAACCGGGGCGGCGCCACGGCACCCACGCCACCTTCTCGCCGAAGCACTCGGCGGTCAGCTTCTCGCCGTCCGCCGCGCAGGCCAGCGCGATGCCCGAGTCCGGGTGCAGGTGGTCGACGTGGGCGGCGTCGACCAGGCCGTGCATCGCGGTGTCGATGGACGGCGCGGCGCCGCCCTTGCCGTGCAGGCAGTAGTCGAACGCGGCGACCATCTCGTCCTCGCGCTCCACCCCCGGGTACACCTCGGTGAGCGCACGCAGGCGGTCCAGGCGCAGTGCGGCGAGGCCCGCCGCGGTGAGGGTGCCCAGGTCGCCGCCGGAGCCCTTGACCCACAGCAGCTCGACGTCCGTACCGGTGACGGGGTCGGTGGCGGTGCCCTTGGCGGAGGTGTTGCCGCCGGCGTAGTTGGTGTTGCGGGGGTCGGCGCCGAGCCGGTTCGAACGCGCCAGGAGAGCGGCGACTTCGGGAGGGGTGGCGGAGGACATGCGGATTCCTTCAGTAGGGAGGTGAGGGGGAGGGGAACGGGGCGGGGCGGATGCGGTCAGGCGCCCCAGCCGGCCTGTTCGCCGCCCACCCGCTCGGCCACGATCCGCTCCTGCCAGCCACTCGCGTGGTACGCGGCGACCGGGTCCGGGTGCAGGCCCTGCTCCTCGCGCAGCTCGCGGAGGAGCGGGCGTACGTCGGTGTTGTAGGCGTCCATGAGGACCGCGTTGGCGGTGAGGACGTCGCCCGCGCGCTGGGCGGCGGTCAGGGCGTCGCGGTCGACGAGGAGCGCCTTGGCCGTCGCCTCCTGGACGTTGAGGACGGAGCGGATGACCGCGGGGATCTTCGCCTCGATGTTGTGGCACTGGTCGAGCATGAACGCCACGTTCGTCTCCGCGTCGAAGCCGCCGTTCTTGGCGACCTCGTGCAGGATGCGGAAGAGCTGGAAGGGGTCGGCCGAGCCCACCATGAGGTCGTCGTCGGCGTAGAAGCGGGAGTTGAAGTCGAACCCGCCGAGCCGGCCCTCGCGCAGGAGCAGCGCCACGATGAACTCGATGTTGGTGCCGGGCGCGTGGTGGCCGGTGTCGACGACGACCTGTGCGCGCTCGCCCAGCTTCAGGCACTGCACGTAGGAGGTGCCCCAGTCCGGCACGTCCGTCGTGTAGAAGGCGGGCTCGAAGAGTTTGTACTCGAGGAGCAGGCGCTGGTCGTCGCCGAGTCGCTCGTAGACCGCCGCCAGGGATTCCGCGAGGCGGTCCTGGCGGGCCACGATGTCGTCCTGGCCCGGGTAGTTGGTGCCGTCGGCGAGCCACAGCTTCAGGTCCCCGGAGCCGGTGGCGTCCATGATGTCGACGCACTCCAGGAGGTGGCCGACGGCCTTGCGGCGCACCTTCGGGTCCGGGTGACAGACGCTGCCGAGCTTGAAGTCGTCGTCCTGGAAGGTGTTGGAGTTGATGGTGCCGAGTTCGACGCCGCGCTCCTTGGCGTAGGCGGCGAGCGCCGCGTAGTCGTCGACCGTGTCCCACGGGATGTGCAGCGCCACCTTGGGGGCGATGCCGGTGAACTCGTGCACCTTCGCCGCGTCGTCGAGCTTCTCCCGCGGGGTGCGCGGCACGCCGGCCTGGGCGAACACCTTGAACCGGGTGCCGGAGTTGCCGTAGCCCCAGGACGGCGTCTCGATCCGCTGGCGGGCGAGTGCGGCCTTCACGGCAGCGATGTCAGGCATGTCCACCTCTGAATTCGTGAATCGATTCACTTCGCTGGGAAGTTAACCCCGGGTGCGGAGCGCGTCAAGGGGTCGGACATGGAGCCAAGTGCGTTACGCGATCGTGCTGTTCATCGCGGTGCGCCGCTCTACAGGCGCTTTTTCTGGTTCTTCCGGCGTTCGCCTCTTGACCTGTCGGGAGAAGCGGGGCTAGCTTCCGGGCAACTTCACTGAAACATTTCACCGCCGGTGATCCAACCTGATCCAATCTGATCCAACCTGATCCATCGTGATCCGTCCGGCGCCCTCAGCCATCCCCGTGCGCTCGGCACGGCAACCGGGCCCACCACTTCCGCACACTCACGGAGACATGCAATGACGCATCCTGAACCGGAGACGACTCCGGTGCTCGCGCTGGAGGGGGTGAGCAAGTCCTTCGGCGCGGTGCGCGCCCTGCGCGGCGTCGGCCTGCGCCTGTACGCCGGAGAGGCGCACGCCCTCGCCGGCGAGAACGGCGCGGGGAAGTCGACCCTGATCAAGACCCTCGCCGGGGTGCACCGGCCGGACACCGGAACGGTCCTGCTCGACGGCGCCCCGGTGGAGTTCCACGGCCCCGCGGACGCCCGGGACGCCGGTGTCGCCGTCATCTACCAGGAGCCGACGCTCTTCCCCGACCTGTCGATCGCCGAGAACATCTTCATGGGGCGCCAGCCGCGCCGCGCGCTCGGCCGCGTCGACCACCGCGCCGTCAAGCAGGCCACGGCCGACCTGTTCGCACGGCTCGGGGTCGCGCTCGACCCGGACCAGCCCGCACGTGGCCTCTCCATCGCCGACCAGCAGCTCGTCGAGATCGCCAAGGCGCTCTCCTTCGACGCCCGCGTCCTGATCATGGACGAGCCGACCGCCGCGCTCACCGGCAGCGAGGTCGCCCGCCTCTTCGGCGTCGTACGCACCCTGCGCGAACAGGGCGCCGCCGTCCTGTTCATCTCGCACCGCCTGGAGGAGATCTTCGGGCTCTGCCAGCGCGTCACGACGCTCCGCGACGGCGCCTGGGTCGCCAGCGAACCCCTCGACGGACTGACCGAGGACGACCTCGTGCGCCGCATGGTCGGCCGCGACCTCGACGAGCTCTACCCCAAGCAGGAGACCGAGATCGGCGAGGTGGCGCTCAGCGTGCGCCGCCTCACCCGTGAGGGCGTCTTCACCGACGTCTCCTTCGAGGTGCGGCGCGGCGAGATCGTCGGCCTCGCCGGACTCGTCGGCGCCGGACGCAGCGAGGTGGCCCGCGCCGTCTTCGGCGTCGACCGGTTCGACGGCGGCGACGTCGAAGTACTCGGCCAGAGGCTCAAGCCCGGCGCCCCGAGCCTCGCCATGCACGCCGGGCTCGCCCTCGTCCCCGAGGATCGCCGCGCCCAGGGCCTGGTGATGGACATGTCCATCGAGCGCAACATCGGCCTCACCGGCTTCGCCGACACCAGCCGCGCCGGACTCATGAACCGCAGGGCCGAACGCAGCCGCTCCCTCGACTGGTCGGTCAGACTCCAGGTGAAGTACGCGCGCCTCGCGGACGTCGTCGGCACCCTGTCCGGCGGCAACCAGCAGAAGGTCGTCCTCGCCAAGTGGCTCGCCACCGGGCCGCAGGTCCTCATCGTCGACGAGCCGACCCGCGGCATCGACGTCGGCACCAAGGCCGAGGTGCACCGCCTGCTCTCCTCGCTCGCCGCGGAGGGCGTCGCCGTCCTGATGATCTCCTCCGACCTCCCCGAGATCCTCGGCATGGCCGACCGCGTCCTCGTCATGCACGAGGGCCGCCTCACCGCGGAACTCTCCCGAGCCGAGGCGAACGAGGAGTCCGTGATGGCCGCGGCGACGGGGAGGGCCGCCTGATGTCCGTCCACTCGCCGTCGGCCGTTGTCCGTTCCTACGCGTACGCGCGTGCTTCGTGGTGGCCGGCGCCCCGCGGCGGAGCCGCTGACCGATACAGCCCCGCGCCCCCGAGGCCCGCGGACCCGAGGCCCGCAGAGGTGGCCGCATCATGACCGTTACCGCTCCAGCCGTCCGCGAGGACACCGTCCCCGAACCCACCGCCGGGCGCCGCCTCATCGACAAGGTGTTCAAGGCACGCGAGATCGCCGTCGCCGGCGTACTCGTCCTCATGCTGCTCGCCACCCAGGTCTCCAACAGCGAGTTCCTGTCCGAGCAGGGCGTCAAGGACCTCCTCCTCAACGCCACCATCCTCGTCCTCGTCGCGACCGGTCAGGCCGTCGTCGTCATCACCCGCAACGTCGACCTGTCCGTCGGCTCCGTCCTCGGCATCTCGGCCTTCGCCGCGGGCGACTACCTGCAAGGGGGCGGCAGTTCGATCGTCGCCGTCGTCTACGCGGTCGCCATCGGCGCTGTCTTCGGCGTCCTGAACGGCGCCCTCGTCAGCCTCGGCAAGGTGCCCGCGCTCGTCGTCACCCTCGGCACCCTGTACATCGTGCGCGGCATCGACTCCATCTGGGTCGGCTCGCAGCAGATCGTCGCCGCCGACCTGCCCGACGCGTTCGTCGACTTCGGCCACGACGGCCTGTGGATCGTGCCCTACCTGGCCATCCTCGCCACCGCCGTCCTGCTCTGCGTCGGCTACTACCTGCGCAGCTACCGCAGCGGCCGCGACATGTACGCCCTCGGCTCAAGCCCCGAGGCCGCCTCGCTCGCCGGGATCCCGGTCCGCAAGCGGATCATGACCGCGTACGTCCTGTGCGGCGCCCTCGCCGGACTCGCCGGCGCCCTCTACCTGGCCCGCTTCGGCAACGTCGACTCCGGTACCGGCAACGGCTACGAACTCACCGTCGTCAGCGCCGTCGTCGTCGGCGGCGTCGCCTTCACCGGCGGCTCCGGCACCGTCTACGGCGCGGCCCTCGGCGCCCTGCTCCTCACCTCCATCAACAGCGTCCTGCCCGCCATCGGCGTCAGCTCCGTCTGGGTCACCGCCATCAACGGCATCCTGCTGCTGCTCGCCATCGCCGTCGACCGGATCCTGGCCCTGCGGGTCGCCGCAGTGCTGCGCAAGCAGGCCGCACAGATGAGGAGCGCCCGCCATGCCTGACCGCCTCAAGAACGCCGTGCGCTGGGACACCGCCGTCGGCGCCCTGCTCATCGTGCTGCTGCTCTGCTCGTTCTCGTTCGTCGACAACTTCGGCAACGCGCTCAACATCTCGTTCCTGATCGGCAACACGCTGCCCATCGCCCTGATCGCGCTGCCGATGACGATGCTGGTGATCTCCGGTGAGGTGGACCTGTCCGTCGGCTCGACGGCCGGGCTCTCCGGGGCCGTCATGGGCGCCCTGTGGAACCAGGGCATGGCCATCGAGACGATCATCCCGCTCTGCCTGGTCCTCGGCGTCGTCTGCGGCCTGATCAACGGGCTCCTCGTGACCCGCCTCGGCCTGCCGTCCCTCGCCGTCACCATCGGCACGATGGCCGCCTACCGCGGCATCGCCCAGATCGTCCTCGGCTCCGACTCCGTCACCGACTTCCCCTCGCAGTACCTGGACTTCGGCGCGGGCCGCTTCGGCGACACGTTCCTGCCGTACGCCGCGCTGCCGTTCATCGTGTTGTGCGCCGTCGCCGTCGTCGTCCTGCACGCCACCCGCCTCGGACGCTCGCTCTTCGCGATCGGCGCCAGCGAGGAGGCGGCCCGGTTCTCCGGCGTCCGCGTCAAGCGGCTCAAGCTGTCCATGTTCGTGACGACGGGCGTGCTCTCCGCGCTGACCGGCGTGTTCTGGGCCCTGCACTACGCCAGCGCCCGCTACGACAACGCCACCGGGCTCGAACTCTCCGTCATCGCGGCCGTCCTGCTCGGCGGCATCGACTTCGACGGCGGCAAGGGCACGCTCGGCGGCGCCATCGCGGGCGTCTTCCTGCTCGGCTCGCTCCAGAACGTGATGAGCCTGCTCAACGTCTCCGCGCAGTCCCAGATCGTCGTCACCGGTGTCCTCCTGGTGATCTCCGTGCTCGCCCCGCGCGTCGGCCGCCAGATGGCGCAGGCCAGGGCGCGCCGCAGGACAGCCGCGGCGCCACCACCTCCGGCGCCGGCCACCTCGTAGAACACGCCCTCTCGTCTCCGTACAGTCCACCACCCGTAAGGAACCGCCATGTCCCGGACCGTCACCGCCAGAACCCGCCGGCTCACCGCCGCGCTCGCCGTCACCACCGCGCTCGTCCTCGGCGCCACCGCCTGCGGCGGCACGACGAAGGACGACGCCGACAAGGAGGCGGTGAAGTCCAACGCGGCCGGCAAGGCCGACCCGAACGCCGCCACCAAGAAGGGCCTCACGGTCGCCTTCCTGCCCAAGCAGGTCAACAACCCGTACTTCACCACCTCCGACAACGGCGGCAAGAAGGCCGTCGAGGAGCTCGGCTCGACGTACAAGGAGGTCGGCACCAGCAGCGGCACCGACACCTCCGGGCAGGTCTCCTACGTCAACACGCTCACCCAGCAGCAGGCCGACGCCATCGCCGTGTCCGCGCAGGACCCGGGCGCCCTGTGCACCGCGCTCAAGCAGGCCATGAAGAACGGCGTCAGCATCGTCACGTACGACTCCGACACCAAGGCCGACTGCCGCAACGTGTTCGTCTCGCAGGCCAGCGCCGAGGACCTCGGCCGCACCCAGGTGCAGCAGATGGCCAAGCAGATCGGCAACAAGGGCGAGATCGCGATCCTCTCGGCGGCCCAGACGGCCACCAACCAGAACACGTGGATCGACTACATGAAGGACGAGCTGAAGAAGCCCGAGTACAAGGACATCAAGCTCGTCACCACCGCCTACGGTGACGACGACGCGCAGAAGTCGTTCCAGCAGACGCAAGGGCTGCTCCAGGAGCACCCGAAGCTGGCGGGGATCATCTCCCCGACCACCGTCGGCATCAAGGCCGCCGCCCAGTACCTGTCCGGCTCGAAGTACAAGGGCAAGGTCAAGCTGACCGGCCTCGGCACCCCCAACGACATGCGCGCCTACGTCAAGAACGGCACCGTCGAGGCGTTCGAGCTGTGGGACCCGGCCAAGCTCGGCGCGCTCGCCGCGCACACCGCCGTCGCCCTGGAGTCCGGCCAGATCAGCGGCAAGGAGGGCGAGAGCTACAAGGCCGGTGACCTGGGCGAGTTCACCATCGGCAAGGACGGCGTCGTCTCCCTCGGCAAGCCGACCGTCTTCGACAAGTCCAACATCGACCAGTACAAGTTCTGAGTCCTGAGTCCTGAGGGAGCACCCCGAGTGTCCATGCAGCGCGTCTGCTTTCTGCTCAAGGTCAGAGCCGACCGGATCGACGAGTACCGCGCCCGCCACGAGAACGTGTGGCAGGAGATGCGGGCGGCCCTGACCGCCACCGGCTGGCACAACTACTCGCTCTTCCTGCGCGAGGACGGCCTGCTCGTCGGCTACCTGGAGACCGCGGACTTCGACGCGGCGCGCGCCGCCATGGACGCCACCGACGTCAACGCCCGCTGGCAGGCCGAGATGTCCGGCTTCTTCGAGGAGCTCGACGGGCAGGCCCCCGACGCCGCGATGCGCCCGCTCACCGAGGTCTTCCACCTTGCGTGAGCGCGCGACGGCCGGCATCAAGGACGTGGCGCGCGTCGCCGGGGTCTCCGTCGGCACCGTCTCCAACGTCCTCAACCAGCCCCACCGGGTCTCCGAGCCGACCCGCCGCCACGTCCAGCAGGTCATCGCCCGGCTCGGCTACGTCCGCAGCGAGTACGCGCGCCAGCTGCGCGCCGGACACAGCCGGATCATGGCGCTGCTCGTCCTGGACATGGGCAACCCGTTCTTCGTCGATGTCGCGCGCGGCGCCGAGCGCGCCGCGCGCGACGCCGGGCTCGGCGTCATGGTGTGCAACAGCGCGCAGAACCCGGCGGAGGAGGCCGAGTACCTCTCCCTCTTCGCCGAGCAACGCGTGCGCGGCGCCCTGATCACCCCCGCCGACCCCAGCGGCGCGACCCTGCGCGACTTCCGCCGCCACTCCATCCCGTACGTGGTGGTGGACCGGGTCGCCGGGGACGAGGAGGGGTGCTCGGTCTCCGTCGACGACGTGTCCGGCGGCGCGCTCGCCATCCGCCACCTCGTCGCCGGGGGCCACCGCTCCCTCGCCTACGTCAGCGGCCCGCCCCACCTCAAACAGGTGCAGGACCGCCGCGAGGGCGCCCTCAAGGCGCTCGCCGAGGCGGGCCTGGACGGCGGGATCCTGCGCGAACTGCCCACCGAACGGCTCGACGTGGCCGCCGGACGCGACGCGGGCGCCCGCCTCCTCGGCCTCGCCGACCGGCCCACCGCCGTCTTCTGCGCCAACGACCTGCTCGCCCTCGGTGTCCTCCAGGCGCTGTACGCGGCCGGGGTCAAGGTCCCCGACGACATGTCGATCGTCGGCTACGACGACATCGAGTTCGCGGCGGCGGCCACCGTCCCGCTCACCTCGGTGCGCCAGCCGGCGCTCACCCTGGGCACCATCGCGGCGGAGCTGCTGCTCCAGGAGACGGGTGAACGCGCGGCCGACCACCGCCACCAACACGTGGTGCTGCGCCCGGAGTTGGTGGTACGCGGATCGAGCAGGGCCCTCTAGCTCAACGGTCCGGGGTGTCAGCGCACCGCGCTGGTCAGGCGGTACCGCCCCGCCGGCAGCCGGTAGGTGGCCGTACCGTCCTCGAACCCGACGAACCGCACCCCGTCCACGGAGGCGAGCGGGGTGCGGCCCTCGCGCACCGAGGACGCCGACACGGCGGGCAGGCTCAGCGTCGCCGCACTGTTGGCGGGGACGACCGCCTCGTACGCCAGCGTCCCGTCCTCGGCCAGCGACCACGCGCTGGTGATCTCGCCGTACGGGGACTCGTGCCGCCCGGTGACCCTGGTGACGGAGCCGGTCGGGTCGAGGTGCGGACGCAGGACGAACCGCTGGAAGCCGGGGTGCTCGGGGTCGCGGGCGATGCCCGCCATGTAGGCGTACATCCACTCGGCGATGGCGCCGTAGGAGTAGTGGTTGAAGGAGTTCATCTCGACGGGCCCGAAACCGTCCTCCCGCGAGTACGAGTTCCAGCGTTCCCACACCGTCGTCGCGCCGTTCTCGACCGAGTACAGCCAGGACGGCATCGCGTTCTGGTGCAGCAGCTTGTACGCGAGGTCGGCGCGGCCCTCGTCGGTCAGGACGGGCGCGAGGACGTTCACGCCGAGGAAGCCGACGGAGAGCGTGTTCTCCGCGTACCGCACGCGGGCGCTGTCCGGGTGGGCGGCCTTGTACGCGGCGTCGTTGCCGATGTTGTCCGCCAACAGGGCGACCAGGGCCCGGCGTTGGGCCTCGGTGTCGTAGAAGCCGAGCTTGAGGACCCAGAGGAGCGCGGACTGGCTGTCGTCCTCAGGGTCACCGCCCATGGGCGGCTTGCCGCCGATGCTGGACTTGACGGTGACGGTGTCGCCGTCGGCCGTCACGTACGTGGCCATGAAGGCGCGCCGGATCTTCCCGAAGAGGTCGTCGTACGCCCTGCCCTCGGCCGTACGCCCCGTCGCCCGCGCCATCTGGGCCATGAGCCGCACGCTGTAGGCGTAGTAGACGTCGCTCATCAGCTGAGTGCCGGTGTTCTGGAACGCGAGCCAGTCGGCGAAGATCGCGCCCTGCCCGGCGTAGGTGTCGCCGCCCTTCCGCTCGATCCAGTCGATGTAGCGGACCATCGCCTCCCAGCTGCGGTCGATGATGGTCGCGTCCCCGCTCATCTGCCACACGGTCCACGGCACGATCACACCGCAGTCCGCCCAGCCGCTGCACGGCGCCGCCGCGTTGTACCGGTTGCCGGGCGCGACCGCCGTGAACTGGGCGCCGTCCACCCCGTAGATCTTCTGCGACTCGATCAGGGTGGACTGGAAGTGGCTGAGGAAGGCGACCGAGTCGGTGTTGTAGAGGCCGGTGTTGGAGAAGACCTGGGTGTCGCCGGTCCAGCCGAGCCGCTCGTCGCGCTGCGGGCAGTCGGTCGGCACCCAGAGGTAGTTGCCGCGCTGCCCCCACCGCACATTGCTGATGAGCTGGTTGATCGCGTCGTCGTCCGTGGTGAGGCTGCCGATGTCGCGGAGGGCGGACGTGGCGACCTTGCCGGTGAGCCCGGAGACGGTCACCTCGGCGCCGGGCGTCGTCACCTCCACGGACACGAAGCGGAAGCCGTAGAAGGTGAGCGAGTCCTGGTGCGTTTCGCCGTCCTTCGCGCCTTTCAGGATGTACGTGCTCGTCGCCTTGGCGCTGCGCAGGTTGGCGCGGTACAGCGAGCCCACCGGGCCGTCCGCGCCCGCGCTGTCGTCGTTCAGCATCTCGCCGAACCTGACGACGACCTCCGCGCCGGCCGGGCCGCGCAGCGTGTAACGGGGGACGCCGACCATGTTCTGGCCGAGGTCGAAGACGGCGGTGTCACCGGCCCGCAGAGCGACGGGCCCCGGCGCACCGTCCGTCGAACGGTCCTCGTCGGGCACGATGCGGCCCTTGCCGTTGGCGCTCGACGACGCGCCGGTCACCTCGCTGTAGACGGTGAGGGACTGCGGGCGCCGGTCCCACTTCGCCATCAGGCGCGCGCTCTCACCGGGGTAGGCGGTGAGCTGGGCGTCGGGGAACTCGGCTGCGTACCCGACCTGGTCGACCTCCGCCCAGCCCTTGGTGTCGAAGCCGTTCGCGGTCCAGCCGGCCAGCTCCTGGCGGGCGTCGTAGGTCTGGCCGTCGTAGATGTCGTCGGCGCGGTACGGGCCGGTGTCGGTGGCACGCCAGCCCTCGCCCGGCTCGGTGACGATGCTCTGCGTGGAGCCGTCGGCGTAGCGGACGAGGAGCTTGGCCTTGAGGGCGAGGGGCTTGCCGTCCTTGGAGTAGTAGGTGCTGCCCTCGGAGACGCGGCCGTTGTACCAGCCGTTGCCGAGGACGGCGGCGAGCGTCACCGACCGGCCGCGCGCGACCAGCTTTGAGACGTCGTAGGTCAGGTAGTTCACGGTCATGTCGTAGTTGGTCCAGCCGGGCGTGAGCAGCTCGGCCGTGCGGCCGCCGTCCTGCGGGACGGTGACGCGCTCGCCGTTCACGTACGCCTCGTAGACGCCGAGCGCGCTGATGTACAGGCGCGCCTCGCTCACCTCGCCCTTGCGCAGGGGTGTCTCGCGGCGCAGGAGCGGCGCGCCCGCCGAGTTCGGTGCCTTGCCCCTCATGCCGACCCACTGGGCGCCGTCCCATTGGGTGGCGCCGTCGGTGCTCAGCAGCCCGGTCTCGAACCAGGCGGTGGACGCGGTGCCGACCGGGCGGTTCCCGCCGTCCCAGACGGTGACGTTCCAGAAGTAGCGTGTCGACGGCTTCAGCCGGGGTCCGTCGTACAGAACGGCGACGGAGTCGGACGACGCCACCCGCCCGCTGTCCCACACGTCGGCCCGTGACTTGTCCAGCCGTGCGGCCGAGGTGGCGACACGGATGCGGTACGCGCCCTGCGCGAGCCCGCGCCGCCGCGCCCCGAGCCGCCAGCCGAAGCGCGGCCGTGCGGCGTCCGTGCCGAGCGGCAGCGCGCGGTGCTCGACGGTGAGCCCGGTGACGGCGCCGTCCCCGCCCCGCGCCGTGGGGGTGGCGGCCCGGGCGGGCGCGGCGCCCGCGAACGTACCGGCGGCGGCCACGACGGGCACGGCTCCGGCGGTCGCGGCGAGAACGGTCCTGCGGCGGATGTCGCTGCTCATCTTTCAGGTGTCCCTTCGACGGTGAAGGTGCTCTGTGATGGTGGGGGGTGCTGCGGACGTGCTCCTTGCGGATGGTGCTCCTTGCGGATGGTGCTCAGGCGCGCACGGTGGCGCGCCCGTACGGGACCAGGCGCACGGGCCCGGTCAGCCCGTAGGCCTGCGGTCTGTTGCCGCCGAACACGGCGGGGCGGCTGACGCGGAGCCGGTTGAGGAGGGTCGTCGCCACCTCGATCTCGATGGAGTTGGTGCCGGGGCGCAGGCGGCTGCCGAGGTCGGCGACGCGGGTGAGCTGGTCGAGGGGCGGCAGTTCGTGCCCGTTGACGCGGACGGTGAACGTGTCGAAGACGCCGCCGAGTTCGAGCAGCGCGCCGTGCGCCGGGGTCCACTCGCGGCCGAGCCGCACGGTGGTGCGGTAGGTACCGATGCCGGAGACGTCAGCGAGGCCGGGCAGCTCCGTCCAGGGCGCGAGCGCGTCCAGCGTCAGTTCGTGCTTCTCGTGCGCCGTCTCGGTCGCGCTCGCGCCGGGGCGCCAGTCGTCGACCGTCAGCTTCCAGGAGGTGAGGGGGGTGGGGGCGGGCACGGCGGGGATCTTCGTGGTGACGGTGCGCCCGTTGTCGAGCGTGGTGGCGTAGGTGCCCGCGGCCGAGGCCCGGATCTCCAGGCGTCCGCCCGCGGCTACGTGGATGGCGTCGGCCCGCGTCCCCGTGGCGTGCCGCTTCGGCGCGGCGCCGGACGGGCGGGCCAGGACGACGACGGTGACGGCGCCCGGCCGGAGGTCGACGGTGAGCCTGACGCGGCCGTCCGCCGTGCGCGTGTACAGGGCGATCGGGGTGATCGCGCCGGTCCACGGGTCGAGGCGGTGGGGGACCGCGCCCTTGGTGCGGGCGGTGAGCGTGACGTCGTGGGTGATGCGGGTGCCGGTCGAGCCCTTCTTGCTGACGGCGTCGTTGGCGAAGAAGTAGTAGTCGGCGTCGCGGTCGGCGCGGTGGGCGTGCAGCAGCATCGAGGACTCGGCGTACTCGACGTCGCGGGTGAGGCCGAGCGCGGCGATGGCCTCCGGGACGTCGGGCCGGTCGGCGACGGTGTGCACGGTCTTCAACTGCTGAAGTTCTGCCAGGAGTTGACGCAGACGGTCGTTGTCGCCGGGACCCGCCAGGCCGGGTACATGCGCGTCGGACCAGTCGCCGATCAGGATGATCGGCAGACCCGCGCGGGCGTACCCGAGCAGCTTCTCGGCGACGTCGAGCTGGAGGGTGTGCTCGCGGTTGATCATGATGTCGCCGTCGACGAGCAGCGCCTTGAGCGCGGGCCCGTCCGGCGCGAACCGGCCCCCGCGCACCACCGCCGACTTCAGGTCGAGCAGGCGCGGGCTGAGGAAGGTGTGCGTCCAGCCGACCGGCACACCGTCGCTGGTGAACCAGGGCGCCCCGAGCCCGGAGCCCGCGTACCCCTTCTGCCGCAGAATCCCGATGTCGACCCTGTTCACACCGGTCTGCAACACCTCCTGCACCCGCGCCAGGAAGTCCGCGATCCGCGGGGTGTGCCGCCACAGCGGCTGGCGCGGGCCCCACGCCTCGCCGTATCCGGCGGCGCCCTTGTACGGGGAGAACGCGGCGAAGCCCGGCCATTCGGCGCCCGGCGCGTCCGCGTAGCCGAAGCCGTGGAAGACGGCCTGGTTGACCCCGGCCGCGTACTGCGTGACCAGCTTCTTCAGCGTGTCCGTCCACGTGGTGGAGTAGGCGCCGCCCGCGGTGCCGCCCGCCTCGTTCGACACGAGCGGCTTGCCGCCCATGTCACGGCCGCCGGCCAGGCAGCGGAAGTCGTCGAGGTTCTTGAAGCCGAGCGACTCGCCCTCGGTGACGTCGAGCAGCGCGGACTTGTGGACGGCGTCGGTCTCGAGCCCGTACGGCTGGATGCGCAGCTTCAGACCGAGCGTGTGCGCCCACTTCTGGAGCGGCAGCAGATGGTGCTCGACATACAGCTCGGTGACGACCTCCATCACGTCACGCCGGACCGCCTTGTCGAGCGCCGGCTCGAAGCCGAAGACGTACTTCTCCTTCTTCTCGACAAACGTCGCGAGGTAAGGGAGGAGTGAGTAGCCCATGCGGCGCTCGAACTCGGCGGGCAGCGCCGGCGTCCACAGCGTCGCGTCCGTCTCGATCTCGATGGAGTCCTCGAACAGGGTGCCGCCCGCGTCCTTGAGCAGTTTGCGGATCGAGGGCGTCAGGATGTGCCGCTCCCAGAAGTCGGTGACCGCGCGGGTGCCCGCGTCGCTGAAGTGGTCGACGACGTAGGCGAGCGGCGTGGTGTGGTCGCGGCCCTCCGGGCGCTGGCCCGAACCGCGCTCCCAGTAGGCGACGAGGAGCCACGTGGCGCCGTCGTCGGGCGCGGTCCAGGCGATACGGCCGCCGGTGACGTGCGCGGTGACGTCGGTGACGGTGGCCTGGTCGAGGCGGACCGGCACGGCCGCCGGCGAGCTGCCGTCCGTCACCCGCACTGCCTGTACGAGGAGGAGCCGCTGGTCCGTGACGCCCGCCCCGGCCTCGCTGACGGCGGCCGGGACGGGCCCTTCGTAGGCGCCGCCCGGCTCCAGCACGGCGGTGCCGTGCGCGAGTTCCTTCGCCGCCGCCTTGCTGTCCGGCGTGATCGACGGCATCGCGGCGGGCCACGCGGGGCCGATCGTCAGGTCCACCACCACATCGCGCTTCCTCGCCTCGCGCAGCGCCGCCTCGACGGCCGCCCGCCAGGCGTCGGTGCCCCAGCCGTAGCGCACCGTGTCGAGCTGCGTGTCCATGCTGTGCGTGACGGCGGCGATCTCCACGCCGCCGAACCCGGCCGCCGCGATCTGCCGGATCTCGCGGGCGATCTCGCCGGTGTCGACCAGCGCGTCCGGCCACCACCAGCGGAACTTGGGACGCACGGCGGGCGCCGGGCGGCCCAGTTGTTCCGGTGCTCCACCCTGCGCGAGTACGTCCGTCGCGCCGGAGAACGGCAGCGCTGTCGCGGCCCCGGCCAGGGCGCTCATTCTCAGCACGGTCCGACGGCGCAAGCTCATGGTTCTCCTCGTTGAACAGTTTCAAACGATTCAATGTGGGGTGGAGGAACTTACGTGCAGCCGTTACCAGTGGCAAGAGGCGTGCGCGAAACGCACCTGTGCAGACTGATTGACAGGCGGTGCCGCCTCCCGCAAAGTTGCCGACGGTGTAAGGCGAAACGATTCAAGTCCCCCTGGCCACCACCTTCGTGGCGGACTCGCCGCACCCCGCTTCCTCCCTCAGCCGGACGTCGTACAGACGCGCAAAGGAGCCGCCGCATGCCCGGACCACAGCTGACGAGACGCACGTTCGTCGCGGGATCAGGCGTGGCGGCGGGGGCCGTCGTCCTGGGCGCAGGCTCCGGCACGGCGCGGGCCCATGGCGGAGTTCCGGCCCCCGGGGCCCCGCTCGCCGAGTTCCCGCTCTCCGACGTGACCCTGCTCGACAGCCCGTTCCGCGCCAACATGCGCCGCACCTGCGCCTACTTGAAGGCGATCGACCCCGACCGGCTCCTGCACACGTTCCGCACCAACGTCGGCCTGCCCTCGGACGCCGAACCCTGCGGCGGCTGGGAGGCCCCCGACGTCCAACTGCGCGGCCACACCACAGGACACCTCCTGTCGGGCCTCGCCCTCGCCCACGCCAACACGGGCGACAAGGAGTACGCCGACAAGGCCGCCCACCTCGTGAACGCGCTGGCCGACTGCCAACAGGCGGCATCCGGAGCCGGGTACACCGAGGGCTACCTCTCGGCCTTCCCCGAGAAGGTCTTCGCCGACCTGGAGGCGGGCGGCAAGCCCTGGGCGCCGTACTACACGATCCACAAGATCATGGCCGGACTCCTCGACCAGTACCGGCTCTCAGGGAACAGGCAGGCGCTCGACGTCCTGACCCGCATGGCCGGCTGGGTCGAGACGCGGATGGCCCCGCTGGACGCCACGCGACTGCGCAACGTCCTGCGCGTCGAGTGGGGCGGCATGAACGAGGTCCTCGCCGCACTCCACCTCACCACCGGCGACAAGGCCGCGCTGCGCACCGCGCGCCGCTTCGACCAGGAAGACCTGTTCGCACCGCTCGCCGAGGGGCGCGACGAACTCGAAGGACACCACGCCAACACCGAGATCGCCAAGATCGTGGGTGCGGCGCGGCTGTACGACGCGACGGGTGAGGAACGCTACCGGGCCATCGCCGCGCACTTCTGGGACATCGTCGTCCACGACCACTCGTACGCCATCGGCGGCAACTCCGGCCAGGAACTCTTCGGCCCGCCCGGCGAGATCGTCAGCCGCCTCTCCGAGGACACCTGCGAGAACTGCAACACCTACAACATGCTCAAGCTCGGCCGCCGCCTCTTCCTGCACGAGCCGGGCAACGCCGCCTACATGGACCACCACGAGTGGGCGCTGCTCAACCAGATGCTCGGCGAACAGGACCCGGACTCCGCGCACGGTTTCGTCACGTACTACACGGGACTGTGGGCCGGATCGCAGCGGCAGCCCAAGGGCGGGCTCGGGGCCGCGCCCGGCAGCTACAGCGGGGACTACGACAACTTCTCGTGCGACCACGGCACGGGTCTGGAGACGCACACCAAGTTCGCGGACACGATCTACTTCAAGTCGGCGGACTGTCACGAGCCGACCGACGCGGCCTCGCTGTACGTGAACCTGTTCATCCCCTCCGAGGTGCGCTGGCGCGAGCGCGGGGTGACCGTGCGCCAGGACGGCGGATACGGCGGATACGCCGGCGGTGACCGCCCCGTACGCCTCACCGTCACCCACGGCGCCTCCCGCTTCCGGCTCAAGATCCGCATCCCCGGCTGGCTCGCCGACGCGGAGCCCCGCCTCACAGCCCGCGTCCGCGTGAACGGCCGCGCGATCGACACCTCCCACGCCGCCCCGGGCTCGTACCTGACGATCGACCGGCACTGGAAGCGGGGCGACACCGTCGAGCTGACCTTCCCGCGCGCCCTGACCTGGCGCCCCGCCCCCGACAACCCGCACGTGCAGGCCCTGTCGTACGGGCCGCTGGTCCTGGCCGGCGCGTACGGCACCGACGAATCGCCCACGATCCCGACGCTCGACCGGTCCTCCGTACGCCAAGTACGCGCCGCCGACGCCGAGTTCACGGCGAACGAGGCGGGCGGCAAGCGCGTCACCCTGCGCCCCTTCCACCAGATCCACCACCAGCACTACAACGTCTACTTCGCGACCGAGCCGCGACCGGGCCGCCCCCGCGAGACCGCCCGCTACCTCCTCGACGAGGGCGCGGGCGGCACGGTCACCGACGCCACCCGTACCCACCGCGCCGGACGGCTCACCGGCGGCGCCACCTGGACGACCGGCCGCGACGGGCACACCGCCGCCGTCGCCCTCGACGGCGTGGACGGTCATGTCGCGCTGCCGCCCGGCCTGATCACCGGGCTCACCGAGCTGACCGTCAGCGCCTGGGTCCGCGTCGACACGCAGGCGAACTCGGCCCGCGTCTTCGACCTCGGCTACCACAAGGCGACCTATCTCTTCCTCGCCGCCCGCACGGGCACCGGCCGCCCGCGCGCCGCGCTGAAGATCGCCGGGATGGAGGGCGAGGACTTCGTCGACGCCGACGCGCCGCTGCCGACCGGCAGCTGGGCCCATGTCGCGCTCACCATCGGCGGCAGCCGGGGCGCCCTCTACGTCGACGGCCGCGAAGCCGGGCGCAACGACGCCTTCGTCTCCTCGCCGCTGCTCCTCGGCGCCACCGCCCGCAACTACCTGGGCCGCTCGCAGAACTCCACCCACCCGTATCTGCACGGCGCCGTCGCCGAATTCCGCATCCACAACCGGGCGCTGCCCGCCGCCGACATCGCTGCGCTCGCCCGCGCCTGAACCGCCCCAGCACCCGAAGCCCAGTCAGAAGGTCCCGCCATGCCCGAAGAGCTCCCCGCCCCCCTGTCCAGACGCGGCTTCGTCGCCGCCTCCGCGCTCACCGCCGCCGCCCTCACCGGCGGCCTGCCCGGCATCGCGTTCGCCGACCGCGACCGGGGCGGCGCCGCCGGCTACGACGCGGCCGGTTTCGCCGACCCGCGCCGCGACAGCCGCCCCGCCGTCTACTGGTACTGGAACGGGCCCGTCACCCGCGAACTCGTCACCACCCAGATGGCGGACCTGCGCGACAAGGGCCTGTACGAGGTCGTCGTCTTCCCGTACGACAACGCGGAGATGCAGCCCGCCTTCTTCACCGAGGACTGGTTCGACGTCATCGAGCACGTCCTGCGGACCGCCGAGAAGACCGGCATGAAGGTGTGGCTGTTCAACGACAACCACTTCCCGAGCGGCCGCGCCGGATACTTCGTCACCAAGGGCGGCACCGTCGGCTCGCGGACCTACGAGCCCCGCCCCGACCTGCGTCTCAAGGGGCTGTGGCGGTCCACGGCCGTCGTCCACGGCCCGCGCACCGTCAGCCTGACGGAGACCACGGGCGTCGGGGTCGACACCGGGCAGCTCATCGCCGACGCCGCCGTCCTCGCCGGGCCCGCCGTGCTCCGGGCGGGCACCGGCTGGGGCGACTGCACCGTCACCGCGAGCGCCAGGCCCGACGTCCTCGCCGCCGGACTCCTGGTCCGCGCCTCCGCCGACGGCCGCGACGGGCTCCTCGTCGAGTTCGACCAGACCGGCGTCGTCACCCTGTCGCGCGTCGCCGGCGGCACGGTGACCCAGGTCGCCAGGTCCACCCGCACCGACGGCTTCAACAAGACCAAGTTCCACACCCTCGCCGTCACGATGAGCGGGACCACGGTCTCCGTCACCCTCGACGCCAAGGACAAGGGCACCGTCACCGACGCCGGCCTCACCCACGGCGGCGTCGGCGTGCACGCCCGCGACGGGCAGCGCTCCCTCTGGGAGGAGCTGAAGGTCATCGCCGCCGACGGGAGCGCCCTCTACACGCAGACCTACGAGGACTCCTCGGCCGCCGGCGACTTCACCGCCCGCCCCGCTCCGAAGGGCGCGCCCGCGCCCGTCGCGGCGACCGCGCGCCCGGCGGGCTCGACCGACGCCGCCGACCTCGTCGAACTCACCGGGCAGCTGCGCGAGGGCAGTTGGCGCGTTCCGGCGGGGGAGTGGCAGATCGACCTGTTCGGCGGGCTCGACCTCACCGACGACTCCACCGGGTACGCGCGCGGCTACCTCGACCTCCTCGACGACGAGCCCGTCGAGCTGTTCCTCGACATCGTGCCCGGCGAGTACCACCGCCGCTTCCGCCGCTACTTCGGCACCGTCGTCAAGGGCTTCTGGGACGACGAGCCCTTCATCGCCTCCGCCCAGCCGCACTCCTTCAAGCGCCGCCCCTGGTCCCCGACGCTCGCCGCCGCCCTCGACGGGATCGGGGCCGAGCCGGGACGCGCGTACGCGAGCGCCTTCGACGACCTCGGCGAGCAGGGCCGCGTCCTGCGCGGACGCTACTGGCAGGCCGTCTCCGACCGCTTCTCCCGCTACTTCGAGAAGCAGTCCGAGTGGTACGCCGAGCGCGGCGTCCGCCTCGTCACCAACCCGCTCTACGACGAGACGGCACCCTCCAAGCGGATCGCCTCCACCGGGGACCTCCACAAGATCAACCAGTGGGCGCAGGTGCCCGGCGGCGACTGCATCACCGCCGAGTACGAGCTGGACGCACCGACCATGGACCCGCGCAACCCGGCGTCGGTCGCCCACCAGACCGGCCGGCCGCGCGTCCTCATGGAGATGTTCGGCAACATGGGATGGCAGGTCGCCCCGGACTTCATGCGGGCCCTCGTCGGCGCGTTCGCCACGCGCGGCATCAACCTCGCCGTCCTGCACGCCCTGTGGACCGACGAGACGCACGTCTACTTCGCGCCGCCGTTCGGCCCCCGAAACCCCTGGTGGTGGGCGATGCCGCCCGTGTCGGCGTGGATCGGCCGCGTCATGGAGCTGGCGCGCGGCACGTCCGGCGCCCGCACCGCGCTGCTCCAGCCGCAGCGCGCCGCCGAGCAGTTCACCGGGACCGCGCGCCAGGGCGAGGTCGACTCCGCCTTCGCGGACGCGGCGTACGCGCTCGAACGGGCGCAGGTCGACTTCGACCTCGTCCACGAGGGCGCGCTGAGCGGCGACAAGGCGCTGCTCGCCCACGCCGAGACGGGCAAGGGGCTGCTCCGGGTCGGCAACGCGGCGTACGAACTCGTCGTCCTGCCCTCGACCCCCGTCCTGGACACGGCGACCGCCCGTACGCTCGCCGCCTTCGTCCGCTCCGGCGGCACCGTCGTGACGGTCGGCGGGCCGCCCGCGCTCGCGGCGGACGGCGACGACACGGCGCTCGCCCGTGAGCTGGGCAAGCTGTTCCGCGGCGAGCGTGCCACGCGCGTCACCGACGTGAACGGCCTCGCCGCCGTCGCGCACGAGGCGGGTGTGCGGGCCGCCGTCCTGGAACCCGCCGCCGACGCCGTGCGCGTCCTGCGCACCACGCGCGGCGCCGACACCGCGTTCCTGTTCAACAACGAGAGCGGTACGCGGGTGACCACCACGGCCCTGCTGCCCGCGCACGGCGAACCCGAGCTGTGGGACCCGGCGACCGGCACGGTGCGGCCCGCGCCCGTACGGGGTCTGCCCACCCGGGACGGGGTGCGCGTCGCCCTCGACCTCGGCCCGTACGAGACGCTCGCCGTCGTCGTCCGGCACGGGGCCCGCGAGACCCCGTACCTGACCGACGCGGACGGGCTGTCCGTGAGCACGGTGACGCGCCACGGGCGGAACGTGCGTGCGACCGCGCTCGCCGACGCGCCCGGCACTCACCGCCTCACCGGCCGCGACAGTGACCACACGTACGCCGGTACCGCGAAGATCACCGATCCGCTCGCCCCGATCCCCGTCGACGGCGACTGGACGCTCACCCTCGACGATGACGGCGAGGACGGTGCCGAGCCCGTCACCCGCCCCCTCGGCAGCTGGAGCGACATCGCCCCGCTCCACTCCGGCAGCGGCACCTACACCAAGGACCTCACCCTGGACGCCGCCGCGCTCCACGGCCGCCGTCTCCTCCTCGACCTCGGCACGGTCCGCGAAGTCGCCCATGTCACGGTCAACGGACGGGAGTTCGGGCCGGCGCTCTGGTCCCCGTACGTCGTGGACATCACGGACGGACTCCGGCGCGGAGCCAACCGGATCTCGGTCCGCGTCTCCAACACGCTCTCCAACGAGCGCAACAAACCGCTGCCGTCCGGCCTCCTGGGCCCGGTCGTCCTGCGCCCCCGCCGCCCTCTCACCGTCGACCTCGCGCCGACCCGCGCCTGACCTCCGGAGACCCCGTCATGACCCGACGCAGACACTCCCTGCTGCTCGCGACCGCGCTCACCGCCCTCGTCACCGTCGCGCCGTCCGCCGTGGCCGCCGCCCCGGGCGCGAGCGGCACGGCCACCGCCCTGCGCACCCAGCACCTCGCGAGCGCCCTCGGCATCGACGACACCACCCCCGAACTGACCTGGCAGCCGCGCGGCGCGGGCCAGAGCGCCTACCGAGTCCAGGCCGCCACCAGCCGCGCCGCGCTGCTCGCGGGCCGCGCGGACCTGTGGGACTCGGGCAGAGTCGGCTCGGCCGTTCCGCAGGCCACGTACGCGGGCCGCGGGCTCGGCTCACGGGTGAGCGTGTACTGGCGCGTGCGGCTGTGGTCGCCCGGTGCGGACCGCGCCGCCGCCTGGAGCGCGCCCTCCGTGTTCGAGACCGGCCTGACCAGCGCGAAGGACTGGTCCGCCGACTGGATCACGAACAAGGACTGGCAGCTGGGCAAGCGCACCGTCCAGCCGGTGACGGTGAAAGTGCCGCGCACCACCGCCCGCTACGTACGCCTCGACGTCACCAAGCTCGGCCTGCCGTACGCCGACGACTTCCCCGCCCTCGCGCACCGCCTCCAGCTCGCCGAGATCGAGGTCGTGGACTCGGCCGCGCCAGGCACGAACGTGGCGCTGGGCGCCACCGTCACCGCCTCCGAGGCCGACACCGAACGCAAGGTGTGGGAGACGAAGCTGGCCGTCGACGGCAACACCAACAGCTCGTGGAGCCAGGCCGCCGGGTATCAGAGCCTGACGCACGACAGCGCCGACGCCCCGGTCACGCTCACCCTCGACCTGAAGGAGGCGAAAACCTTCGACCGGGTCGTCCTGTACCCGCGCGCCGACGTCCTCACCGCCGACGGCCGCGTACCGAACTTCCCCGTCGACTACGGCCTCGCCACCGCCGACGCGGCCGACGGCCCGTACACGACGGCCGCCCGCGTCACCGGCCAGCGGCCGCCGAAGCCCTACCTGCCCTCGGGGCTGCCCGTCTTCGCCAAGGAGTTCACCCTCCCCAAGGGCGTCCGCAAGGCCCGCCTCTACATGGCCGGGCTCGGCGTGTACGACGCGCAGGTCAACGGCAAGGCGGTCGGCGACGCCGTCCTCGAACCCGCCAACACCGATTTCGCCGACCGCGTCCAGTACGCCACCTACGACGTGACCGGTCAACTGCGGCGCGGCGCCAACGACTTCCGCGTCGAACTCGGCAACGGCATCTCCAACCAGCTCTCCACCGCCGACCGCTACCGCAAGCTCTACGGCAACAAGGCCGACCCCAAGCTCATCGCCCAGCTGGAGATCACCCTCGCCGACGGCAGCGTGCGCCGCATCGCCTCCGGCACCGACTGGCGCACCGCGCTCGGCGCGACGACCTCCTCCAACTGGTACGGCGGCGAGGACTACGACGCCCGCCGCACCCCGTCGTCCTGGGCGGCGGCCCGGCGCGTCGACGCGGCCGACACCCCGGCGACCCTGAGCGCCCGCGAGACCGAACCCGTCCGCGTCGTCGAGACCCTCAAGGGCACCGAGGTGTCCGGCGCGGCGGAAGGCAGCCGGATCTTCGACCTCGGGCGCAACATCGCGGGCTGGCCGGAGCTCACCGTCACCGCGCCCAAGGGCACGACGATCCGCGCGTACCCCGCCGAGGGGCTCAAGGACGGCCATGCCGACCAGTCCATCAGCAACGTCGGCGCACCCCTCTGGGACAGCTACACCACCGGCGGCGCAGGCCGCGGAACCTGGCACCCCAGGTTCAGCTACCACGGCTTCCGGTATGTGGAGATCAGAGGCTTGCCGAAGGGCGCGACGGTCTCGGTACGCGGCAAGGTGCTCCGCGCCGACAACGCCTCCGCCGGCTCCTTCACCAGCTCGAACGACCTCATCAACGGCATCCACTCGATCACCCGTCGCGCCGTCGAGGGCAACATGATGAGCGTCCTCACCGACTGCCCGAGCCGCGAGAAGCTCGGCTGGCTCGAACAGGACCAGCTCGTCTTCCCGACCCTCGCCGCCAACTACGACATGCGGTCCTACCTGCGCAAGATCGTCCGCGACATGGCCGACGCGCAGACCACCGAGGGCCTCGTCCCCTCCACCGTCCCCGACTACGTCGAACTCGCCGGCACCTACCGCAACGACGCCAACTGGGGCGGCGCGTTCGTCCTCGTACCGTGGCAGCTCTACACGACGTACGGCGACACGGACACCCTGCGCGCGTACTACCCGCAGATGAAGAAGTACGTGACGTTCCTGGAGCAGAAGGTCTCCGGCGGCCTCCTCGACTACTCGCTCGGCGACTGGTTCACGCCGGACAGGACGTTCCCGAAGGCGGTCTCCGGGACGTACGGCTACTGGCGCGTCGTCGACGCGCTCAGCGACATCGCGGGCGTCATCGGCGAGGACGACGACGTGGCCGTCTACCGGGCGAAGGCGGACACGAGCGCGAGGGCGCTCTCGGACGCGTACTACGACGAGACGTCCGGGACGTTCGGCGGCGGCGGGCAGGGCGCGGAGGCGCTCGCGCTCGACATGGGTGCCTACCCGGACGGCGAACGAGCGCGCCTGCTCGGCCACTTGGTGTCCTCGATCGAGGCCGCGGGGCACCATCTGCTGCTCGGCGAGATCTCGCTGCCCGCCGCCTTCCGCGTCCTGTCGCAGGCCGGTCGCGACGACGTCGTCTACAAGATCGCCACGCAGACCACCTCGCCCAGCTACGGCTACCAGGTCCTCGCCGGGAACACCGCCCTGGGCGAGAGCTGGGACGGCGGCTCGGGCCAGTCGCAGAACCACTTCATGCTCGGCGCGATCGACGCCTGGTTCACCCGCGGCCTCGCCGGGCTCGACCAGACGCCGGACTCGGTCGGCTACCGGACGCTGAGCATCGCCCCGGCGGTCGTCGGTGATCTGACGTCGGCGCGGGCCACGTACACGACGCCGTACGGTGAGGCGGCGACGCAATGGCGGCGTGCGGGCGGGGAGTTGGAGCTGACCGCGCGCGTACCCGCGGGCAGCACGGCGCGCGTCGAGATGCCCGTCACCTCCGGGCGGGTCTCCGCGCCCGAGGGGGCGCGGCTCGCCGGCCGTGCGGACGGGGTCGCCACGTACGAGGTCGGGGCGGGGAGCTGGACGTTCCGGTCGGCCTACGCGCCGGCCGCCGAGGACGGTCCCGCGCTGTCCGGCTGATCGAACGCCGGCCGGGCCGTCCCCCGTAGAATCCCTGTGCCGCACCCGCTCACCTGGAGGTCCACGCCCGATGGCACAGTCCGTGGGGATCAAGGACGTCGCGCGCGTCGCCGGGGTGTCCGTGGGGACGGTCTCGAACGTGATCAACCGGCCGAAGACCGTCGCCGACGATACGCGGGCCCGCGTCCTCGCCGCCATCGACCGGCTCGGCTACGTCCGCAGCGAGTCCGCCCGCCAGCTGCGGGCGGGCCGCAGCCGCATCATGGGCCTGCTCGTCCTCGACATGGGCAACCCGTTCTTCGTCGATGTCGCGCGCGGTGCCGAGCGGGCCGCGCGCGACGCCGGGCTCGGCGTCATGGTGTGCAACAGCGCGCAGAGCGCGTCGGAGGAGGCCGAGTACCTGTCGCTCTTCGCCGAGCAGCGGGTGCGCGGCGTCCTGCTCACCCCGGCCGAGGCGACCGGCCGCACCGTGGAGTCCTTCCGGCGCCACGACATTCCGTTCGTGCTGGTCGACCGGGTCGCCGAGGGCGCCACGGAGTGCTCGGTGTCCGTGGACGACGTCACGGGTGGCGCCCTCGCCGTGCGCCACCTCGTCGACGCGGGGCACCAGCGCATCGCGTACGTGAGCGGGCCGTCCGCGCTCGATCAGGTCACGGACCGCCGGGTCGGTGCCCTGCGCGCGCTCGCGGAGGCCGGTCTTCCCGGCTCGGCGCTGCACGAACTGCCGACGGAACGGCTCGACGTGGCCGCGGGGCGCGACGCGGGCGCCCGCCTCCTCGGCCTCGCCGACCGCCCCACCGCCGTCTTCTGCGCCAACGACCTCCTCGCCCTCGGCGTCCTGCAGTCCATGTACGCGGCCGGGGTGCGGGTCCCCGAGGACGTGGCGATCGTCGGCTACGACGACATCGAGTTCGCCGCCGCCGCTGCCGTGCCGCTCACCTCCGTGCGCCAGCCCGCCGTCACCATGGGCGCCCTCGCCGCCGGACTCCTCCTGGAGGAGATCGCCGCCGCCGACCGTCCGGAGGGCGCGGCGCACGAGCACCGCCGCGTCGTGCTCCAGCCCGAACTGGTCGTCCGCGGCTCCAGCCTGGGCCCGCGCTGACGCCTCCGGCGGCCGTGTGCTGAACTGGGCGCGGCCCCGGACGTCCGGAATCCGGGCAGCCCGCACCGTATGCAGAACCGTATGCAGAACTCCCGTACAGGAGCCGCTTTGAGCGTCGTCAGCTACCGCCAGCCCGGGGTCGTCCTCACCGACCGCCGATTCTCCGTCCCCCTGGACCACGACGCCCCGGACGGCGAGCACATAGAGGTCTACGCGCGTGAAGCGGTCGCCGCGGGCCGCGAGGGCGAGGAGCTGCCCTGGCTGCTCTACCTCCAGGGCGGCCCCGGCTTCGGCGCCAACCGCTTCTCCGGCAAGCAGGCGTGGCTCGGCCGCGCCCTCCAGGACTACCGCGTCCTCCTGCTCGACCAGCGCGGCACGGGCGCCTCCACGCCCGTCAACCGGCAGACGCTTCCCCTGCGCGGCGACGCCGCCGCCCAGGCCGACTACCTCAGCCGCTTCCGGGCCGACTCCATCGTCCGCGACAGTGAGCTGATCCGCCGCGAGGTCACCGGCGGCGCTCCCTGGACCGTCCTCGGCCAGAGCTTCGGCGGTTTCTGCACCACGCACTACCTGTCGAGCGCGCCCGAGGGTCTGAGCGCCGCGCTCATCACGGGCGGTCTGCCGGCCCTGGACGGCCACGCGGACGACGTCTACCGGGCCGCCTACCCGCGCATCGAGCGCAAGGTGCGGGCGCACTACGCGCGTTACCCGATGGACGTCGAGCGGGCGCGGGAGATCGCCGCGTACGTGGCGGAGCACGAGCCGGTCCTGCCGAACGGGTACCGGCTCACCCTTGAGGCGTTCCAGTCGCTCGGCATCTGGCTGGGCGCCGGCGACGGCAGCGACCGCCTGCACTACCTGCTGGAGGACGCGTTCGTCCCGACCCCGGGCGGGCGCGCGCTCTCCGACTCCTTCCAGGAGCAGGTGGCGTCGGCTCTGTCGTACGCCGGTCATCCGGTCTACGCGCTGCTGCACGAGGTGATCTACGCGCAGGGCGGGCGGGCGACCGGCTGGGCCGCCGAGCGGGTCCGCGCGGAGTTCCCCCAGTTCGACGGCGAGAAGTCCCTCGCGTCCGGCGCGGCCCTGATGTTCACCGGGGAGTCGATCCACCCCTGGCAGTTCGACGTCGACCCGGCGCTTCGCCCTCTCCGGGAGGTGGCGGAGGATCTGGCCGCCCGTACCGAGTGGGCGCCGCTGTACGACCCGGCGCGCCTCGCCGCGAACGAGGTGCCGGTGGCCGCGGCCGTCTACCACGACGACATGTACGTCGACACGGCCCACGCGTTGCGCACCGCCGCGTCCGTACGGGGTCTGCGGCCCTGGGTGACGAACGAGTTCGAGCACGACGGCCTGCGGGCGGGTGGCCCCCGCGTCCTGGACCGGTTGCTCGGGATGGTGCGCGGGGAGGTGTGACCCAGGCGAGTGCCCGGCTGTCCCACCGTCGTGGCTGGCCGCGCAGTTCCCCGCGCCCCTGAGGCATGCGGCTTCGCCGCAGCCCCAGGGCCCGAGATGGCGCACGGAGTGCGCATCGCAGGGGCGCGGGGAACTGCGCGAGCAACCACGATGGTGGGAGGGTCGGCCGGTGAGCGCGCCTTGTACGGCGGCCGGCCGTGTTTTCAGGGGCGCGGGGAACCGCGCGAGCAGCCGCGCCGGGTCGCAGCCGGAAATGGGCCGCGTCCCGGGCCGAGCGCGCCTACCCTGCCGAGGTATGACACCCGCCGAGCCGAACGCAGAGCCCCCGCTGGAGCCGATGCCCGATGACTGGGCGCGAGCCCTCGCCGTCGTGGCGCACCCGGACGACCTGGAGTACGGCTGCGCCGCGGCCGTCGCCGCATGGACCGACGCGGGCCGGGAGGTCACGTACGTACTCGCGACCCGCGGCGAGGCCGGCATCGACACCCTGGAACCGGCCGAGTGCGGGCCGCTGCGCGAGCAGGAGCAGCGGGCGAGCGCGGCGGTCGTCGGCGTCGACACCGTCGAGTTCCTGGACCACCGGGACGGCGTCGTCGAGTACGGCACGGCGCTGCGCCGCGACATCACCGCGGCGATCCGCCGCCACCGCCCGGAACTCGTCCTCACCCTCAACCACCGCGACACATGGGGCGGCGTCTACTGGAACACCCCCGACCACGTCGCCGTCGGCCGCGCCACCCTCGACGCCGCCGCGGACGCGGGCAACCGCTGGATCTTCCCCGAGCTGACCGAGCAGGGCCTGGAACCGTGGGGCGGGGTGCGATGGGTGGCCGTCGCCGGGTCGACGCGGCCCACGCACGCGGTCGACGCGAGGGCGGGGCTCGAGCGTTCGATCCGCTCGCTGCTCGAACACCGTACGTACATCGAGGTACTGACAGATGAGGATCCGGAAACCTACTGCCGGACCTTCCTGACGCGGAACGCACAGGTCGCCGCGGACCGCTTCGGCGGAAGGCCCGCCGTGCCGTTCGAGGTCTTCCCGCGCTGACCGCCGAGCGGCTGTGCGAGACTCGGGGTGTGGACACCGCCAAGCTCGAACTCGCAGCTCAGCGCTATCGGGAAGCCGTGGAGGCGCTGGAGGGCGCATCCCTCGACCTCCGGACCGAGGCGCTCGCCGTGCTGCACCAGGACGACGTACGCCCGGGCGACGAGGACGAGGTCGCCCGGATCACGGGCTGGAGCCGCGAGGACCTGCGGCGCCTCGTGGAGAGCGCGCCGGACGAGCCGCGCCCATGATGGCGCGCTCCAAGCTGATCCAGGAGCTGCGGCGCGGCGGGCACACCGGGGAGTCCGCCGCCGCCCTCGTCGAGGACTACGCCCATCAACTCGCCGTCCAGCTCCGCGACACCGGCCACCGCGACGCCGCCGCTCTCATCGACCCGCGCGCAGGCCGGTGCACCTGCGGCGTGCCCGAGGGCAGCGACGAGGAGAGCACGCAGACCCGCCGGTACTGGTACCACGCCCGGTCCTGCCCCCTGGGGACGGCCTAGGACTGCCGCTCGGTCCACCCCGTGGCCGCCACCACCTCGCGCGGGCGCTCGCCGCCAGTTCGTGTGCCGGTTCCGAGCCGAGTTCGCGGCCCGAGAGGCGGGCGTGGGCGGTGGCGTCGGTGGCGGTGAGCAGCACACGGGTGATCGCGGCCCGCGGGCCCATGGCGCGTTCGAACATGCCCGTCGTCTCCGTGAGCACGCTCGCCGTGTTCGTGTAGACCAGGCGACGGCAGCCGGCCGCGGCGAAGTCGGCCCCAGACCGCGACGGCGTGCGGCAGTACCTCCGCGTCGTCCTCGAGCTCGTTCATGCGGGGCAGCGTAAGCACTATGGTGTCCGGATGGTTCCCGAGCTGATCCGTATCGTCTCCCGTTCATCCCCCATGGCCCTCGCCCAGGTGGAGCGGGTCCGCGCCGAACTCGCCGCGCTCCACCTGGGCGTGCGCACAGCGGTCGTCCCCGTCACCACCAGCGGCGACAAGTGGATGGGCGATCTCGCCAAGCTCGGCGGCAAGGGCGCCTTCACCAAGGAGGTCGACCAGGCGCTGCTCGACAACCGCGCCGACCTCGCCGTGCACTGCCTCAAGGACATCCCGGCGGACCGGCCGCTGCCGGAAGGGTGCACGTTCGGGGCCTACCTGAAGCGTGACGACGTGCGCGACGCGCTGATCGACCCCCAGGGCCGCACCCTGGACGAACTGCCGGAGGGCACCCGCATCGGCACGTCCTCCGTCCGCCGTGTCGCTCAACTGGCCGCCACGCACCCGCACTTGACCTGCGTCCCGATGCGCGGCAACGCCAACCGCAGGCTGGAGAAGCTCGCCGCGGGCGACGCGGACGCGCTGCTCCTCGCCGTGTCAGGGCTCGAACGGATCGGCCGCCCCGACCTCATGACCCACATCCTGTCGCCGGAGACCATGTGCCCGCCGATCGGCGCCGGCATCCTCGCGCTGCAGTGCCGCGCCGACGACGAGGCGACCCTGGCGGCGGTGAGCGGGCTCGGCCACCGGGAGACCTGGCGGGAAGCGACCGCCGAGCGCATGTTCCTGCACGTACTGCAGGGGCACTGCAACTCGCCGGTCGCCGGGTACGCGCGCGCGGAACGCAGCGGCGACCTGTCCCTGCGCGCCTGCGTGTTCACGCCGGACGGGAAGCGGGTGCTCAACGCCCAGGAGTGGGCCGGGCCGCTGGACCCCGCCACGCTGGGCATGTCCGTGGCGGTGGCGCTGCTGCGGCAGGGCGCGCGCGAACTGATCGACTCCATCGCGCATTGACGTACCGGGCCCCTTACCCGGCCGGTACGGGTCCCGCCCGGGGCAGCCGGATCGCGGCGGCCGCGCCCGCGCAGGTCAGGACCGCGAGGACGGTGAGCGTCGGGCCCATCGACGCGGTGAGGTCCCGGCCGGACACGAGCAGCGTCGTGGCGACGGCCGTCCCGAGCGTCGGGCCGACGTTCATCGCCGTCTGCTGGAGCCCGCCCGCCACCCCGGCCTCGCTCGCCGCGGCCCGGCGGACGAGGACCTCCGTCGCGGTGACCATGACGGTGCCGAAGCCCGTCCCCATGGCGAACGCGCAGGCCCCCACGGGCAGCGCCGTGGCCGTCGCGTCGAGGCGGCCGAAGGCGAAGACACCGACCGTCATCAGGGTCATGCCCGCCCCGGTCGTCGCCCGCGCCCCGAGGCGGCGCAGCAGCACCGCGCTGAGCGGCGCCGCGAGCACCATGCACAGCGCGGCGGGCAGCATGGACAAGGCCGTGTGGAACGCGTCGAGCCCGAGCACGTCCTGAAGGAAGTACGACGCCACGAACAGCGCGCCGAACAGCGCGGCCGACGCGGTGAGCAGGATGCCGAGCGCCGCGACGACGACCGGTGACGCGACGGCCGACGGCGGCAGCAGCGGGTCCGGTGTGCGGCGCTCGTGCCGGACGAGGCACACGGTCGCGGCGATCGCCCCGCCCGTCGTCACAACGGTGACCGCCGACCGGCCCGCGTCGGGCAGGGTGACCAGCGCCGTGACGAAGCACGCGAGCGCCACCCCGAGCAACACCGCGCCGACCGGGTCCAGACCCCTCGGCCGCGCCGCCGCTGTCTCCGCTGCCGGCGACGGCTCCGGCTCCCGTACGCACAGGACCAGCAGCGCGATCACCACCGCGGGCACCACCCCCAGGAAGAACACCGAGCGCCACCCGAACTGTGCCGTCAGGACGCCGCCGATCAGCGGGCCCGCGGCGGCCGAGACGCCGATCGCGCTCGTACGCAGGGCGATCGGCATGCCCAGTCGGTCCGGCGGGTACGCCGCCCGCAGCATGCCCAGGGTCGCGGGCTGGAGCAGCGCGCCGCACACGCCCTGCACGACGCGCAGCGCGACGACCCAGCCGATGCCGGGCGCGCACCCGATCGCCGCCGACGTGGCGGCGAAGCCGAGCATGCCGAGGGCGAAGAGCCGCCGGTGCCCGTACCGGTCGCCGAGCCGCCCCGCGAGGACCAGAAGGGACGCGACGGCGATCAGGTAGCCCGTGCTCGTCCACTGGGCCTCGGCGAGGGACGCGCCCAGGTCGCGCTGGAGCGCGGGGCGGGCGACCGTCAGGACCGTACCGTCGAGGGCGACGAGCACCGCCCCGACGACGCTGCCGGCGAGCGTGACACGACGGTGCGACAGCACGCTCACGGCGCCACCGGGCCCAGATGGGCGTCGAGCACCGACGCGAGGAGGGGCTCGACCGTGTCGCCGCCGACCGCCAGTTGCAGACTTCCCCAGCGCCAGAGCTGGGCGAGGCCGTGCAGGTTCGCCCACAACGCGCCCGCGACCACGGCCGGCTCGGCGGCGTCCGGGCGGGCCTTCGCGACCAAAGCGGCCAGCATGGCGAAGAGCGGCAGGCTCGTCTCGCGAAGGCCCAGCTCGCCGCTGTCCAGCACGTCGTGGCGGAACATCAGCTCGTACATGCCGCGGTGGTGCTGCGCGAAGTCGAGGTAGACGCGGGCGAGGCCGGCGAGCTGTGCGCGCGGGTCGTCCGCACCGCCGCCGCGCGCGACCTCTGCCGCCCGCGCGCCCAGCTCCTCGAAACCGCGCCGCGCGATCGCCGACAACAGCTCCAGGTGGGTGGGGAAGTAGCGGCGCGGCGCGCCGTGCGAGACGCCTGCCCTGCGGGCGATCTCACGCAGGGACAGCGCCGCCGCGCCCTCCGTGTCGACCAGTCCCACGCCGGTGTCGATGAGGCGGTCCCGCAGGCTGCCGCCACTGTTCTCCTGCTGCATAGACACTGTCTACCGCAGGCGAGTAGACAGTGTCTACCAGGTGGGGAGCGCCGCCTCGGCGCCGGCCGCCGAGATCGCCGCGAACGCGCCCCTCGCCGTGCAGTCCGTCAAACGGGACATCGACGCGTACGCCGACCAAGGTCTCGACGCGGCCCTGGACCGGGTGGCCGCCGGCGCCGCGCTCACGCTCACGTCCGACGACGCGGCGGAGGGTTTCCGGGCCGGGGCGAGCCGCGGGCCGCCGGAGTTCCGGGGCGCGTGACCCGTACGTCTTTCGACCTTCCCTTCGCCCGCGCCCGCGCGGCGGTGGCCGATGGGTCACGATGGGCGCAGCACATCGCGTCGTTCCGCGGGGCTCGCCGCCCCGCCCGCTGGAGAGGTGACCATGACCACCGCACCCTTCGACCCGCGCTCCCTGCTCGCCGGGAGCCGCCTCGGCGTCCTGGCCACGATCAAGTCCGACGGCCGCCCGCAACTGTCGCCCGTCACCCCGTTCTACGACCGCGCGACCGAGACCCTGTACGTGTCGATGACCGAGGGCCGCGCCAAGACGGCGAACCTGCGCCGCGATCCGCGCGCCGCGCTCGAGGTCACCGCCCCGGACGCCGGGGCGTGGGCCACCGCCGAGGGCGCGGTGAAGCTCACCGGGCCCGGCACCGACCCGCACGGGCCCGAGGTCGAGGCGCTGGTCGCCTACTACCGCAAGGCCGCGGGCGAGCACCCGGACTGGGACGAGTACCGGGCGGTGATGGTCTCCGACCGCCGGGTGCTGATGGAGATGAGCGTGGACCACGTGTACGGGCAGCGGATCCGCTGAGCCCCGGCCCTGCCCCGCTCCTCACCCGGCCTCGAACGGCCCCCGGTCGGGCGCGCGTAGGGGGAGGCGAGGAAGGTCGCGGCCCGGCCCAGCTCGCGCATCGCCCCGCCCCGCGCGGACGCTTCACGCGCCGTGCGCCTCGCGGGCCCGGGCCACCGCGCGCTCGCCCTCCGCGGAGAAGACCCCGCCGCGGCGCCGCTCCGCCACGCGCTCCAGGTCGGCGTGGAGGAGTTCGCCGTTGAGGGTCGCCCCGGCCCGGTAACCGGCGCTCGCCGCGTTCACCACCTGCTCGGCGGCGCCCGCCGCGTTGCCCACCGCGTAGACGCCGGGGACGCTGGTCAGCCCCACCGGGTCCACGTCGACGAAGGGTCCCGCCGGGGTCTCCTTGGTGCGGGCGCCGAGGGCGATGAGCAGCGCGTCCCGGGGGACCATGCGCGGTGCCACGACGAACACCGAGCGCGCGAACTCCCGCCCGTCGGCGAGCCGGACCCCGCTCAGCGCGTCGCCGCTCACCACGAGCCCGTCGAGCTTGCCGCTGACCACGCTCACGCCCGCCGCCGCGAGGAGCTGCCAGTCGGCGTCCGGCAGATCGTCCTCGGCGGCGCCGTCCAGGAACAGGGTCACGTCGTCGGAGAGCCGGCTGAACAGGAGGGCCTGGTGGATGCCGGACGCCTTCGAGTACAGGACGCCGATCGCCTCGTCGCGCACCTCCCAGCCGTGGCAGTACGGGCAGTGGATCACGTCGTGGCCCCACCGTTCGGCGACGCCGGGGAGGTCGGGCAGCTCGTCGACCAGGCCGGTGGCGATCACGAGCCGACGGGCGTGCGCCCGGCCGCCGTCCTCCAGGTCCACGTCGAAGGCGCCGGACCCGTCCGGCTCCGCCGCGGTGACCCGGTCCCGGACGAGCTCCACCCCGTACGCGGCGACCTCGCGGCGCACCTCGGCCAGGAACTCGGCGGGCGGCATGCCGTCGCGCGACGGGTAGCCGTGCATGTGCGCGGCGGGCGCGTTGCGCGGCTCCCCCGCGTCGACGACCAGGACCGAGCGGCGCGAGCGGCCCAGGATCAGGGCGGCCGCGAGGCCCGCCGCTCCGGCGCCGACGACCACGACGTCGTACGCGTCCTGTGCGTGTTGCCGGTTGTTCATGGTGACCACCTCGTGCGGGTTGTGTGCCTGTGGCTGTGCCTGCGGCTTGGCTGTGTCCTGCTGTCCTCGACGGTGCACCCGGGCAGGCGGTATTGACAAACAGACTTGCCGAAACTGCAATGGAGGAATGAAGCGGAACTCTCCTCACCCCACGGATCGCCCCACGGACGAGGCGTCCGAGGGCGACATGGACGCGGTGCTCGGCGGTGTCGGGCCGCGCCTGCGCGCCCTGCGCAAGGAGCGCGGCGCCACGCTCTCCGGGCTCTCCGAGACCACCGGCATCTCGGTCAGCACGCTCTCCCGCCTGGAGGCGGGGCTGCGCAAGCCCAGCCTGGAGCTGCTCCTGCCGATCGCCCGCGCCCATCAGGTGCCGCTGGACGAGCTGGTCGGGGCGCCGCCCGTCGGTGACCCGCGCGTGCGTTCGAAGCCGATCGTGCGGTACGGCCGGACGATGATCCCGCTCACCCGTCAGCCCGGCGGGCTCCAGGCGTACAAGGTGATCGAGCCGGCGCGCACGGACGCGCCGGAGCCGCGTACGCACGAGGGGTACGAGTGGCTGTACATGCTGTCCGGCAAGCTGCGTCTCGTCCTCGGTGAGCACGATGTGATCCTCGGTGCCGGTGAGGCCGCCGAGTTCGACACGCGTGTGCCGCACTGGTTCGGGGCGACGCAGGACGGGCCCGCCG
The DNA here is from genome assembly GCF_044332585.1 of Streptomyces sp. NPDC016845. Taxonomy (NCBI): domain Bacteria; kingdom Bacillati; phylum Actinomycetota; class Actinomycetes; order Kitasatosporales; family Streptomycetaceae; genus Streptomyces; species Streptomyces sp. NPDC016845. The sequence goes on along the minus strand of NZ_JBIRPI010000006.1, from coordinate 212,098 downwards.
AGTATCTGAGTCTGTTCGGGCCGCAGGGGGAACGGATGCATGTGCGGGCACGGCCTTCGCGGGGCGGGGCGGACTGAGCAGGGCTCGTTCTGTTCCTTCGCGGCCGCGGCGCCGTCGTGGCTGGTCGCACAGTTCCCCGCGCCCCTGAGATGCGCACTTCGCGCGTCATCTCGGAACGGCGCCCCCGATCGGCATTCCCAAGGTGGCAAGCGACCGCTTAGTATGCGGCTGAACGCGAACCGGTAGCCAGTCCGTGGAGGCCCCGCATGCAGGCATGGCAAGTGCACGAGAACGGCGAGCCGAGCGAGGTGATGCGCCTCGAAGAGGTCGAGCGTCCCGTGCCCGGTGAGGGGCAGGTTCTGCTCAAGGTGCGTGCCGCCAACATCAACTTCCCGGACGCGCTGCTCTGCAAGGGCCAGTACCAGGTCAGGCCGGAGCTGCCGTTCACGCCCGGCGTGGAAGTCTGCGGGGAGACCGAGGACGGGCGCCGGGTCATCGCCAATCCGGCGCTGCCGCACGGCGGCCTCGCCGAGTACGTCGTCGCCGACGCGCGCGCCCTGCTGCCCGCGCCCGACGCGCTCGACGACGCCGAGACCGCCGCGCTGCACATCGGCTACCAGACCGGCTGGTTCGGCCTGCACCAGCGCGCGCGTCTGCAAGAGGGCGAGACGCTGCTCGTGCATGCCGCCGCGGGCGGGGTCGGCAGCGCCGCCGTCCAGCTCGGCAAGGCCGCGGGCGCCCGCGTCATCGGCGTCGTCGGCGGGCCCGACAAGGCCAAGGTCGCACGCGAGCTCGGCTGCGACGTGGTCGTGGACCGGCGCGGCGAGGACGTCATCGCCGCCGTGAAGGAGGCCACCGGCGGGCGCGGCGCCGACGTGGTCTACGACCCCGTGGGCGGCGAGGCGTACACGCAGTCGGCCAAGACGGTCGCCTTCGAGGGCCGGATCGTCGTCGTCGGCTTCGCCAGCGGCACCATCCCGAGCCCCGCGCTCAACCACGCCCTGGTCAAGAACTACTCGATCATGGGCCTGCACTGGGGCCTGTACGCCGGCAAGAACCCGGAGCTGATCCAGCACTGCCACGGGCAGCTCACCGAGCTGGCCGCGCGCGGCGCCATCAAGCCGCTGGTCAGCGAGCGCGTCGACCTGACGCAGGCGGCGTCCGCCGTGCAGCGTGTCGCCGACGGCGTGACCACTGGTCGCGTCGTCGTCATCCCCGGGCTCGACGCGCGTACGGAAGGAGCCGCCGCATGAGCATCGACGCCGCGCAACTGCGCACCCGCACCCAGGAGTTCCTGGCCGCCAACCCGCCCGCCACGACGCCCCGCGCGGACTTCCTCAGCGCCCGCTTCGACGCCGGGCTCGCCTGGGTGCACTACCCGGAGGGGCTCGGCGGGCTCGGCGTGCCGCGCTCGCTCCAGGCCGTCGTCGACGCCGAACTCGAAGCGGCGGACGCCCCGGACAACGCGCCCCGGCGCAACGGCATCGGGCTCGGTATGGCCGCCCCGACCGTCCTCCACTACGGTACCGACGACCAGAAGCAGCGCTTCCTCAAGCCGCTCTGGGTCGGCGACGAGATCTGGTGCCAGCTGTTCAGCGAGCCCGGCGCCGGTTCCGACCTGGCCGCGCTCGGCACCCGCGCCGTCCGCGACGGCGACGACTGGATCGTCAACGGGCAGAAGGTGTGGACCTCCGGCGCGCACAACGCCCGCTTCGCCATCCTCATCGCCCGCACCGACCCGGACGTGCCCAAGCACCGCGGCATCACGTACTTCGTCTGCGACATGACCGACCCCGGCGTCGAGGTGCGGCCGCTGCGCCAGATCACCGGCGAGGCCGAGTTCAACGAGGTGTTCCTCACCGACGTCCGTATCCCCGACGCCCACCGCCTCGGCGCGGTCGGCGACGGCTGGAAGGTCGCCCAGACCACCCTCAACAACGAGCGCGTCGCCATCGGCGGCATGCGCATCCCACGCGAGGGCGGCCTCATCGGCATCGTCGCCAAGACCTGGCGCGAACGCCCCGAGCTGCGCACCCCCGACCTCCACCAGCGCCTGGTCAAGCTCTGGGTCGACGCCGAGGTCGCACGGGTCACCGGCGAACGCCTGCGCCAACAGCTCGTCGCCGGGCACCCGGGACCCGAGGGCGCGGGCATGAAGCTCGGCTTCGCCCGCCTCAACCAGGAGATCAGCGGCCTGGAGGTGGAACTCCTCGGCGAGGAGGGCCTGTTGTACGACGACTGGACGCTGCGCCGCCCCGAGATCGTCGACTTCGCGGGCCGCGAGGCGGGATACCGGTACCTGCGCGCCAAGGGCAACAGCATCGAGGGCGGGACGAGCGAGGTCCTGCTGAACATCGTCGCCGAGCGTGTCCTGGGCCTGCCGCCCGAGCCGCGCACCGACAAGGACGTCGCCTGGAAGGACCTGGCCCGATGAGCACCCAGCCCGATCTGCTGTACTCCGAGGAGGAGGAGGCGCTGCGCTCGGCCGTCCGCGACCTCCTCGCCGACCACAGCGACGCCGCGACCGTGCTCGCCCGCGTCGAGAGCGACGAGCCGCACGACCGCGCCCTGTGGAAGAACCTCGCCGAGTCCATGGGCCTCGCCGGGCTCCTGGTCCCCGAGGAGCGGGGCGGCCAGGGTGCTTCGCACCGTGAGGCCGCCGTCGTCCTGGAGGAGCTGGGCCGGGCTGTCGCCCCCGTGCCGTACCTGACCAGCGCCGTCATCGCGACGGAGGCGCTGCTCGGCTGCGACACGGAGGAAGCGCGGACACTGCTCGCGTCCCTCGCGTCGGGCCGGACGGTGGGCGCCCTCGCGGTGCCGCTGGCGGCGGCGCCGGGCGCGGAGTTCAGTGACGTACGGGCGTCGGACGGGACGCTGATCGGACGCGTCACGGCGGTGGCGGACGCCACGGCGGCCGACGTGTTGCTGGTCCCCACGCCGGACGGCCTGTACGCGGTGGACGCCACGGCCTCCGGGGTCACGGTCGAGTCCCAGACCTCCTTCGACCGCACCCGCCCGCTCGCGGCCGTGACGTTCGAGGGCGCGACGGGCCGCCTCCTTGCCGCCGACGTGGCCGCCCCGGTCCGCCGGGCCCTGCGCGCCGGAGCCGGCCTTCTGGTCTCGGAGCAGCTCGGGCTCGCCGACTGGCTGTTGACGGAGACGGTGCGCTACACGCGTGACCGCAACCAGTTCAACCGGCCCGTCGGCTCCTTCCAGGCCCTCAAGCACCGGCTCGCGCAGCTTTGGCTCGAAGTCGTCAACACCCGCGCCGCGGCCCGCAACGCGGCCGACGCGCTGGCCACCGGCAGCGACGACGCCGCCATCGCGGTGGCCGTCGCCCAGGCGTACGCGGCGCCGGTCGCGGTCCGCGCCGCCGAGGAGGCGCTCCAGCTGCACGGCGGCATCGGCATGACCTGGGAACACCCGATCCACCTGTACCTGAAGCGCGCCAAGGCCGACTCGATCGCCCTGGGCACGGCGGGACATCACCGGGAGGAACTGGCCGGGCTGGTCGACCTCCGGGCCCACTGAGCCCTCAGCAGACCCGAACACCGGCGGGGACAGCGGCCGCCGCTCCGGCGCCGGCCGCTGTCCGCCGTGTCCGGTCCCTGGACAGCGGGCCGGGCTCCGTGATCCATTGACCCGCATGACGTCCCTGATCAGACACGTGACCATCGACTGTGCCGACCCCTACGCCCTCGGCCGGTTCTGGGCCGGGGTGCTGGGCGGCAGCCTCGCGGACGACGACCACCCCGGCGACCCGGAGGCGCTGGTGGCGAGCCCCGCCGCCCACCTGCTGTTCATCCGGGTCGACGACCCGAGGACGGTCAAGAACCGGGTGCACCTGGACCTGCAGCCCCAGGACGTCACCCGCGACGAGGAGGTCGAGCGTCTGCTGGCGCTCGGCGCCACCCTGCACGAGGACCACCGGCGCCCGGACGGGCGCGGCTGGGCCACGCTCCTCGACCCGGAGGGCAACGAATTCTGCGTCGAGCGCAGCGCCGCCGAACGCACCGACTGACACCACCGGCATCCCCCGCGACTCCACACCCCGGCCGACGCCGTCGGCGTACCCGGCGGGTGAGCGCTGCCCGAGGTGACTGGCGTGCTCCGGAGTGCATGCTCCGGCTGACGTCTGGGGTGCCTGGCGGGTGAGCGCTGCCTGAGATCACTGGCGTGCCTTGCGGTTGCATGCTCCGGCTGGCGCCGTCGGCGTACCCGGCGGGTGAGTGCTGCCTGAGGTCACCGGCGTGCCCCGCGACTGCACGCCCCGGCTGGCGCCGTCGGGGCGCCCCGCAGGTGAGCGCCGGCGGCCGCCGCCCGCGTACCCCGCGAGCGAACGCGGCGGCTGCCGCCCACGCGTCCCCCGAAGGGAACGCGGCGCCCGACGCCCGCACACGTGCCCCCTCGGTGAACCGGGGGTGGCAGTCCGGCCAACTCCCGTCCCAGTGACTCCTCTTGCCGACGTCCGCCCCTCATACTCGCCGTGTCCGTCCTGTCCCACCCGACCGACACGGGAGGCACTCATGGCCCCGACCACCCGACGCAGAGCCCTCGGTACGCTCGCCGCCGCCCTCGCCGTGGGCGCCGCCACGCCGCAGCTCGCCCACGCCGGGGAGGGGAAGCGCGGGCCCCGGCCGCTCCTGCGGGCCCACGCGCACAACGACTACGACCACGCGCGGCCCCTCTTCGACGCCCTTGACCACCGGTTCAACAGCGTCGAGGCCGACATCTACCTCGTCGACGGCGATCTGCTCGTCGCGCACGACCCCGTCGACCTCGACCCGAACCGCACGCTCGAATCGCTGTACCTCGGCCCGCTGGCCGACCGCGTGCGGGCGCAGCACGGCTCGGTGTACCGCGGCCGGCGGATACCGTTCCAGCTGCTGATCGACATCAAGACCGAGGGCGCCGCCACCTACCTCGAACTCGACCGCCGGCTGCGGCGTCACCGCGGGCTGTTCACGACGTACGCCCACGGGCGCGTCCGCACCGGACCGGTCACCGCCGTCGTCTCCGGGGACCGCGCCGCCCGCGCCCCGATGGAGGCCCAGCGCGCCCGCAGCGCCTTCTACGACGGACGCCTCACCGACCTCGGGACACCGACCCCGGCGTCGTTCGCTCCGCTCATCAGCGACAACTGGTCCACGAACTTCACCTGGCAAGGCGTCGGGCCGATCCCCGCCGCCGAGCGCACGAAGCTGCGCGGCATCGTCGCCGCAGCCCACAAGCGCGGCCAGCGCGTACGGTTCTGGGCCACACCCGACCTGCCGGGCCCGGAGCGCGACGCCGTCTGGACCGAACTGCTCGCCGCGGGCGTCGACCACCTCAACACCGACGACCTCGCCGGCCTCGAGCGCTTCCTCGACGCCCATGACGCCCACGGCCGTCGCCCCTAACCGGTGATCCCGATATAACACCCGATCGGGGGACAGGTCAGACACCGCCGAACGGCCTCCGCTGCGTCACACTTGCGGCCGAAAGCCACGGTGCCGGCGTGGCGGAGGAGGTTCGACGGTGTCTCTGTCCATTTCCATCGTGCTGCTGCTCCTGATCGTCGCGGTGATCTTCCTGCGCAACGGAGCCATGAAGTTCTCGCACGCCCTCGTCTGTGTCCTGCTGGGCTTCCTGCTCGCGGGCACGAATGTGGCGCCGACCATCAACGACGGCCTCAACGCCACCGCCGGACTGGTCAGCAGCCTCCAGCCATGATCCGCGCGCACCCCGCGCATGTGATCGTTTCGGGTTCGTGAACAACCCCCGTACGGGCATGGACACTTCAAGCGGCGGAACCTAGCTTCGGGCCCATGCCGCAGCGAAGAAGCCTCGCCCGCGCCGCCCTGGCCGCGACCCTGACCCTCGTGGCCCTCGGCGCCGTCCAGCCGCCCGGCGCCTGGGCCGACGAGATCCCCAAGGCGCCGGGCCACCGGCTCGTCACGCAGTACGAGGGCGCCCCCGCCGCTCAGCAACCGGTGGCGGGCAGGACGCCCGCCCAACACCCCTTCCTCGCCGCCAACGGACGCAGCGGCATGCACGCCGACGCCTGGGGCAGCGGCACCTACCCCTGGGCCGGGCCCGACGGGCGGGAACCCGGGGTCACCAGCGAGCAGATGGCCGCGCTCGGCGGCGAGTGCGCCACCGTCACCTTCGACAAGGCCGGCCGCATCGTCACCGTCTGCGGCACCTTCACCGGCTTCCTCGTCAAACTCCTCGACCCGCACACCCTGGCCACCCTCGCCGAGTACAAGCTGCCGCAGCGCCCCTCCACCGTCGAGGCCATCACCCGCCTCGACTTCTCCAGGATCTTCAAGGACACGTCGGGCGGCGCCTACTCCTACCTCGACGACCAGGACCGGCTCGTCCTGGCCGACTCCCGCCAGCACATCGTGCGCCTGGCCCACGAGCAGGAGGCGGACGGCGCCTGGCGCTTCGTCGTCACCGACGACTGGGACCTGACCGACCACGTCCCGCACTCCTGCGTGAGCTGGACGAACCTCTACCCCAGCGGCACCTGCGACCCCGTCACCTCCGTCATGCCGGACTGGTCGGGCCGGATCTGGTGGGTGACCCGCCAGGGCCGTGTCGGCACGGTCGACCCCGCCACCGGCTCTCTCAAGTCGGTCCAACTGCCGGGCGAGGAGATCCAGAACTCCTTCTCCGTCGCCGACGACGGTGTCTCCATCGTCACCGACCACGCCCTCTACAGCTTCGACGCCGCCGCCGACGGCACCCCGCGCACCGTCTGGCGCCAGACCTACGACCGCGGCACCGGCACCAAACCCGGCTCGGTCAACCAGGGTTCGGGCACCACCCCCGACCTGTTCGGCGTCGAGGACGACTACGTCGCCATCACCGACAACGCCGACGACCGCATGAACGTCCTCGTCTACCGGCGCGGCGCCGACGTCCCGGCCGGCCGGCGCCTCGTCTGCAAGGTCCCGGTCTTCGGCCCGGGCGCCTCCACCACCGACAACAGCCTCATCTCGTACGGCGACAGCCTCGTCGTGGAGAACAACTACGGCTACGAGAACATCACCTCGCTCACCTTCGGCCGCAGCGTCGTCGGCGGCGTCACCCGCGTCGACGTACGCCCCGACGGCAGCGGCTGCGACACGGTGTGGGAGAGCGGCGTCCGCTCCCCGTCCACCGTGCCGAAGCTGTCCACCGCCAACGGCCTGCTGTACTTCTACACGAAGGAGCCCAACTCCCTCGGCATCGACGCCTGGTACCTGACCGCCGTCGACTTCCGTACGGGCGAGACCCGCTGGAAGCGCCTCGCCGGGACCGGTGTCGCCTACGACAACAACTGGGCGCCGGTCACGCTCGGCCCCGACGGCACGGCCTACGCCGGCGTCTTCAACGGCCTCGTAGCCGTACGGGACAAGGGCTGAGGGTGGGCCGAGCGGTCCTGGCGAGCCCACACCCCGATGCCGTTGGCGACCGCGCGCTCGGGGGCGTCCGTCGGATGGTTGCGGACGGTGACCGACGACGCCCCCGGCTCCCGGGCCGCCAGGGTCGACGAACCGCCGCCGTCGAGCGAGAACGCGTCGTCCGCGCCGAGCGAGCGCATGGTCTGGGCGACCTCCGCGATCGACAGGCCCGTGCGGTACGCGGGCGCGCCGTCCAGGGCGAGGAGGTAGAGCGTGCGGCCGTGGTCGCCGATGCCCGCGGCCGTACGGACCGCCGACGTGTCGGCGTCCAGGCCCGGCAGCGGGGCGCCGCCGCGAAGGACCGGATAGCCGCCGACCGCGAACCGGTACGGGATCCGCGACCGCGCGGCGACCAGGCGGTGGCGTACCTGGACGGGGTCGCCCGCCGACAGCTTGCGCAGCCACTGCGCGCCCGCCTCCCGGCCGACCAGGACGGTCGTCCCGTCGGCGATCGGACCGGCGCCCGGCGTATCGGCCGCCGCGACGACCCGGCCCCGGTCCACCGTCACCTCGTACGTGTCCGTGCTGCACGGCGCCGCCCGCTGCGTGTCCGTGCCGCACGTGGCCCGCACCCGCGAGACGCTGCCCCACTCCGGGGTGAACGCGCCGACCGAGCCGACCGGCAGCGCGTACTGGTTGAGCCCGCCGAGCGGCACGCGGTCCGCGCGGGTACGTACCGAGCCGTCCAGGGCCATGCTGTCGAGCCGCGCCCGCCGGTCGACGCCGACGCCGAGCACGTCGCGGGTCGAGGTGCCGGGCGGAAGGGCCGGGCCGAAGCGCTGCCCGTCCGGCACGGCCGCCTTCAGGGTGTGGCCCCTCGCGATCGCCGGGCCGACCGCGGCGCCCGTCGCCTCGACGCCGGGGTGCTGAGCCTCGCTGATGTTGAAGAAGTCCCCGTTGACGCCGCCGACGGCGCCGGCCGCGTCCGCCATCGCGGAGACGGTGGCGCGGGCCCCGACAGCGCCCGGGTGCAGCAGGCCGACGCGGACCCGCGGGTTGCGCAGATCGACGGTGAGGACGTGGGCGTGGGCGGTGCCCTTGGCGGCGGGCACGTCGAACTCGGCGTACGACACGCCGGGCGCGATCTGCCCGGCGGCACCGGCGGCGGTGGCCGCGCCCGCCGGCGGCGCCCCCGTCAGACCGGCACCGGTCAGCGCGCCCACGAGCGCGAGGCTCGCCACGGCCTTTCCGGAAGACGTGCGTCTCTTGTCAACTCTCGTCTGCATCAGGGGAGTTCAGCAGACGACAGTGGTCCCGTCGATGGCTACGCGCCGACAAGGCGGGAACGGATCAGAAAACGTACTCCTTCCGGCGCCTCCAGGGAGAATCCGCTGCCCCGCCCTTCGACGACGTCGACGATGAGGCGGGTGTGGCTCCAGCCCTCGTACTGGCTCCTCGACATCCAGAACGGCACGGTCTCCGCCACCCCGTCGACGGCGAGCTCGGCGAGGAGCACGTCGGCGGCGCCGGTGCGGAACTCGCCCGCCAGGTAGCACATCGGCGCACTGCCGTCGCAGCAGCCGCCGGACTGGTGGAACATCAGCGGCCCGTGGTCCTCGCGCAACCGCCGCAGCAGCTCCGCGGCGGCCGGGGTCAGCTCCACACGGGGCACGTCGTCACGGGCGTCGTCACGGGCGTCGTCGCTCATGACGGAGCAGTGAAGGCGACAGGACGTTGCGACCACGTTGCACGCGCGGACGGCTCGCCCGCATAGGCTCCCCACATGGAACAGAGGGAGATCGTTCTGCGGGCCATCGGTGTACTGACCGAGACGCAGGAGATGGTGCGCAGAATCAATGACGGGGCCGAGCTCGACAACGACCTCACCCAGCTCGGGCGGCTCGTGTCGGAGGTGTTCCCGACCATCGAGATCCCGGCCGGGGCCGACCCGGAGGAGGCCGCCGAGCTGGCCATCGCCGCGCTCATGCCGGCCAGCGTGTCGCTCGTCGAGGCGTTCGCGTTCCTCTTCACTCAGCTCGCGAAGGTGCATGACGAAGGACGGACCGACGTCAACTCCACCGAGCTGCTGCGGGAGATCGCGCTGCGCATGTCCGACCCGGGCGGCCTGGAGGCGGAAGAGGAGGAATGACCCGCCCCGAAGGTGTCTGTGCGGCTACTTGTTCGGGTCGCGGAAGCGGCCGAACGCCTTCGTGAGCGCGCTCAGCGGCGAGCCGTCCGCCCTCGTCTGGCCGGTCCCGGCCGGTCCGGGCGGCGGAGCGGCCGCGCCGACCTCGGCGAGCGCCGCCTGAGCCGCCTCGGCCGCCTCCCGGTACAGGTCCCGTGATGTGGTCATGGCGTCGAGCGCCTCCGCGTACCGGCCGACCATCGACTGGGCGTGGGCCAGCTCCTCCTCGGGCGTCAGCAGGTGCCAGCCCTGCCGAAGGCGGGTCAGGGCCCGCTCGGCGTCCGGCGTCAGCGGCTGGGGCAGCGCCGCGAACTCGTTGATCCGCTGGAGCAGCTCGACCGGCTCGGAGCCGTCCAGGAAGACGTTGCGGACGGCGAAGTGCTCGGCGTCGTACCCCGGCTCCTGCGGGGCCGTCGGCAGGAGCACGGCGCCGCCGCGCGGCATCCGCAGCTTCAGCTCCCGCTTCATCGCGAAGTCGGCGATCTGCGCCTGCTCCGGGCTGGCCCGGTGTTCTATCACCCGGTGGCGCAGGCTCGGCGGCAGGAACTCGATGACCGGCCGCTGCCCTCGCGCGTCCGGTGTCATCGCCTCGTGCACCACGACATGGACGTACCAGCTCTCGCGGGTGCAGTCCCGCAGCCGGTGGCGCAGCTCGTCGTCGTCCTTCGGCAGATGGTTCACCGCGCGCAGGCGCACGCCCGGGATCATCGCGTGGTCCCAGGGGATTATGTCGCTGTCGGGCCAGAACATCGTGGCCGGCGAGGCCCAGTTCGGGTCCCACGCCCGCTCGGCCTCGGCCGCCAGGACCCAGACCACGCCGTCACCGTCCTTGCGGCGCCCCTCGGGCTCGTACGTCGTCAGCTGCGCACGCACCGTGACGTCGTCGGCGACCCGCCAGCGGGCCTCGAACAGGCGCCGGGCGGTGGGGCCCGGGTCGGCGGACTCGTCGCGCGGGTGCAGGACGGTGGAGCGGGCCGCCTCGACGGGGTCGAGGTCGGCGAAGTCGTCGAGCACCCCGGCCGCCTTGAGGGCGATCAGGTTGCGCCGCACGTCCTGCTCGGGCTCGGGGCCGAGGTGGCGCCCGTGACCGAGCCACGCGGTGTCGGGGACGGTGGTCGGGGAGCTGCTGTTTTTGGCCATGAGGTTTTCTGTGAGTGGTCGGGGCAGGACCAGTATGGTCCGTGCCGCGCCCGTCGGAAGAGGGCAGGGTGGGCGGGTGTCGGGATTGTCGCGCGTGTACGCGGAATACGCCGCCCCGCAACGCCGTGGCGTTCGCCACTGATCCCGTAGGGTCGACGGATGGCCCGCTATTTCGACGTGCACCCCGACAACCCGCAAACGCGCACCATCGGCGCGATCGCCGATTCCGTCCGCGACAGCGCGCTGATCGCCTACCCCACGGACTCCTGCTACGCGCTCGGCTGCCGCCTCGGCAACCGCGAGGGCGTCGAGCGGATCCGCACGATCCGGCAGCTCGACGACAAACACCACTTCACCCTGGTGTGCCAGGACTTCGCGCAGCTGGGCAGGTTCGTGCACATCGACAACGACGTGTTCCGCGCCGTCAAGGCGGCGACGCCCGGCAGCTACACGTTCATCCTGCCCGCGACGCGCGAGGTGCCGCGCCAGTTGCAGCACCCCAAGAAGAAGACGGTCGGCGTCCGCATCCCCGACCACGTCGTGACCCAGGCGCTCCTCGCCGAGCTGGGCGAGCCGCTGCTCTCCAGCACCCTGCTGCTGCCCGGCGAGGACGAGCCGCTGACGCAGGGCTGGGAGATCAAGGAGCGGCTCGACCACGTGGTGGACGCGGTGCTCGACTCCGGCGACTGCGGTACCGAGCCGACGACCGTCATCGACTTCTCCGACGGTGAGGCCACCGTCGTACGGCGCGGCGCGGGGGACCCCGACCGCTTCGAGTGACATCGCACTACGGTCCGAGCGTCCCCAGGAAGCGGATGTGGGGGCGCTCGCCCGGCCCCGGGCGGGAGATGCGCGCGCGGACGCCGTAGACGTCGGCGATCAGCTCCTCGGTGAGGACGGCGCCGGGCTCGCCCGCCGCGACGACCCGGCCCCGGCGCAGGACCACGACCTGGTCGCAGTAGGTGGCGGCCAGGTTCAGGTCGTGCAGGGCGACGACGCTGGTCAGATCGAGCCCTGAGATCAGGTCGAGGAGCTCCAGCTGGTGCTGGATGTCCAAGTGGTTCGTGGGCTCGTCGAGCAGCAGCTCGCGCGGCTCCTGCGCGAGGGCGCGCGCGATCTGCGCCCGCTGGCGTTCGCCGCCGGACAGGGTGTGCCACAGGCGGCGCGCGTGGTCGGTCAGGCCGGTGCGCTCCAGGGCGTCGTGGACCGTCGCCTCGTCGGCGGCGGAGGCGGGCGCCCAGGCCCTGCGATGCGGGGTCCGGCCGAGCCGTACGACGTCGGTCACCGTCAACTCGACCTGAGTGTCCGCCTGTTGGTGGACGAGCGCGATGCGCCGGGCCGCCGTCCTGCGCGGCACCTCGCCGAGCGCGGTGCCGTCGAGCGTGACGACGCCGGACGCCGGGGCGAGGACCCCGGCGAGCAGACGCAGGAGGGTCGACTTGCCGGAGCCGTTCGGGCCGAGCACACCGGTGACGGCGCCGGGTCGTGGCGTCACGCTCACCCCGTCGAGCACGAGCGTGCCGCCCGCCGACCAGGAGACGCGGTCCGCCGCCAGCCCCTGTCCGGTCTCCTTGACGTCGCCGCCCGCGCTCACCGGACGCCCCGGCCGGACCGGCCGCTTCCGCGGAAGAGGACGAGCACGAACGCGGGCACGCCGATCAGCGACGTCACCACCCCCACCGGAACCTCCTGCGGTTCGAGGACCGTACGGGCCAGGGTGTCGACCCAGACCAGGAACACCGCCCCGGCGACCGCCGTGACCGGAAGCAGCCGGGTGTGTCCCGGGCCGACCAGGGCGCGCGCCGCGTGCGGAAGGACGAGCCCGACGAAGCCGATCGCGCCCGCCGCGCTGACCAGGGCCGCCGTCAGGAGCGCCGTCACGCACAGCAGGACGAGCCGGGTCCGTGCCACGCGCACACCGAGCGCGGCGGCCGCCTCCTGCCCGAAGGCGAACGCGTCCAGGGTCCGCCCGTAGCCGAGACACACCGCAAGCGCCACCACGAGCACCGCGAGGCACAGCCACACCTCGGTCCAGCCGACGCCGCCGAGCGAGCCGAGCAGCCAGAACAGGACGCCGCGGGTCGTCTCCGCGTCGGCGGCGGTCAGCACCACGAACGAGGTCAGCGCCGAGAACAGCTGCATCGCGGCGACCCCGCAGAGCACGACCCGGTCCGTCGAGCCGCCCAGCATGTGGCTGAGGACCAGGACGAGCGCGAACGAGCAGAGGGCGCCGAGGAAGGCGCCGCCCGAGACGGAGAGCGCGCCGCCGCCGAGGCCCAGGACGACGACGAGGACCGCCCCGGTCGACGCGCCCGAGGAGATGCCGAGCACGAAGGGGTCGGCGAGCGGGTTGCGCAGCAGCGCCTGCAGCACCGTGCCGCAGACGGCGAGGCCCGCGCCGCAGACCGCCGCGAGCAGGGTGCGCGGCAGCCGCAGGTTCCACACGATGCCGTCGCGGATCGGGGAGAGGTCTGAGGCGCCCCAGCCGAGCCGGGCGCCGACCGCCGACCACACGTCGGCGACGCGGATGTGCGCGGGCCCGATGGTGATGGCGACGGCGACCGAGGCGCAGAGCGCCGCGAGGGCCGCGGCCCAGTACAGGGCGGGCCGGGCCGCCGCCGTACTCACCGGTTCCGCTGGTCTCACCGGTCTCACTGGTCTCACTTGTCCAGGCCGAACTCGCGCAGCGCGGCGGCCACCTTCTCCACGCCCTCGACGGTCCGGATGGTGGGGTTCAGGGCCTGCCCGCTGAGCAGCACGTACCGCTTCTTCCGTACGGCGGTCATGTTCTTGGTGACCGGGTCGGACTCCAGGAACTTGATCTTCTGCGTGGCCGACTCGGCGGACTGCGAGCGGCGGGTCAGGTCGCCGATGACGAGGAGGTCGGGGTCGCGGTCCGCGACCGTCTCCCAGTTGATCTGCGGCCACTCCTCGTGCGTGTCGTCGAAGACGTTGCGCATCCCGAGTTCCCTGGTGACGACGCCAGGGGCGCCGCAACAGCCCGCCATGTAGGGCGAGTCGGAGTTGGCGAACCAGTACAGGACGCTCACGCCCTCGGCGTCGACCCCTGACGTCGCCTTGCCGACACGGGACCTCAACTGCGCGACGAGCTTGTCGCCGCGCTCCTTCACGTCGAAGATCCGCGCCAGGTCACGTATCTCGCCGTAGACGGTGTCCATGGTCAGCGCGCTGGTGCGGGCGCCGTCACCGTCACCGCTGTTGTCCTTGCCGGCGCAGTCGGCGGGGGAGAGGTAGGTGTCCACGCCGAGCTTCTCGAACTGCTCGCGCGGCGCCACCCCGCCCTTGGCGATGGTGTTCGTGAGGGAGGCGGAGACGAAGTCCGGCTCGGTGTCCAGGACCTTCTCGAAGGAGGGGTAGCGGTCGGCGAGGCGCGGCACCTTCGCGTTCGCCTTCTCCAGGCCCTCGAGGACCGGGTCGGTCCATGTCGCGGTCCCCACCATGCGGTCCTCCAGGCCGAGCGAGAGCATGATCTCCGCCGAGCCCTGGTCGAGGGCGACGGCGCGGCGCGGGGCGTGCGCGACACGGACCTTCGCGCCGCAGTTGTCGAGGGTGACAGCGGCGTCAGCGTCTTTCGCGGTGCCGGCGGAGCCCGCGCCACCGCCGCATGCGGTGAGGAGGAGGGCGCCCGCCAACAGCGGTGCGATGTGGCGGAGTCGACGTGCGAAGGGCACGGGGGTTCCTCTGCGTCCAGGGCCCATACGCGGAGCCGGCCTACGGTTCACCCCCGGCCGGGTCTCGGTCCCGGAGGCCGCCAGCAGGTCTTCGGACTCGGGATCGTCCAGGCGGAGCGCCTTCCCGAACCGGCGAGCGGCTCAGTGGCAGTGGCTCCGCCCGTCCCCCTCACCGCTGCGCGTCAGCTCCGGACTTCCACCGGATTCCCTGACCCGTACGCGTTCGAGAACGCACAAAGGTACGACTGGCTCACGGAACGTATCACGGGCCGGGGCGGGCCCCGCTAATCGTTCGCCGCCCCCCGCCCGCCCGCCTACCCTGCTCGCGTGATGACAGCCGACGACGTACGGAACGTCCTCGTCCTGCTGCGGGAGGCCGGGGCGGACATCTGGATCGGCGGCGGCTGGGGCATCGACGCCCTGACCGGCGAGCAGACCAGGAACCACCGCGACCTCGACCTGATGCACCGCGCCGAGCAGGAGCCCGCCGTGCTCGCCGCCCTCACCGGCGCCGGGTTCGCCGAGACCCTCGACCGGCGCCCCGCGCGCTTCGTCCTCGCCCACCCCGACGGCCGTGAGATCGACCTGCACCCCCTGCGCTTCGCCCCCGACGGCTCGGCCGAGCAGTCCTCGCTCGACCCGGACCAGCCGTTCCGCTACCCGGCCGAGGTCTTCGTCACCGGCACCATCGCGGGGGAGCCGGTCCCGTGCCTCTCAGCCGAGCAGCAGGTCCGTTTCCATCAGGGGTACGAGCCCGCGGAGCGGGACCGGCACGACATGGCGCAGCTGCGCCGGGTCTTCGGCATCGGCACACACATCTGACCAGGTGTCTCAGTAGGCCACGGGGTCGCGGACGATCGGGCACGTCATGCAGTGGCCGCCGCCCCGGCCGCGCCCCAGCTCCGCGCCGACGATCGTGACGACCTCGACGCCCGCCTTGCGCAGCAGCGTGTTGGTCTGGGTGTTGCGGTCGTAGGTGACGACGACGCCGGGCTCCAAAGCGACCGCGTTGTTGCCGCTGTCCCACTGCTGGCGCTCGGAGGCGTACACGTCGCCGCCGGTCTCGATGACCCTCAGCTCCGGCAGGCCGAGCCCCCGCGCGACGACGTCGACGAACGGGGTCGTCCCCTCGTCGGTGATGTCGAGCCCCGGCGCCTTGTCGCTGGGGCGCAGCGAGAACGTGTGCACCGAGTCCATGATCCGCGGGTAGAGCGTGACGACGTCCCGGTCGGCGAAGGTGAAGACGGTGTCCAGGTGCATCGCCGCGCGCAGCTTCGGCATCCCGGCGACGATGACGTGCTCGGCCGCGCCCTTCTCGAACAGCGCGGTGGCGACCTGGGTGATGGCCTGCCGCGAGGTGCGCTCGCTCATGCCCATCAGGACGACGCCGTTGCCGACCGGCATGATGTCGCCGCCCTCGAAGGTGGCCTGGCCCCAGCCCTGTTCGGGGTCGCCCCACCAGACGGTCGAGCCCGCGAAGTCCGGGTGGAAGCGGTAGACCGCCTTCATCAGCAGCGTCTCGTCGTGCCGCGCGGGCCAGTACAGCGGGTTGAGCGTGAGGCCGCCGTAGAGCCAGCAGGTGGTGTCGCGGGTGTAGAGCGTGTTGGGCAGCGGCGGCATGAGGTACTCGCGTACGCCGCTGGACTCGCGGGCCATCGACACGTACGCGGAGCGGTACTCGTCCGGCAGATCGGTGGTGGCGAGCCCGCCGATGAGGAACTCGGCGAGCTGCTCGGGACGGAGCGTCTCCAGGAAGGTACGGGTGTCGTCGATGAGCCCGACCCCCACCTGGTTCGCGACGATCTTGCGGTCAAGCAGCCACGACCTGGCCTCGGGCAGCGCCATGGTCCGCGCGAGCAGTTCGTGCAGCTCGACCACCTCGATGCCGCGCTGCCGCATCTTGTTGACGAAGTCGGCGTGGTCGCGCTGCGCGTTCTCCACCCACATCACGTCGTCGAAGAGGAGGTCGTCGGAGTTGGTCGGGGTCAGCCTGCGGTGCGCGAGCCCCGGCGCGCAGACGAGGACCTTGCGGAGTCGGCCCACCTCGGAGTGGACGCCGTACGTGGCGGACGCGGGTGTCTCGTGGTCGGTCACGGTGTGCCTCCGGGCTTCGTGAGAGGGGTTACGGGTGTCACAGGCTGATCCAGCCCGCGGCGAGGGCGACGACGCCGAGCACGGCGCCGGCGACGGAGACGGCGAGGACGACCAGCTCGCCCGGCGAGAACAGGCGCCGGCCCTGCTCCCTGCGGGCCATGACGAACAGGATCGTGGCCGGGGCGTAGAAGACGAAGGAGACCAGGACGAACTTCAGCCCGGCCGCGTACAGCATGAACGCCGTGTAGAGCGTGGCGACCGCCGCGATCACCAGTTCGCGCGACGAGGCGCGCCCGCCCGCGGTGAGCGGGTCGTCCCGGGCTCCGATCCGCACGGCGAAGGCGGCCGCGAAGAGGTAGGGGATCAGGGAGAGCGCGCTGGTCAGGTTGAGCGCGAAGTTGAACGCGTCGTCCGAGAACGCGGTGACGATCAGCACCAGCTGGGTGAGGACCGTCGTCATGAGGAGCGCGGGCACGGGCACGTCGGCGGGGGTCGAGCGGCGCAGGAAGCGCGGCATGTCGTCGTCCTTCGCCGCCACGAAAAGCACCTCGGCCGCCATCAGCGTCCAGGCGAGATAGGCACCGAGCACGGAGACGATCAGGCCGACGCTGATGAAGACCTTGCCCCAGGTGCCGACGGCGTCCTCGAGCACGCCCGCCATCGACGGCTGGCGCAGCTCCGCGATCTCACCCATCGGCAGGATCCCGTACGACACGACGACGACGGAGGCGAAGACGGCGAAGACGCTGAGGAAGCCGAGGATCGTGGCCCGGCCGACGTCCGAGCGCTTCTTCGCGTGCCGTGAGTACACGCTCGCGCCCTCGACGCCGAGGAAGACGAAGACGGTGGCCAGCATGGTGCCCTTGACCTGCCCGAAGAGTGAACCCGCGTACTCCTCGCCGCCCCAGTTGTCCGCGAAGACCGACGGGTCGAAGAAGACCAGGGCGAGGACGATGAAGACGAGGATCGGCACGATCTTGGCCACGGTCACGATCCTGTTGATCGCCGCGGCCTCCTTCACCCCGCGCCTGATCATCAGGAAGAACGCCCAGAGCCCGGCCGACGAGAGCACGATCGCGAGCGCCGTGTCGCCCTCGCCGAGCGCGGGCCAGATCGCGCCCACCGTCGACATGATCAGCACCCAGTACGTCACGTTGCCGACGCAGGCGCTGGCCCAGTAGCCGAACGCCGAGAAGAAGCCCAGGTACTCGCCGAAACCGGCCTTGGCGTACGCGTACACGCCCGCGTCGAGGTCGGGCCTGCGCACGGCCAGCAACTGGAAGACGAAGGCGAGCATCAGCATGCCGGTGCCCGCGATGGCCCAGGCGATCAGCGCGCCCGCGACACCGGTCTCCTCGGCGAAGCGGCTGGGCAGCGAGAAGACCCCGGCGCCGACCATCGAGCCGATGACCATGGTGGTCAGGGTGAAGAGCGGCAGCTTCGCGGCGGGCGCGCTCCGCTCGGCGGTCTGCTCCATGGCGTCCCCCTCGGTGAAGATCCGCGATCTGCGTTACGGGTCGGGAAACAGTCTCAGCCCGCAATGCGGAGGCTCGCACTTTTTGTCCGCATGCCTTTGTCCGGATAAAAAGTGCCGGATACGCCTGTCTGTGCACAGCATGGAGAGGTTGCGGCACACGAAGGCGTTGCGTCGGAAGGGCACTCAGGCATGCACTCCTCGTTGAACCCGGCGGTCCTGCGCGACCTGCGCGCGCCCCGGCCCTATCCCGCCGTCTCCCTGGCGATGCCGACCCACCGGACGCAGCCGGACAATGCCCAGGACCCCGTCCGCCTCGACAACCTGGTCCGCGAGGCCGTGCGACAGCTCGACGTGGACCCCGCCGTGACCAGGGAGCGCCGCGACGACGTGGTCGCCGAGCTGAAGGCGGCGGTGGCCGAGCTCGACCTCGCCTACGTCAGGGACGGCCTCGTGATCTTCGCGGCGCCCGGCGAGCACCAGGCGTGGGTCGTCGACCGGACCGTGCCCGAACGCGTCGTGCTCGCGGACACCTTCCTCACCCGCAACCTCGTCGCCGCCGACGCCGCGCAGCGCCCGTACTGGGTCCTGGCCGTGGCCGCCGACCGGATCACCCTCTGGGACGGCCGCGGCGAGCGCGTCACGGAGCACACCGGCCACGGCTTCCCGCAGAGCCGCAGCCTGGAGCGCCCGGACTCCGAACGCAAGGAGCGCGTCGGGGACCTGCCCAGCACCTTCCACAGCGAGGAGACCCGGCAGTTCTTCCGGGACGCCGACACCGCCCTGGCCGCCGTCCTGCGCGCCGCGCCGCGCCCGCTCCACATCACCGGCGACCCGGCCGCGCTCGCCCTGTTCACCGACGCCGGGAGCGCCGCGCACGACGCGGTGCAGGTCCCCGTCGGCGGCCTCGCCCAGGCCACCCCGGAGACGGTCGCGCGGGCCGTCGGTCCGGCCCGCGCGGAAGAGGCCGAACGGGGGATCGCCGACGCGCTCGCCGCGCTCGAACGGGCGCGCGGCGGCAACACGTACGCCGCCGGCGTGGACGAGGTCTGGGAGAAGGCCTCGGACGGCCGCATCCACCTGCTCGTGGTGGAGGAGCACTACCGCACCACCGTACGGGCCGGCGACGGCCACCTTCAGCCGGCGGCGGACGACGACGTGGACGCCGTCCACGACATCGTCGACGAGATCGTGGAGTCCGCCCTGGAGACGGGCGCGCAGGTCGACTTCGTTCCGGACGGGACGCTGGCGGACGCGGGGCACGTGGCCGCGGTGCTGCGCTTCTGACCCCGCCCTCGCTCGTGCATCGCTTCTGAAGCCGTCGGAAAGGAACCCCCTCCCATGCGTGCAGCTTCCCTCCTCGCCGCGTGCGCGGCCGCCGCTGCGCTCGCGCTCACCGCGTGCGGCGGTGACGACGGCAACGACAGCGGCGCGAGCGCCAGCCCGCAGGCGTCGGCCCCGGAGTCGTCCCGCTTCTCCGGTGAACCGCCGTCCTCGATGGCCTCCAGCGCCGAGTCGAAGAAGGCGGAGGCGAAGAAGTCCGCGTCCGCCGCGGCCGAGTCGGCCTCCGAGAAGGCGCACGACTTCGAGGCGTCCGTCGCCGCCGACGTGGAGCGCAACCGGCAGGAGTACACGAAGCAGCTCGACGCCGTCGACGGCCGGGGCAACGCCGTCGACGACGTGTCGCTGACCGGCAAGCCGCTCGCCGAGACCGACAACGTGCGCGCCCTCGTCGTCAACATCACCAACAAGACCGACAAGACGGCCTCCTTCGCGGTGCGGGTCGACTTCAGCGACTCCGACGGCAAGGTCGTCGAGTCCAAGGTCGTCGGCGCGAAGGACCTCAAGGCGGGGGAGCGCGCCCAGCCACTCGCCATCAGCTCCAAGCCGCCGCAGCCGCATCTCACGGCGAAGATCGCGAAGGCGCAGCGGTACTGAGGGAACGTGGTCCGGAGCCGCTCGCTATCTTGTGATCCATGCAGTCCTACACAATCGGCCAGGCAGCGCGGCTGCTCGGGGTCAGCCCGGACACCGCGCGGCGCTGGGCCGACGCCGGCCGGGTCACCACGCACCGGGACGAGGCCGGGCGCCGGCTCGTCGAGGGCAAGGACCTGGCCGCGTTCTCCGTGGAGCTTGCCAGGGGCGCGGGCGGCGACGAGGACGTCTCGTACACCTCGGTGCGCAACGCGTTCCCCGGCATCGTCACCGCCGTCAAACTCGGTGACGTGGCCGCGCAGGTCGAGATCCAGTCCGGACCGCACCGCCTGGTGTCGCTGCTGACCCGGGAGGCCGTGGAGGAGCTGGGCCTGGAGGTCGGCATGGAGGCGACGGCCCGCGTGAAGTCGACGAACGTACATATCGACCGGGCCTGAGCCCCTGTCGGCCTATGACCGGTCCAGGTAACCCCCGTCCACCTGGATCGCGTCGATCCCGCTGATGTGCCGCGCCCCGCACCGGTCCTGCGGCAGCACGAGCTGCGGACCCGGGCCGTCGAGCGGGGTGTCGTCGATACTCAGGGCGAGCAGCACGGGCGCGCCCGCGAAGTCGGGGTCGATCTCCGCCCACGAGAGCACCGCGTGATGGCCGTCGGCCCCGCGTACGGAGACGAGGAACCGCAGCCGGTCCTTGCGGCGTACGGGGTCGAAGCCGGGCCCCGCCGCGGACAGGACGTCGTACAAGCGCGGGCCGGAGAACCGGTGGTGCCGGACGCCGCTGGTCGCGCACTCGAAGTCGACCTCGGCCCGGTGCTGCGGCCAGGCGCGCAGGCCCGCCACGGTCAGCCGGGCCGGGCGGGCGAGATCGCCGTTCAGAGTCAGTTCCCCCACGTGCTCCCCCACGTGCTTCCCCACACGTTCCCCCACGGGTTCCCGCACAGGACCACCTCCCGCAGGACCGTACCCACCCGAGCCTGTCGTGCAAACGCACATGCGTATGCCCAAGCCGCAAGATCCCAGCTCATGCGATGCCACAGGAGACTTACCGCTCGCAGATGCGGCAGTATGATCCACGCAACCGAAGGCAATGAGGGAGTGGACCCGTGATGACCCGTTCCGCGCGCAGGACCCGCCGGACCCGCCGGATGCTGTCCGTGGCCGGCCTCGGCACCGCCGCGCTGCTGACCCTGAGCGCCTGCGGCTCCTCCGACTCCGACTCCGACTCCGGCAATGACTCCGGCAGCGCTTCCTCATCCGCCTCCGCGGACCAGAAGCTGACCGGCAAGGTCACCGTGTTCGCGGCCGCCTCGCTCAAGGAGAGCTTCACCACGCTCGGCAAGGAATTCGAGAAGGCGCACCCCGGCACCGAGGTCACCTTCAACTTCGGCGGCAGCGACAGCCTCGCAGCGGGCATCACGGGCGGCGCCCCCGCCGACGTGTTCGCCGCCGCGAGCCCCAAGACGATGAAGACCGTCACCGACGCGGGCGACGCCTCCGGCGACCCGGTCACCTTCGTCCGCAACCAGCTGGAGATCGCCACCCTCCCGGGCAACCCGGACAAGGTGGCGTCCCTCAAGGACCTCACCACCAACTCCGACCTCAAGGTCGTGCTCTGCGACAAGACGGTGCCGTGCGGCGGCGCCGCGCAGAAGGCCCTCGACGCCGGCAAGTTGAAGCTCACCCCGGTCTCCTACGAGCAGGACGTCAAGAGCGCCCTGACCAAGGTCGAGCTGAAGGAGGCCGACGCCGCCGTCGTCTACAAGACCGATGTGAAGGCGGCGGGTGACAAGGTGGAGGGCGTGGACTTCCCCGAATCGGCCGACGCCATCAACGACTACCCGATCGCCCTGCTCAAGGACGCGCCCAACACGGCCGCCGCGAAGGCGTTCATCGACCTCGTGCGCTCCGACGACGGCCAGAAGGTGCTGACGGCCGCCGGCTTCCGCAAGCCGTGACCCAGCTCGACAAGCGCGCCGCCGCGGCCGACACGCCCCAGGGCGGGCCGCGGCGCCGCCGCACCCACGGCCGCGTGGCCCCGCTGCCCCTGCTGCTCCCCGCCCTGGTGGGCCTCGCGTTCCTCGTGGTGCCGCTGCTCGCCCTGCTCGTCCGCGCCCCCTGGCAGGACCTGCCGTCCCAGCTGACCAGCACCGAGGTCTGGCAGGCGCTGCAACTGTCGCTGATCTGCGCCACGCTGGCGACGCTGGTCAGCCTGGTGCTCGGCGTGCCGCTCGCCTGGCTGCTCGCCCGCACCGAGTTCCGCGGCCGTGGTCTCGTACGGGCCCTGGTGACGCTGCCGCTCGTGCTGCCGCCGGTCGTCGGCGGTGTCGCCCTGCTGACCGCGCTCGGCCGCAACGGCATCGTCGGCCAGTACCTGGACCAGTGGTTCGGCCTCACCCTGCCCTTCACGACGACAGGCGTGGTCCTCGCGGAGGCGTTCGTCGCCATGCCGTTCCTCGTCATCAGCGTCGAGGGCACGCTGCGCGCCGCCGACCCCCGCTACGAGGAGGCCGCCATGACGCTCGGCGCCTCCCGCTTCACCGCGTTCCGCCGTGTGACGCTGCCGCTCATCGCCCCCGGCATCGCCGCCGGATCGGTCCTCGCCTGGGCCCGCGCCCTCGGCGAGTTCGGCGCCACGATCACCTTCGCCGGCAACTTCCCCGGCCGCACCCAGACCATGCCGCTCGCCGTCTACCTCGCCATGCAGAGCGACCCGGCGGCGGCCATCGCCCTCAGCCTGGTCCTGCTCGCCGTGTCCATCACGGTCCTGGCGGGCCTGCGCGACCGATGGATGACCGCCTCATGACCACCTCCCGCACCGGACCGGGCGCGGCTGACGGAGCCGGGCTCGACGCGCGGCTCGTCGTCGACCGCGGCACCTTCCGCCTCGACGTCGCCCTCTGCGCCGCCCCCGGCGACGTCGTCGCCCTGCTCGGGCCCAACGGGGCCGGGAAGACCACGGCCCTGCGCGCCCTCGCCGGGCTCGTGCCGCTCGACGACGGGCATCTGCGCCTCGACGGGACCGAACTGGACGGCACACCGCCCGAGTCACGCCCCGTCGGCGTCGTCTTCCAGGACTACCTCCTCTTCCCGCACCTGAGCGCCCTGGACAACGTCGCGTTCGGGCCGCGCTGCCAGGGCAGGACCAAGGCCGAGGCCCGCGCCGAGGCAGCCGCGTGGCTCGACCGGATGGGCCTGGCCGAGTGTGCCGGGGCCAGACCGCGCCGCCTCTCCGGCGGCCAGGCGCAGCGCGTCGCCCTCGCCCGCGCCCTGGCCACCCGCCCGCGCCTGCTCCTCCTCGACGAGCCGCTCGCCGCGCTCGACGCCCGTACGAGGCTGGACGTACGGGCCCAACTCCGGCGGCATCTCGCCGAGTTCGAGGCCGTCGCCGTGCTTGTCACGCACGATCCGCTGGACGCCATGGTCCTCGCCGACCGGCTCGTGGTCGTGGAGAACGGGCACGTCGTGCAGGAGGGGGCGCCCGGCGACATCGCCCGCCGCCCGCGCACCGACTACATCGCCCAGCTCGTCGGCCTCAACCTGTACCGGGGGCGCGCCGAAGGACACACCGTCCGCGTCCACGTCGGTGACGACGACGGCCCCGCGATCACCACCACCGAGGAGCTGACCGGACCCGTCCTCGTCGCCTTCCCGCCCAGCGCGGTGACCCTGCACGGCGAGCGCCCCACCGGCTCCAGCGCCCGCAACCTGTGGCGCTGCGAGGTCACCGGCATGGAGACGCACGGCGACCGGATCCGCGCCGCCCTGACCGGCGAACTCCCGCTCGCCGCCGACCTCACGACCGTGGCCGCCGCGGAGTTGAACCTGCACCCCGGCGCCACGGTCTGGGCCACGGTCAAGGCGACCCAGACCCACGCCTACCCGGCCTGAGACGCCCGGTCCGGCTTGCGGAGGACATGGTCATAACGCGCGCCGACCAGCTGACCGGCACCGTCACCGACGTCACCAAGGAGGCGGTCACCGGCCTCGGCGCCGGCTCCTCGGTCGTGGCGCTCATGAAGTCCACGGAGGTGTCGCCGGCCACGGTCCGACGGGCCGCCGCACGACCCGCGGGGCCGTCGGAGAGGATGGCAGCAAGCAGCAGGAAGATCGTCCGGGCCCCGCGGGCCCGTGCCCCGAAAGGAACGGCGAGACCATGCGCGTCCCCGACGAAGCCCCCGTCCTCGTACGCAAGGAAGGGCGCGCCGCCCACCTCGTCCTCAACCGGCCGCGCGCCCTGAACGCGATCAACCACGAGATGGTGGGCCTCGTCGACCGGGCGCTGACGGAGTGGGAACACGACGACACCGTGGAGACCGTCGTCGTCAGCGGCGCGGGGGAGCGCGGCCTGTGCGCGGGCGGCGACATCCGCGCCGTCCACGACGACGCCCGCGACGGCGATGGCACGGCCTCCACCGAGTTCTGGCGCGACGAGTACCACCTCAACGCCCGCATCGCCCGCTACCCCAAGCCCTACGTCGCCGTGATGGACGGCTTCGTGATGGGCGGCGGCGTCGGCATCTCCGCGCACGGCGACATCCGGATCGTCACCGAACGCTCCAAGGTCGCCATGCCGGAGACCGGCATCGGCTTCGTCCCCGACGTCGGCGGCACCCACCTCCTCGCGCACGCCCCCGGCGAACTCGGCACCCGCCTCGCCCTCACGGGGGAGCACATCGGCGCCGGTGACGCCCTGCTGTGCGGACTCGCCGACCACTACGTCCCGTCGGACGCCCTGCCCGCGCTCCTCGCCGACCTGGCCGAGCAGCCCGCACGGGACGCCGTCGCACGCCACGCGCTCCCCGGGCCCGAGGGCGTGCTCGCGGCCCAGCGCCCTTGGATCGACGCCTGTTTCGCGGCCGGCACCGTCGAGGAGATCGTCGCCCGGCTCCTGGACCACGGCGACCCCGCCGCCAAGGAGACGGCCGAGACGCTGCTCGGCAAGTCGCCGACCTCCGTGAAGGTCACGTTCGCCGCCGTGCGCCGGGCCCGCGCCCTCGCCTCCCTGGAGGACGTGCTCGACCAGGAGTACCGCGTGTCCTGCGTCGCCTTGCACAACCCCGACTTCGTCGAGGGCGTCCGCGCCCAGGTCATCGACAAGGACCGCAGGCCCCGCTGGTCCCCGCGCACCCTCGCCGAGGTCACCGACGCCGATGTGGAGCGGCACTTCGCCCCGCTGGGCGAGCGTGAACTGGGGCTCGGCAGCGCCCTGTTGTGATCCGGAGTCCGTGAACCGGCGCGCCGCGAGCAAGATCGGATCGTCCTGGGCGCCTTGGCCATGCACGCGACAGGCGGTACCTTCGGTCCGTATCGACGACAGCACGACGGAAGCCGGTGGAACTCCGGCACGGTCGCGCCACTGTGTGCGAACAGCCCCTCCCTCACGGGTTTCACGAGGCCGGGGCCCGTTCGTGAGTCAGACCCGTGGCTGTCGTCCTGTGCACCACCGAGTGGGGACGCGAACGAATCCCCGAGGAGGCTCCTGCCATGGCACAGCACGTCGCCCAGCCGACTGCCACCACCCCTGTCACCGCCCCCGTCAAACTGCCGCTGAAGGCGATCGCCCCCTGGGCGGTCTTCTTCGGTGTCCTGATGCTGGTCCTGTTGTACTTCGTCGGCGCGGAACAGGGCGCCACGTCCGTGTTCAGCGGCGCCGGGGTCCATGAATGGGTGCACGACGCCCGCCACCTGCTCGGTTTCCCCTGCCACTGACCAGAGGGACACCGCAGCGCTCATGAACTCAAGCACCGTACGCAACCTGCTCGTCCGGGGCATGCTCGCCGGTCTCGCCGCCGGCGTGCTCGCCCTGGTCGTCGCCTACTTCCTCGGCGAGCCCGGCGTCGACAGCGCCATCGGCTTCGAGGAGTCCTCCCACGCCGGCCACGACCACGGCGGCGAGGAGACCGAACTCGTCTCGCGCTCCCTGCAGTCCACGGCCGGACTCGCCACCGGCGTCCTCGTCTACGGCGTAGCCTTCGGCGGCATCGCGGCGCTCGCCCACTGCTTCGCGCTCGGCCGGGTGGGCCGCCTCGGGCCCCGCCCGACGGCGCTGCTGCTCTCCGGCTGCGCCCTGCTCGCCGTCTACGTCGTCCCGTTCCTGAAGTACCCGGCGAACCCGCCCGCCGTCGGCAACCCCGACACCATCGGCAAGCGGACCACCCTGTACTTCCTGATGATCGTGGTGAGCGTGCTCCTCGCCGTCGGCGCGACGATCCTGGGCAAGCGCCTCGCTCCCAGGACCGGCGCCTGGTACGCCACCGTCCTGGCGGTGCTCGCCTACACCGTCGTGACCGGCCTCGCGTTCGCGGTCCTGCCCGTCGTCAACGACGTACCGGACCATTTCCCGGCCGCACTGCTCTGGCGCTTCCGGCTCTCCGCCGTCGCCATGCAGGTCGTGCTCTGGGGCGGATTCAGGCTGCTCTTCGGGGAGTTGGCCGACCGCCTGCTCCGGCCGAGGCCCGCCGCGCCACCGGCCCCGGCCGGGACGGTGCCGGCCGGTCGATGACCGCCCTGTGAACGCGTCGCCGACCACAGCGGGAGTGCGGTCGGCGACGCAGGACGGGCCGCTGTCCGACCGGCCCCGGCGGCTCAGGCCCCGGTGAGCGGACGGCCGAGGCCGACGTTCCACCGGTCCAGGCGCCCGGTGAACTCCGTGACGGTCAGCGGCTCCACGTCGAGCCGCCAGAAAGCCGCGGGCGGCGCCCCGATCGCGTGGACGACCGCCGCCCGTACGACATCGGGCTCGACGACGGCGACAAGGCGCCCCGCGCCCGGCTCCACCCGGCCCAGCCACCGCCCGACCCGGGCGCACACCTGAGCCACCGACTCGCCACCGCCCGGCGCCGCGACGTCCGGCTCGGTGAGCCAGCGCCCCAACGCCCCGGGCTCCGCCGCGCCCACCTCGTCCAGCGTCCGGCCGCGCCAGCTGCCCGCATCAACTCCCGCGAGCTCCGCGCTGCTTGATGTATTCGTAAGGCCCAGCGCCTCCGCCGTCTCCGTACAGCGCGCACTCGGCGACACCACCACCCGGGCGTCGGCGGGCAGCGCACCGGCCGCCGCGCGGGCCTGCGCGGCGCCCGCCGGGTCGAGCGGGCCGTCGTCGTCGAAGGCGGCTTTCCGCTGCGCCACGCTGAGCGCGGGGGTGACGAAGAGGATACGGGTGGTCCGGTGCACGGGGACGAGCCTAGTCGCAGCAGACCTGGGAGCGCTCTCTCGGCCGCGTGCAAGTGCCGCCCCATATGCGGCACTTGAGAGCCCCGCGGGCTCAGTGGAACGGAACATCCGCTCGCAACAAGCCGTTCACCCACTCTTGACACTGCCACGCCGGAGCGAGAACACTCCCCGGCGAGAGAGCGCTCTCTCATACCTCTCCCGGAGGTGTTCCCAGCGCTCACAGCGCACCCCCACACACGTCGTACCGACATGGCAGGAGGTCTCCATGCCAAGGAGATCGAAACTCGTCTCAGGGCTGCTCATATCCGGCGCACTCGTGCTGACCACCATGGGCGTCGGCGGCGTCGCCCTCACCGCGGGCGCCGCGGAGGCCCCCGTACAGCAGTCGTCCTCGGCCACCGCTTCCGCGCAGCACCAGGGCCACACGATGGCCGCGTCCACCAAGGCCGCCGCCGAGGACGCGGACGCCGACGGCTACATTCCGGCGAACCCGCCGGTCACCGGCGTCGAACCGTCCACGAAGGTGCCGCCGCACGCCTACTTCCACGAGTTCCAGGCGCACTGTTACGTCACCCACACCAAGCCCGACGACCCGATCGTCTACCCGGGTCAGCCGGGCAAGTCCCACGACCACACGTTCATGGGCAACACCACGACCGACGCGCACAGCACCACCGCCTCGCTCGACAGCGGCTCCACCCGGTGCCTCGCGCCCGGCGACAAGTCGGGCTACTGGATGCCGACCATGCTCAACGGCGACCAGCCGGTCCTCCCCGTCGGCGAGCAGACCATCTACTACAAGGCCGGGGTCACCGACTACACCAGCGTGCGGCCCTTCCCGAAGGGGCTGCGGTTCGTCGTCGGCAACCCGATGCAGACCGCGCAGGAGTTCCGCAACCACCGCGGTTTCGTGGAGGGCTGGGAGTGCGGCAACAGCTACTTCAACGTCGACTTCCCGGCCACCTGCCCCACCTCCCGCGACACCCAGGTCAACATCCGAATGCAGGCGCCCAGTTGCTGGGACGGCAAGTATCTGGACACCCCGGACCACAAGAGCCACATGGCCTACCCGGTGGTGAAGCAGGGCACGAACGACAACGTCTGCCCGGCCGACCACCCCGTCGCGCTGCCGATGATCGAGTTCAAGATGGCGTTCCCGGTCAACGGTGACATGTCGAAGGTCCGGCTCTCCAGCGGCCGTGGCTACTCGTTCCACTACGACTTCTTCAACGCCTGGGACGACCGGACGCTGAAGGCGATGGTGGACCACTGCGTCGTCGGCGGCCTGCAGTGCGACACGCGCGGCTACGACCAGAACCGCCCCGAGCGCGGCGCGGTCCTGAACGACCGCTACGAACTGCCCTGACCCGCACCGCACCAGCCGGGGCGGCGGTCCTCCTGACCGGCCGCCGCCCCGGCGCCCTCCCCGCACCCTCCGCACCACCTCCTTCCCGCCCTTCCCCCCGACCCCGCCGGAGGCAATCCGCATGCGCACCGCCCGCACCGCCCACCGCAGAACGCACCGCCTCGCGACCCCCCTCACCGCCGGCGTGCTCGCGGCCGGTTTCCTCGCTCTGCCCGCGCAGGCCGCGCACGCCGCGCCCGACGTCGTCAAGGTGACCGGCTCGCAGGGCAACTGGCAGCTCCAGGTCAACGGATCGCCGTATCAGGTCAAGGGGCTGACTTGGGGCCCTTCCGTCGCCGACGCCGACCGGTACCTGCCCGACCTGAAGTCCATGGGCGTCAACACCATCCGCACCTGGGGCACCGACGCCTCCAGCAAGCCGCTCCTCGACTCCGCCGCCGCGCACGGCGTCAAGGTCATCGCGGGGTTCTGGCTCCAGCCCGGCGGCGGTCCCGGCAGCGGCGGCTGCGTGAACTACCTGACGGACACCGCGTACAAGAACCAGATGCTCGCGGAGTTCCCCAAGTGGGCGCAGACGTACAAGGACAACCCGGGCGTCCTGATGTGGAACGTCGGCAACGAGTCCGTCCTCGGCCTGCAGAACTGCTACAGCGGCGACGAGCTGGAGAAGCAGCGCAACGCCTACACCACCCTCGTCAACGACATCACCAAGAAGATCCACGCCGTCGACCCGAACCACCCGGTCACCTCCACCGACGCCTGGGTCGGCGCCTGGCCCTACTACCAGCGCAACGCCCCCGACCTCGATCTGTACGCCGTCAACTCCTACAACGCCGTCTGCGACGTCAAGTCGGCCTGGCAGCAGAGCGGTTACACCAAGCCCTACATCGTCACCGAGACGGGGCCCGCGGGGGAGTGGGAGGTGCCCGACGACGCCAACGGCGTTCCGCAGGAACCCACCGACCAGGCGAAGGCCGAGGGCTACACCAAGGCGTGGGGCTGCATCACCGGCCACAAGGGCGTCGCGCTCGGCGCCACCATGTTCCACTACGGCACCGAGTACGACTTCGGCGGCATCTGGTTCAACCTGCTGCCCGCGGGCCAGAAGCGGCTCTCCTACTACGCCGTGAAGCGGGCCTACGGAGCCGACACCTCCCGCGACAACACCCCGCCGGTGATCTCGCGGATGGACATCGAGGGCGGCGCCACCAGCGTGCCCGCCGGGCGCGACCTCATCGTCTCCACCACGGCGACCGACCCGAACGGCGACCGCCTCTCCTACGAGGTCCTCAGCAACAGCAACTACGTCGACCAGAGCAAGCAGCTCACCCCCATGCAGGTCACCGACCTCGGCTCGGGGCGGCTCAAGGTGACCGCCCCTGACAAGCCCGGCGTGTGGAAGATCTACGTCAAGGCGACCGACGGCCACGGCAACGTCGGCGTCGAGACCCGCTCCGTGCGCGTCGTACCGCCGCCCGTCAACGGCACCAACATCGCCCTGAACCGGCCCGCCACCGCCTCCTCCCAGCAGACCAGCGACTACGGCGACTGCCCGTGCACCGCGACGCAGGCCGTCGACGGGAAGAACGACACCCGCTGGGCCAGCGACTGGAGCGACCCGCAGTGGCTCCAGGTCGACCTCGGCTCGCGCCGCTCGTTCAAGCACGCCCAGCTGACCTGGGAGGCCTCGTACGCGAAGGCGTACACGATCCAGACCTCGGACGACGGGCAGAACTGGACGACCGTCCGCCAGGTCACCGACGGCAACGGCGGCGTCGACGACTTCGACGTGACCGGCACGGGCCGCTACGTCCGCGTCAACGGCACCGCCCGCGGCACCGGATACGGCTACTCGCTCTACGAGTTCGGCATCTACAGCTGACCGGGACCGGATAGAACGGAACGATGAGAGAGCGCTCCACCAGGTAGGCGCTCCGGGGGCGGGAACGAAGGGTGGGGACCATGTCCGACGAGGAGCCGGACCGGCTGACCGACAAGCTGAGTCCACGGCAGAAGATACGGCTGCTCACGGGCGGGACCACTTGGCGCACCCGCGCCGAACCCGCCGTGGGCCTGTCCGAGGTCGTCACCTCGGACGGGCCCGCGGGGGTGCGGGGCGAGGCGTGGGACGAGCGCCTCACCTCGGTCCTGCTGCCCTCCGCGTCCGCCCTCGCGGCGGCCTGGGACGAGCAACTCGTCGAGCGGGTCGGCGGGTTGCTCGCCGAAGAAGCGCGCGGGAAGGGCGTGCACGTCGTCCTCGCCCCCAACCTCAACCTGCACCGCTCGCCCCTGGCCGGGCGGCACTTCGAGTGCTTCTCGGAGGATCCCTGGCTCGTGGGCCGGATCGGTGCCGCGCTGATCCGCGGCCTCCAGGCCGAAGGCGTCGCCGCGACGGCGAAGCACCTCGTCGCCAACGACTCCGAGACCGGCCGGCTGACCGTGGACGTACGCGTCGACGAACGCACCCTGCGCGAGGTCTGCCTCGCCCCCTTCGAGGCCGCCGTCGACGCCGGGGTCTGGGCGGTGATGGCCGGATACAACCGTGTCAACGGGACCACCATGACGGCCAGTTCACTCCTCGACCACCCGCTGAAGGACGAGTGGGGCTTCGACGGCGTCGTCATGTCCGACTGGGGCGCCCTGCGCACGGCGGTCGACACGGCCAACGCGGCCCTCGACCTCGCGATGCCGGGCCCTGGCGGCCCCTGGGACGACACGCTCGCCGACGCCCTGGCCGCGGGCCACGTCCCGCAGTCCGTCATCGACGACAAGGTGCGCCGGCTGATTCTCCTCGGGCAGCGGGTCGGCGCGCTGGACGGAGCGCCCGCTCCCCGGCGCCGCACGACCACGGACGCCCGCAGGCTGCTCCGTCGCGCTGTCACCTCGGGCGCGGTCCTGCTCAGCAACAACGGCGTACTGCCATTGCGAGAGGGGGACTTGAGCACACTCGCCGTCATCGGTACGCACGCCGTGGCGCCGCGCGTCCAGGGCGGCGGCAGCGCCGGTGTCTTCCCCGAGCGGGTCGTCACACCGCTGGACGGGATACGGGAGCGGGTGGGCGGGCGGGCCCGTGTCGTCCACGCACCCGGCCCGGATCTCGGCGCCCCGCCCGCACCGCTCGGGCCCCGCGACTGCGCCGACCCGCGCTCCGGCGCCCCCGGCGTGCTCCTGCGCATGCTCGACGCCGACGGGAACGAGCTGTACACGGAGCACCGCGGCTCGGGCCGCCTGCTCGAACCCGACGTGCCCGACGGCGCGCACACGGTGGAGATCAGCGCGTTGCTGACACCGGAGGCCGGCGGGGTCTGGGAGTTCGGGCTCGGCGGGTTCGGCCGGATGTCCCTGACCGTGGACGGGCGGTCGCTGATCGACAGTACGTATCCCCGCCGCACCGACGACCCGGCCGTCGTCCACGTCACCCCGCCGGGACCCACGGCCCGCCACCCGCTCGCCGCGGAGGTGCCCGTGCTCGTCGTGGCGCGGCGCGAACTCGCCCCCGGCACCGGCCGCGCCACCGTCCTGACCGCGGCCCCGCCCGCCCGGTCCGACGCGGACGCCCTCGCCGACGCCGTCGCCGCGGCCCGCAGCGCCGACGCGGCGATCGTCGTCGTCGGCACCACGGACGGCAGCGAGTCGGAGGGGCACGACCGCACCACCCTCGCCCTGCCCGGCCGCCAGGACGACCTCGTGCGCGCCGTCGCCGCCGCCAACCCCCGTACGGTCGTGGTGGTCAACTCCGGCGGTCCGGTCGAACTCCCGTGGCGCGACGAGGTCGACGCCGTCCTGCTCACCTGGCTGCCGGGGCAGGAGGCGGGCGGCGCGCTCGCCGACATCCTGTTCGGCGACGCCGAGCCCGGCGGCAGACTCCCGACCACCTGGCCCGCGCGCCTGGCCGACGCCCCGGTCTCCACGACCCGACCGGTCGAGGGCAGGCTCACGTACGACGAGGGCATCCATGTCGGGCACCGGGGGTGGCTGCGTACCGGTCGCACCCCCGCCTACTGGTTCGGCCACGGGCTCGGCTACACGACGTGGGAGTACGAGAGCGTCGTCGCGCCCGACACCGTCGACGAGGACGGCGGGTTCACCGTGAGGGCGCTGGTGCGGAACACGGGCGAGCGGCGCGGGCGCGAGGTCGTGCAGGTCTATCTGTCGCGGCCCGGGTCGGCGGTCGAGCGGCCCGTGCGCTGGCTCGCCGGGTACGCCGCCGTGCACGCCGGGCCCGGGGAGTCGGTGCGCGTCGACGTTCCCGTGGCGGCGCGCTCGCTGCGGCACTGGAGCGTCGAACGGCAGGAGTGGGCGGGGCAGCCGGGGCCGTTCACCGTGCACGTGGGCCGTTCGGCCGGCGACCTGCCGCTCACCACGCGGGTGCGGGTCGCCGGACGCCCGCAAGAGAGCGCTCTATGCGCGCTGAGGCGGCCCGATTAAGCTGCCCGTATGCAACGACAGTCCCTGACGCTCGAGGACGTCGCGCGTGAGGCGGGGGTCTCACGGGCCACCGTGTCCCGGGTGATCAACGAGGTCCCCAGCGTGGATCCCGCCATCCGGGAGACGGTGCGCGAGGCGATCAGGCGCACCGGCTACACCCCCAACAGGGCGGCGCGATCCCTGGTCACCCGGCGGGCGGAGACCATCGCGCTCGTGGTGTCGGGGGCGGGCGAGGAGGACGAGGGCGCGCAGAACGCGTTCGCGGCGCGGGTCTTCGCCGACCCCTTCTTCGGCCGCATCGTCAGCGGCGTCGTGGCCTTTCTCAGGACCCGGTCCATGCACCCGGTGCTGATGTTCGCGGAGTCGGCGACGGCCCGCGACGAGGTAATGGCGTACCTGCGCCAGGGCCGGGCCGACGGCGCGCTCGTCGTCTCCACGCACGCGGAGGATCCGCTGCCGCCCCTGCTCGCCCGGGAACAGCTGCCCGCCGTGTGTTTCGCCCGGCCGGCGCTTCCCGCTCCGGTCAGCTACGTGGACCTGGCCCACGGGGAGGGCGGCAGGATGGCGGCGCAGCACCTCATCGAGCGCGGTCGGCGCCGCCTCGCGACGGTGTCGGGCCCGCTCGACCTTCCGGCCGGGCAGCAGCGGCTCGCCGGGTTCCGGGAGGCGGTGGAGCGGGCCGGGATGCCGTACGTACCGATCGCCGAAGGCGGGTTCACGCTGGACAGCGGGGCCGCGGCGTTGGCGCGGCTCCTCGACGACCATCCGCATTTGGACGGGGTGTTCGCCGCAAACGACCTGATGGCGCAAGGCGTCTGCCAGGTCCTGCGGGAGCGGGGGCGCCGCATCCCGCAGGACGTCGCGGTGGTCGGGTTCGACGACTCCAGCATCGCCATCACCTGCACCCCGCCGCTGACGACGGTGCGCCAGCCGGTGGAGGAGATGGCCATGGCCATGGCCCGCATCCTGCAGGAGCACATCGAGGGCGAACGCACGGAACCGACCTCGCTGATCTTCGAGCCCGAGCTGGTCGTCCGCGCGTCGACCTGAGAGGCGTCTGCTCGCGGCGGCCGACCACCGCCACCAGGGCGAGCGGCGCCACCGGGGTGAGCGGCGCCAGGAGCAGCCCGGCGAACCGGGTCGTCGCGGCCGTCGCGACGACCCTGCCGACCGCCGCCCTGAACAGCGGGCCCGCGCCGACGCCGCGCGCCGACCGAGCTGCCGCGGGAGTTCCCGCCCCCGGAGCGAGCCCGTCAGGCCGCGTCGCGCGCCACCTTCCGCGCCCACAGCACCAGCGGCACCTGCAGCGGAACCCGGGCCGCGGCCGTGCGCCGAAGCGGGGCCGGGCGGTCGCGCCAGTCCCAGGCCATCTTCACGTTGGCGGGCGCGACGGCGACGAAGAAGGCGGCCGCGGCGTTCGCCGTCCGCTGCCGCGTGCGCGGCAGCGCGATCCCGGCCGCGAGCGCCAGCTCGACCGCGCCGCTGGCGTAGGTCCAGGCGCGCGGCGAGCCCGGCAGCGTACGCGGCACGATCGAGTCGAAGGGCTTCGGCAGCAGGAAGTGGGTGACCCCGGCGCCGGCCAGGAGACCGGCGAGGAGCTGGGGTGAACGGACGCGGCACAAGGGGGCCTCCAGGAGGAGCGGTCGGGCTGCGGACGGGTGGCGCCGCATTCCGCATGATCCTACTGACCGGTAAGTAAGAATGCAGCCTCCGCCCGGTGCGGACCCCTGCTCTTGCTCTCAGATCACTCTCAGACCCTGCGATACCGCGCCAGCGCGAACGAGAACAGCCCGAACAGCAGCAGCCCGAACGCGACCAGCGCCAGCAGCCACGGCCCCGCCGGCGTCCCGGCGAACGCGCGCAGGGTGCCGTCGACGCCCTTGGCCTCGTCCGGGTCGTACTGCGCGGCGGCGATCAGCACGAAGAGGCCGGCGCCCGCGTAGATGAGGCCGCGCGCCACACCGCCGCTGACGCCGAGCACGTCGACGCCCCGGCGTACGTGCCGCGACATCTGCGCCTTCTTCAGGTGCTTGTGGTACTTGCGCAAGGCCGCCCGCACCCCGACGCCGATCCCGATGCCTATGATCACGAGCCCGGCGATGCCGACCAGCCAGCGTCCTGCCGGGAGGTCGAGCGCGCGGGCCGTGAAGTCCTGGGACTTGGCGTCGCTGCCCTTGTTCTTGCGGGCGGACGCCGCGAACGACAGCACGGAATAGGCCATGACCCCGTAGAAGACGAACCGCGCGGCGGACAGCGCGCGCTTGCCGGGTTTGTCCCCCTTCGGGCCCGCCGAACCGAACAGCGCCTCGCTGAGCCGCCACAGCGCCATGCCCACCAGGCCGATCCCGACCGCCCAGACCAGCACCTTGCCGAACGGCTGCTGGGCCAGTTCACGGATGGCGCCGCTGCTGTCGGCCTCCTGGCTCGCGCCGCCGAACGCCACGCGCAGCGCCAGTACGCCGATCAGCACGTACAGCACTCCGCGCGCGGCCAGCCCGACGCGCGCCCCGGTGTCGACCACCGAACTGTTCGCCGCCTGACGGGCCTTGGCCTTGCCCGCCCCCATGGTGGTTCTCACATGCCCTCCTCATACCGCCGCCGCGCGCCGTTCGGCGCAGGGACGACAACTGCCCCGGTCCGCGCCGCACATGCGGTGACGGTCGACACGGACGGGAGGGCGGGGCGGACGGGGCTGCGGAGGCCGGAGGAAACATCTCGGCCGGACTTTGAACTCGTTGAGTACAAAGTATGGACGAGCTGAGCAGAAGTCCCCTAGCGTGACGGCGCAACCGTAGGAGCCCCGGCTTCCGCACCCCCGCGGGGCCGTTCAGCTCGACCGGAGTGCGATCCGGCGGTCTCCGGTCCCGTCCTGGAGGACCGATGCATCCACGGCTGTTCCGCCGCGCCCGAAGACACCTCACCACGCTGCTCGTCGGCGGCTTCCTGGCCGCGGGCGGCTGGGCGGCGCCCCCGTCCGTCGCCGACGCCGCCGACATACCGCCCCAGGAGCCCGGGGTCACCCTGCGCGTCTTCGACACCCAGACCCCGCTGAGCAAGCTGTGCACGCTGAAGCCCGGCCAGACGCCCAACCACGACAAGCTCATGTCGACCGTGGACTGGTCCACGACCGAGGACTTCGGCGGGTTCGCCGACAACTTCACGGCGCAGGCGTCCGGTTACCTCGTCGTGCCGAGCGACGGGACGTACAGCTTCCGGCTCACCAGCGACGACGGTTCGCGGCTCACCATCGACGACCGCGAGGTCATCGACCATGACGGGCTGCACGGCGCCGAACCCAAGGACGGCGCCGTCCAGCTCACCGCCGGCTCGCACCCGTTCCGCGTCGACTACTTCGAGGCGGGCGGCGGCCAGCAGCTCACCCTGGCCTGGAAGCCGCCGGGCGCCGCCGACTTCGGCGTCGTACCGAACGAGTCGCTCACCACCGACGCCGGGGTCGTCCGGGTCACCGCGCCGGGCCGCAAGGAGTGCGAGGCGGGCGCGGACAGCCCCGGCGACGGACTCCCGCTGACCGCCGTTCGGCCCGACCTCGACCTCACCGACCTGCGCCCCGACGGTTTCGAGCCGCAGGTCACCGGCATGGACTGGCTGCCCGACGGCCGCCTCGCCCTCAGCACCTGGGGCGGCACGGACAACGTGGCGGGGGAGGTGTACCTCCTCGACCACGTCACCGGGGACACCGACCGCTCGAAGGTCGGCGTCACGAAGATCGCGAGCGGGCTGCGTGAGCCGATGGGCCTCAAGTACGTCGACGGGTCCTTGTACGTCTCGCAGAAGCACGAGCTGACCCGACTCGTCGACAAGGACAAGGACTGGGTCACCGACGAGTACCAGACCGTCGCCGCCTTCCCGTGGGGCAAGAACTTCCACGAGTTCGCCTTCGGGCTGCTCTACCGCGACGGCTACTTCTACGTGAACCTGTCCGTCGCCATCAACTACGGCGGCGCGACCACCACCCCGCAGCCGGTCGCCGGGCGCGGCACCACGTACAAGATCAGCAAGAGGACGGGGAAGCTGCACGCGGTCGCGGGCGGTCTGCGGACCCCGAACGGGATCGCCTGGGGGCCCGAGGGCTCGATCTTCACCGCCGACAACCAGGGCGGCTGGCTGCCCGCCTCCAAGCTCGTCCAGATCAAGCAGGACCGCTTCTTCAACCACTACACGGAGCCGTCAGGGCTCTTCGACGACAAGCCCGTCACCCAGCCGGTGCTCTGGCTGCCGCAGAACGAGGTAGCCAACTCCCCGAGTACGCCGCTGTACCTGACCAAGGGGCGGTTCGCCGGGCAGATGCTCTTCGGTGACGTCACCTACGGCGGCCTGCAGCGCGGCTACCTGGAGAAGGTGAAGGGGCAGTACCAGGGCGCCGTCTTCCGCTACACGCAAGGGCTCGAAGCCGGTGTCAACCGCATCACCATGGGCCCCGACGGCGCGATCTACGCGGGCGGGCTCGGCGCCGACGGCAACTGGGGCCAGGAGGGCAAGCTCCGCTTCGGCCTGCAGAAGCTGACCCCGAACGGCGGCAACACCTTCGACATCAAGGAGATGCGCGCCGTCCCCGGCGGCTTCGACCTGGAGTACACGCAGCCCGTCTCGCAGGAGACGGCCGACAAGCTGGCCGAGCGCTACACCGCCGAGCAGTGGCGCTACACCCCGACCAGTGACTACGGCGGTCCGAAGATCGCCGAGGAGCAGCTGGCCGTGCGCTCGGCGACCCTCGCCGACAAGGGCCGCACGGTGAAGCTGCGGCTCGACGGCCTCAAGCCGGACCGGGTCGTCCACGTCCGCTCCCCGCGCCCCTTCGCGTCCACGTCCGGCGAGACCCTGTGGTCCACGGAGGCCTGGTACACGCTCAACGAGATGCCGGGCAAGCAGCCGCCGGCCGCCACGCAGTACGAGGCCGAGGAGGCGCGCCTCACCGGCACGGCGGGGATCAACCGCGACCACACCGGCTTTTCCGGCAGCGGCTTCGTCGACCGCTACAACACCGAGGGCAAGGCCGCCACGACCTTCGACGTGACGGTCCCCAGGGCGGGCGAGTACGACGTGAACCTGCGCTACTCCAACGGCCCCAACCCCTACCAGGGCGCCAAGTCCCTCTCCCTGTACGCCAACGGGCAGAAGGTGCGCCAGAGTTCGCTGCCCTCGACCGGCACCTGGGACATCTGGTCGACGAAGACCGAACGCGTCACCTTGCGCGCGGGCAAGAACACGATCGCCTACCGCTTCGACACCGGCGACGCGGGCCACGTCAACCTCGACCTGATCACCGTGCGCTCGCACGGCGCCCCGGTCGCCCTCTTCGACGGCACCGGCGCCTCGCAGGCCCAGTGGCAGCACCCGGACGGCCGGAACAGCGAATGGCCGCTCGCCGCCGAGAAGTCGATGGAGGTGTGCTGCGGCGACCTCCGCACCAAGGACGCCTACCAGGACTTCCGCCTGCACGCCGAGTTCCGCGTCCCGCTCCTGCCGGACGACGTCACGGGGCAGGACCGCGGCAACAGCGGCATCTACCTCCAGGACCGCTACGAGCTCCAGATTCTGGACTCGTTCGGTGACACCACCCTGGACACCGATGAGGCGGGAGCGATCTATCTGAAGAAGGCGCCGGACAGCAACGCGGCGACGGCGCCCGAGACCTGGCAGACGTACGACATCACGTTCCGCGCGGCCCGCTTCGACGACCAGGGGAACAAGACCGCCGACGCCCGGGTGACCGTGGTGTGGAACGGCAAGAAGGTCCACGACGACATCACCCTCGACGGAGCGACCGCCGGTGCGGGCGCGCCGGAAGGTCCGGCGGCCGGGGCGATCCGTCTCCAGGACCACGGCAACAAGGTGCGTTTCCGCAACATACGGGTGACTCCGCTCGGTTGAGCCACAGCTGTGCGCGCGTGCGCCGCGTCCCGGGTCCGCCCGGGGCGCGGCGTTGATCCGTGCTGCGTGAGTTAGGTCACCAAACACCACTCTGAACGGTGAAGTACGTGTATCCGCCTGTCATCATGCGATGACATCACTTGATGACAGGAACGGGAAAACCTTGCCCCCCTCCGTACCGGTGCCCACGCCGCCCCCGCCCTCGACCGCCGTCGAGCTGCGCCACCCGCGCGCCCTCGTGCCCGTCCTCGTCTCGCTCGGCATGCTCGTCGCCGTCGTCAGCAGCCTCGGCGCACCGCTGATCCCCACCATCGCCGCCGAGGACCACGTCGCGCTCTCCAGCGCGCAATGGGCGCTGACCGTGACGATGCTGGTCGGCGCCATCGCGACCCCCGTCATGGGGCGCCTGGGCGACGGGCCGCACCGCAAGCGCGTCATCCTCACCGGCCTCGCCGCCGTCATGGCGGGCAGTCTCCTCGCGGCGCTGCCGCTCGGTTTCCCCTGCCTGCTCGCCGGGCGAGCGCTGCAAGGCGTCGGCATGGGGCTCGTCCCGCTCGCCATCGCGACCGCCCGCGACGCGCTGCCGCCGCACCAGGCGCGCTCGGCGGTGGCGACGCTCTCCCTCACCACCGCGGCGGGCATCGGTCTCGGCTACCCGATCACCGGGCTCTTCGCCGAGTACCTCGGCATGTACGCCGGGTTCTGGTTCGCGCTCGCCACGGCCGTCGCCGCGTTCGCCGCGACCTGGATCGTCGTGCCCGCGCCCCCGCACCGCCCCACCACCCCGATGGACTTCCCCGGCGCCCTGCTCCTCGCGGGCGGCATGGCGGCGCTCCTCCTCGCCCTGGCCGAGGGCGAGCGCTGGGGCTGGACCTCCGCGGGGCTGCTCGCGCTCGCCGCCGCGGCCGTCCTCCTGCTGGCCGGATGGGTGGCGCACTCGCTGCGCGCGGCGCACCCGCTGGTCCGGGTGAGCCTCGTCAAGGACCGGGGCGTCCTCGTCGCCAACCTGACCACCATGGTCGGCGGTGTCGGCACGTACCTGCTCATCGCGCTCGTGACCCGGTACGTGCAGACGCCCGAGTCCGCCGGATACGGCTTCGGCGCCTCCATCGTCGTCACCGGCCTCCTGCTCGTCCCCTTCTCCGCCGCCAGCCTGGTCACGGGCCGTCTGGTCCGCGCGATGGGCGCCGCCGCCACCCCCGCCCGCATGCTGCCGCTCGGCTGCCTGCTCTCCTTCGCGGGGCTCGTCTGCTTCCTGTTCGCCCGCTCCAGCCTGTGGGGCATCGGCGTGATGATGGCCCTGGCCGGGCTCGGCGTCGGCGTGACGTTCGCCGTCACCCCGGGCCTGATCGTCGGCGGGGTGCCCGCGGCGGAGACGGGCAGCGCCATGAGCTTCAACCAGGTCGTGAAGTACATCGGCTACTCGACCGGCAGCGCCCTCAGCGCGGTCGTCCTCCAGGCGCACACCGCCCCGGGCGCGGCGCTGCCCGCGAACGACGGCTACCGCACCGCGGGTCTCGTCGGCTGCGCCGCGTTCCTGGTCACCGGGGTCATCGCCGTGGTCCTGACCCGCTTCGGGGTGCCCGCGCGGCCGTCCGTCGTCGCGGCGGGGCAGAGCGCGGGAACGGCGGCAGAGCCGAGCGCCGGGCGCGGTACGAAGACGAGCCGCCCGTGACCGGCTCCCCTGCCCGCAAAGGCGCTCCCAGCCGTGACGCCCTGATGCGCGCCGCGACGGAACTGTTCTCCGAGCGCGGCTACGACCGCACCACCATCCGCGAGATCGGCGAACGTGCCGGGGTCGACGCCGCCCTCATCGCCCGCCACTTCGGCTCCAAGGCGCTGCTCTACGTGGAGGTGCTGCGGGCCGAGCACGGCGACTCCGCCCCGCTCGACCTGCTCACCGAGGACCGCCTGCGCGAGGTCGCCGAACGGGCCGAGCGGCGCGGACCCGTGCCGCTGCTGCGGGTCGCGGTCCAGCCGCTCAGCGAGGAGGGCGCCCAGGAGGCGACGCGCGCGGCCCTGCACGCACGGCTCGTGGCACCGCTGCGCGAGCGCTTCGCCCGCGAGGGCCGCGACCGGCCGGGCCTGCGCGCCGACGTCATGGTCGCGGCGGTCGCCGGGGTCCTGCTCGCCCGCCACTCCGGGGCCTTCGACGACCTCGCGCAGGCCACGGTGGACGAGGTCGTCGAGACCTTGCTGGAGATGTACGGCTCCTGAGCGGGCCGGGCTCCCGGGAGGAACGGCCCTTCGGGCGGGACCGGATCAGCAGACGCTGTCCGTCGGCTTCGGGTTGCCCAGGCCGAACAGCGGACGCAGCCGCAGGCCCGCCCACGTACCGAGGATCGCGACCGCGCCCCAGATCCAGCCGTGCAGGGAGCCCGAGGCGATGCCCGCGAGGTAGGCGCCGATGTTGCAGCCGCCGGCGAGCCGCGCGCCGATGCCCATCAGGACACCGCCGAGGACCGCGGCCAGCGCCGTACGGGCCGGGACGGA
This sequence comes from Streptomyces sp. NPDC016845, assembly GCF_044332585.1. Taxonomy (NCBI): domain Bacteria; kingdom Bacillati; phylum Actinomycetota; class Actinomycetes; order Kitasatosporales; family Streptomycetaceae; genus Streptomyces; species Streptomyces sp. NPDC016845. The sequence goes on along the minus strand of NZ_JBIRPI010000006.1, from coordinate 170,860 downwards.
GCGGTGCAGCTTCCACACGCCGCCCGCGGCGGCGGCCACGGCGGCGCCGACCATGATGCCGATGTCGGTGAGGCTGTTCTTGTCGGCGAGCACGGGCCCGGACAACTGCGCGGCGCTGCCCGGCTGCTGCCAGTACGTCCACGCCTCGGGCGAGCCGCCGAGGACGCCCACGAGCTTGGAGCCCCACAGCGAGAACGCGCTCGTGATGCCCCACGCACCGCCCGAGACGAGCAGCACACCGGCGCCGAGCAGGGCGAGCACGACCGCGCCGACGGCCAGCGGCCAGGATCCGCGGACCGTACGGGCCAGCGCGCCGCGGGCGGACGGCGGCGTGCCGACCGGCGGTGGGTTGCGGCGGGCCTGGACGGCGCGCGCGACGCACCAGATCGCGGCGAGGGCCACGATGGTCACCGCCCACGAGCCGAACCGGCCGACGTGGTCGGAGAGCAGGAACGGGTCGAGCGCGGGCAGGTCGTCCCAGAGGGTGAACTGCCAGGCGGCGAGCGTGGAGCCGGTGATGAAGCCGAAGAGGGTGAGCACGATCGTGGACTGCCCGGAGCCGACGGCGAACAGGGTGCCGGAGGCGCAGGCGCCGCCGAGCTGCATGCCGATCGCGAAGAGGAACGCCCCGACGAGGAGACCCACGCCGATCGGGCCCGCGCTGGGCGCGGGCACCGAGCCGAACAGGCCGCTGCCGGTGCCGATGATCAGCGCGAACAGGGTCGCGGTGGTACCGAGGAGCAGCGTGTGGGCGCGCAACCCGGTGCCGTTGCCGACGGCGACGAGCTGGCGCCAGGCGGACGTGAAGCCGAACCGGGAGTGGAACAGGGCGAAGCCGAGCCCGATACCGAGAAGCAGCAGGACGCCGGGTTTGGCACCGTGCTCGGCGAAGACGTACCCGGCGAGCGCCAGGCCGATGACGCCCGCGCCGGTCAGCGGTGCGCGCCGGACCCGGGGCGCCGGTGCGGCGACAGGGGCGGGGGAGGAGGTGGGGACGGGCGTGAGCAGGGTGGCCCGGGGCGGCGCCCCGGGAGAGGGAGCGGTGGTCAAGAGGGGTCTCCGAGGCAGGAGGGGGGAGGGTTCCGGACAGCGGGTGCCTGCGTCGGGGAAGGGGCCCGCGCGGCGTGCGTCAGCGGCGACAGAGCGCGTCGTCGACGCTCCACGCGGTGGCCGCGAAGAGCGCGAGAGCCAGCTGGCGAGCGGGTCCGGACATGCGAACCACCATAGGGAGCTGGGCGGGCGCAACCCAATGCGTCTCACATAGCGGGCGCATACATGGACACTGGGCCGGGCCTGAGCAGGGGCGCGGCCCCGCGCCGGGCCCGAATTCGAACCCGCGCCCGGTCACGTGTTAAAACCGCAGGTGTGTGACGTCGCGCAACGGGTAACCGGCGCGCGACGGGGGACGTCAGGCCAAGCTCGATTTCACAAGGAGCGGGACTCAATGATCACCGTGACGGCTCAGGAACAGACCAGGTCCGACCGGGCCTCGGAGGACCTGGTCGAGCGCGCATACACGGATCCGTCGTCCATCGCGCCGAAGGACGCGCGAGAGATCGGCAAGCGGTTCTTCGACCGCCTGAGCCAGCTCGAGGAAGGCACGCACGAGCACAGCTACGTGCGCAACTGCCTCATCGAGATGAACCTCTCCCTGGTGCAGTACGCCGCGTCCAGGTTCAAGCACCGCGGCCAGCAGGAGATGGAGGACATCGTCCAGGTCGGCACCATCGGCCTGATCAAGGCGATCGACCGGTTCGAGCTGACGCGCGAGGTGGAGTTCACTTCGTTCGCGGTGCCCTACATCACCGGCGAGATCAAGCGGTTCTTCCGCGACACGTCGTGGGCCGTGCACGTGCCGCGACGGCTCCAGGAGGCGCGGCTCGAACTGTCCCGGGCCACCGAGGAGCTGCGCTCCCGGCTCGGCCGCTCGCCCTCCACGGCGGAGCTGGCGGAGCTGATGCAGCTGGAGCCCGCCGAGGTCGCGCAGGCCCAGATGGCGTCCAACGGCTACAACGCCGTCTCCCTGGACGCGGCGGTCAACGGGCAGGACGACGAGTCCGACACGATGCTGGCCGACTTCATCGGCGTCGACGAGCACTCCTTCGAGCTGGTCGAGAACTTCCATTCGCTGGCCCCGCTCATCGCGGACCTCGACGAGCGGGACCGCAAGCTGCTGCACCTGCGCTTCGTCGAGGAGCGCACTCAGCAGCAGATCGCCGACGAGCTGGGCTGCTCGCAGATGCACGTCTCCCGGCTGATCACCCGCGTGGTGAACAAGCTCCGCGCCGGACTGCTCGCCACCGACTAGCCAAGAGCACTTCTCCGAAGGCGCTGCCGCGAAGCCCGCGGCGGCGCCTTCGTCCTGTTTCAGTGCGGTTGTTGTGGGATACCTGTCATGTCCGGTTCCCGGTGCGATGCGCCGGACCGCTCGGACCAGGCACGGAAAGGACGACAAAGCGCGTAATGGGTCGGTTGAAGAGTGCCTGGGCATGGCTCACACGCGCGTGGTGCTCGTCCGGGCACGAGCGCCAGACGGTTCTCATAGTCGCCAAGAGCGTGCTCGCGGCCACGCTCGCCTGGTGGGTCGCGCACGGCCTCGTGCACGCGACCTCCCCGGCGTTCGCGCCGTTCTCCGCGGTGCTGACCATGTCCGTCACCATCCACCGCTCGGTCTGGCAGACCCTGCGTTACGTGGCCGCCGTCGTCGTCGGTGTGGCGGTGCAGGCGGCGATCGGCTTCAGCGCGGGCCCCGACCTGTTCGCCTTCGTCATCGTCGCCGTCATCGCGCTGACCCTGAGCCAGGCGCGCACGCTGGGGGAGCAGGGGCCCCAGGTCGCCACGGCCGCGTTCTTCGCCTTCTCGGTCTACTCGCAGTCCACCTCGAACACCGACCGGGTCCAGCAGCTGAGCCAGATCGTCCTGCTCGTGCTCATCGGCTGCGGCATCGGCCTGACCGTGAACCTGACCGTCGCGCCCCCGCTGCGCTACCGCAGCGCCGAGCAGGGGCTGCACGTCCTGGCCGCCGAGATGGAGACCCTCCTCGACGACATGGCGGACGGCCTGAGCGGCAGCGACGTGAGCGAGGAGCGCGCCGAGCGGTGGCGGGCGGCCGGTGAACGCGCGCAGACGGCGGTGGGCCAGGCCCGGGCCGGCCTGAGCACGGCGGAGAACAGCCTGCCGTTCAACCCCCGGCGCCTGCTGCCCGCCCACCGCTCCCACCTGTCCTTCACCCGCTACCGCCAGGTCCTGGCCGCCATGGAACGGGCCGTCTACCAGCTGGCGTCGCTGACCCGCAGCCTCGGCCGGTGGCAGGAGACCGAGCAGACGTACACCTTCACACCGGTCCTGAAGGCCTACGGAGAGTTCGCCGCGCGCCTGCGCGATCTCGCGCACGTCATCGCGGAGCTCGATGGCGACAGCCTCACCGCGCAGGCCGAGGAGATGAAGGAGACGGCGGACCAGGCGCAGAAGGCGCTCCAGGAGGTCCTGGACGCGGCCTCGGAGTACGGACTGCCGCTGGCCGACGCGACCCGCCCGTACGGCGTCCTCGTCGTCGAGGCCACCCGGCTGATGGAGGAGTTCCAGCACACCTGCGACGTCCTGCGGGACACCGCCGACGTCTGAGCCCGTCGGAGCCTCGACGTACCGCGGGTCAGTGCGCGGACGTGAGCTCGTACTGGCACTCGCGTTCCTGGTCCCCGGAGACCGATCCCGCGTCGTGGACGGTGTACACCTCCGCGAGCGACGTCCGCACCGTCGTGACGTCGTGCGGGGCGCCCTGCGCGGTCAGGCAGACGGACCCGTCGAGACCGTCCGCGCGCGCCGTCGCCGCCCTGGCCGAACCGGTGGGGGTCACGTCCAGCTCGGCCGTCCAGACCGTGGCCCGGGTGTGCTCCTCGCCCGGCGTCTCCTGGCCGGGGGAGCGGTCGGTGAACTCCGTGGCGAGGTGCGCGAGGACACGGCGGGCGTCGTCGTCCGAGCAGTCGCTGAGGGTCACGGTGACCGGATGGTCGTTGGCGGTCTGGGCGGTCGCGTTCATGCGGGTCTCCTGGATCGGCGGTCTTTCCTCAGCGTGACCCACCGGGGCGCCCCGCGCACCCAGTGACATCCGCGGGCGCGCATCAAGGTCCCCGGTATGGGTACGCGGGACGCCGTTCGTACGGCTCGTATGGCGAGGCGCCGCACAGTGTGAGCCCCTGGTAGGGGGCCGCACCCACGCCGTGGTCCGCTGAGCCCCACCCGCAGGCAACTCATCGCTGGGAGGCGCAGCATGCGCGCTCTGACTTGGCAAGGAAAGCGTGACGTGAGGGTCGAGGAAGTCCCCGACCCCCGCATCGAGAAGCCCGACGACATCATCGTCCAGGTGACGTCCACCGGGATCTGCGGTTCAGATCTGCACCTGTACGAGGTCCTCGGCCCGTACCTGGACCCGGGCGACATCCTCGGGCACGAGCCCATGGGCGTCGTCGCGGAGATCGGCCCCGAGGTCACCGAGCTGGCGGTGGGCGACCGGGTCGTCATCCCGTTCAACGTCTCCTGCAACGACTGCTGGATGTGCGACCAGGGGCTGCAGTCCCAGTGCGAGACGACGCAGGTGAAGTCGATGGGCAGCGGTGCCGCCCTGTTCGGCTACACCAAGCTGTACGGGCAGGTGCCCGGCGGCCAGGCCGAGTTCCTGCGTGTCCCCTTCGGCAACAAGCTGCCCATCAAGGTCCCGCACGGCCCGTCGGACGACCGGTACGTCTACCTCTCCGACGTGCTGCCCACCGCCTGGCAGGCCGTGGCGTACGCCGACATCCCGCAGGGCGGCAGCGTCACCGTCCTCGGCCAGGGCCCCATCGGCGACATGGCGGCCCGCATCGCCCGGCTGCGCGGCGCGGAGCAGGTCATCGGCGTCGACCTGGTCGACACCCGCCTCGAACGGGCGCGGCGCAACGGCTTCACCGCGATCGACGTGCGCGAACACGAGAAGGACCTGGGCGACGCCGTGCGCGACCTGACCGCAGGACGGGGCACGGACGCCGTCATCGACGCCGTCGGCATCGAGGCGCACGGCGCCCCCGTCGCGCAGGCGGCGCAGTGGATCAACGGGCTTCTGCCCGACAAGCTCGCCCGGCCGATGATGGAGAAGGTGGGCATCGACCGCATGGGCGCCCTGCTCGCGGGCATCGACGCCGTGCGCCGCGGCGGCACGCTCTCCATCAGCGGCGTCTACGGCGGCGCGGCCAGCCCCATGCCGCTGCTCACCATGTTCGACAAGCAGATCCAGATCCGCATGGGCCAGGCCAACGTGTGGCGCTGGGTCGAGGACATCCTGCCGCTCCTCACCGACGGGGACCCGCTCGGCGTCGACGGCTTCGCCACCCACCACCTGCCGCTGGCGCAGGGCCCGGAGGCGTACGCGACCTTCCAGGCCAAGGAGGACGGCATGGTCAAGACGCTCCTGACGCCCTGACCGCCCGCCCGCCCGGCGCCGCCGGCCCCGGGTGTACGCGCAGCTGAAAGGGGCACTCCGTCCCGGTAGCGAACGCCTGTCACTCCCTCCGCCCCGACCACTCACGGTGGGTGTTTCCCCGAGTGGTGACCGGGTGCGGCCCGGCGGAGGGCGGAGGGGCAGGTGTTCCTGTCCGAGAACCGGAACAGAGCAGGGTGAGGTGCTGATGACCACACATGCCCGGCCCAGGCAGCCCCGTGCACCACTCGGGACGCCGCGCCTGCTGGCCCCGCGCGGCGTCTACGCCCCGCAGTACGACACCGACCTGCTCCTGCGGGCCCTGCACGAGGAGCGGGTGGACGCGTGGACGGACGTGCTCGACCTGGGCACCGGCACCGGCGCCCTCGCCGTCGCCGCCGCCCGGCTCGGCGCCCGCGTGACCGCGGTCGACCGGTCGTGGCGGGCCGTGTGGACCGCGCGCCTCAACGCCCGCCTCAACCGCGCGCCGGTCACGGTCCGCCACGGCGACCTCGCTTCGGCGTTCCCGCCCGCCTCCTTCGACCTGATCCTCAGCAACCCGCCCTACGTGCCCTCGCCGTCGGCGGCCCTCCCGTCGCGCGGACCCGCCCGTGCCTGGGACGGCGGGCTCGACGGCCGCTCCGTCGTCGACGGCGTCTGCGACGCCGCACCCCGTGCGCTGCGCCCCGGCGGCACCCTCCTGATGGTCCACTCCCAGCTGTGCGACGCCGACGCCAGCCTCATGCGCCTCGCGGGGCACGGCATGAGCGCGGCGGTCATCGACAAGGCACACGTGCCGTTCGGTCCCGTCACCCTCGCACGCCGCTCGTGGCTGTGCGCCCAGGGCCGGCTCGACGACGCCGCGACCCACGAAGAACTGGTGGTGATCCGTGCCGCACTCCTCTGACCGGCCGCACTCCTCCGAACGCCCGCGTCCCTCCGAACGCCCGCGCCGCGTCACCGTCGACCGCGCGGAAGGCCCCCTGCTCATCGAGGGCCCCGTCGAGGTGGTCGACGCCGACGGCACCACCCACGTCTCCCGCCGGTTCCAGGCCGCGATCTGCACCTGCCGCCGCAGCAAGACCTACCCCTGGTGCGACACCAGCCACCGCGGACGCCGCCGCCCGGACGAGGAAGGAACGGCGGACCGCGCCACCACGACGGAGAGGAGCGAGCGGTGAGCGCAGTGAGCACGCTGCCGGAGTCCCGGCGCACACAGCCCGAACTCCCGTCCCCGATCGGCCAGTTGTCCGGCGCCGTCGTCACCGCGCTGCGCGAGGGCGAGCTGCCGTCCGGCCCCCTCGCCGCCGCACAGGAGAGCGCCCGGGGCGCGGACCCGTACGGCCTCGACCTCCAGCTGGCGCTGTACGTGCTCTACGAACTGCACTACCAGGGCTTCGACGGCGTCGACGCGGACCAGGAGTGGGAGCCGCGCCTGCTCGACCTGCGCCGCACCCTGGAGCGCCGCTTCCTGGACGCGCTGCGCATCGACGCCGCGCCCGAGGCCGACGCGGAGCGGACGCTCGCCGCGCTCCAGATCGAGCCCGCGGGCTTCGACGACAACAGCGTCAGCCACCATCTGCGGCGCGACGGCGAGCTGTGGCAGTTCCGCGAGTACGCCGCCCTGCGCTCGCTCTACCACCTCAAGGAGGCGGACCCGCACGCCTGGGTCATACCCCGGCTGCACGGCCGGGCGAAGGCGGCCATGGTGGCGGTCGAGTACGACGAGTTCGGCGCGGGCCGCGCCGACGAGATCCACGCCGGCCTCTTCGCCGCCCTGATGGCCGACCTCGGCCTGGACCCGACGTACGGGCGCTACCTCGACGCGGCCCCGGCGCAGGCGCTCGCCACCGTCAACCTCATGTCCCTCCTCGGCCTGCACCGCGGCCTGCGCGGCGCCCTGGTCGGCCACTTCGCCACCGTCGAGATCACCTCCTCGCCCGGCTCGCGCCGCCTCGCGGAGGCGCTGCGCCGCATGGGCGCGGGCCCGGCCGCCCAGCGGTTCTACGACGAGCACGTCGAGGCGGACGCCGTGCACGAGCAGATCGTGCGGCGCGAGGTGGTCGGCGGGCTGCTGAGCGCCGAGCCCGGCCTCGACGCCGACGTGGCCTTCGGCGTCACCGCCACCGGCTTCCTGGAGGACCGTCTGGGCGCCCGTCTGCTGGCGCAGTGGCGCCAGGAGGAGAGCGCGCTGCGTATCCCGCTGCCGTCACCCGTGGATTCGTCGGCCCCGCCGGCCCCGCTGGCCCCGCTGGGACAAAACGGGTGAAAATCGGGAGGAATGACCGGAGCCGTAGCGAGCACTCCCTATAGAGACCGCACAGAGAAATAGAGACCCGCACAGAGAGAACAGAGAGAAAGGCGCACCATCATGGCTGACATCCAGCTGAACGGCCGTCGTGTCCTCGCACTCGTCACCAACTACGGCGTCGAGCAGGACGAGCTGGTGGTCCCGGTCAAGAAACTGAAGGAGCAGGGCGCGGACGTCACGATCGCGGCCCAGTCCCCGGACGCCGTACAGACGCTCGTCGGCGACAAGGACCCGGGCCAGCACGTGGACCCGGACACCACCATCGAGGCGGTCGACGCGGACGGGTACGACCTGCTCCTCCTCCCCGGCGGCACGCTCAACGCCGACACGCTGCGGCTCGACGAGAAGGCGGTCGCCACGGCCAAGGCATTCGCCGCCTCCGGGCGCCCGGTCGCCGCGATCTGCCACGGCCCCTGGCTCGTGGTGGAGGCGGGCATCCTCGACGGCAAGACGCTGACCTCCTACCCCTCCCTGCGGACCGACATCCGCAACGCGGGTGCCAAGGCATGGGTGGACGAGTCCGTCGTGCGGTGCACCGCGTCCGGCTACACGCTGATCACGTCGCGCACGCCGAAGGACCTCGACGACTTCGTGGGCGCGATCGGCGAGGCCCTCAAGGCCGCCTGAACACACACCACCGGCTACGACCCGGAAGGAGCCCCATGAGCGCACGCGCGGCCGTCTTCGACGTGGACGGCACCCTCGCCGACACCACCCCGCTGCACACCGTGTGCTGGTGGGAGGCGCTCCGGCAGGCCGGCCACCAGGTGCCGATGGTCTCGGTGCTCGGCGCCATCGGCCTCGGCTCCTCCGACCTCCTCGACCACCTGCTCGGCAAGGACCGCGACCGCGACGAGGACGCCTCGCTCAGCGCCGCGCACAAGACGCTGTACGCCACCTGGTTCGAGCGCCTCGCCCCCGTCCAGGGCGCCGCCGACCTGCTGCGACGGCTGCACGCCGACGGCTGGTCGGTGGTCCTCGCCACCTCGGCCGAGGGCTCCGAGCTGGAGGCGCTGCGCGCGGCGATCGACGCGGACGACGCGATCGACGCGACCGCCAGCTCCGACGACGTGGAGGAGGGCAAGCCCGCCCCCGAACCGGTGGAGCACGCCCTCGACCTGGTCGGCGCGAAAGCGCGGGACAGCGTCTTCGTCGGCGACTCCGTCTGGGACATGCGGGCGGCACGGCGCGCGGGCGTCGTCCCCCTCGGCGTCCTCAGTGGCGGGGTGAGCCGCGCCGAACTGGAGAAGGCCGGAGCGGAGGCGGTCTACGCGGACACCGCGGAACTCCTGCGCGAGCTGAACGACAGCGCCTTCGGCCGAGCCTGAGAGCCGGCCTGCGCGGAAGCGCGTAGGACAAGAGGCGCGAGCGGCAGTCCCGGGCCCGGCACCACGCCGGCCCCGGGACTTTCTCGTGCGCGCCGATGCCATGCCCTGTTTGCCCCGGGTTCAGTGGGACACCCGGCCACTTCGAGAGCAGTACGAACGTGGCACAACGAGGCAGGAGGGACGCCATGGTGGACCGCTCCGCTGTGGAGCAGTCGGTACGGGAGGCTGCCGAGGGTGATCCGGCCTGTCTGCCCCGGCGTCTGTGCGAGGCCATAAAAGAGAGCGTGTCGATGGAGGCCGGCACGCTGTCACTGTTCACGGACACCCCGCACCGTCAGCTGCTCTGCGCGACCAGCGACGCGGCGCTGCGTCTGGAGAAGCTCCAGTTCGGCGTGGGGGAGGGGCCGTGCGTCACGGCCGCGCGGACGGGCGACAAGGTCGTGGTCGGCGATCTGCACAAGGAGATGACGGGCTGGCCCGTGTTCGGCTCCTGCGCCCAGGAACAGCTCCGCGACGTGGGCGCCATCTACGCGTTCCCGCTGCGGCTCGACGCCCGCCGCACCCTGGGCGCGGTCGACGTGCTGTGCCGCGACCCGCTCGACCCGGACCCGGACGTCGTGCAGGCCGGGGTCATCGCCGCGCGCGCCGCGAGCCAGGCCCTCGTCCACTCCTACCAGGAGACCGTGGACCAGGGCGGCCTGCCGATGTGGGAGCCCGAGGACATCATGGACTCGTACTGGGGCCCCACCCACGCCGCCGTCGGCGTCCTCGTCGTCCAGCTCGACATCAGCGCCGAGGAGGCGCTGACCCGCATGCGCGCCCGCGCCTTCGGCACCGGCCGCTCCCTGCCGGACATCGCGGAGGACATCCTCGAGAACCCCGACTTCCTGCCGACGTAGGGCTCAATCAGGACGTTTGTCCTGTTTTTCGCCTGGGCCTCCGGGTACCCCGACCCGTGTGAAAGGAGACGGAACACCGCGTTCCGTCGTACACCCTCAGCAGTCGTTCTGGAGATGTCTCATGTCGGACCAGCGGAAGAGCTCGTTCGCGACCGTCAACCCCTACAACGGGGAGACCCTCGCGGAGTTTCCGGCCATCGAGGGGGCCCAGGTCGATGCCGCGCTGGAGACAGCGGGGCACGCCTTCGACGCCTGGCGCGAGCGGCCGATCGACGACCGTGCCGCCGTCGTCGGACGCGCGGCCGAACTGATGAAGGAGCGCAAGGAAGAGCTGGCGCGGACCATCACCACCGAGATGGGCAAGCTCATCTCGGAGGCGCGCGGCGAGGTGGACCTCGCCGCCTCGATCCTGGAGTACTACGCGCAGCACGGCCCCGGCTTCGCGGCCCCCGAACCCCTCGACGTGCGGGACGGCGAGGCGTACCTGGTCAGCGAGCCGCTCGGCGCCCTGCTCGGCGTCATGCCGTGGAACTTCCCGCTCTACCAGGTGGTCCGCTTCGCGGGGCCCAACCTGGTGCTCGGCAACACCGTCCTCGTCAAGCACGCCGGTATCTGCGCGCAGTCCGCGCTCGCCCTGGAGTCGCTGTTCCGCGACGCCGGAGCCCCCGAGGGCGTCTACACGAACCTGTTCGTGAGCCACGAGGAGATCGAGCGCATCATCGACAGCCCCGTGGTGCGCGGCGCCTCCCTGACCGGCAGCGAGCGGGCCGGTGCCCAGGTCGCCGAGCGCGCGGGGCGCAACATGAAGCCCAGCCTCCTGGAGCTCGGCGGCAGCGACGTCTTCATCGTCCTCGACGGCGAGAACCTGGAGCGCACCGTCGGCGCCGCCGTGGCGGGCCGGATGGCGAACACCGGCCAGAGCTGCGTCGCCTCCAAGCGGTTCATCGTCCTCGACGAGGTCTACGACGACTTCGTCGAAGGGCTGCGCCGCAAGTTCGAGGAGCTGCGCCCCGGCGACCCGGCGGACGAGTCGACCACCCTCGGCCCGCTCTCCTCGGAGAAGGCCGCCGCCGACCTGGCCGACCAGATCCGCGAGACGGTGGAGCAGGGCGCGGAGCTGGTCACCGGCGGCCATCGCATCGACCGGCCCGGCGCCTTCGTCGAGCCGACGGTCCTCACCGGCGTCAAGCCGGGCATGCGCGCCTACAGCGAGGAGCTGTTCGGCCCGGCCGCGGTGGTCTACCGCGTCGCCGACGAGGACGAGGCCGTCGCGCTCGCCAATGACAGCCAGTACGGCCTCGGTGGCTCCGTGTTCTGCGCCGACGTGGAGCGCGGGCGCCGGGTGGCCGAGCGCGTGGAGACCGGCATGATCTGGGTCAACCACCCGACCTCCACCCAGCCCGACCTGCCGTTCGGCGGCGTCAAGCGCTCGGGCTACGGCCGTGAGCTGTCGAAGCTCGGCATGCAGGAGTTCGTCAACCGCAAGCTGGTGCGCGTCCTGCCGCCGGACGCGAAGCTGAGCGGCATCGCGGGCTGAGGCGCGGCGGCCGAGGCAGCACGGGGCCGGAGCCCGGCCCCGTCCCCGTACGCCGCTCCCGCTCCCACACCCGTTTCCACATACACGCGTCAGGAGAATGACTGTGACCGCAGTTCCCACCATCATGCTCAACAACGGCGTCAAGATCCCCCAGCTCGGCTTCGGCACCTTCCAGATCCCGCCGGAGGACACCCGGGAGACGACGCTGGCGGCGCTCGAGGCCGGCTACCGCCACATCGACACGGCGGAGATGTACGGCAACGAGAAGGGCGTCGGCGAGGCCGTCCGCGACTCCGGGATCGACCGCTCCGAGATCTTCGTGACCAGCAAGCTGAACAACGGCGCCCACGCCCGCGACGACGCCCTCAAGGCGTTCGACACCACCATGGACGAGCTGAACATCGGCCACCTGGACCTTTTCCTCATCCACTGGCCGCTGCCCGGCAAGGGCGACTTCGTCGAGACGTGGAAGGCGATGGAGGAGATCTACCGCTCCGGCCGCGCCAAGGCCATCGGCGTCTCCAATTTCCAGCCCCACCACCTGCGCCGCCTCCTGGAGGGCAGTGACGTGGTGCCGGCGGTCAACCAGATCGAGGTCCATCCCTACCTCACCAATGAGGAGGCCAGGGCGTTCGGCGCCGAGCACGACATCGCCACCGAGGCCTGGTCGCCCATCGCGCAGGGCAAGGTTCTCGACGACCCCGCGATCAACCGCATCGCGCAGGCGGCCGGCAAGACGCCCGCACAGGTGACGCTGCGCTGGCACCTCCAGCGCGGGGACATCGTGTTCCCGAAGTCCTCCACCCACAAGCGGATCGCGGAGAACTTCGACCTCTTCGACTTCGATCTGAGCGAGGGCGACATGGGCGAGATCTCCGCCCTCAACCGCGACGAGCGCACGGGCCCCGACCCGGACACGTTCAACGGCTGAGAACAGCCCCCAGAGAAAGGCCCGGTCCCCTGGACCGGGCCTTTTTCGTGCCTGTTTTCCGTGACCCCACCCATAGGAGCCAGATCACATGCGAAGAAGGGTAGTAGTGCGGCATACGCCCGATTCGCGCCTCCTGAGCCCTTATAGGCGTCAGAACCGGACTTTTCTGCGTAATGGAGTAGTACGTCACACTCTTGCATCTCTTTCCGGGCGTCCCTAAACCTGGTGAACGTTCCGGTCGCCGAGACCGCGCCGGGCTCCTCACCACGTACCGCTCGCATTGGAGAGTCACCCCGCATGTCGATCGCCCTGACGCAGACCAGCACCGACCGCACCGACCGCACCGACAGCGCCATGCGCCTGCGCAAGATCTCGTTCTCCGGCATAGCCGCCGCCGGTGCCGTCGCCGCCGCCCTCACGCTGGTCCCCTCGACCGCGAACGCCTCCGCCCCGGCCGCCGCGGCAAGCGCCAAGACGTCGCAGGCCCCGGCCCAGGCCGCCGCGAAGCCCGCCGCCAAGGCCGCCGCCAAGCCCGCGGCCGCCAAGACCTACGCGAACAACCTCGACGGCTGGATCCGCCAGTCCCTCGACATCATGAAGTCCAAGGGCATCCCCGGCTCCTACGAGGGGCTGCACCGCAACATCATGCGCGAGTCCTCCGGCAACCCGAACGCCGTGAACAACTGGGACATCAACGCCCGCAACGGCATCCCCTCCAAGGGTCTGCTCCAGGTCATCCAGCCCACCTTCGACCGCTTCCACGTCGCGGGCACCAAGGACAGCCTGACCGACCCGGTCGCCAACATCACCGCGGCCGCCAACTACGCCGCCCACCGCTACGGCTCCATCGACAATGTGAACTCGGCTTACTGAGCAGCAAACCGACGAAACCGGGTACACGGGCCCGACGACGAAGGGGAGCGCATGCCGCAGCACGACAGAACGAGGCGGAAGAAGGCCCTGCGCTGGACCGCCTGGGGCGCCCTGGGCCTGGTCCTGGCCGGAGCGGGCGGCACCGCGTACGCCTGGCAGCACCTCAACGGCAACATCAAGGGCACGGACGTGGACGCCGTCCTCGGCGAGGACCGGCCCGGCGCCCAGCACGACGGGGCGATGAACATCCTCCTGCTCGGCTCCGACTCCCGGGCGGGAACCAACGGCGAGTACGGCCGCGGCGTCGCCGGGGCCCGCGCCGACACGGCGATGGTGCTGCACGTCGACAAGACCCACAAGAAGGCGTCGGTCGTCAGCATCCCCCGCGACACGATGGTCGAACGGCCGCGGTGCGCGACCGAGGGCGGCTCCACCACGCCCGCCGCGCACGAGGCCATGTTCAACTCGTCCTACGAGGCCGGCGGCCCCGCCTGCACCGTGAAGACGGTCGAGAAGATGTCCGGCATCCGCATGGACCACTACCTCGAGGTCGACTTCAAGGGCTTCCAGAAACTCGTCGACGAACTCGGCGGCGTCGACATCACCACCCGTAAGGCCATCGACGACCCGAGTAGCGGCCTCGACCTGAGCGCCGGCCATCACACCCTCAAGGGCAAGCAGGCGCTGCAGCTCGTCCGCACCCGCCACGGCGTGGCCGACGGCAGTGATCTCGGCCGCATCCAGCTTCAGCAGGCCTTCATCAAGGCGCTGATCCACCGCGCGAACACCGTCGACCCGCTGAGCCACCCTGCCAAGGCCTACGACCTCGCCGACACCGCCACCAAGACGATCAGCGCCGACTCCGGCCTGGCCTCCACCGACAAACTTCTCGGTCTGGGCAAGGACCTGAAGGGCATAAGCCCTGAACATACGGACATGGTCACGTTGCCGGTCACCTTCGACGCGCAGGACTCGGGCCGGGTGCTGCCGCTCGACAAGGAGTCGCGGAAGGTGTGGAGCGCGCTGCGCCACGACCGGCCGATACCGGAGTCGGCGACGAAGGGCTCGGTCGCCGACAGGACCGACTCGCCGGTGTCGGCGAACTCCTGAGGCCCGGTCCGTTCACCGGAACGGACCCTTAACTTGCCCATTCAACTCAACTATGGGGACGGTACGGATGCGCAGTGTCGGGGTCGAAGAGGAGCTGCTGCTCGTCGACGGCGAGAGCGGTGAGGCGCGCGCCCTGTCGCACGCGGTCCTGGCGCGGGCCGCACGCGACGGGCAGGGCGACAGCGAGGCGTTCGAGGCCGAACTCCACCGCCAGCAACTGGAGTTCGCCACCAGTCCGCACGAGAAGATGCCCGACCTCGCCCAGGAGATCGTCCGCTGGCGCGAGCAGGCCGCCCGGCACGCGGAGACCCTCGGCGCCACCATCGCCGCCCTCGCCACCTCACCGCTGCCGGTCAGCCCGACCGTCGGCAGCGGCGAGCGTTACCAGTGGCTGGAGGACCAGTTCGGCCTCACCACCCAGGAACAGCTCACCTGCGGCTGCCACGTCCATGTCCACGTGGAGTCCGACGAGGAGGGCGTGGCGGTGCTCAACCGCATCAGGCCCTGGCTGTCCGTCCTGGTCGCCCTGAGCGCCAACTCCCCGTTCTGGCAGGGCAAGGACTCCCGCTACAGCAGCTACCGCAGCCGGGTATGGGGCCGCTGGCCGTCCGCGGGGCCCGTCGAGATCTTCGACGACGCCGCCGCGTACCACCGGCAGGTCGACGCCATGGTCGCCACCGGCGCCCTGCTCGACGACGGCATGATCTACTTCGACGCCCGGCTCTCCGCCAACCACCCGACCGTCGAGGTACGGGTGGCCGACGTCTGCCTGGAACCCTCCATGACGGTGCTGCACGCCATGCTCGTACGCGGCCTCGTCGAGACGGCGGCCCGCGAGTGGCGGGCCGGTGAGCCGCCGGCCGCGCACCCGGTGACCCTGCTCCGCCTCGCCAACTGGCGCGCGAGCCGCTCCGGCCTCGACGACCGGCTCGTCAGCCCCGTCGACATGCGCCCCGTACCGGCGCTCGACGCGGTGGAGTCGCTGTTCGAGCACGTCAGGCCCGCCCTGGAGGAGGCCGGTGACTACGACGAGGCGCGCTCCCGCCTCGACCGGGTCCTGCGCGACGGTAACGGCGCACGCATCCAGCGCGAGGTCTTCGCCCGCACGGGCAGCCTGCGGGACGTGGTCGAAGAGTGCGTACGGCGCACGAGCCACCCGGCGTGAGGAGCGGCGCCCGGGCGATCCCGGCGACCGCCTGACCGTTCCCGGCCCTCCATTTGCAGCAGCACCGTCGCGACGAACGCCCGCCGCGGCCGTCCGTGCCACTGCCCGTCCTCGACCTGTGCGGCGGCCCCCGGCACCGCCCTCCGCCGCCCCCGCCGGTTGCCCGCCCCGCGGACCGGAGTGAGGATGTCCGCAAGCCACGGCACCGGAGCCGGCACCGCTTCGCCGGGCCCGACAAGGCGGGCCCGCACCTTCATCCGCGCCGACGAAGTGCACGGCCGAGGCCCTGACCTGCATGAAAGGACGATCAGTGGGCAAGCGGGTCGCCTGAGGGCGATTGCCCTCCTGCTCGGACGATGATGCGTCTCCTCGACAGGGAGGCGCGTCGTCGTTCGAGGAGAGTCGACGGTGCGGGCCGGGTGAACCGGCCGCACTCCCCGTCCGGCGGGTGGCCGGAGGAAGGACTACCGTCCGTGAGCGCAGAGACGACGCAGGCGGCGAGCGAGAGCGAGCCGGAGTGGGATCCGGAGGCGGTACGCCGCCACCGCGGTCTCTTCCGGGTCATCGAACGGCGGCGCAACCCCAAGCTGCGGCAGAGTGACATCACCGTCACCGAGGAGCCGACGGTACGGCGCGCGGTGAAGGCCGCGATGCTCGGCAACGCCATGGAGTGGTTCGACTTCGGTATCTACTCGTACATGGCCGTCACCCTCGGCAAGGTGTTCTTCCCGTCCGGGAATCCGACGGCGCAGACCCTCGCCTCCTTCGGCGCCTTCGCCGCGGCCTTCCTGCTGCGGCCCATCGGCGGGTTCGTGTTCGGCCCGCTCGGCGACCGCATCGGCCGCAAGAAGGTGCTCTCCCTCACCATGATCATGATGGCGCTCGGCACGTTCGGCATCGGTCTGGTGCCTTCGTACGCCGCCATCGGCATCTGGGCCCCGGTGCTGCTCCTGCTCTTCCGCGTGATCCAGGGCTTCTCGACCGGCGGTGAGTACGGCGGCGCCGCCACCTTCATCGCCGAGTACGCGCCCGACAAGAAGCGCGGCTTCTTCGGCAGCTACCTGGAGTTCGGCACGCTCGCCGGATACGTGGGCGCGGCCGGCCTCGTCACCGTCCTCACCACGTTCCTGGACGACTCGGCCATGACCTCCTGGGGCTGGCGCGTGCCGTTCCTCGTCGCCGGGCCGCTCGGCCTGATCGGCCTGTACATGCGGCTCAAGCTGGAGGACACCCCGGCCTACCAGGAGCTCGAACGCGAGCAGGAGATGGGCGCCGACCGTCCGAAGTTCCGCTTCGGCCCGTTCTTCCGCGAGCACTGGCGCGCGCTGATGCTCTGCATGATCCTCGTCGCCGCCTACGACATCGCCGACTACGGCCTGCTCTCGTACATGCCGACCTACCTGACCGACGAGCTGAACTACGGCTCCACCGCCGGGCTCGTCGCCCTGGTCATCGTCATGGTCGTGCTGATGTGCCTGGTGCACCCGCTCGGCACCCTCTCCGACCGGGTCGGACGCAAGCCCATCCTGCTCGCGGGCATGGCCGGTTTCGTCGTCCTGACCGTCCCGGCGTTCCTGCTGCTGCGCAGCGGCGGCCACGTCGCGATCTACGCGGGACTGCTGCTGCTCGGACTGTGCCTGCTGACGTTCCTGGCGACGATGTCGGCGGTCCTCCCGGCGCTCTTCCCCACGGAGGTGCGCTACTCGGCGCTCGCGATCTCCTTCAACGTCGCCGGCTCGCTCTTCGGCGGCACCACACCGCTGGTCATGGAGGGCCTGACCAGCGCCACCGGCAACAACCTGATGCCGGCGTTCTACATCATGCTCGCGGCCGTGGTCGGCGCGGTGGCCGTCCTGTTCATCAAGGAGACCGCCCGCCAGCCCCTGGAGGGCTCCCCGCCCTCGGTGGGCACCAAGGAGGAGGCGGCCGCCCTGGTCGCCGCCCAGTACACCCGCGGCCCGCTCTCCCAGCTCCCGGCGGAGACGCCGGGGGTCACGCAGGCGGGGTCCACGGCCCAGCGCGCGCAGCGCGAGGAGACGCCGGAGACCACAGCGGCGTGAACCGGCCGCGTCAGGCGGACGGGCGGCCGCGTGCGTCGCCCGACTTCCGCGGGTCGGCGTCCCGGGCCCGGCTGCCCATCTCGTTCCAGAACCGGCGCATGACCGCCACCGGAACCCTGCGCTGCCACGGCATCTTGCGGCGGAAGCGAAGGAACACCCAGTCGTGCGGGCGCCACCGCCTGAGCAGTTCGTGCAGGCGCAGACAGAAGACCTCGGTGAACTCCGACCGCACCGTCTCCACCTTCGCGGGGTACGGGCACATCTTCAGCACGCAGTCGTCCGTGCAGTTGTCCCCCGGCTGTGCGGTGCGGCCCGTGGCGCGTACGGGATCCAGCCGTGTCCGGTCCTTGCTGAGACAGGACGGCAGCTGCGCATGGGCCTCGGGGGCGCCGCCCAGGAAGCGGAACAGGTACTTCGGCCGGTATTTGCGTTCGCTGAGGACGACGAGCAGCAGCACGTCCGCGAGGAGCTGCTGGGCGGCGGGGTCGAGGGTGCTCCAGCCCGTGGACGGCGGCAGCCAGAGGTTGTGGACCCGCTGCTCCCCGGGCGGGCCGACCTCCGTGCCGACCTCGGCGGCCAGACCGGTCTCGTCGATCCACAGGAACCGCTCGGGGCGCCGGGTCTGCAGAGCCCGCACCGCCAGCCGTGCGGCCGCTTCGACCAAGGGGTGCTGTCGCCGGTCGCCCAGCCACTCCCGGACCTGTCCTCGCGGATCCGAGTGGTGGCCGCGGATCGGGTAGGGCTCGGTGACGTCGTCGGGCAGCGCCCAGAGGGTCAGCGCCTGAAGGAGCGTCAGCCTGGTGTACCAGAACGTGCTGTGCTGCAAAAGTTCCCGGGCCTGCTTGATGAGGTATTCGCGTGCGCCGTCACCGGCTCGCGGATCCGGGCGCAGGTTGGCGGCGTACTTGAAGCCGTGGGCTAATGCCAGGCCGAGACCGCGTGCCCGGCCCGCGTCGTCCCTCTCGGCCGTGTTGCGGATCGCGACGGCCACCCACTTCTCCAGGTCGTCGCGGGGGCTGCCGAGGTGGTGGCTCATGGGGGTCGTGACGACGAGCAGGGGAAGCATCCACGCGCACATGATCTCGCGGTTCCACTCCTCCCATTCCTGTGTCATCTCCTGATCGGCGCGTTTGCGTTCCAGCTGTTCCGTGTCCCGGGTCCGGCGGCGCCACCGGCCGCGGCGCTCCCGCTGGTCGCCCCTGCGGGCTGCGGGCGGACAGCCCTCAGGCGCCTTCCCGGGGTCGGGCGGCGTCGTCGGCGGACGGTTCGTGTCGATCACCGTCCTGGGCTCGGCGAGATCCTTGTACATCGCCCGGTACGCCGTGGGGCCCCCTGCCCCGATCTCGCGCGCGATGGCGCCGCGCACCTGCCGGTCGGAGTCGCCGCGGCCGATCTCGAACAGCGACCGGTAGGGCGGGGGCGCGCCCGCGCCCCGGGTGGCGGCCACCCGGCGCGACGGCGCGCCCGCGTTCCGGGTGGCCGCCACCCGGCGCGCCGCGAATCCGCACTGGGCGATCAGCGCCAGCTTCGCCGCGCGGAGCCGGTCGGGGTCCTCGCCCCGCCCGAACTCCCTCCAGTGCTCCCGGACCGCCGCGAACAGGGCGGCTTGGTCCGGGTGTTCGTCGACACTGTCGATCTCGACGGCGGTGCCGTAGACCTCGATGGCCCGCAGCCGGGGACTGCCGTGGTCGTCGAGGATGCGGTCGCCGGGGGCCGCGCGGTGCCGCGGCGCGAGCCTGGCCGTCCTCGACTGCTCCAGGAGGGCATCGCACTCGTCGAGCAACAAGGCGCGCATACGTGTGACCGGGCAGGTGCGCCGTCGATCCCGCCGGCAGCAGTCCAGGCAGGTGCAGCGGCCCTCGGGCAGACGCGAGTACAGGGACAGGGCGATGAGCAGTTCCCGTCCGCCCCGCCTCAGCGCCTCACTGATGTGCTGCTGCGTATCGGGCGAACCACGGAAGACCGCCTGAAGGCAGCGGGCGGCGAGGTGGGCCTGCATGATGCTGTGCTGGAAGCGCACGGTTTCGCCGTACTCGTGGACCAGCCCCATCCGTGCGCCCCAGGTCGCGGCGAGCCGGACGTCCACCCGGGGCCCCGACGGGGCCTTCGCGGTGGATCCGGACCCGGCCGGGAACGGTTCGGTGTACCGGGACAGCTGCTGGTCCAGCTCCTCGGCGACCAGGCGCACCCAGTCCTTGTTGGCCTGCGGCTGTGGCGCGCCCCCGTTCTGGAAGCCGGTGCTGTGCTGCCCCGCGCCGATCGCGGGGTCGAGCTCCCACAGCCCCACCTGGGCCCGGTCCGTCGCCAGACCGATGCAGGCCAGCGCCGAAAGGTGCTGGACCACGGCCTGTCGGGTGTCCTGGTCGATCGGCAGTTCGGGGTGCACGTCCCCCTGGACGAGCGCGTCCACCCACTGCTCGAGCAGATCGGTGCGCAGGGCCCAGGTGTCGTGCAGGAGCGGGTTCTCCACCCCTTCCGTCCACAGCGGTTCGAGCAGGTCCCTGCGGTGGAGGTCCTTGGCGATCTGCAGATAGAGGGGGGACTCCGTCATGTTGGCGACTTCCACGATCCGGTCGAGCATCAGCGGATCGGAGCGCCAGCTGCCGCCACGGGCTATGTAGTGCAGCGCCGCCTCCGCGCTCAGCGGTTCGAGCTCGGTGACGGCCGACTCCATGGCTCGCAGGGGAGCGTGCGGCCTCGCCGCGATCACGAGCGGCAGCCCCTCCGCGTCGGCCTTGCGGATGGCCTCCCGGATCAGGTTGTCGCGCTGACCGCGCACCCTGTCGTGGTTCAGGGCCTCTTCAAGCCCGTCGGCGAGGACGACGATCCGGTTCGCCCGCTGCCTGAGCCAGCGCCAGATCCTGTCCAGCTCCGCGTCGGAGCGGACTTTCGGCTTCACGATTTCGCGGAAGCGTTCGCTCGCGAGCCGGCTGAAGTCCAGCTCCCGGTCGGCGTCGCACAGCCGCAGGGGAATGGGGACGGCCCCTTTCGCGGCGAGCTTCCCGGTGAGCCGTACCAGCAGCGCCGTCTTCCCCGAGCCCACCGTGCCCACCACGACGTGCGGGCGGCGGGCGTCCCGGTCGGAGAGGTTGTTCATGATGGCGTTGCAGAGGTGGTCGCGCCCGACCACGTCGTCCATGAGACTGCCGGCCGTCTGCACCAGACGGTCCGGGGACGTCCTGGCCAGGAGCGTGCAGAAGCGGTTCACGCGCCAGAGCCGCCAGGACAGGAACAGCACGGTCGAGACGGCCAGCAGGAGTACGGGCATGGTGACCGAGGTGACGGCGCCGCACGAGGTGGCGATCTGCGTGCACCCCTTGTCCGGGGCGAACCCTCCCCAGCTCCAGCCGCCGCTGTCGCGGTGGAACACGATGGTCAGCACGGACCGGACGACCCAGCCGGTCAGGAGCAGGGCCAGGAGCCAGTTGACACAGACCAGCACCAAGGTCCAGAACGGGTTGCGCCACCGGTTCGGCTCCGAGGTGCCGCGGCGCAGCAGCCACTGCGTGCGCGACCGCCAGAAGACCGCCAGGAACGGGCGCCGCGCATGCGCCCACGCTTCCCGGAGGACGCCGCCCTCCGGCGGACCCACGACGACGCCGACACGCGGGGGGCGGAGGGTGGAGGGCATGAGGACAGCTCCTTTCACGGCCGCGCGGTCCGGCTCGTGGACCAGCGGACCCCACCCCGCCCGCCCCCGTCATCCGGGAGTTCCCCAGCGCGCGGCTTCCAGCAGCTCCAGGAAGCGGCGCGTCTTGGAGCCCTGTCCGGCGTCACCCGGTTCGATGCCGCGCCTGCGCAGCCCGCTCTCCAGGGCGAGCTGCGCGATCTCCGCGCCTTGCCGCTCGACGCGGCGGGACAGCTCGACGATGTCGAGACGGACCCCCGACGCCCCGGTCACCGCCCACCGCTCGACGCTCACGGGGATACGGCACCAGACGAGCGCCGGCCACCGGCGGACGTGCACGGGGCCGAGGACCGTCCCCGGCCCGGACAGCACGGGGCGGTCCGCGCAGGCGGTGAGGAACTTCCGCTGCGTGGCGGTGAACAGCCGGCCCGGCGGCGCGCCCTCGGCCAGGGCGCGGGCGATCGTACCGGCCGGGTGCCGGGCCGTGACCGACACGGACAGACACCGCCTGTCGCCGCACCAGTCCGACACGCAGTCGAGGAGTTCGCTGCCGGTGTGCGGTGGCGTGAACCAGTCGGCGGTCAGCCGGGACCGGCGGCAGGGCCGCAGCCGCGCGGTGGTCTCGTCGGGGCGCGCCCGCGTCTCGCGCAGCCGCAGGATCACACCGGAGTCGAGCAGCGGCAGCCGTACGGGCGACGCTCCGGGCCGCTCGCAGAACCAGATCCTGCGGCTGAGGCCACGCCCCACGGCGGCGTCCCAGATCCCCGCGTCGCGCGCCTGTTCCGGGTCCAGGTCCACCTTGAGCTCCACGACGTCCGGCCAGTTCTCGCCAACGACCACGACGCCTCCTACGCGGAGCACACAAGGCACGCACCTCTCCACAGCTGACCGCCCGCGCACACGGGAGCGCATCGGGGAACTCCCCGCTCCCCGTGCCGGACACGAGCATCCGCAGGATGGCGTAGCACGGGATGAATGGCGGTCTGCGGCCCCCGGGTGACCGCCCCCGAGGAGCATGCTGGTCGAGCGGCGCAGGGCCGCGGCGATGATGCACACGGGGGCATCATGGAAAAGCCGACGCTGCGCGGGGAACGGACCGCGGAACAGGACGGGGCACGGGCGCCGGTCGGGCGCGACCGGGAGTGCGCGCTGCTCGAAGGGCTGCTGGAGTCGCTGCCCGACCGGGGGGCGGCGCTGCTGCTGCGGGGCGAGCCCGGCATCGGCAAGAGCCATCTGCTCGGCCACGTCGCGGACTCGACGCACCACAGAGTGCTGCGGGCCCGGGGCATCGAGTCGGAGGCCGTGCTGCCCTACACGGTCCTCGCCGATCTGCTGCTGCCGCTGCGCGCCCACTTCGACGAGTTGCCGGCGACCCAGCGCAGGGCGCTGCAGACGTGCTTCGCCCTGGTCGACGCGGCCGAACCGAACCCGTACGCCGTGTGTGCCGGAACGGTGGGCCTGCTGGCCGCCGCCGGGGAGCGCGAACCACTCGTCCTGCTGGCGGACGACCTGCACTGGTCGGATCCCTCGTCGCGACGCGTCCTGCAGTTCGTCGCCCGCCGCCTCGACACCGAGCGGGTGGCACTGGTGATGGCCGTGCGCCCGGCCGCCGACGACGACGTCGCCTGGGAGGGCGTCCCCTGGCTGACCGTCGCACCCCTCGACGAGGACGACTGCCGACAGCTCCTGGAGCGCCGCGGGGTGGCCGCCGCCGAGCCGGCCGCCACCCGCCTCATCCGGCTCAGCATGGGAAACCCGCTGGTCCTCGTGGAGTACGCGGCGGCGCACACCGAAGCCAGGAAGCGTGGCGGCGAACTCCCCATAGCCGCCTGGGAGACACCCGGCCCGCTGGTCGAGCGCGCCTGGTTCGGACGGATGCGGACGCTCTCCCGCGAGACGCGTGCGGCCCTCGTGTACGTCGCGGCCTGCCGGGTCCCCGAACTCGCCCTCCTCGAGCGCGCGCTGAACGCGGACGGACTGCCGCTCGCCGCCCTGGACGAGGCGGAGGAGCGCGGCCTCGTCCGGCTTCTGGACGACGGCTACGAACTGCGTCATCCGGTGCTCAGGCCCTTGGTGTTCCGGCACTGCCCGGCCGCCCGACGGCTGCGCGCCTACCAGACACTGGCGGACCTGTCGACCGGGGAGGTACGGACGTGGTACCTCGCCGCCGCCGCGACGGGACCCGACGAGAGCGTGGCCGCGGCGCTGGCGCGGGCGGCCGGACGCTCCCGCCGCCGCGGGGCGCTAGGCGCGGCGGCCCAGGCCTGGAACCGCGCCGCCGAACTGTCGCCCGCGCCCGCGGACCGGGCCCGCCGGTGGCTCGACGCCGCGCGGGACGCCTTCTACGGCGGCGCCTCGCGGAACGCCGTCGACTGGTGCGAGAACGCCTTGCGCTGGAGTGCGGACGCACGCCTGACCGCCGACATCGAGCTGCTGCGCGGCCAGGCCCGCGCCTGGCTCGGCGAGCCGGCGCAGGCCCATCGCTGCCTGCTCGCCGCGGCCGAGGCGGTGGAGCCGGTGGACCGCTCCCGGGCCTGCGCGCTGTACGGGGCGGCCACCGTGCCCGCGGCGATGGACGGCCGCATCACCCTGGCCCTCGACATCTCCGCACGGTCCATGGCGCTGGCCGACACCCTGGAGGCGCGGGAGGGCCGGACGCCGGGGACGGCCGCGTCCCGTCACCTCGCCCAAGTGATGCGGGGCCGCGCCATGGCCCTGGCCGGGAAGGTGGGGGAGGGCCGCACGCTCCTGCTGGCCGGCCGGGCGGCGCTGCACGGCGACTGGCCGGTGGAGGAACAGCAGCTGGCCGTGCAGATCGGTCAGGCCCTTGCCTGGGTGGACGAGCCGGAGGCGGCGACGACGGTCCTCGACGCGGTCATCGACCGGGCCAGGCGCGACAGCGTTCCCGTTCTGCTGCCGTACGCGCTGACCGGCAGATGCGAAGCGGCGTCGTGGAACCGCTGGCCGTCGGCCCGGGCGGCGGGGGCCGAGGCCCTGCGCTGGGCCCAGGAGCTCGGCCACCGGGCGATGGCCGGCTACGCGCTGATCCTGCTGGCGCGGCTCGACGGACTGCGCGGTGACCGGGCGGGGTGCGAGGACCGGATCACCGCCTACGAGCAGCACTGCGGCAAGATCCGCGGGCTGGAGGTCTGCGCGCAGGCGGCGCTCGGCTCGGCGGCGCTCACCGCGGGGGAGCCGGAAGCGGCGACCGTCCACCTGGAGCGTGCCCTGTCCCTCGCGCACGAGGCAGGACTCGGCAACCCCCGGCTGATGCCCTTCCTGACGGAGCTGGCCGAAGCGTATCTGCGCACCGGCAACCGGGACGGAGCGGTCCGCCTCGCCGACTGGGTCGAGGAGCGCGCCAGGTCCACCGGCCTCGCCTGGCCCCGGGCCGCGCACGCGCACTGCCGCATCATGCTGGCCGGGTCCGCGGACGAGGCGCAGACGTGGTTCGGTGCCGCCGAACGTGTCCACGTACGCGAGGAGATGACTTTCGAGTTCGCGCGGGCCCAACTGGTCTGCGGAGAGCTGCTGCGCCGCTTCCGGCGGCCGAAGGCGGCGCGGGTGCTGCTCCTCGCCGCGGAGGTGGCCTTCGCGGGGCTCGGCGCCGTCCCCTGGCGCAGCCGTGCGGCGGTGGAGCTCGCCGCGGCCGGCCACCGGGCCGCCGGTACGCGCACTCCGGAGCCGCACATCGACCGGCTCACAGCCCAGGAACTGCAGGTGGCCCTGGCCATCGGGGACGGACGCAGCAACGGTGAGGCGGCGACGGCCCTCTTCATGTCCCGCAAGACCGTGGAGGCCCATCTGACCCGGGTCTACCGCAAACTCGGCGTACGGTCGCGCTCCGAACTGGCCCGGTATCTGGTGACGGCCGACGCGCTGAGCTGACGGCTTCCGCGGGGGTGACTCCGGCTGTTCATAGGTTTTTTGAGTCGGCCAGTCCATACTTTGCGCTCACACATCTTGTGGCCTACGCCGTCGCTACGCAAAGTTGTCATGCCCCCGCCCCCTTCGAAGGTGAGACCCCCCATGACCTTTACGCGGCGCACCCTCCTCGGATCCGCTCTCGCGACCGGCGCCGTCGCCGCCGTCGGGCTCCCCGCCGCAGGCCGGGCGGCCGCCGCGTCCCCGCCCGGTGACGTCGTCGGCCGGATCACCGTCGGCTATCAGGGCTGGTTCGCCTGCCGGGGCGACGGGGCGCCGATCGACGGGTGGTGGCACTGGAGCGGGAACTGGGGGCAGCCGCCCTCGCCCGGCAACAACGCCATCCGCAGCTGGCCCGACATGCGCGACTACACCTCCGGCCACCGCACCGCCTACGCGAACCTCGGCAACGGCTCGCCCGCCACCCTCTTCTCCTCGTACGACCAGCAGACGGTCGACACCCACTTCCGGTGGATGCGGGAGAACGCCATCGACACGGCCGCGCTCCAGCGCTTCGACCCCAACAGCTCCGAGGGGCCGACCCGGGACGCCATGGCCGCCAAGGTGCGCGGCGCGGCGGAGAGTTCGGGGCGGAAGTTCTACATCATGTACGACGCCACCGGCTGGACGGACATGCGCACCGGGATACCGGCCGACTGGACCGCGAAGATGCGCGCCCACACCGCGTCGCCCGCCTACGCGCGGCAGAACGGCAAGCCCGTCGTCGGCATCTGGGGCTTCGGCTTCAACGAGCCGAACAAGGCGTGGCCCGCCGCCGACTGCCTGGAGGTCGTCAACTGGTTCAAGGCGCAGGGCTGTTACGTGATGGGCGGCGTGCCCACCCACTGGCGCACCGGCCGGGAGGACTCGCGCCCCGGCTATCTCGACGTCTACCACGCCTTCGACATGCTCTCGCCGTGGATGGTCGGCAGGATCGGCACCGTCGCCGACACCGACCGGTTCTTCACCGACGTCAACACCCCGGACGAGGCCGACTGCAATGCCCATGGCATCGACTACCAGCCCTGCGTCCTGCCCGGCGATGTCCAGTCGCGCCAGCGCGCCCACGGCGACTTCATGTGGCGGCAGCTCTACAACATGGTCCGCCTCGGCGCGCAGGGCATCTACATCTCGATGTTCGACGAGTACAACGAGGGCAACCAGATCGCCAAGACCGCCGAGAGCGCGGCCTTCGTCCCCACGGACTCGGGCTTCCTCGGCCTGGACGAGGACGGCACCGCCTGCTCCGCCGACTACTACCTGCGGCTCACCGGTGACGGCGGCCGGATGCTCAAGGGACAGATCCCGCTCACCGCCGTCCGCCCCACACCGCCGATGCCCGGCGGCACGACGCCGCCGCGCGGGGACCTCGCGCTGCGCAGGCCCGCGACCGCCTCGGGACACACCCAGGTCTACGCGCCGGGCAACGCGGTGGACGGGGACGCGCGGACGTACTGGGAGAGCCCGAACAACGCGTTCCCGCAGTGGTTCCAGGTCGATCTCGGCGCCGCGACGACGGTCCGCCGCCTCGTCCTGTCCCTGCCGCCCGACCCGGCCTGGGCCAGGCGCACCCAGACCCTCGAAGTGCTCGGCAGCGGGAACGGCGGCGACTTCACCACGCTGCTCGCGCCCGCGGCCCGCACCTTCGACCCGGCGACGGGCAACACCGTGACGCTGACGGTCACCGCCGCCACCGTCCGCCACGTACGCCTGCGGTTCACCGCGAACACGGGATGGCCCGCGGGCCAGCTGTCCGCCCTGGAGATCTACTCCGACGCGTGACGGTCCCGGGGCAAGGGCTCAGCGGTAGGACGCCGGGTCGAGAACGGCGCGGACCGTCTTGCCGCCGCCGTGCGGCTCGACGGTGACGGAGTGCGCCAGGTTGTTCACCATCATCCAGCCGAACCCCCCGGGGACCGCCGGGTCGTGCGGCCGCAGGAGCGGCACCTCGGGGCTCCCGTCCGCGACCTCGATCACCAGCGCGCCATCGTGCGCGCGGGCGCCGAAGCGGACGAGGCCACCGCCGTGCCGCAGCGCGTTCGAGGCGAGCTCGCTGGCGACCAGGAGCGCGTCCTCGTGCAGACGGCGGGCGCGCGGCGCGGGCAGGTCGGCGCAGAGCGGGAGCACGGCCTCACTGGTCTCTGTCCGCGCCTGCGCGCACGTGAAGCGCTCCGTGTCGGATGCGTCCGGAGCACCCACGGGATTCCTCCAAGCGTTCAGGAACGGGGCAGCTGCGTGGTCGTGTCGAGGTAGAACGCGTCGATGCTCTGGACCGCCTGCTCGAAGTCGTCGAGGTTGACCGGCTTCGTGACGTAGGCGTTGGCGTACTGGCGGTACGCGCCCGTCACGTCGTCCGGCGCCGCAGACGTCGTGAGGACCACGACCGGGATCGTGCGCAGGTCGTCGTCGCCCTTGAGTACGGCGAGCAGTTCGCGCCCGTTCATCCGCGGCATGTTGAGGTCGAGGACGATCAGGTCGGGGCGGGTGGACTGCGGCGAGCGCAGGTACTCCAGAGCGGCGAGTCCGTCCTCGACCTGGTGCAGATTACGGGCGCCGCGCGCGGTCAGCGCGTCCTGGACCAGCATGGCGTCGGCGAGGTCGTCCTCGACGAGGAGGACGTCGTAGGGACGGGGCGGCGTGGTCATCTCATGGGCTCCGGGGCGGGGTGGAAGGGGCTGCGGTGTGGGACGGGTGCGTGATCAGGTCGGGCCAGCGGTTCCTGGCCCCCTGCCGGGTGATGTTGAGTACACCGCCGAGTTGGGGGTAACCGGCACCTGCCGCGACCGCGTCCTGTGCCGCCTGGTACTCGAGGCGGTCCAGCGCGCCGCGCAGCTGCAGGATCATGTACAGCCGTGACAGTGCTTGCGACTGTGGCGTGACGGTGCCGTCGGCGGGACGGGGATCGAGGGCGTGGGTGGTGAGCCGGCGGACGAGGTCGTCGAGCGCGCCGCTGGTCAGCTCGGCGATCTCCTCCTCGGTCACGCGTAGCGAGAACTGCTTGCCAGGCATGCCGCCCACCTTAGGGAACCTGCCATCGGTCCGACAACATGACTTGTCGGTTTGCGGTTACAGTATGCACGCCGCGCGCAGATGAGGCGGCCCTGACTGATCCCCGAGGAGCGCCCCGGAATGGCGACCGACGTCACAAGCCGACGTTCCGAAACCGCTCGCGCGGCCACGCCTCCCGCGGCGCCCCGTGCGGCGTCCCGCGCGTCGTGGACGACGCACCGCTGGCTGCTGGTGAGCGCCACCCTGGCCCTCGTCGTGCTCACCGTCCTCGGCGGACTCGGCCTGTGGGCCCTGAACCGGGCGTCCGCCCTCACCGACGAACTGGTCGACAAACGAAGCCCCGCCCTGTCCAACTCCGTGCGCCTGGAAGCGGCCCTGGTCAACCAGGAGACCGGCGTACGCGGCTACGGGCTCACCGGGGAGCGCTCGTTCCTGGCCCCTTACAAGGAGGGCATCGACGACCAGCGTGGAGCGGAGAAGGAACTGCGCACGCTGGTCGCCGACGACCGCCAGGGACGGGCCGACCTCGACGACGTGCTCGCCAAGGCGGGCGCGTGGCAGCGCTCCTTCGCCGAGCCCATCGCCGAGGCCCCGGCGGGTGAGCCGGTGGAGACCGCCACGCGCCGCACCAACGAGGGCAAGTCCTCGTTCGACGCGCTGCGCAAGGCGATGGTCGTCCAGCAGGACCACCAGCGCGTCGCCCGCGAGGCGGCCCTGGACGACCTGCGCGGCGCGACCCGGCTGCGCGACTCCATCTTCATCAGCATCGCCGTCGTCATCCTGCTGCTCACGGTCCTGATCTTCGAGGGTCTGCGGCGCGGCGTCACCAACCCGCTCGCCCAGCTGGGCGCCGACGCCCGCGCGGTCGCCGGCGGCAACTTCCAGCACCCCGTCGTCGCCACCGGGCCCGCGGACCTGCGCCGCCTCGGTGCGGACATGGACGCGATGCGCCGCCGCCTCCTGGACGAACTGGCGTTCACCGAGGAGGCCCGCCACCGCCTCGACGAACAGGCGGCGGAGCTGCGCCGCTCCAACTCCGAGCTGGAGCAGTTCGCCTACGTCGCCTCGCACGACCTGCAAGAACCCCTGCGCAAGGTCTCCAGCTTCAGCCAGCTCCTGCAGCGCCGCTACGCCGGACAGCTCGACGAGCGGGCCGACCAGTACATCGCGTTCGCGGTGGACGGCGCGAACCGCATGCAGAAGCTCATCAACGACCTCCTGGAGTTCTCGCGCGTCGGCCGCGTCCACAACGACCACCGCGAGGTCGACCTGGAGGAGGTCGTCGGCCAGACGCTCGACGCGCTCAGCGTCTCCATCGAGGAGTCCGGGGCCCGCGTCGTCCACGATCCGCTGCCCACCGTGACGGGCGACGCCACCCAGCTCGGCATCCTGTGGCAGAACCTGATCGCCAACGCCGTGAAGTTCCGCCACGCGGACCGTGCGCCCGAGATCAGGATCGAGGCGGTCCGCGACGGTGCCCTGTGGCACTTCGCGGTCAGCGACAACGGCATCGGGATCGCCCCGGAGTTCGCGGAGAAGGTGTTCGTCATCTTCCAGCGCCTGCACACCAAGGACGCCTATCCAGGAAGCGGCATCGGCCTCGCCATGTGCAAGAAGATCACGGAGTTCCACGGCGGCACCATCGGCATCGACCCGGACCACACGCCGGGCACCCGGATCGTCTTCACGCTCGCCGCGGCCGAGGAGCCCGCCCCGCAGGACGACACCGCCGAGGGCGCGGCCGCGCGATGAACGCCCCCGTGTCCGAGCAGCACGTACGGATCATCCTGGTCGAGGACGACGACGGTGACGCCCTCCTCGTGGAGGAGCTCCTGATCGACACCGGACTGCGCTACACCCTGGTCCGGTGCACCTCGCTCGCCGCCGTCCGCACCGAACCGGCCGTGCACTCCGCCGACTGCATCCTGCTCGATCTGCACCTCCCCGACGCCAGCGGCATAGGCGCGGTCGCCTCCGTCCAGGAGATCGCGCCCGACTCGGCGATCATCGTTCTGACCGGGCTCGCCGAGTCCAAGGCGGGCGGCGAGGCCGTCGCCGCCGGTGCGCAGGACTACCTCGTCAAGGGCCAGGTCGCCCCGGACCTGCTGCACCGCGCCGTGCGCTACGCCGTCCACCGCAAGCAGGCCGAGCGCACCAGCGCCGACATCCAGGCCGGACGGCTGCGCGCCGAGGAGAACGCCCGCCTGGAGCGCGGCCTGCTGCCCCAGCCGATGATCTCCGCCTCCAGCATCCGCGCCACCAGCCGCTACCTGCCGGGCCGCGAGCGGGCCTTACTGGGCGGTGACTTCCTCGATGTCGTCCAGACCCCGGACGGACAACTGCACGCCATCGTCGGCGACGTCAGCGGGCACGGCCCCGACGCCGCCGCGCTCGGCGTGTGCCTGCGCATAGCGTGGCGCTCCCTCACGCTCGGCGGCCACCGCGCCGAGGAGCTGCTGCTGCTCCTGGAGCGGATGCTGGTCGCCGAGCGCACGCAGAGCGACCTGTTCGCGACCGTCACCCTGGCCTGCCTGGACCCGGCCGAGGCCCGCGCGACCCTGTACCTCGCGGGTCATCACGCCCCGCTGCTGACCACGAACGGCAGGACGCGCGAGGTGCCCGCCCGGCACGGCATCGCCCTGGGCATCGCGCCCGGCTACGCCAACTGGCACGCCAGCGAACTCCTCATGCCCGAGCACGGGGCGCTGATGATCTACACCGACGGCCTGGTCGAGGGCCACGAGGGACAGGAGCCGCAGCGCCTCGGCGTCGAGGGGCTCATCCGTCTGATGGACCGCATCCCGGCGGACGACACCGACGCGCACCTCGACGAGCTGATCACCCGGGTCCGCGAGCTCAACGCCAACCGGCACACCGACGACCTCGCCATCCTCCGGCTGGAGTGGAACGGCGTCGGTCCGCGGACGTCGCTGCTCGCGGAGCCGCAGCTCGAACACCGCCGCTGACCCTCGGGCTTCGTACCGGCACGCCCATTGCCCACTGCGGCACGCCTCGCTATGTTAACCAGAAATCACATCAGTGCGACGGTGGATAACGCCGCCCTGGTCGCGCAAACTGCAGGTCTGCCTAGGTAGTTGCACCATCTGCCCCTTCCGGGAAGAAGGTAAGTCAATGGAGAACCTCAGCAGGCGAAGGGCTCTGTCGCTGGGTGTCGCGCTCGGCCTCGTGGGCGTGGTGGACCCGCTCCAGCAGGCGAGGGCGTCGACGGGCGCGGGCAGCGGCCCTGAGTGGGTCTGGGACGACGCGGCCGACCCCCTCATGGCGTCGATGCTCGACAACGGGCACGTACCGGCGATCAACTCCGCGTGGGCGTCCTGGGTGAACAACAACGACCCGCTGCCCAGCGGGCTGCCCGCCGACTTCACCGCCTACCTGCGCCAGGTCGACCAGCTGCCCGGCTGGGCCGACCGGACCAAGCTGGCCCGCGCCGCCGACTTCAACCGGCGCAGGGACACGTACCTCTTCATGCTGTACGGACTCGGCAGCGGGATCATGAGCACCGTCATCCCGCGCGAGGCCAAGAGCGTCTACTGGTCGGCGGGCGGCGCCGATATGCGGGACCGTGCCGCCAAGACGTTCACCTTCGGCTACGACCTGTCCCAGCTCGGTGCGTTCAGGCCGACGGGCCAGTTCGTCGTCACCGCCAACAAGACGCGCGTCGTGCACGCCGCCGTACGCCACCTGCTGCCGCAGTCGCCGCACTGGCGGGCGGTCGCCGACGAGACCGTGCCGATCAGCGCTGCCGACATCCTCGTCACGTTCCACAGCCTCGGCACCTACGTGCACCGCAAACTGCTCGACTGGAAGATCCCGTACCCGGCCGCCGACCAGGAGGCGTTCCTGTACTCCTGGCAGGTCGCCGTCCACCTGCTCGGCGTGCCCGACGCGCACATCCCCAAGACATGGGCGGAGGCCGAGAAGCAGTCGGCGCGGGTTCTCACCCCGATCCTCACCCCGTCCACCGAGGGCATCGCCCTGGCCGAGGAGCTGCTCGGCCTGACCGCGCAGATCGACCTCGGCGTCACGCGCGGGTTCCTCAACGAGTTCGTGCGCTACGTCCTCAGCGACGAGGTCGGCGACTGGCTGGGCCTGAAGCGCGACTACGCGGCGGCGGCCCTGGTCCGTACGGTGTGGCCCGCGTTCATCCTGTTCCGCGAGGGACTCTCACCCGTCATGCCCGGCACCTTCTACATGTTCGACCAGTTCATCCGCGCCCTGGCCATGCTCTTCCTGAACAAGGGCGGCTCCGGCTCCACCACCCCGATCACGATCCCGACCGGCAACAGGGCGGGCTGAGCGCCTGTTCCCGGAGCGCCGTCACAGGCCGAGCGCGCCCACGGCCAGCGCGGTCACCGCCGCGCGGTGGGCGGGGGTGTCCCGCCAGCGCAGCCGGCGCCCCGCCTCGACCACCACACCGAAGCCCGCGTGCACCAGGACCCGGGCCTGGCGCGGCGCCAGCTCCGGGCGGGCCCGCCACAGCTGCCGCTCCCACACGGCGATGTGCTTGCGCTGCGCGAGGACCAGGGGCCGCCGCAGATCGTCGGGCAGACCGGCGACCTCGGCCTCGGCGACACTGTTCAGCTCCGTGTACTCGAAGCTGTAGGCCACGTACGTCGCGGCGAGCGCGGCGACGGCCTCGCGCGGCCCCGTCACGTCCCGCAGGCTTTCCTCCACACCCCGGGCCAGGATTTCGGCCGCCTGGAGGCAGGCGGCGGCCAGGATGTCGATCTTGCCGGGGTAGTGGCGGTAGAGCGCGGACGGGGCGAGCCCCACGGCGCGGGCGATCTGCCCGTTGGTCACGTTGGCGAAGCCGTCGCGGGCGAACAGCGGGACCGAGGCCGCGAGGATCTCCGCGCGCCGGGTGCCGGGCACCGGCCGGGCGGGCAGCTCGACGGGGGCCGCGCCCGGCACGGCCGCCGCCGGGTCGGTCGCGGCCACCCGCAGCGCGGCGCCGACCAGGAGCTCCTCCGCGCCGCGCGGGCCGATGGACGTGTGGTGCATGGTGATGGACCCGATGGCCCCGAGCGCGGCCATGGCCCGCAACCGGTCGTCGGACAGCGGGTGTTCGCGCAGCACCGCCTCGTCGACCCGCGCGACGAGCCGCCCGAACTGCACGCCGAGCCGCCGCCGGTCCTCGCGCTCCAGGTAGCGCGCCTCCCACCGGTACACGCCGCCCGACGCGCGATGGGCGACGGTGACCCGGGCGGCGGCGGCGAGCACGTCCGCGAGCGGCGCCCCGGGCGCCACCTCGTCGAGCGCGGCGACCAGCCCGTCCACCATGACGTGCGCGCACTCGGCGAACAGCGCGTACTTGTTGGGGAAGTGCCGGTACAGCGCCGCCGCCGTGATCCCGACCTCGGCGGCGACCATCTCCATGGACGCCTTGTGGTAGCCGCGCTCGCTGAAGACCCGCCCGGCCGCGTCGACGATGAGCTGCTTGCGGTTGCGGGGCCGGCCGGCCGCCGCCGCACCGGCGGTCGCGGCCGACCGCGCGGACGGGGAACCGGGAGCCATGCGCGTCAGTCAACCACATGCCTATGACGGACCTGCCCTGCTCAGGGCCTCGTGATGAAGGTGAGGACGGGCTTCACCACACGGGCGTCCCGCATGGCGGCCACGGCCACGTCCACACGTGGCCTCTCGTCGTCGATGACGGGCGAAGCGGTCAGCTGCGATGCCCCACGGTGCCGAGGCAGAGCAGCACATGGCGCTCCGCGACCTCCTCCGCGCTGAGCGGGCCGTCCGCGCGGAACCAGTTGGCGACGCCCTGGCACATGACGAGCACCGCCCGCACCGCGTCGGCCGGGATCGGCGTCGTGAAGACGCCCCGCGCGCGGCCCGCCTCGACGGTGTCGAGCAGCATGTGCTCCAGGTAGTCGCGCAGGGCGACGTAGCGCGCTCGGTTCTCGGGCTCCAGGCTGCGGATCTCCGTGTCGAGGAACGCCAGCCGGCGGCGGTGCGCCATGGACAGCACGATCGACTCGACCATGCCGCGGAACCGTGCGAGCGGATCGTCCCCGGCCTCCTCGGCCGCCGCGCGGCAGCGGTCGAGGACGTCCTTGATGGACGTCTCCAGGAGGGTGGCGAGGAGGGCCTGCTTGTTCTCGAAGTGGTAGTACAGCGCGGGCACGGTGACACCGACCCGCGCCGCTATGGCCCGTACCGAGGTGCCGTGGTAGCCGTGCTCGTTGAACGCCTCCATGGCGTGGACCAGGATCGGATGCAGGTCGAGCGGTCCGTAGGCGCGCCAGTGCCGCACCACGCCCTCCGCCCCGGATCGCACCTCGTCGGTCCGTGAACCCACGATCCCTCCTTCTCCGCCACTTAGCGCTCGTTCAGTTCTTCCGCCACCTTCCCAGGGCCGACCCGCAAAATCCATACCCGCACAGGGAGTTGACCGCTCAATACGTTCCCCCTACGTTCTTAGCGAACGCTCGGTATCCGCCCAAGAGCCCCTGCTGACGCATCTGACCACACCCCTGGCGTACGCCGCCGGTCCGCGGGCCGCCGCTCTGGAGCCCGCGGGTCTCGACGCCGCATGGGTGGCCGAGGCCGCCGTACCGGCTGAGCTGTGCGAACGGCTGTGCCTGGCGGGGTCCGAGGGCTGTGTCCGCGACCGCGTCGAGGTCTTCCGGGCGGCGGCGTGACGACGCTCGACGTCACCCCGGCCGGCCCCGATCCCGCGCGGCTGATCGAGCGCGTCCGGAGTTGGCTGTGACCCCTGGAGGAGACCCATGCCGTCAGCACCCCGCACCACCGGCGACCTGCCCGGCGACCCGGCCGAGCGGACCCTGCCACAACTGCTGGCCCGCGATGCCTCCTCGTACCCCGGACTCCCGGCCCTGTCCTGGCAGTCGGCGGACAGGGACGGTGAGTGGACGACGCTCACCTGGGCGGAGGTCGACGAGCACACCCGTCGTCTCGCCGCCGGCTACCGCGCGCTCGGCGTCGGCGGCGGCGACCACGTGCTCCTGATGATGGCGAACCGGCCCGAACACTGGCTCTCCGACCTTGCCCTCGTCCGCCTGGGCGCGGTCCCGGTCAGCGTCTACGGCACCTCCGCGCCCGAGCAGATCACGCACATCGCCCGCAACTGCCGCGCCCGCCTCGCCGTCGTGGAGGGCGCCTCGCAGGTCGCCGTGTGGGAGCCGCTGCTGTCCGACGCCGGCACCCCGCTGGAGGACCTCGTCGTGGTCGAGGCCGGGGCGGAGGGCGGCCACCACCCGTACGCCGCGCTGCTCCGGGCCGAGGCGCCGGACGAGTTCGCCGAGGAGCTGGACACCGCACGCCCCGGGGACCCGCTGACCGTCGTCTACACCTCGGGCACCACCGGCGAGCCCAAGGGCGTTGTCCTCACCCACCGCGAGGTGCTGTCCAACGCTTTGGCGCTCGACGCCGTGGTGGAGCTGCCGCCGCACGTCGAGCACATCTGCTACCTGCCGTTCGCGCACATCGCCGAACGGATGCTGGGCCTCTACCTCCCCTGCCACCGCGCCTCGCACGTGTACCTCTGCGCCGATCCCACGCGCGTGGGCGAGGTGGTGCGCAAGGTGCGCCCCGCGCAGTTCTTCGGCGTACCGAGGATCTGGGAGAAGCTCTCCGCCGCCGTGCGGGGTGCCCTCTCGCTGCTGCCCGCCGGGCAACAGGCGGTGATCGAGGGGGCGTTCGAGGTCGCCCGCGAGCACGTCGCGTACCGCGAGCGGGGTGAGACGCCGCCCGCCGAGCTGGAGGAGCGCTACCTCCGCGCCCGTAAGGACGTGCTGCTGCCGCTCCTGGTCGCGGGTGGCCTCGACCGGGTGACCTGGGCGGCGAGCGCGTCGGCGCCGATGCCGGTCGACGTGGTCAGGTTCTGGGCCGGCTTCGGCATCGTCGTCATGGACGCCTGGGGGCTGACCGAGACCACCGGCGTGGCCACCAGCAACAGCCCCAGGACCGGTTTCCGGATCGGCTCGGTGGGGCGGCCGGTGGAGTCGGTGGAGATCCGGGTCGCCGAGGACGGCGAGATCCTGGTGCGGGGCTCGTCCGTCTTCAGCGGCTATCTGCGGCCAGACGGTTCGGTGCGCTCCGCGCTCGACGGAGACGGCTGGCTGCCCACCGGAGACATCGGCCGCGTCGACGAGGACGGCTACCTCTGGCTCACCGACCGCAAGAAGGAGATGATCATTACCTCCACCGGCAAGAACGTCTCACCGGCCCTGGTGGAGAACGCGCTCAAGGAACACCCCCTCATCGGCCAGGCGATGGTCCACGGCGACCACCGCTCCTACCTGGTCGCCCTGCTCGTGCTCGACGCGGAGGCCGCCCCCGCCTGGGCCGCGGCGCACGGCGTGCGGACGGACGGCGGACCGGCCGGGCTCGTCCGCCACCCGGAGATACGGGCGGAGGTCGACCGCGCCGTCACCGCCGCCAACACCCGCCTCAACCGCACCGAACAGGTCAAACGGTACGAGCTGCTTGCCGAGGAGTGGGGCCCGGGGACCGGGGAGCTGACGCCGCCGCTGAAGATGCGGCGGCGGGTCATCCGGGACAAGTACGCGCGGGAGTTGTCGGGGCTGTACGAGGGGTGAGCCGCCCGGCGTCATGACCGGCGCCGCCCTGCCCGCCGGGGGAAGGCGGCACCGGTCTTTCCAGAGGCCGTTCAGAGGCCGTCAGAGGCCGTAGCTCTTGCCGATGACGTCGCGCTGGATCTCGCTCGTCCCGCCGTAGACCGTGGAGACGACCGCGGTCCGCAGATGGCGCTCCATGTCGAACTCGGTGGTGTAGCCGTAGCCGCCCATCATCTGCATCCCTTCGAGTGCCGCCCGCTTGGCGATCTCGGTGGCCTTCAGCTTGGCCATCGACGCCTCGCGCGGGAACAGCGTGTCCGGCCGCGCGTCGCAGTCGAGGGCCACCTCGCGCACGAGCAGCCGGGCGCACTCGATCTCGGTGGCGAGATCGGCGATCCGGTGCCGCAGCGCCTGGAAGGAACCGACCGGCCGCCCGAACTGCTCGCGCCCGCGGACATAGGTGACGGCGTCGTCGAAGGCG
This sequence comes from Streptomyces sp. NPDC016845, assembly GCF_044332585.1. NCBI lineage: Bacteria > Bacillati > Actinomycetota > Actinomycetes > Kitasatosporales > Streptomycetaceae > Streptomyces > Streptomyces sp. NPDC016845. The sequence continues at coordinate 133,585 of NZ_JBIRPI010000006.1, read as the reverse complement.
CGGCGCGCCAGACCCAGCATGTTCGCGGCCAGGAACAGCCGCTCGTGGTTGAGCCCGGCCATCAACTGCCGCCAGCCGTCGTTCACCTGCCCCACGACCGCGTCCGCGGGCAGCCGGACACCCGTGAGGTAGACGTCGTTGACCTCCCGGCCGCGCATCGTCCCGATGCCCCGCACCCGCACGCCCGGGGTGCCGGCGGGCAGATGGAACATGGTCAGGCCCCCGTGCTTGTCCTCGCCGGTGCGGGCCACGAGCAGGATGCTCCGCGCGAGGTGCGCGTTGGAGATCCAGGTCTTCTGGCCGTCGATCAGCCAGGTGCCGTCCGGCTGCCGCCGGGCGCGGCAGCGCAGCGCGCCGACGTCCGACCCGGCCTCCGGCTCCGACATGGCGATCGCGAGGACGTCGCCGCGCGCCGCGCCCGGCAGCACCTCCTGCCGCTGCCGCCCGGTGCCGAACCGCTCGTACGCCTTCGCGGTGATGACCGTGGTGACGAAGCCGCCGCAGGGGACCATGCCGTACGAGGTCTCCTCCAGGAAGAGGCAGGCGTCGGCGAGGCCGCCGCCGGAGCCCTCGTACTCCTCGGGGAGGCAGACCCCGAGCCAGCCGAGATTGGCGAGCTTTCCGTACACCTGCGGGTGGTGGGCCTCGTGACCGTCCGCCGACAGCGTGCCGCGCTGCTCGCGGGTGCCGCACTCGCGCTTGGCGAAATCGCGTACGGCCGCGACGAACGCGGCCTGCTCCTCGGTGAGTCGACTGCCCATCAGGTCCTCCCGGTCCAGCGGAACACAGCGTGCGTTACAAAGATATGTTAGATGTAACAACGGCTCTGAGGGGCTGGTTCACCGGTATCGTGAGGGGCACCATGAGAACTGACCGCACCATGCGACCTGACACGAACGACGCGTGGCTCGCCCGCGCCCTGGACCGCCCGGAGCCCGAGGACCACACGGCGCGCCGCATCCTCGACGCGGCCCTCGAACAGTTCACGCTGCTCGGCCTGCGCCGCTCCTCCGTGGACGATGTCGCCAAGCGCGCGAAGGTCTCCCGGGTCACCGTCTACCGGCGCTTTCAGAACAAGGACACGCTGGTCGAAGAGGTCCTGCTGCGCGAGCTCGGCCGGTTCTTCCAGCGCCTCGACGCCGCGGTGGCCGTGCTGCCCGACATGAAGGAGCGGGTCGTCGAGGGGTTCGTGGTCGCCCTGCGCCACACCCGCGCCCACCCGCTCTTCGGCGGCCTCCTGCGCGTCGAGCCCGAGCTGGTGCTGCCCTTCTTCACCGTGCAGGGCGGCCCGTCCCTCTCCGTCACCGTCGAGTACCTGACGGACCGTCTGCGCCGCGCACAGCAGGCGGAGGGCCGCCCGGACGGCGACCTGCGCCCGGTCGCCGAGCTGATGGTGCGGGTCGCCGTGTCCTTCCTGCTCAACCCGGTCAGCTGCATCGAGCTGGAGGACGAGGACCAGGCGCGCGCGTTCGCCCGCCGCTACCTGGCCCCGCTGCTCGACGCCTGACGCGGTGCGCCTCAGCGGCGCCGGTGCAGTGCGCGGGCGAGGCGTACGGCGCGTTCCCGCGTGGCCGCCGGCACGTCGAAGGAGGTCAGCGTGATCGGCGGGGTGAACCGCTGCACCGTCGTCGACTGTACGGAGGTGAAGGCGCGCAGCCCCTCCGCCCCGTGGATCCGCCCGAACCCGGAGTCCCGCGAACCGCCGAACGGCAGGGCGGGCACCGCCGCGAACCCCAGCACCGAGTTGACCGAGACCGCGCCCGCGCGCAGCCGCGCCGCGATGGCCGCACCGGCACGCCCGCCACGGCAGAACACCGCGGCCCCGAGCGCGTAACGGGAGGCGTTGGCGCGCTCCACCGCCTCGTCCACATCGCGCACCGGGTTGATGGCGACGACCGGCCCGAAGGTCTCCTCCGTCATCACCGCCGCGCTCTCGGGGACATCGGCGAGGACTACGGGCGTGACGTACGGGGCGCGCACGGACCCGGCCCCGCCGAGCACGGCCCGCGCGCCCGCCGCGACCGCGCCGGACACGTGCCGTTCGACGACGTCGAGCCGGCCCGGCAGGGTCATCGGTCCGTAGCCGGCGTCCGTCTCGGCGCCTGGGTGGATCGCGCGGGCCCGCTCGGCGACCTTCTCGCACAGCGCCGCGTGGATGTCCCGTACGGCGTAGACGCGCTCCACGCCCGCGCAGGTCTGCCCCGCGTTGCTCAGCGCGCCCCACACGATCGCGTCGGCGGCCGCGTCGAGGTCGGCGTCCCCGGTGACGATCACCGCGTCCTTGCCGCCGCACTCGGCGAGGAGCGGTGTCAGCGTCTCGGCGCACACCGCCATCACCTTGCGGGCGGTCCCGGGCGACCCGGTGAACGCCAGTTTGTCGACACCGGACCGGGCCAGCGCGTCGCCGGTGCCGGCCGCGCCGGTGACGGTGGTGAACAGCCCCGCGTGCGCGGGCACGGCGGCGTCGAAGAGTTCGGCCAGCAGGACGCCCGTGCCCGGGGTCAGCTCGGAGGGCTTGAAGACGACGGCGTTCCCGGCGGCCAGGGCGTACCCGATCGATCCCATCGGCGTGTACAGCGGGTAGTTCCAGGGCCCGATGACCCCGACCACGCCCACCGGCCGGTGCACGAGCGAGGCCCGCTGGTGGACGGTGAACAGCCCGGTGCCCACGCTCCGCCTGCGCAGCACCCGCTCGGCGTGCCGAGCGGCCCAGCCCAGGTGCTCCAGCGTGAGGACGACCTCGAGGGCGGCGTCCCCGGCGGGTTTCCCGGTCTCCTCGGCGATGGTCCGCGCCACGGCGTTCAGGCGATGCGCCAGCGCCTTCTTCCAGCGCAGCAGATGGTCACGGCGGCGCGAGGCGGGCAGCGCCGCCCAGCCGCCCTGTGTGACGCGGGCGCGGGACACGGCACGGTCCACCTCCTCCGGCCCGTGCACGGGGTGCTCGGCGATCGGCTTCCCGGTCGCGGGGGAGTACGTGAGGAAGGTCCCGGTCCGGGGCGCGGCGGTGTCGGTCATCGGGTCTCCTGACGGTCGGGGTGAGGCGAAGTAGCGGGCCGGGGGTGCGCCCAGTGCGGACCGAGATCGTCCAGTGTCCAGCCGAAGGGGTACGTACGCGCTTCGGGCCGGCGCGGAAACCGCTCGGGCCGCCCGGGCAGCAGCCGGATGACGGCGGCCCTGACACGCAGCCCGCGCCTTGCGGCCCTTTGCAGCCATCGCGGCTCGGGCCGGAAGCCCAGCGCTTCCAGCAACGGTTCGTCCAGAACAGCGAGCGCGACCCGCGACGCGAGCCGCCGTACAGGGGCCGGGTACCAGGAGGCCATGATCCGCAAGGTGGCCGCGGCGACTCTCCGATTGGCCGGGTCGTAGGCGAACATCGCCCGCTCGTAGTCGTCGTGGAGCTGTTCGAACCCGGCGTAGGTGCCGGGCGCACCAGTGATCCCCATCATCTCGCCCATCCGCCGCCCGACGAGCGCCAGACTCTCGGTCTCCTGCGGGGCCAGCCGCCGCCACCCGTACCGATCGATCCACCGCTTCGGCCCGACAACGGTGGTGGCCAGCACATAAAGGAAGTCCTCGTCGGCTATCCGATACCGCCCGTGGATCCGGTTCAGCTGCTCGGCCGCGGCCAGCCCGCGCTCCGACCCCGTCCCGTCCCTGACCATCTCGTACATGATCAGCACCGTGTCGTCGTACCGCTTCTGCCCGGCTCGCTCGAACTCCTGCGTACGGTCCAGCAACCGGGAGATCCGCGGCACCCCGTAGTCCCGCAGGAACGCGATCGACGTCCCGTGCAGGTAGTCACGGGGGAACTCGTACTGCGTGATCCACCGGTAGATCTGCTCGAAGTCCTGCTCCGGATCCATGTGCTGGACGCGGCGAAGACGGCTGTAACGGCCCATGCGCGGTCCCTTCGGGGGAGGCGCGACCCCAGGTGAGTCGGAGATACGCAAACTATTGACTTGTTTCATGGGGCGTCAATAGGGCGCTCACGTACGGGCTACCCGAGCCGCTGAGCGAGCGTCCAGTGCGCCCGGGGCAGCGGATGCCCCGGGGCGAGTGCGCGGAGGCGGCCGGCGCCACGTCCTGGATGCTTTACTCGGATCCATGAATGATCGAGAGCAACAGTCGCGCGGCGCGGCGCAGTTGGCCGGCCGGACCGTGATGATCACTGGGGCGTCCAGCGGAATCGGTGCGGCCGCCGCGCGGCTGTTCGTCGCCGAGGGCGCGGCCGTCGTCCTGATGGCCCGTCGTGCGGACCGCCTCACCCAACTCGTCGAGGAAATAGAGAAGTCCGGCGGACGCGCCGTGGCGAGCGCCGGCGACGTGGCGCGGCCCGAGGACGTCGAACGAGCCGTCGCCACGGCCGTGGAGCGTTTCGGCGGACTCGACGGAGCCTTCAACAACGCCGGCTATTCCGGTAGCGTCTTCGGCCCGCTGCACGAGCAGCCGCAGGACGACTTCGACCGGATCATGGATGTCAACGTGCGGGGCACCTGGAACTGCCTGCGCCACCAGATCCCCGTCATGCTGGCCGCCGGCCGGGGCGCGATCGTCAACACGGCGAGTTCGGCCGGGCTCATCGCCACCGGGGCACCGGCCCCCTATGTGGCGGCGAAACACGCCGTGCTGGGGCTGACGAAGACGGCCGCCGCCGAGTACGGGGCACAGGGCATCCGCGTCAACTCCCTGGTCGTGGGGACCACGCGCACGGAGATGATCAGCTTGGCGGTCGAGGCGATTCCGGAGCTGGCAGAGGCGTTCGTCGCGCGGCAGGTCCAGAAGCGGATGGCCGAGCCGCAGGAGGTCGCGGAGGCCGCGCTGTGGCTGCTCAGCGACCGCTCCTCCTTCGCCACCGGCAGCCATGTCGCGGTGGACGGCGGAATCCTGGCCATCTGAGGCGTGATCACCGGATGGGCCAATGGGCGGATGGGCGGACGGGCGAAGTGGGAATCGCCGTGTGCGGGCACCACCGCGCCCGCTGCCCCTGCTGCGCCCGCTGCGCCCGTCAGCGGCGTCACCGTCCGACCGGACCGGATCGGGAAGCCTTCGTCCAGTCCCCGGTGACCAGGGTCCAAGCGTCGATGTCCTGATAGCGTCGCGGGCCCTCGTGGCCTCGTGGTGTGCTGCCGACCAAGTGGAGGCGTTCGGTCTGCCACGGGCTTCCGGTGAAGTCGTCGAGGCAGGCGGCGGCCGCTCCTATGGACGTGCTGTCGTAGCGGCGCGCGCGGGCCAGCGTGAGGTGCGGACGCAGCGGACGTTCGGGGAAGGCGACGTCGCAGTCCCTGACCCGCGCCCGTACTGCTTCGGCCAGCTCGTGCAGTCCGTCGAGATCGCCCTCGACGCCGCTCCAGAGCACTCGGTCGTCGAAATGTCCGCCACCGAGCAGCGCCAGTTCGAGAGAGGGGCGGGCAGCCGCCAGGGCGGCGAGGGGCGGACGAAGCCGCTGGACGGTTCGCACCGGCAGCTCGCCCAGGAAGGCCAGGGTGATGTGCCAGTCCTCGATGCGGTTCCAGCGCAGGTCCGGAAAGGCGGCGTAGGCCGGGCCCAGGGCGTGCGCCAGCTCGTTCTTCGCCTCGTCGGGCGGCGCGAGGGCGATGAACGCGTGCTGGGTGATGGTCCGGTGCGGTTCGGTCACGGATGTCTTCTTACCGCATGCGTCCGCGCGGGCCGAAGACCGACTGTGCCCGCAGCCAGGGGGAGGGACGGTGTACGCCCCTGGTGCCGCGCGGCACAGCGACATCACGACAAGCCTCGGCCGAACGGGGCTGCGGGTCCGACGCCCCGTGCCGGGGCCCGCCGGATCACCGGCGGGCCCCCTCTTCGTGCGGCTGGTCAAGGGTGCCTGCCGCCTGGTTCGTGGGCTCCGTTTCTTTTCGAGCTCGCGCCTGCCGTCGGATGACGCGGCGTCGACGGTGTGCTCCCAGTCGGTGTCGCACAGCAAGTGGTGGCCTGGCCTTCCCGGACGCTGACCCCCGAGACGTTGCTGCCTGCGGCGATCTCAGCCGTGCTCAGGGCAGGCATCGGCATCGGGTGACCGTGGGCCGAGGGGATCACCCCACCCAGGCGAGGACCGTACGCGCGAACTCCTCCGGCACCTGCTCCGGCGCCGCCACATGCCCATGGGACAGCACCCTCGTCCCGCAACCGAGCGCGGCCGCGAACTTCGCCAGGGAGGGGAGCGAGAAGTGGTCGTCCGGTGCGCAGACGGCGAGGGTGCGCGCGGTGATGTGCGGCAGGCGGGGCTCCATGGCGTAGCGGCGCAGCGACTCGTGGCCCTCCTCGACCCGGTCGAGGACGGTCAGCGCGTCGATGACGTACCGGGTCAGGGCCGCCTCCTCGCCCGGCCGGTAGAAGCCGCGCCGTCTGTCCCACAACTCGCGCAGGTGCGAGCCGTCGGGCTTCGGGTCCACGTGGTCGACGCGGCCGTGGCCGCCCGTACCGGCGCGCTTCTCGTCGTCGACGAACGCGGTCGCCGACAGCAGCAGGCTCGCCACCCGGTCCTGGAACCGCGCCGCCACCTCGACGGCGATCACCCCGCCGGTGTGATGGCCTACGAGGTGGAACCGGTCGAGGCCGAGCGCCTCGACCAGATCACCGACGCCGTCCGCGAACCGCTCGACGGAATGGGGCCCCGCGGGCTTCGCGGACGCGCCGTAGCCCAGGGTGTCCATCGCGATGGCCCGGTGGCGGGCCCCGATCAGGGGGAGGACGCCGAGGTACTCGGTCCAGGAGCGGGGTGTCTGGTGGAGCAGCAGCACGGGCTCCCCGTCGCCGGACTCCACGTAGTGCAACTGCCCGAAGCGGCTGGGCACGTAGCCCTTCCGCAGGGCGTCCGTGTCCGTCATGCGTGGGTCGCTTTCGTGGTGAGGTCGAGCGCGATGTCCGTGATCATGTCTTCTTGACCGCCGACCATTCCGCGCCGCCCGACCTCGACCAGGATGGTGCGGGTGTCCAGGCCGTAGCGGGCGGCCGCCGCTTCCGCGTGGCGCAGGAAGCTGGAGTAGACGCCCGCGTACCCGAGGCTCAGCGTCTCCCGGTCCACCCGCACTTCACGGTCCTGGAGCGGGCGTACGAGGTCGTCGGCGGCGTCCATCAGCGGGAACAGATCACAGTGGTGCTTCCAGCCCATCAGATCGGCGACGGCGACGAACGCTTCGAGGGGACAGTTGCCGGCGCCCGCGCCCTGCCCGGCGAGGGAGGCGTCGACGCGGGTGACGCCCTCCTCCACGGCGACGACCGTGTTGGCGACGCCGAGCGCGAGGTTGTGGTGGGCGTGGATGCCCAGTTCGGTGGCCGGGTCGAGGACATCGCGGTAGGCACGGAACCGGCTCCGTACCCCGTCCATCGTGAGGCGGCCGCCGGAGTCGGTGACGTACACGCAGTGTGCGCCGTAGGACTCCATGAGCTTGGCCTGGCGGGCGAGTTCGGCGGGCTCGGCCATGTGGGACATCATCAGGAACCCGGCGACGTCCATACCCAACTCCCGCGCGGCGGCGATGTGTTGCGCGGCTATGTCGGCCTCGGTGCAGTGCGTCGCGACGCGCACCGAGCGGATGCCGAGCGTGTGGGCCTGCTTGAGGTCGTGGATGGTGCCGATGCCGGGCAGGAGCAGCGTGGTGGGGATCGCGGTGGTCGTGGCGTCGACGACGGCCTCGATCCACTCCCAGTCGGTGTGCGCGCCGACGCCGTAGTTGACGCTGGACCCCGCGAGGCCGTCGCCGTGGGCGATCTCGATGGCGGCGACCCCGGCGGCGTCGAGGGCGGCGGCGATGGAGCGGGCCTGGCCGGTGGTGTAGCGGTGGCGGACGGCGTGCATGCCGTCCCGCAGGGTCACGTCCTGGACGTAGAGACTCGTCACTTGGCCGCCTCCTTCGCAGCAGTGGCGTGGTGCGCGGCCATACGCTCGGCGGTGCGCAGCGCGGCCGACGTCATGATGTCGAGGTTTCCGGCGTAGGCGGGCAAGTAGTGGGCGGCGCCCTCCACTTCCAGGAAGACGGAGACCTTGAGGGCCTCGCCGGTCCCGGCCGGGGCGAGCGCGTGCAGGGGATCGCCGGGGCGGACCGTCTCGTACTGCACCTTCTGCTTGAGGCGGTAGCCGGGAACGTACGCCTGGACGCGGCCGACCATCTCCTCGACGGACGCCGTGAGGGTCTCCTCGGCGCAGGCGGAGACGACGCAGTGCACGGTGTCCCGCATGATCAGCGGGGGGTCGGCCGGGTTGAGGACGATGATCGCTTTGCCGCGGGTGGCGCCCCCGACCTGCTCGATGGCCGAGGAGGTCGTCTCGGTGAACTCGTCGATGTTGGCGCGGGTGCCGGGCCCGGCGGAGCGCGAGGAGATCGAGGCGACGATCTCCCCGTAGTGGACCGGGCTCACCGCGTCGACGGCGGCGACGATCGGGATGGTGGCCTGGCCGCCGCACGTGACCATGTTGACGTTCGGGGCGCCCAGGTGGGCGTCGCCGTTGACCGGCGGGACGACGTACGGGCCGACGGCCGCCGGGGTCAGGTCGATCAGGGTGCGGCCGAGGGGCCGCAGGATGTCCTCGTGGTGGCGGTGGGCGCCGGCCGAGGTCGCGTCGAAGACGATCTCGATGTCCTCGAACTCCTCCATTCTCACCAGCCCTTCGACGCCCTCGTGGGTGGTGGCGACCTTCAGGCGGCGGGCGCGGGCCAGGCCGTCCGAGTCCGGGTCGATCCCGGCCATGGCGGCGATCTCCAGCGACTCGGACAGGCGCAGGACCTTGATCATCAGATCGGTGCCGATATTGCCCGATCCGATGACGGCGACCTTGGTGCGGGTACTACTCATGCGGTGTGTCCCTCCTGCGCGAACTGCACGCTGATCCGGCCCAGCTGACTGATGCGCGCCTCGAAACGGTCCCCGGGCGTGGCCACTGCCATCGGCCCGAGCGCGCCGGTGAGCACGACGTCCCCGGCCCGCAGTGGGTCCCCCGCCGTGGCCAGCGTCGAGGCGAGCCACGCGGCGGCATTGAGCGGACTGCCCAGGCAGTCGGCACCGGTGCCCTCGGACACCGGGTCCGGTGAGCCGTCGCGCGTCATCGTCATCCGTACGGCGCGCAGGTCCAGGCCCGACAGCGGTACGGGCGTGCCGCCGAGTACGTACAGGCCGCTGGAGGCGTTGTCGGCGACGGTGTCGACGATGGTGATGTCCCAGTCGGCGACGCGGCTGTCCACGATCTCCAGCGCGGCGAGCGCGAAGTCCGTCGCCCGGATCACGTCGGCCACGGTGCAGTCGCGGTGCGGCAGGTCCGCACCGAGCACGAGCGCGACCTCGGCCTCGACCTTCGGCTGGATGAGCCGCCCGGCCGCGACGGTGCCGCCGTCGGGGACGGCCATGTCGGCGAAGAGCGTACCGAAGTCCGGTTGCCCGACGCCGAGTTGGGTCTGCACGGCGGGGGAGGTGAGGCCGATCTTGCGTCCGGCGATGCGGCGGCCCGTGGCCAGGCCGCGCTCGGTGTTGACGCGCTGGACGCGGTACGCGGCGTCGATGTCGCCCTCGGTCAGCAGGGACCGTACGGGCGGGCAGGGCTCACCCGTGCGCTCGGCCGCCCGCAGCGCGTCGGCCGCCTTCGTCACCTCGGCGGCGCTCATCGGGCGCTCACCAGCGGAGTGTCGACGCCGACCGGGCCGAGGGGTGTCGCTCCGCCGGGGGAGCCGAGTGCGGCGTCGCGGCCGGGCAGGGCCTCGGTGAAGAAGCGCCGGTTGTCCTCGCGGAAGTCGGGGTCGGCCTTGCGGTCGACGGTGATCGCCTGTTCCGGGCAGGCGACTTCGCAGGCCCCGCAGTCGATGCACTCCATCGGGTTGATGTAGAGCTTGCGCTCGCCCTCGTAGATGCAGTCGACCGGGCACTCCTCCATGCAGGACCGGTCCATGATGTCGACGCAGGACGCGCCGATGACGTACGCCATGGTGTGCTCAGTGCTCCTTCTCGGTGGAGTGCCCGGGGAACAGGGCCGCCTCCGGGTCGATGACGGTGGCCGCGTTGTTGACGGCGGTGGCGGCCTCGCCGAAGCCGACCGAGATGAGGCGGACCTTGCCGGGGTAGTCGGTGGTGTCGCCCGCGGCGAACACCCGGGGCAGGTTCGTCGCCATGTGGGTGTCGACGGTGATCTTGCGGGCCTGGAGGTCGAGCCCCCAGTGCTGGAGCGGGCCGAGGTCGGCGAGGAAACCGAGGGCGGCGACGACGGCCTGGGCGGGGACGATCCGGGTCTCCTTCGTCGTACGGTGCCGGATCTCGGCCGCCTCCACGCGGTCGGCGCCGATGAGCCGGCTCGCCTCGCTGTCGGTGACGATCCCGATGCCGAGGGCGCGGACCTTTTCGACGGACGCCGTGTGGGCGCGGAAGCGGGCGGTGCGGTGCACGAGGGTGACCGAGCGGGCGATCGGGGAGAGCAGCGCCGCCCAGTCGAAGGCGCTGTCGCCGCCGCCGACCACGACCACGTCCCGGCCCGCGTGTACGGAGGGGTCCGGGACGAAGTACTCCAGACCCCGCCCGAGGAACTCCTCCCCGGCAGGCAGCGGGCGAGGCGTGAACGTACCCACGCCCCCCGTGATCACGACGGCCCTCGCCCGCACCGTCGCCCCCTGGTCGCTGCGGACCACCGGCAGCCCTTCCGCGTCGTACGTCAGCTCGGCGGCCCGGTGACCCAGGAGGTAGCGGGGCGAGTACGGCTCGGCCTGCGCGACGAGACCGTCCACCAGGTCGCGGCCGCGCACGGAGAGGAAACCGGCGATGTCGAAGATCGGCTTCTCGGGATACATCGCGCTGACCTGCCCGCCGAGTTGCGGCAGCACGTCCATGACGGTGACGGTCAGACCGCGGAACCCGGCGTAGTACGCGCCGTAGAGGCCCGCCGGACCGGCGCCGATGATCAGGACATCGGTGGTCAGGACACCGGTGTTCTCGGTGAGTTGGCTCATGTCCGTGAGCGTAGGAACGAGCGGGCGGTTCCCCCTACGGAGTCGTTCCGGTGACCGGGACGGCACCGGGACAGCACGGGAACAGCGCCGGGACAGCGCCTGAACGCGGCGAGGGGCCCACCGTCCGGTGGGCCCCTTCGCGTGCGTGGCGCGTCACACCGCTACGCCAGCGACCGGCCGATCCCCAGTGCCGCCGTCCGCAGGGCGGTCGCGTGCCCGGCCGCGTCCATCCGGTACGTGGGTGCCGTGATGGACAGGGCGCCCACGAGCGTGGTGCCCCCGGCGAACACGGGCACGGCCAGACTCGCGTAGCCGAGTCTGATCTCCTCCGACTCCAGGGCGATGCCCTCCTCCCGGATCCGGTCGAGCTGGGCGCGGAGCCGCCCCGGTGAGATCACGGTGTGCCGGGTGAGCGGCTTGAGGCCGCTGCGGACCACCTCGACGAAGAGCGACGGCGAGGAGTGCGCCAGGATCGCCTTGCCGGTACCCGTGCAGTACAGCGGCAGCCGGCCCGCGATCCGGGACTCGGCGTTCAGCCCGCGGTGCGGGAAGATCTTGTCGAGGTAGACCACGTCCAGGCTGTCGTGGATGGCGAAGTGGATCGTCTCCCGGGTGATCAGGAGCAGGTCCTCCATGTACGGCTGCACGGCCTCGCGCAGGATGCGCTGGCGGTGCACGCGCTGCCCCAGCTCGAACAGGCGCAGGCCGAGCCGGTAGTCGCAGCCTTCGCGCTCCAGCAGCCCCCAGGTGACCAGCTCCTGGGCCAGCCGGTGCACCGTGGCCTTGGCCGCCCCCGAGCGGCGCACCAGCTCCGCGAGCGAGAGCGCGGCGTCGTCGGAGGTGAAAGCCTCCAGGATGGGACGGACTTTTCCCAGCACGGAGTTCATCGGATCGCCCCCGACCGCTTCGGCCACGGGCCCCGGTTCCTCCGACGGCTCCGACCTCTCCGACGGCTCAGATTCCGCCGGTCGCCCGGGTCGCACGGAGGAGAGAACGAATCCGGCGGATGGTGCGGCGGACGGTGCGGCGGCGGGACGGTGCTCGGCCGTCGGTGCTCCGGCCGGCGCCTTCATGCCGACTGCCCCGCGTCCACGGCCGCCGGGTCGATGACCGCGACCCCCATCCCGGTGAGCCATTCGGGCATCGGCTCGTACGCCAGACGCCGTGCGGGCGCGTGGTCCAGGGCAGCCGCCATCAGCAGCCATGTACGCAGCTCCTGCGCGCCGTTGCCCGCCGCCTTCTCCAGTTCGTCCGTCGTGTACGCGGTGAGCCGATGCGCCTCGCCGCGTTCGAGAAGAGCCAGGAACTCGTGGTCGAACTCCGGAGTGAGGGATGCCTCGGCGGCCCGGATGATCTCGCGGCGCCGGGCGTCGTAGTCCTGCCAGTTGTTCCGGCCGTCGAGCCAGGCGCCGACCATGAACTCCTCGTCTTCGCCGTGCGGTTCGCGCCAGTCCGGCCAGGGCAGCCGGTGCGAGAGCCCGCCCGAGCCGACCACCGCGACCCGCCGCTCGCCGGGGAAGGCGAGCACGGCCTCACGAATGGCGCGCCCCAGTTCCTCGCAGCGTGCGAGGGTCGGCAGGGGTTGGGCGAAGACGTTCACCACCAGGGGCACGATCTCGACGTCCAGGCCGTCGAGCAGGTACTGGATGGCGTGGGACTGCCCGTGGTCGATCTGGAGCCGCGCGGAGAACGCCGGGTCGAACCGCCCGCTCTCCACCAGCGAGTCCGCGATGTGCTGCGCCAGCGGCACATCGACCGGCTGCGGCCCCTTCGGCGTCCCGGACTCGCCGCTCGCAATACACTCCCCGACGCCGAGCGTGAACGGCGGGATCAGGTCGAGCCAGAACCCGCGGAAGTGGTTCGAGCCGATCAGGACGACGGTGTCGGGGCGAGTGCGGGCCAGTTCGTCGCGGGCCGTGCCGAGCGCGTCACGGAAGCGCTCGGCCCGGTCCTTGTGGACCGTCTCCTCCCAGTGCGTGTTCATCAGCGTGCTGTGGGAGGCTCCCACGCCGAGCACGATCTCGCTCATGCCGTTGCTCCTTCCGGTGCCGTGGGGGAGTCGCATTCCTCGCGGGAACGGGTGACGGTGTCGACCGCCGTACGGATCAGGTGGCGGGTCAGTCTCCGCATCTCCCGTACGGAGACGGTGTTCATGCCGCGGGCGAAGTCGATGTCGAAGGGCGCCTCGGCCACCTTCGGCATGCCGACGCGGACCGTCGGGATGCCGCGACCGCGCAGGATGTTCGCGTCGGTGGCGCCGCTGTTGCCGCGCGCGGCCTCGTGCGGACGCCCTTCGATGGCCTCCCACCCGGCCACGGCGCTGCGGAAGATCCAGCTCTCCCGGCTGGTGGTCGTCCCCGGGATCGCCAGAATCATCTCCACCGTGGCGTCGAGCCCCGGCATGGAGCCCTTCAACTCCGCGATCACGGCGCTGAATTCACGCTTCGCCTGCATCGGCGTCGTCCCCGGTGCGATCCGCAGGTCGACGCGCAGGGTGCAGGCAGCCGGGGTCGCCGCGGCGAGACGCGGCCAGCCGCCGCGCACCGACGAGACGACGCCCTGCGGGGCGACCGTGCCGCCGGTGTGCCGCTTCGCGTACTCGGCGAACCAGTCCTCCAGGTGCTGGACGACCTCTCCGGCGCGGCGGATCGCGTTGTCGTACGGGAGCCGGTGGCGCGAGCCCACGTAGGTGTGGGTGCCGTGCACCGTCACCTCGAACCACACCAGGCCGACCTCGTCCCACGAGACCGTCCATCCGGGTTTGGCGATGACCGCGTAATCCGTCCACACGCCCTGCTCCAGGAGGAACGAACAACCCGCGCCCTGACCGGTGTTGAGCCGGTCGCTGCCGGGCCGGGCGTTGGTCGGCATGCCGCCCGCGCCGAACGCGGCCACCAGATCCCCGGTCAGCGGGACCCCGGCGAGCGCGATCGCCTCGGCGGCCATCATCACGCAGGCCGCGTGGCCCTTGGGGTTGGAGGCGCCGAGCCCGGTCACCAGATCGTCGTAGACGGTGGCCTCGGGGCGCATGTCCTCACGCAGCTTCGGCCCGATCCACGGCACGTCCTCGCGCTCGTCACCCACGGTGAAGGTGTCGATGGGCGCGTACAGCATCAGGTCGGGGCCGGTACCGTCGCCTTCGAGGCGCGCCCAGGCGTTCGCCTGCCGCGCGTCGAGCGGCTGACAGGCCGAGCGCAGGCCGACCGATTCCAGCGCCCGCGCGATGTGTTCGGCCAGCGGCCGCTCGTCACCGGTCGGGCTGGGAACGCCGACCAGGCCGACGATCAGCTCGCGCAGCCGCTCCTCGGTGACGTGCTTCCACGCCTCCGTCACCCAGCCCCGACGCCGCGAATCGAGGCCGGCCAGTCCGTCGCCGCTCACTGGTTGACCCGGTGGACCTGGGTCATGGTGGTCTGCGCGAATCGCCGCTTGGCGCGGGGCAGCGCCACCGCGACGGCGACACCGAGCAGGATCTTGAACAGGGTGCGGGCCATGATCAGGCCTCCTCGTCGGTGGTGGGTTCGGTGACACCGGCGGCGGCGAGCTTCTTGCCGTACTCGTCCTCGCTGAGATTGCGCCACGAGGTCAGTGACACATCAGGGCGGTAGAGCTTCTCCGGGGGAGCGTCGGTGACGTCGACCATCCAGGCGTCCTGGCCGGAGAACTCACCGTGGAACAGCCAGCGGATGGCGCCGAGGTACTTGCCGTAGAAGCGGAGCGTCTCCCAGCCCTGCGTGAAGTTGACCATCACGCCGACGTAGCGGTGGTTGTCCTCGTCCACCGGGACGTAGAACTCGTAGTGGATGAACTTCGGGTACGCGATCCGCAGCACGCCCGGCATCGACAGGGACGCGAAACCGGGGAACTCCTGGGCCTCGATGACCGGGTCGACGTCGTCGGCCTTGCCGGTGTTGCCGAGGTTGAAGGTCTCCTTCGGCGGCTGCTTCTTCCACCACCGCTTGTTGGACCAGCGGCCCACGCCGGGGAAGTCGGCCTCCCAGTACACCTCGTCCTGCACCCGGTAGATCCAGCGGCCCTGCGGCACGATCCGGGTGATGTTCCACGTCGGCATCGGCTTGAAGAGCCGCCACAGGGCGGTGCGGTGCAGGTACTTCGCGTGGCCCTCGTCGAAGCCGTTCTCGCAGGCGAAGCGCCAGTTGCCGCCGCGCGGCTCGATACGGCCGCCCATCACGAAGGCGTTCGACACCAGCTCCTCGGGGAGCTGCTCGTCGATCGGGTGCGGCTCCTCGTCGGCGACCGGGACGAAGACCCAGACCATGCCGAGCCGCTCCTCGACCGAATACGTCCGCACGCCGAGCTTGCCCGTGAGCCGGCAGCCGGGACCGTCGGTGATGACCGCGGACAGCTTGCCCGTGGGCAGGTCGAAGGTCCAGCCGTGGTACGGGCAGCTGACCGTGCCGGGGAACTGCTGGTTGCCCTCGGACAACGGCACTCCGCGGTGCGGGCAGCGGTTGTGCAGCGCGTACACCTTGCCGCTGTCGCGGATCAGCGTGATCTTCTCGCCGCAGATCGTGAACGGCTTCGGGTCACCGGTGATGTGGGACGCCCAGGTGACCGGATACCAGTAGCCGCGGAATCCGGACGCCGCCTTGTCGTAGTGGGGCCAGGACGACCAGTCCTGCCGGCCGATCTTCTCGGCGGCGGCACCACGGCGCGTCCGGGCCTCGCCCTTGCCGGACTTCTCGGCGGCGGCGTCCTTCGCGGCGGTCTTCCGGGCGGCGGGGGGTTGTTCGCTCGTCGTCATCTCGTCGTGGCCTCCTGCTCAGTGGGTGTGCGGCACGAGCATCCGGCGCGGCGCGGCGCCCGCCTATGAACCTGTTCCGGTGAACGGACCATGGCCGGAAGCGGACCGGTCAGCGAACCAGCGCCCTTGATCGCCCCGGCGCGGGCGGACAGCATCCGCCCATGAACCGCATGACGATCCCCGGCCTGGTCGACGCGGCGGCCGCACTCCACGGCGAGCGTCCCTTCCTCACCGTCGACGGGACCCGGCGCACCTACGCGCAGACGCGCATGGCCGCGGCCACGATGGCCGGCGCGCTCGCGGCCCGCGGCTGCCGACCCGGCGACCGGGTCGCCGCGCTGCTCCCCAACCGCGTCGAACTGGTCGACCTCGTCCTCGGCTGTGCCTGGCTCGGTGCCGTCGTCGTCCCGCTCAACACCGCGCTGCACGGACGGCTGCTCCGGCACGCGCTGAACGAGGCGCGACCGCGAGCCCTGTACGTGGACGAGGAGCTGGCGTCACGTGCGGAGGACGCGGTGGGCGCGGTGGGCGCGGGGTTCGCCGGGGAGGTGTGGGTGACCGGTTCGCGGCAGGCTCCCGTCCCTGGCGTCGAGCCCGTCCTCGACCCGTATCCGTCCCGTCCCGGCGACACGGCGGCCATCCTGTTCACCTCCGGCACGACAGGGCCCTCCCGCGGCGTGCGCTGCCCGCACGCCCAGTTCGCCTGGTGGGGCCGGAACGTGGCCGACTCGCTGCGCCTGACCGCCGACGACACCCTGTACACCTGCCTGCCCCTGTTCCACACCAACGCCCTCAACGCGCTGGCCCAGGCCATGACGGTGGGCGCCTCGGCAGTGGTGGACCGCCGATTCTCCGCCTCGCGTCACTGGGCGCGGGTCGCCGAGACGGGCGCCACCTGCGTGTATGTGCTCGGCGCCATGGTGCCGATGCTGCTCGCGCAGCCGCCGGGACCCGGCGACCGCGCGCACCGGGCATGGCGCGGGCTCGGTCCCGGCACGCCAGGACCGCTGTGGGAGACGTTCCGCGAACGGTTCGGTGTGACGCTCGTCGACGGGTTCGGTTCCACGGAGACCAACCTCGTCATCGGCTCCGCGCCGGAGGACTGCCGCCCCGGCTACATGGGCACCGTGCGCGCCGGATTCGAGGCGCGGGTCGTGGACGCGGACTGCTCGCAGGTGCCGGACGGTGTCCCCGGCGAACTCGTCGTCCGCACCGATCGCGAGCACGGCTTCGCCACGGGGTACCTGGGCGAACCGGAGCAGCCGTCCGGTGCGTGGCGGCGGACGGGGGACCGCGTCGTGCGCGAGCCCGACGGCTGGTTCCGGTTCGTCGACCGCGTCAAGGACTGCATCCGGCGCCGCGGCGAGAACATCTCCTCCTACGAGGTCGAGACCGCGCTGCGGGCCCACCCCGACGTCGCCGAGGCCGCCGCGTTCCCGGTCCCCTCCGACCTTGCCGAGGACGAGGTGATGGTGGCGGTGGTACCGCGAGCCGGGCGCACGCTCGATCCGGCGGAGGTGGCGCGGCACTGTGCGGGAGAGTTGCCGGCGTTCGCGGTACCGCGGTTCGTGGACGTGGTGGCGGAGTTGCCGCTCACGGAGACGGGGAAGGTACGTAAGTCCGTGCTGCGGCGGCGAGGGGTGAGCGGGGGGACGTGGGACCGGTGCGGGTGAGGTTTTCGGGGGGTGCGGGTCCGTTGCCGGGTGCGGGCTCGTCGTGGCTGGTCGCGCAGTTCCCCGCGCCCCTGGGATGCGCACTTCGTGCGGCATCCCGTCTGGGAAGCTGCGCGTAGCGCATGCTTCAGGGGCGCGGGGAACTGCGCGACCAGCCCCCACCGGACCTTCAGCCGGCAATGGACGCGCAGTCCCGAGACGTCACCCGGGCAACAGAACAGCCCGCCCCCGCACCCGCCCGCCCCGCAGAGCGTCAAGCGCCGCCGCCGCCTCCGTGAGCCCGAACTCCTGCACCGCAAGGAACAGTTCGCCCTCGGAGAGGCGCCTCGCCAGGTCGCCGGAGACCTCACGGGCCCGGCGCTCCTGGCGGATCATGTTCACCGGCAGCAGCGCCACCTCGTCGAGGAGCCAGCTCGGCAGATCGAGCTCGACGCGCGGACCGGCCACATAGCCGATGACGACGGCGCGCCCGCCCTGCCGCACCCACCTGCTGCGGCCGACCAGGCCCGCACCGCCGAGTGTGTCGACGAGCAGGGAGGCCGCACGGTCCTGCGCCAGCCCCTCCGCGCCCTCCAGCGTCAGGGCCTCCACCCCCTTCGGCACGTCGGCCAGCTGGTCCTCGCGACCGACCACGCCGGTCACCCGCGCGCCCGCGGCCAGCGCCTGCTGCGCCACCATCGCGCCGACCGCGCCGGCGGCGCCCACCACGACGACCTCCTCACCCTTCTCGATCCGGCCGACGTCGTGAAGTGCCACGTACGCCGTCGTCGCGGGGACGAAGAAGCTCGCCGCCACCGCGGGATCGAGCGGGGCCGCGAGCGGGGTGACGGCCTTGCGCTTCACGCTGACCCGCTCCGCCCACGTGCCGTCACGCAGCAGACCCAGGCCGCCGCCGCGCAGCACGACCTGATCGCCCGGCGTGAGGTCGGAGTCGGCGTCGGCCTCCAGGACCGTACCCGCGCCCTCGACACCTCCGACGTACGGCAGGGACGGCTTCAGTTCGAACTCACCGGAGGCGACGGTGACATCGAGGTGCGAGACCCCGCCCGCCAGTACCTGCACGAGTACCTCGCCCGGGGCGCGCACGGGCTCGGACACCTCGTCGAGGACCGGAGGTCCGCCCCACTGGTGGAACCGTACGGCCCGCATCAGCCGGCCGCCTTGCCGATGAAGTCGAGGCTGAGCGCGTTGTAGAGCTCGGCCTGCTCGTGCTGCGGCCAGTGCCCGCAGTCGTCGAACAGCTCAAGGCGGGAGCCGGGGATCCCCTCGTGCAGCGCCTGCGCCTCGGGCACGTCACCGAACGGGTTCTTGCGGCCCCACACCACCAGAGTCGGCTGGGTGATCTGCGTCAGGTGCTCCGGGCGGAGCAGGTTGCGCTGGCGCCGCTCCATCTGCTGGAGGGAGAGAAGGTTGTCGACGCCCGCGACGAACTCCGGCGTGTGGTAGATCGCGTGCCGGACCTCGACCAGTTCCTCGGTGGCGGAGGCGTCGTCGGCCATGAGCAGCCGCATCCGCTTGCGCGTGAGGCCGATGTCGTCGGAGGTGACGGCCTGCTTGGTGCTGGTCCGGATGCGGTCCATGACCTCGGGGTTGGCGACGGTGCCGCCGGAGCACAGGAGCTGGAGGCTCCGCACCCGCTCGGGGTGGTCGATGGCGACGCGCGCGCCGACCCAGCCGCCCAGGGACTCGCCGACGATGTGGACGCTGTCGACGCCGACGGCGTCCAGGTAGTCGATCAGGTGCGCCACGTAGTCGGCGATCTCGTACGGCTTGTCGGGCTTGCCGGTGTAGCCGTGGCCGAGCATGTCGATGGCGTGCAGGTCGTAGGCCGCGTGCGCGGTGATGTTGCGCGCGAATGCCTCCAGGTGACCGCTGGTGCCGTGCAGGAAGACGACGGCCTGTGCGTTCGGGTCACCGGCGCGCAGGGTGCGCGTGGGGATTCCGGCGGCGTCGACGTACTCCACGCGGAAGGGGGTGGGGCTGATCTCGGTCCAGATGGACATGTGCGTTGCTCCGTACGTGAGTTGAGGGTCAGTCAGTTGAGGGAGCCGAGGAAGCCGCTGACCACCGAGTGGTACGCCTCGGGCCGCTCCTCCTGGAGGTGGTGGGAGGCGTGATCCATCACGTGGAGGTTCCCGTTCGGGACCATCCGGGCCAGCATCAGCGGGTAGTCCGGGGTGAGGAACGCGTCCTGCATGCCCCACATGAAGAGCGTCGGAGCCTGGATCCGGCCCAGCTCCTCGGTGAGGTCCTGCCAGTCGCCGCGCGGCGAGTCGGACATGGCCGCCAGCGCGCGCTCCTCCTCGTCGAGGCTCTGCTCGTAGCGCAGCGTCAACGTCCCCTCGGGGAGCTTCGCGCCGTCGTACCACTCCAGCTTCGTGATGAGCTGCCGCATCTTCTCGCGGGTCGGGCCCTCGCCGCCGTAGTAGACGTCGCGGGCCGTGCGGCCACGGTGCCCGTTCTCCGGGAGCGGGGCGAGCGGCCCGTAGAAGACGGGCATGCTGCCGGTGATGACCAGGGACCGTACGCGGTCCGGGTAGGCGGCGGCGAGGTTGAGCGCGATGGTGCCGCCCCATGAGTTGCACACGAAGTCGGCGCGGTCCACACCGAGCGTGTCGAGCAGGCCGACCGTCTTCGCCGCGTGGTGGTCCCACATGGGGCCCTCGATACGGGACTTCTCCGACTTGCCGTACTGGTGGATGTCGACGAGCAGACAGCGCCGGTCGGCCGCGAACAGGGGCGCGACGGGCCCGAAATCGCTCCACGCGGTGCAGCCGGGGCCGCCGCCGTGCAGGAACACGGTGTCGGGCCCCGAGCCGAGGTCGTGGTAGTGGTAGCGGATGCCCGCGCCGTCCGCGTAGCGGCTCTCCGGTGCTGGTGACATGCGAGTCCTTCCGTACGAGTGCGGGGAGGGGGTGCTGTGCCGAGCCCATCACCGAGCCGGGCCCGGGCCCAGCGCCGCGGTCCGCTCAGCGAACCCCTTCCATCGGACGGTTCACCGGGCGTTCGCCCGGGGCTCACTGGGCGGTGTAGCCGCCGTCCACATGGATCACGGCGCCGGTGGTGAAGGACGAGCCCGCCGCGAGCAGCGGCAGCACCGTATGCGCGACGTCCTCGGGCCGGCCCCAGCGGCCGAGCGGCACTTTGGCGGTGAAGGCCGCCTGGGCGGCGGCGTCGGTACCGGTGTCGCCCTCGTTCATGGGGGTGCGCACCGGGCCCGGGGCCACGCAGTTCACGGTCACGCCGCTGGCGGCGAGTTCCAGCGCCGCCGACCTGGTGAGCGCGGCGACCGCGCCCTTGGCGGCGGCATAGCCGGACCGCTCGGGAGCGCCGGTCGAGCCGAGCACGGAGCCGATCGTCACGATGCGGCCGAAGCCCGCGTCGGTCATCGCGGGCAGGACGGCGCGCATCGCCAGCCAGGTGCCGATGACATTGGTGTCCAGGGCGGCACGGAAGTCGCCGGGCGTGAGCGTCAGCACCGATCCGCGGGCGAGCCGGCCGGCGGCCGTCACCAGTCCCGTGACCGGGCCCCACCGCTCCTCGGCTCGGCGTACGGCCTCGGCGAGATCGTCGGCGTTCGTGGTGTCCGCCGCGAGTGCCAATTGCCTGTCGGCGGCGATGGGGTGGAGCCGCTGCGCTGCCGCCCGGCAGCGTTCCGGGGAGCGCCCGGTGACGATCACGGGCCGCCCCCCACGGGCCGCTGCCTCGGCGACCGCGAGGCCGATACCGCTGGTGCCGCCTGTGACGAGCACGGGCCCGTTCCACAGGGCGTCCTCGGTGTGCTGAGTGGAGGTCATCCGGCGAGAATGCGGTTCGGCCAGGAACACGCCAACGCGGGCGGTCCGCTCACCGGACCGCCCGTGTCGGCCGTACGTCGTCACCGGTTGGTGAGGTCGGCCCGTGTCGGTCGTACGTCGTCAACCGGCCGGTGATGACGGCTCACGTCGGTCGTACGTCGTCAGCGGCCGGTGATGACGGCTCACGTCGGTCGTACGTCGTCAGCGGCCGGTGATGACGGCCCGCGCCTGCCGCGCGTCGTCAGCGGCCGGTGATGACGGCCCGCGCCTGCCGCGCGTCGCCACCGAACGGTGAAGGTCGCCCACGCCTGCCGCACGCGCTCACCGGCCGGTGAAGACCGGCGCCCGCTTGTCGAGGAACGCCTGCAACCCCTCCGCCGCGTCGGCGGTTCCGGTCAGGTCGGCGACCCCCTTCTCCTCGCGCCGCAGGGCTTGCTCGACGGGCAGCCCGTAGCCCTCGTCGACGACTCGCTTGAGCAGCCCGATGGCGGCCGTGGGCCGCGTGGCGAGGTGCCGGGCCCGCTCGGCGACCACCGCGTCGAACTCGGCGGGCTCCGCCACGACATCGACGAGCCCGAGATCGGCGGCCCGCCGCGGCGTCAGCCCCTCTCCCTCGATCATCAGTCGCTTCGCCATGTGGGGGCCGACGAGCCGGGGGAGACGCTGGCTGCCGCCCGCCCCCGGGAACAGCCCGAGCCGCATCTCCGGGAAGCCGAACGTGGCCTCGGCCGAGAGGATTCGCAGGTCGCAGGCGAGCGACAGCTCGGCGCCGCCGCCCAGCGCGTGGCCGTTCATCGCCGCGACGACCGGCTTGGGCGCCTGCTCGATCACCCGTTGCACGTCGATCCAACGGCGCATCCTCGCCTGGTTCTCCGCCGACAGGTCCCGCATGACGGCGATGTCGGCGCCCGCGATGAAGAACCGCCCGGTGCCGGTGACGACGATGCAGCGCACCTCCGGGTCGGCGGCCAGCGGCGGCAGGACGGTGAGGAACTCCTCGATCATCGCCGGGTTCACGGCGTTCGCCTTGGGCCGGTCGACGCGGATCGTGGCGACGGCGCCGTCGTACGTCACGTGGAGTACGGAGGCCCTGTTCTCCTGGTCCATGTCCGCCTCGCTCATTCGGTCACTCCTTCGGCGGCCAGTGCCGCCAGTTGTTCGTCGGTCAGGCCCAGCAGTTCCCGCAGCACCTCGTCCGTGTGCTGGCCGAGCAGGGGGGCGGGCCGGCTGAGACGGCCGGGTGTCGCGGCGAGCCGAGCGACCAGCCCCTCGTGCCTGACCGGCCCGGTCAGCGGATGGTCCAGGACGGGGTAGAAGCCACGGGCGGCGAGCTGTTCATCGGCCTCGACCAGGTCCTGCCCGGTCGCCACGACCGCAGCGGGGACGCCCTCCGCCTGGAGGAGCTCGGCCAGCTTGTGCGCGTCCTGCCCGCGCGTCCAGGCGGCGAGGGCGGCGTCGATGTCGTCCTCGCGCCCTCGCCGGGCCGCCAAGTCGTCACCCGTACAAGGCAGTTCGACGAGTCGGGTGAGGGCGTGCCACTGTTCCTCTTCGGTCACCGACACCGCCACCCACCGGTCTTCCCCGGCCGCCGGATACACCCCGTGCGGCACGGCACGCGGCGACCGGTTCGGGAACTCGGCGGTCCGGGGATCCGGCACACCGTCGCCCAGGACCGGTTCCAGCGCGGCCGGGCCCATCGCCGCGGCCATCGCCTCCAGCTGAGACAGGTCCACGTGCCCGCCCCGGCCCCCCGCAAGGAGATCGAGCGTGGCGAGCACCGCTGAGTTGGCCGCGATCATGTCGCCGAGTCCGAAGGTCAGGCCCTGCGGCGGGCCGCCCGGATCGCGGGTCTCGGCGGCCAGGCCGGACATCGCGGCGAGCGTGTCGGCGAACGTCACGGCGTTGCGCCAGGGCCCGGTCTGCCCGACCCCCGCCATCGACACCAGGATCACGCCCGGGTTCAGCTCGCGCAGCGACGCGTAGTCCATGCCCCAGCGGGCGAGCACCCCCGGGCTGAAGTTCTCCACGACGACGTCGCAGTGCGGGACCAGTTCACGCAGCAGCCGCCGGCCTTCCTCGGTGCGCAGGTTCAGGGCGACGCCGCGCTTGTTGCGGTTGAAGTTGAGGAAGTAGCCGCTGTCGTCGGGGTCGGAGCCCGGCCGCAGATGCATCGACGGTGCGAACCGTGTGGGGTCCTGGCGGTGCCGCGACTCGATCTTGACGATGTCCGCGCCGTGCTCCCCGAGCTGCTTGGTCACATACGGACCGGCGAGGACCCAGGTCAGATCGAGGACCCGGACCCCCTCCAGGGCAGCGGACGCGGGCCGCTCCGTACGAGAGCGTGCCTGGGCCGGGTGGCGCCACGGCGAGCCGCCCACCGCCTCGTGGAGCGCGGGCAGGGTGACCGGCCGCGGCAGCGCCGCCCACGGGAACCCGACGTCCTCGACCCCGCCGTCCGGCAGCCCCGCACCGGTGACCGTGACGAGGGAGTCGCGGGCACGCAGCTGCGGGTTGGCCGTCAGTCGCCCGGCCGGTACGACCTCCGCCCACGGCAGGGCTCGCGCCCGCGCCTCGGCGGCCAGTCCGGCGGCGGGCTGCCGCGCCGCGAACCGCTGTACGAGCTCGTCGACATGGGCGCGCCGCTCCCACCGGTACGCGGCGTCCTGCCAGCGCTCGTCGAGCAGGTCACCGGCCTCGCCCCGCTCCGCCATCCACGCCAGAAGATCCGTCCACATCCGGTCGCTGCCGGAGTAGCCCCCGGCCACGTACCCGTCCGCCGCCTCGAAGATCCGGTGCGCGACGTGCTCGTACACCCCCGCGTTGCGTACGGGGAAACGTCCGGCGTGGATCCATGCGAGGGCCGCGGTCTCCAGCGTGGCGGCGACGGCCTCCTGCACGGAGATGTCGACGAGCTGGGGGGTGCCCGACACGATGCCGAGCAGCGCCCCGATCGCCGCGTGCGCCCCCGCGGTCTGCAGCGCCTGCTCGCGGGGCGGCGGCTTGGGCTGTCCGTCGGGGCGCCCGCCGAGCCAGGTCATGCCGCCCGCCGACGCCAGGACCAGATCGTCACCGCGCCAGTCGCGGCGCGGCCCGGTGAGACCGAACGGCGTCACCACCACGTGCACGGCGTGCGGCCACCGCGAGGAACCGTCCTCACGCAGCCCGCGCAGCCGTGCCACGGGCCCGCTCTCCAGTACGACGTCGGCGCCGGCCGCCAGCGTGTCGAGCTCCGCCGCGTCGCGCACCGGCGTCCAGCGCTTGCCCGCGTGCCAGTGCGTGCGGGCCGCCGGATCGAGCCCGGCGCCCGGCTCGGTCCGTACGACGTCGGCGCCGATGCCCACGAGCAACCGGGCGCCCTGGAAGGCGAGCTCATCGGTCAGGTCGAGCACGCGCAGTGCTGCTGGCACGCGCAGTGCTGCCGGGTCCGTGTCTGATCCCACCACGGCTCCTCCCCTTACGTCTCCGCAGCCTTTGCGGAATCTCACGATCACCGCGGGCGGGGAGGCGGGCCACCGGCGTGTTCTGCTGACCGGACCGGGACCGCAGGAGAAGCGGGAGCGGGGGAAGGCTCAGCTCACCGCTGCCGCCTTCCGAACGCGCTCCGCGCGCTCCGCGCGCTCCGCGTCGTACGCCGTCTTCTGCGCCACACCCCGCTCGATGCTCTCCGCCGTGGCCTTCAAGGCCGCCAGGCACCGTTCCACCGACACCTGCGCGACCGGCGCGGTGACCGAGAGCGCCGCGTACCGCGTCGGGCCCAGCGCCACCGGTACGGCGAGGCTGGCGTAACCGGCCCTGACCCCCTCGACCTCAAGCGCGTACCCCTGGCGGGCCGCCGTCGACAGACGTCGCTCCAGTACCCGGGGGTCCGTCACGGAGCGCGCGGTCAGCACGGGCAGCCCGGCGTCCACGAGCGCCGCCACCCGCTCGGGCCGGTCAGGAGCCAGGGCGAGCAGCATCTGACCGGTCGCCGTGCAGGAGGCGGGCAGCCGGCCGCCGACGTACGAGTGGGTGAGCACGTTGGCCTCTCCGGCGATCTTCTCCAGGAACAGGACATGGGCCGCGTCGAGGACCGCGAGGTGCACGGCGGCGCGGGTCCGCGTGAACAGGTCGGCCATCAGCGGGCGGGCCACGGTGCGCAGCACCGCGGAAGCGGGCACCCGCTGCCCCAGGTGGAAGAGTCTGATGCCGAGTTCGTACGTCTCGCCGTGCCGGTCCAGCAGCCCCCACCGCACCAGTTCCTGTGCGAGGCGGTACGCCGACGCCTTGGGCACGCCCGACCGGCGGCTCAGTTCGCTCAGCCGCAGCCGGCCCGCCCCCGACTCGAACGCGGCGAGCAGCAGCTGGGCCTTGCCCAGTACGGAATTGGGCAGCAGGACTTCCTCGTCGGCGTACGACCCCATCAGCGTCCCCTTACATCTTCACATGGCGGCACAGGCCATTTGAAGTGCAACAACGCCATGTTGCATAGAGGGGCAGGGGTGTGAACATCAGGCAACGGGCGCGCTGACGTCCTCCTTCCGGGACCGGTCGTCCTCCTGCACGGTGGCTATCCCGGCGCTTTCCGGCACGTGTGCGAAGAAGACCAGGGCCACCAGCGTGACCAGCGCCATCCCCATGGTGAGCAGTGCCACCGGCAGGAAGTGACCGGTGGCGGCCAGCAGCGCGGTCGCCACCACCGGCGAGAGACCGCCGGCGATCGCCGACGACAGCTCATGGCCGAGCGCCATCCCGGAGTAGCGGGTGCTGGTGCTGAACAGCTCGGAGAAGTACGAGGGCTGGACGCCGATCATCGCGGCGATGGCGATGTGCCCGACGACGAACGCCACCCACACCGCGGCGGGCCGCCCCGTGTCCATGAGCAGGAAGAAGGGTGCCGCCCACAGCAGCATGCCGATCGCCCCGCCGAGATAGACGGGGCGCCTGCCCACCTTGTCGGAGAGCCGGCCGAAGACGACCATCATCGCGGAGTCCACCAGCATCCCGGTGATCCCCGCCCACAGCAGCACGGTCGAGGAGATTCCCACGTACGCCCCGTACACGAGGGAGAACGACATGAAGATGTAGCTGGCACCGCTGTCGGCGAAGCGCAGCGCCATCGCGAAGAGGATCTGGCGCGGGTGGCGCCGCAGCACTTCCCGCAGCGGTGAACGCGCTGCCTTCTCGTCC
This sequence comes from Streptomyces sp. NPDC016845, assembly GCF_044332585.1. NCBI lineage: Bacteria > Bacillati > Actinomycetota > Actinomycetes > Kitasatosporales > Streptomycetaceae > Streptomyces > Streptomyces sp. NPDC016845. The sequence continues at coordinate 107,241 of NZ_JBIRPI010000006.1, read as the reverse complement.
TTCGTGGACTCGGCCTCGAAACTGTCCGTCTCGCCGAGGTTGCGGCGGATGTAGAGGCCCACCACGAAGATCACCGCGCTGGCCAGGAACGGAAGCCGCCAGCCCCAGGCGAGGAAGCCGTCCCCGGACACCTGCTGGGCCAGCCACAGCGCCAGCGCGGACAGGACGAAGCCCAGGCCCATGCCGCACGAGCTGAACGAGGCGAGGAACCCGCGCCGCTCGGCCGGGACGTTCTCGGTGATGATCAGGACGCCGCCGCCCCACTCGCCGCCGGCCGCCGCGCCCTGCAACAGCCGAAGCAGGACCAGGAGCACGGGGGAGAGCAGACCGGCCGTCGAGTACGACGGCAGCAGCCCCATGCAGAACGTGGCGGCGCCCATCAGCGAGAGCGTCCCCATGAGCGCGGCCTTGCGCCCCCGGCGGTCACCGATGTGCCCGAAGATCAGTCCCCCGACCGGCCGGGCGGCGAACCCCACGGCATGCCCCGCCAGGGCCGCGATGGTGCCGAGCAGCGGATGCCCGCCGGAAGGGAAGAAGACCGTGCCGAGGACCAGCGCGGCGGCAGTGGTGTAGAGGAAGAAGTCGTACCACTCCATCATGTTGCCGGCGACGGACGCGATGACCACGCGTCGCGTCGTGGACGCGTCCTCGGTCGTGCACGTGCGGGTCATATGTGCTCCTTGCCGATCGACCCTGGGATCGGTGGAGCGTACGAACGGCCCGGTGCCGCCTCAATCGTCCCGGTCCGCCAGATGGGACGCCCCGCTTTCCGCCGCCCCTCCCGGGTGTCAGCGTGCCGCCACCTCGACAGCACTCCGACCCGGAGGTCGCAACGATGTTCCGTCACCCCCGCACGACCAGACGCCCGGTCCTCGCCCTCCTTGCCTTGCCGGCCCTCCTCCTCGCCACTGGTACCGCCTGCGGCGCGGGCACCACCGACTCGGCGGGAACCGCGGGCGGCACAAGCCCGACCGTACGGATCGCGCTCGGCGTCGACGCCTCCTACGCCCCGCTCTATCTCGCGTCGGAGCGCGGCATGTTCGAAAAGGCGGGCCTCGACGTGCAGCTGATGAAGGTGGAGGGCGGGCCCGCCGCCGCCCAGGCGGTGACGGCCGGTACCGCACAGCTCTCGGCCAACGCCGACTCCACCGCGCTGCCGCAGATGGTCGGCAACCCGCGACTGCGCGCCCTCGGCGCCTTCCAGTCCTCGGGCCGCTACCTCAAGGTCGTCCTGCGCAAGGGCGTCACCTCGCCGCGGCAGATCAGGACGATGGGCTCGATCCAGGGCCTCGGCCTCTACGCCACGCACGAATACCTCCGGCATCACGGCATCGACCCGGACTCCGTGAAGATTCAGCAGAGCGCGCCGCAGGAGATCCCGACCATGCTCCAGCGCGGCGACATCGACGGCTACATCCTCTTCGACCCCTGGGTGAGCAAGGGGGTCGAGGCGGGCGGCCACATCGCCGGTTCGACCGGCGACTTCGGCGTCACCTACGTGCAGTGGCTGCTCGCGGACCAGAGATGGCTGAAGGAGAACGAGGAGCTCGCCGGGAAGGTCTTCAAGGTGGTCGCCGAGGCCGACCGGCTGGTGACCAAGGACCCGCGCGCAGCCGCCCTCGCCGCCCACGAGCAGGCCCAGCTCCCGCTCGCGGCAACGGAGAAGGCCATCGGCGAGATCTCCTTCGAGGCCCGTGGCCTGACCTCCGCCGACACCACGTCCTCGCGCCGGATCGCGGACTTCCTCCGCCGGCAGAAACTCATCAAGAACATGCCCGACCTCGACACGGTGCTGCTGCGCGGCTGGTACGACCGGCACGCCCGGTGACCGCCCCCGGCACACCATTCCCACGCTGTCCCGCTGAGCGGACCGCCGCGCATGCACCGGCCCTCACACCGGCAGTAGCGTGCGCCAACTCGCGGACCCCCACCCCGATGACCTGGCGAAAAGCGCCCCTATCCGAGGTGACCATGAAGACAGCGTTCCGCCCCATCCATCGCATCACCGGCTCCGCCTTCCTTGCCGCCTCACTCCTCTCGATGACCGCGTGCGGCGCGGGCACCACCGACGCCGGGGCCGGTCCCGGCTCCGGCGGCGGAGAGAGCCTCACTCACCTACGGATCGCGGTCGGCGTCGACGCCTCGTACGCGCCGTTCTACCTGGCCGGTGCCGAGGGCCTGTGGGCCGAGCACGGGGTCGACGTCGACCTCGTCCAGTTCGCCAAGGGCGGCGAGGGCGTCGACGCCCTCAACGCGGGACAGGTCCAGATGGCCGGGAACTCCGACGCCACCACCATCGGCCTGCTCGGCCAGAACCCGGACCTGCGCTCGCTGCTCGTGTACGAGAACTCCGGGCGCTACCTCAAGGTCGTCCTGGGACCCGATGTGAAGTCCCCCCGGCAGATCAAGAAGATGGCCGTGGTCCCGGGCCTGTCCGAGCTGGCCGCCACCCGGTTCCTCGAATCGAAGGGCATCAAGCCCGGCTCGGTCGAGTTCGTCACGTCCGACCCCGCCGAGATCCCCGCCCTCACCAAGAAGGGCGACATGGACGCCTACGTCCTGTGGGAACCCTGGCCCGCCAAGGGCAAGGAACTGGGCGCGCGGATCCTGGAGACCACCGGGGACTACGGCCTCAGCTACCAGCACTGGCTCCTTGCGGCCTCCCCCTGGCTCAAGGACCACAAGGACACCGCAGCGAAGGTGGCGGCGGCCCTCGCGGAAGCCGCCGAGAAGGTCGAGAGCGACCCGGACGCCGCGGCGAAGGCCACCAAGGACGCCGCGAAGATCCCCACGGCCCAGACCGTGAACGCGGTGAAGGAGATCGACTTCGGCGTCCGTGACTTCACCGCGAAGGACCTCAAGGGCTACGACGACACGGCCCGCCTCTACCTGGACACCGGCAAGGTCAAGGCCCGTCCCGACGTGGCCCGCGCCGTCCAGCGCGGCTGGCTTCCCGGCAACCTCGAAAACACGGAGAAGTCCTGATGGCCAACGGCATCGAGAAAGAGACGGCGGCGGGTGAACCCGCCGCGGCAGCGGCCACCGTGCCAGCCCCCCGCACGCGTACGGAGGCGGTGGCGGCCAGACGCGGGGCGGCCCTGCGCGTCGAAGGCGCCGCGATCTCCTTCGGTGACTTCCGGGCCGTCCAGGGCATCGATCTGGACATCCCGGCCGGCGAGTTCCTCTGCCTGCTCGGCCCGAGCGGCTGCGGCAAGTCCACACTGCTGTCCGCGATGGCGGGATTCATGCAGGTCAGCGAGGGCACGCTGACCGCCGACGGCGTCCCCGTCAGCGGCCCCGACCCCGAGCTCGGCATGGTCTTCCAGAGCAGCGAGGCCCTGTTCGACTGGATGACCGTGCACCAGAACGTCACCTTCGGGCCCCGCATGCGCGGCCGCTCCCGCGCCGAACAGAACCGGGTCGCCGACGAGTACCTCGGCCTGGTCGGCCTGCGCCACTGCGCGGACCGCTACCCCGGGCAGCTCAGCGGCGGCATGCGCCAGCGCGTCCAGATCGCCCGCGTCCTCGCCAACGAGCCGGGCGTCGTCCTCATGGACGAGCCCTTCGGCGCCCTCGACGCGCAGACCCGGCAGGTGCTGCAACAGGAGACGGCCCGCATCTGGCGGGCGTCCGGCTGCACCGTCGTCTTCGTCACCCATGACATCGACGAGGCGATCCTGCTCGCCGACCGGGTGGCCGTCATGACGGCGGGCCCCGCCGCCTCCATCAAGTCCCTGTACACGGTCGACCTGCCGCGCCCCCGTGACGAGTCCGACCCCGCCGCCCTGCGCCTGCGCACCAGACTGCGCGAGGACATCGGAGAAGAGGTCCGCAAGGCCATGCGCGACCAAGGACTCGACGACCAGCTCGACCGAGAGGCGAAGGGCGCATGACGATCACCACCACGGAGCCCACGGCCCCGGCACGCACACGTATCCGCACCCGCCCACGCCGCACCGGCGGGACGGGCGGCGGACAGGGCCTGCGCACCCTCGGCCTGTACGTCCTCGCCGTCCTCGTCGGCCTGGGGGTCTGGCAGCTGATCGCCGTGAAGTACGGCCCCTCGCTGGTCGCCTCCCCGAAAGAGACCCTGTCGGCCGCCCGCGAACTGGCGGCCGACGGCACCCTGGGCAACTCGGTCATCGCCTCCAGCCGCCGCATCCTCATCGGCTGGGGCCTCGGCGTCGTCGTCGGTGCCCCGCTCGGCCTGCTCATCGGCCAGATCAGGATCGTCCGCCAGCTCCTGGAGCCGTACATCGAGTTCTTCCGCTTCATCCCGCCGGTCGCCTTCGTGACCCTGGCGGTGGTGTGGCTGGGCATCGGCGAGACGTCGAAGGTGGTCCTGATCTTCTACACGGCCGTCTTCATCGTCACCCTCAACACCAGCGCGGGCGTGATGGTCGTCAACGAGAACAAGCTGCGGGCCGCGGCCAGCCTCGGGGCGAGCCGCCGCCAGATCCTCCAGCGCGTCGTGCTGCCGTCCACCGTCCCGTACATCCTCACGGGTGCCCGCCTCGCCATGGGCAACAGCTTCCTCACGATCGTCTCCGCGGAGATCGTCGCCGCCCAGGTGGGCCTCGGCTCCCTGATCTGGACCTCCCGCAACTACGGCCGCATCGACTGGGTCTTCGTCGGCATCATCACCCTGGGAATCCTGGGCCTCGTCTACGACCGGATCCTGCGCGTGATCGCGATGCGTGTACTGCACAAGTACGGAGCTAAGGTGTAGACGGGGACCCAGTGATCAAAACGGGGGCAGCGCAGTGACCGACGGGCGCAGAACAGTGACCGACGGGGGCAGAACAGGAGAACGCAGCACGTGAGCACTTCCACGAACACCTCGCGCACCCTGACCCTCGAGGAGTTCGGCACTCTGCCGCGGCTCGGGGAGCGGGCCGTGCCCGAGCCGCGCCCCGGGCACACCCTCGTACGGGTGGCGGCGGCCACCGTCGCCCACCTGGACCTGAACATCCTCGACGGCAAGTTCGGCATCCTGCCCGAGCTGCCGTTCATCCCCGGCACCCAGGGCAGCGGCTACGTCATCGCCTCGGACACGCACCCCGAGGGCGCCCTCGTCCGGCTGCGCGGCGAAGGACTCGGCCTGAGCCGTGACGGCGCCTGGGCCGAGCACGCCCTCGTGCCGGACGCCGCCGCGGAGCCCATGCCCGAAGGCACCGACCCCGCCCTCGCCTGCATCTACTTCTCGCCGGTCGGCACCGCCTGGGCGACCGTGCACGCCATCGCCCAGGTGCGGCCGGGGGAGCGGGTCCTGGTCACCGGCGCGTCCGGCGCGGTCGGCGCCATGGCCGTACAGCTCGCGGCGCGCGCCGGCGCGGAGGTGATCGGCGCGGTCGGCCGCCCGGCGAAGCTCGCGCACGTGCCCGGCGTCGCGAAGGCGCTGCTCGCCTCGGACCTCTCCGAGGAGGCGATCGGCGGCAAGGCCGACGTACTCATCGACACGGTCGGCGGCGCCATTCTGCGCGACGCGCTCACCCTGGTCCGTCCGCGCGGCCGGGCCGCGCTCCTCGGCTACACGGCAGGCCGCGAACTCACCCTGGACCTGGCCGACTTCTTCCTCGCCGACGTCTCCCTGCTCCCGGTCAACATGATCAGCCGCGGCGAGGAGGTCGCCCCCGAGGTGCTGCGCCTGCTGCCGGACCTGTCCTCGGGCGCGCTGTCGCTGCCGTACGAGCGGTACGGGATGGACGCGCTCGGCGAGGCGGTCGAGCGGCTGCGCACGGGCGCGGCGGTCGGCAAGATCGTGCTCGCCATGGAGGACACGGTGCGCTGAGCGCGCCGCTTTCGGTGCGATCGGCGAAGGGCCCCTCCGGCAGGAGGGGCCCTTCGTATAACTGGCAGGTTCAGGAGTGCAGAACCCCTGCTTGCGCCGCGAGTTGGTCCGGATTGACGGGAAGCCAGCCGTAATCGAGTGAGTCCCAGAAGGCGCACTGGTGCCGTGCCGCGTACACCCCGGACGTCAGGGCCCGGCTCTCACCACCCGGCAGCAGCGACATGTACTTCCCGGCCCGGTACGACGGCCAGGCGGCATGACCCGCGGTCGCCGGGTCGCCGTGCTTCACGAACGAGCCCCAGTAGCGCACCATCTCCGTGGACAGCTGCCGCTGGCCGGGTGAGAACAGCTGGGAGGCGGCCGACGGGAACAAGTACGCCATCTCGCTCGCGTGCGGCGCGCCCGGGTCGAAGCCGGACGGGCTGCCGCCGACGGGCGGGTGCGGGTCGTCGAACTCGTAGAAGTAGGTCCGCGGTTGCCGGCTCGCGAACTCACCCGCGAGGTCGTGGTACTGGCAGCCTCCGAGCCCGTAGAAGACGCTGCTGTCGCCCCACAGGGCGCTGAAGGCGTACGTCGCGGCGTACGGGTCGCCGCCGTACGCACTGTACGGATAGTGCGCGAGTACGGCGTCGGCCCGCGCCCCGAACTCGATGCGCACCGCCCGCTCGTACTGCGCCTTCGTCGCGCCCGCGAACGGCAGCGCCCATTGCCGTACTTCGTCGCGCGTGTGACCGATGAGAAGGGGGACGTTCGCGGCCCGGCCTGTGCGGACGGCCTCGCTCGGCGGGAGGGGCAGCTCGGGCACTCCCGACACGGGAAGCGGCCCGCTCAGGATGCCGCCGACGAACTCCGCGCCGGACGCCAGCAGTTCACCGGCGGGCTTGGCCCGCAGGCAGGACGTGTCGGCACAGCCCGCGGCAGCCGCGTACTTCTTCCCGCGGGCGACGGCCTGCCCGACCGTGTGGCTGGGGCAGCCACCGCTCTGAATGATCGCGCCGGAGAACAGCCCGCGGGCCGGCGGTGAGGCCAGGAGCGCACAGACGGAGTGGCCGCCGGCCGATTCACCGGCGATGGTCACCCTGCCCGCGTCGCCGCCGAAGGCGCCGATGTTCCGCTGGGTCCAGCGCAGCGCCGCCTGCTGGTCGAGCAGGCCGTAGTTGCCCGCGCCCCGCTCGCTCAGGCCGGGCAGGTCGAGAAAGCCGAACACGCCGAGGCGATAGTTGATCGTGACGACCACGACGTCGTTGGCCTCGGCGATCCGGGAGCCGTCCTCTCCGTCACCCGAACCGGCGGAGAAGCCGCCACCGTGGATCCAGAACAGCACCGGCAGCGGACGGCTCGTCCGGTGGGCCGGGGTGTGGACGTTCAGGTACAGACAGTCCTCGCTCGTCCCGGGGCCGCCGCTGTCGCGGAGCTGCAGGCAGCGTGAGCCGGGGGCGGTCGCCGCCCGGGTGCCTGTCCAGGCGGCGGCGGGGGCCGGAGGCTGCCAGCGTCGGGCACCGACGGGCGGAGCCGCGTACGGGATGCCGAGGAACCGGTCGACCCCGTCCGCCGAGGCCCCCGCGACCGGCCCCTTGTCGGTGGGTACCGTCAAGGAGCGGGGGGTGGCGGACGCGGGTACGGCTGATAGCACGGTCAACAGGACGAGCAGGCTCACGAGACCCGCAAGGCCCTGTCGGACGGTAGTTCGCACTGAATCTCCTGAGAGGCCGGAGCGATGGGGGAGCCATGTTCCGTCCCGGGCCGCGGGTGTGCGAGCTTCTCGTTCCACTCTATGGACCAGCTGAATGCTTCAACGTCCGTTGTCATGGCCGCAGTTGAGCGTCTCATCGTCCGCTCCGCCTCAAGCCTCTCCATGCCGGGAACCGCGCTCGCCGCGGCTGCCGGGCCAGCACCGGCCAGAGCCCGGCTTGCCGGCACCGGGCCGCTGCGGCCGTCCGGCGCAAGGCGTTGAGGCTGCCCGGGGCATCGCTGCTTCGGAACTTCTTCGTCTCGCCTCCGACCGAGGCTGTCGCACAGCCCGCACACCAGTCCTTGGCACTCTCCTGGCACTCTCCTGGCGGTCTCCTGACGGTCTCCTGGCGGTGGCCCGTCCCTCGCCGCTCACCAGGGCATCAGCGCCCCGTCAAGGTCGGCGTCCACGCCATCAGCGTCCCGTCAGGACGCGTCCGGGTCCCAGGAACACCGGGCATACGGTCGAGGTCGAGCCCCGGGCCGCGCTGCCGCGTCCCAGGCATCCCAGACTCCACACTCCTTGCCTCACGGGAGGTACCCCATGGCAGAACTTCTCCGCGGAGAAGACCCCGAGCCCTCCGATCCGTTCCCGGCCGGGCCGCTGTACGTCCCGGTCCGGCCGGGCCACCGCGGTTGTGCGGCCCGCATCTTTCGCACCCCGCTCGGTACCCGCACGGCCGTCGGCTTCACCTCCGTATTCCGCCTGCACGCCACTCTCGGCCCCGACCAGCCGTGGATCCGCCTCGCCGAGCCCGCCCTGCGCGCACTGGCCGGCCCGCTCGGTGTCACCACCGTCACGGTGAACCCGCGGTTCACCGCCCCCGCCCCCAGGCCGGTGCCCGCACCGGCCATGGGTTTCGCGGCCTGAGAGGGGACGACACGATGACCACGGTTCACGAGCCCGCCACGGTCGCCGCCGAGTCGGCGGTGTGGCCCGCGTCCACGACCGAGCCCCGCCCGGGCGACCTCGCCGTGGGCGGCGTACCGCTCGCCGAGATCGCCGACCGCGTCGGAACGCCCGCCTACATCCTGGACGAGGCGGAGGTGCGCGGGCGCTGCCGCACCTATCGGGACGCCTTCCCCGACGCCGAAGTCGTCTACGCGGCCAAGGCGTTCCTGTGCCGGGCCATGGCCCGCTGGATGGACGAGGAGGGCCTCGGGCTCGACGTCTGCTCCGCCGGAGAGCTGGAACTCGCCGTCACCACCGGCTTTCCGGCCGAACGGATCGTGCTGCACGGCAACGCCAAGTCGCCGCGCGACGTGGACACCGCGCTGCGCCTGGGGGTCGGCCGGATCGTCATCGACAGTTCCTCGGAGATCGCGAGGCTGGCGGCGGCCGTCGGGCCGGACGGGCACCAGAAGGTGATGGTGCGGGTGGTGCCGGGGATCAGCGCGGGCGGCCACGTGAAGATCCGTACCGGAACGGACGACCAGAAGTTCGGCCTGTCGATCGCGGACGGTCACGCCCAGCACGCCATCGCCCGCCTTCTGGACCAGCCCCAGCTGGACCTCACCGGCCTGCACTGCCACTTGGGCTCTCAGATCACGAGCGTCAAGCCTTACCTCGTGGCAGTTCGCCGTGTGGTCGGCCTCATGGCCCGCCTGTACGAGCGGCACGGCCTGCTGCTGCCCGAACTCGACCTCGGCGGGGGCCACGGCATCGCCTACCGCCCCGGCGAGCCGGCCCTGGACCTGACGGCGCTGTCCCGCGGGATCCGCGCGGAACTCGCCGACGCCTGCGCGACGGCCCGGCTGCCCGTTCCCCGGCTGATCATCGAGCCGGGGCGGGCGATCGCAGGCCCCGCGGGCATCGCCGTGTACCGCGTCCTGTCGGTGAAGCACACCGGCGAGCGCGTCTTCGTGGCCGTCGACGGCGGCATGAGTGACAACCCGCGCCCGGCCCTGTACGGCGTCCGCTACTCGCCACGCCTGATCGGACGCCGCGGTACGGCCGATCCCGAGCGGGTCACCGTGGTGGGCCGGCACTGCGAGGCGGGCGACATCCTGGCCACCGACGCCGAACTCCCCGCCGACCTGCGCCCGGGAGACCTGCTTGCCGTCCCTGTGGCCGGCGCCTACCACCTGTCCATGGCCTCCGGCTACAACCTGGTCGGCCGCCCGCCGGTGGTGGCCGTACGCGACGGATCCGCCCGCCTCCTCGTACGCCGCGAGTCCCTGGAGGACTTCCGCGGCCGCGACGTGGGCCTGTAACCCCACATCACTCCCGACGTTCCGAGGCCCGACCGCGCGCAGATGGACTCAAGAAGCCCATCTGCGCGCGGCGCTCCTCCGGATACGCCGAGCTGATCCCATCAGCCGCCAGTACGTGATCTCGCGGGCCGGCGCTCGGCTCGCTCAGTACCGGCAGCCGGGGCCGTAGTCCGTGGTTGAGGCAGGTGTGCCGTGTGGTTGTCGGCGTTCATCTTCTGCGCGTGTCCTGCGCCTTGTTGATGTTGGTTCATAGGCGTAGATGTGCGAGGAGACGAGGGTGCACGAGATCTTGGAGTTGCAAGCCCTAGAAGAACCCGAGCTTCTGAGCGCTGTAAGAACAAAGAATGTTCTTCGTCTACTGTTGGTACGCCGTATGCATAGCCCTGACCAGCAAGAATGCAGGTGTTGACGGGGAGGTGGCGGGTGCGGACCGTGGACGGTCCGGATCTTTGTTGTGGGTTGGGAACGCCGGGGCCGGTCAGCTGCTTTGGCGGACACGCTGGCTGCTCGAAACGTCAGAGCCGCGGCGCGGGAAGTGCAGGTGAACTGTTCATCCAAGCCGTGTCGAACTGCTGTAAGGCGATGAAGTACAAGAGGCCGGGGGCCCGGACATAGAGACACGGGGAGTTTCTGCCGTGATCCGAGCTGTTGTAGAAGGTGAGGTAGGCCGCCCGGTCCGTTGCGATGACACGACAGGTATTGGGCAGGTTGAAGCTGCGTAGTTCGAAGTTGTGTTGAGCACGGGTGGCGTGAGCGAGATAGTGCATGTTCGCCCGGACCTGGTTCCTTAGCAGCTCCGGGGTTTCGTAGCCGGGGTCGAACCGGCGCAGATCGTGCGAGCGCTTCTCGAGCCAGGAGTCTCCACGTGGCTCCGGGTCCGGCAGTAGAACTTGAATGAACTCAGGGGATAGATCACCCGACCACAGTGGAGAGAAGACCTCTCGGGTGAGCACATTGCCACGCCCCGCCATCACCTTGATCCAGCGAGCCCGGCTGAGATCGCGTGCCATGTCCTGCTCGGTGGACGACTGATGGCGGTAAACGCGCCCCAGTCCGGTGCCGGTGCACCGGGAGAAGGCGGCAACCAGCCACCACAGCGGGCGTGAACCTCGGAGAAGGCCGAGAAGAAGCAGGATGGCACTGGCTGCCAGAGAGCTGATTATCCCGAAGAGAAAGGCAGTCATGAGAGTCGTCTCCCTGGTTCGTCCGATCACGAGGCGTCGGGGCTCTGCGGCCAGCAGATGTACGGCAGGAGCCGTCGGAGAACGTGTGCGGCGTTTCTTGCCGCGAGTTCGTGATAGCCGTGTCCCTTTGCGTCGTCCGCGTTGTCGGACACGCCGCGAATGACGATCCAGCCAGGGTTGATGCCGTGGTGGACGGAGTTCTCCTGCCAATACTGGCTCAGTCCTCCGGCTTCCATGTCCACCGCCAGGACCTTTTCGTTGTACTTCGTTAGGTAGCTGCGGATCTCGCTCTCTCCGTCAGCTATGACGGCTTCGCCCGACCCGATGACACCCGGGTAGACCTCGAAGGTCTCGGATGCATGCGCGGAGTGCTGGCCGTCAATGTGTGCCGGGGTGCCGTGGTCTGCGAAGAAGGCGTTCACCGCGTGGACGGCTGGCGCCGGTGCCTGCCGGTGTTCCCCGCGGTGGCGGACATCCCCATGCGGATTGATCTTTCGGTTTTCGTAGTAGACGATGTCGGTGGAGACGATGACGTTGCCGATGCGGGCATGATCTTCGTGAATTCCGCCGCCCACTCCGACGAGGGCCCAGAGGCTCGGTTCGTAATAGCGGCGCAGATTTTCCAGGGCGGCCATCGCCGAGCGCTGTCCCTGGCTCTGGGTCTGGGTGGCCACAATGCGAACGGTCATGTCCGGGGTGGCGTGTTCACCTCGGTAGAAGTGAAGCCCGTTGGGCTCCCTGTGTCGCTCCAGGTGTAACTCCTCCACCAAGGAACGGAGTTCCTCGCTGAGGATCGTCACTACACCGACGTCCCAGCGGGTGGTCCTCGCCGCCTCCCCTCCGGTTTGACTAGTGAAACGGGATGGAGGTGGTGGGGAGACATGAGCGCGGTCACCGATGGCGTTGTTGTTGAAGCTGTTGTTGTCGCCGTTGTTGGCGATACCATGGTTGGAGATCATGAGCTTCCTCCGCTACTGGGGTTTCCGGTACTTACTGGCTGGCCTGCCGAAGTGCCGACGTGAGCCGCGTCTCCGACAGCGTTGTTGTTGAAGCTGTTGTTGTCGCCGAAGTTGAATATGCCGCTGTTGATGATTTTGAGGGCACGGTCATTGAACTCCGAGGTGTCCACACCCTTGTCGTTCAGGAAGTCGCCCGCTGCGTGAAGCAGACGCTGTTCGATGGTCTTCATTCGGCCCAGGATGTCAGTCTTCTCCAGCTGAATCTTGGACCAGGCTTGGGCCGACCGCTCCCTTATGCTGACCCGGCTGCCGATCAACACATTCCGTATGGGGCGTGAAGTGAGGTCTCGGGGGAGGACGACTGCCTTCCCCACGGTGTAGAGATAGCGGACGAGTCGCCAGGTACGCGGGATCTCCGCGGGTAATGTGGTCAGTTCGTGGAGCGCCGCCCATACAACAGCCGTGAATCCGTGATGGCCGAACTCTGCGGTGCGTTGGAAGGACCGGGGCGTGTGGGCAAGGACGCATGCGGCTGTGGAGATGCTGAGGGTGCGCCCTTGGAGGCTTACATGTAACAGAACGGTGGAGACGAACTCCGCTCCCTCCGCGGGTGTTGTCACCTCAAGAAAGTGATGCTGTTTGGATCCAGGAGTGTTGATGATCGTGCGCAAATGATCATCGTTGAACTTCTGGAGCAGAAGAGAGCGATCCGCCGCGACATCGGTTTCGGCAACGTAGACACGGTCGCGAACCTGAACGGGAAGCCGGACGTCCGCGCTGTCGGTATCCAGCGATTGAACTGCCTCACGCAGAGACTCGACCAGTTCGTGCGCTTTGAAGGGCGGGATGAGGTACTCGCGTTCGTGGAGCGGTGCGTCATCATCTCCAGGGCGCAGCAACTGGATGCTCATCGGTGGGTTCCACTGGTAAACGATCTCGCCGGCGCCGATGAAGGGTGACTCCTCCCCGAACAGGGTGAAGACGGTGAGATCGTCCTCGTCTTCGTCCTCGCTGTGCCGGGGGCGGCGGTACACGGCACAGATATCTTCCTGTTGTCTGCTCGCGGCCCGTTGCCGAGCGGTCAGCCGCGCGGGGCGCAGGGCAGGGGCGCGCAGGATGTGGTTGAGCGTGAGCTGGCGCAACGCTCCGATGCCGAGGCACGCGAGCGTGAAACCAAGGGCCACATAGAAGGCGATGGTGGCGTGATCCGGATGGATCAAGGCGATAACCGCGGCTGTCAGGATCAGCGTCGCGGCGGCTGTTCCGATGCGCTTGAGTGCCCAGGTCGTCTCCGAGCGCCGCCGTGGAGACAGCATCCTCACGAGGTGCCACTCACGTCGTACCGGACCGAGACCGCGGCGTCGGGACCGCCGACGGGGTCGAGGGGCACGGTCGATGTCCCGGAGCAGTGTGGCGAGGTGGATCAGCCACAGGAGGGCGAAGCCGCAGATGACAAGAGCGGCGGCAGGCAGGGCGCCCGAGAGCGCCGGCGCGACCACCGCACCCAGCATCGCCATGCGCAGGAGCGCGCTCAGGGCGGCGGCTCGCCATGCGTGATGCATGACGGGAACGATGTCGAAACCGTAGGACGGGGCGACCCTGCGGTGTGGGGCCGTGCACACCTCGTCCAACACGAGGTCTCGGAACCTCTCGTCCACGTACACGCCTGTGCACAAGTGGCGGGTGGCGGCGGTCGGTTCGCTGGTTGCCGTCTCGGCCGATGACACCTGGGAAGTGCTCACGTTCTGCCCCCACCTGTTAGACCTAAGGTCCATGAGACCATAAGCGGAAGAAGTGTTTCAGTCAATACGACCTTTAGGGGATTCTGATGGATGACTGGCTGAGGGATTCCACCGAAGTGGAGGCTTCGTGGGTCACAGTGGACCTGGCGATCTTTACGGTCAGGGATGACCAGTTGATGGTGCTCTTGATCGAGCGTGGGCTGGAACCTTTCATGGGGCGGCCCGCGCTGCCCGGCGGCTACGTGCAGAAGGACGAGACGCTGCGCGAGGGGGCGCTGCGCGAGCTCCAGGAGGAAGCCGGTATTGACGGAGGTCGGCTCCACCTGGAACAGCTCGGAGCCTATGGGGACCCTCGACGGGACCCGAGGGGGCGCGTGGTCACCATTGCCTATATCGCTTTGGGGCCGGATCTGCCTGTCCCTGTGGGCGGCACGGATGCGAAGCGAGCCTTCTGGGCGCCCGTGTCCCAAGTGGTCTCAGGGAGCGTGTTGTTGGCCTTCGACCACCCGCACATCCTCAGGGAGGCTCTGGAGGAGGTGCGCGGCAAGCTGGAGTACACGGCTGTTGCCGCCTCCTTCTGCCGGGAGCCGTTCACTCTGAGCGAGCTGCGTACGGTCTACGAAGTGGTCTGGGGGCAGCACCTGGACCCGAGCAACTTCCGTCGCAAAGTTCTCAACACCCCAGGATTCGTCGAGCCCACGGGGGAGCAGCGGCTCCCTCCCATTGGCCGCCCGGCTGCCCTCTACCGCCGGGGGAACGCGACGCTGCTGAACCCGCCGCTCATGCGTGGAGCCGGAGGAGCTGCCTAGCCGATGTCCGCGCCCTCGCGTGAGGGGCGCGTCCTCCTCCGCGACATCGGCGCAGGAGCGATACCTGCCTTTCGCCATCACCCACCCCGGCCGAGGTGGCAGAACGCGGTGGCCTGAGTGCCCGCCTGCTGCTGGGTTGTGGGGAGGCTCGGCGGCGTCCGGCCTGCGGTAGCGACCGGCTCCACGCCGGTGTGCGGCGCCATCCGTGCCGCGATGCTGGCCGCCGCTCTTCGCCCACCAGGCCCTCGGCTATGCGACCGCGTTCGCCACTCTGGGCCTGTACGTCGCCCTGTACTCGCCGGAGCCCGCCTCGCAGGTCCCCGGCGCGCACTGTCGGCCGCGGTGAGCGTCGCCTACGGTGCCTGGATAGGAGAACCCCTCCAGGCACCCAACTTGGGGCCCTAGAAGAACCCGAGCTTCTGAGCGCTGTAAGAACAAAGAATGTTCTTCGTCTGCTGGTAGTGGTCCAGCATCATCTTGTGGTTCTCCCGGCCGATTCCCGACTGCTTGTAGCCGCCGAACGCCGCGTGGGCCGGGTACGCGTGGTAGCAGTTCGTCCAGACGCGGCCCGCCTGGATCGAGCGGCCCGCGCGGTAGGCCGTGTTGATGTCGCGGGTCCAGACGCCGGCGCCGAGGCCGTACAGGGTGTCGTTGGCGATCTTGATGGCGTCGTCGTAGTCGGTGAAGGAGGCGACCGAGACGATGGGGCCGAAGATCTCCTCCTGGAAGACGCGCATGCGGTTGGAGCCCTCGAAGATGGTGGGCTGGACGTAGTAGCCGCCCGCCAGTTCGCCGTCGTATTCGATGCGCCGGCCGCCGGTCAGGACCTTCGCGCCTTCCTGCTGGCCGATGTCCAGGTAGGAGAGGATCTTCTGGAGCTGGTCGTTGGAGGCCTGGGCGCCGATCATCGTGTCCGTGTCGAGCGGGTGGCCGGGCTTGATGGCCTCGGTGCGGGCGATAGCCGCCTCGATGAACTCGCTGTAGTGGCCCTGCTGGATGAGCGCCCGGGACGGGCAGGTGCAGACCTCGCCCTGGTTCAGGGCGAACATCGTGAAGCCTTCGAGCGCCTTGTCGCGGAAGTCGTCGTCCTTGGCCCAGACGTCGTCGAAGAAGATGTTGGGGGACTTGCCGCCGAGTTCCAGGGTGACCGGTTTGATGTTCTCCGAGGCGTACTGCATGATCAGGCGGCCCGTCGTCGTCTCCCCCGTGAAGGCGACCTTCGCGACGCGCGGGCTGGAGGCCAGGGGCTTGCCCGCCTCCACGCCGAAGCCGTTGACGATGTTCACCACGCCCGGCGGGATCAGGTCCGAGACCAGGCTCAGCCAGAAGTGGATCGAGGCCGGGGTCTGCTCGGCCGGCTTGATGACGACCGCGTTGCCCGCCGCGAGTGCCGGGGCCAGCTTCCACGCAGCCATGAGGATCGGGAAGTTCCACGGGATGATCTGCGCGACCACGCCGAGCGGCTCGTGGAAGTGGTAGGCCACCGTGTCGTCGTCGATCTCGGAGAGGCTGCCTTCCTGCGAGCGGATCGCGCCCGCGAAGTAGCGGAAGTGGTCGATGGCGAGGGGGATGTCGGCGGCGAGCGTCTCGCGGACCGGTTTGCCGTTCTCCCAGGTCTCCGCGACCGCGAGCTGTTCGAGGTTGGCCTCCATCCGGTCGGCGATCTTGTTGAGGATGTCGGCGCGGTCACCGGCGGAGGTGCGGCCCCAGGCGGGCGCGGCGGCGTGCGCGGCGTCGAGGGCACGCTCGACGTCCTCCGCCGTGCCCCGCGCGATCTCCGTGAACGGCTGCCCGTTGACCGGGCTCGGGTTGTCGAAGTACCGGCCGCGGGCGGGCGGAGCGTACTCGCCGCCGATGAAATGGTCGTAACGGGCCTGGTAGGAGACGACGGAGCCCTCGGTGCCGGGCGCGGAGTAACGGGTCATCTTGGCTGGCCTCTCCTGTGCGGGCCGCCCGCCGTTGGGCGGCCGTCGCCGTGGAGGCTAGGACTCCGGACGTTGCAGCTACGTTGCGTACGGGCGCCAGGGGCTACGTTGCGTACGGGCGTCGGGAGCTACGTCGCGTACGGACGTCGGGGGTTACATACCGCACGGGCCCGGGAGCTACGTACCGCACGGGCCGGGAGCTACGTCGCGTATGGGCCCGGGAGCTACGTCGCGTACGGGCCCCAGGAGTTTCGCTGGTCCTCATCGAGCGCGGCGAGCCGGGCCAGGACCGGCGGGGACGGGCGGGCCGCCGCGAGCGCCTGCCATACGTCGAGGTCGTCCTCGCCCCACGGGGCGTGCGCCCAGTCGGAGAGGAGGTCCGGGTCACCGCGCGCGATGAGCGCCGCGCGCAGCCCGTCCGCCAGTTCGCGGCGCAGACGGGCCACCGCCGGCGCCTGCGACGTGGGCAGCAGCGGGCCTGTGTACGCGGTCGCCGCCGCCGTCACCGCCCCGGTGCCCAGGCGTCGCTCGACCGTCGTCAGGTCCGATTCGACCGGGAACGCCAGACGGTACGGGCGCGATGTCAGCACGTCGGGGCCGAGGACCCGGCGCAGGCGCGCGAGTTCGGCCCGCAACGTCACCGGGGTCACCGACTCGTCCTCGTACAGGCGGCAGAGCAGTTCGTCGCCGGTCAGGCCCTCGGGGTGGCGGGAGAGGAGGACGAGCAGCTCGCTGTGGCGGCGGCTGAGGCGGATCTTGTGGCCGGATGCCGTCCGGAGCAGTGCCTCGTCGCGGCCCAGGGCGAACAGGCGCAGGGCGGGCCGGTGTACGGGGGCGGGTGTGAGCAGCGCGAGCTGCGACTCGGCCGCGCGCGCCACCGCCTGCACGAACGCCAGGCTGTGCGGGTGCGCGAGCCCGTCCCCGCCGGTGATGTCGACCGCACCGAGCAGCCGCCCGGAGTGCGGGTCGTGCACCGGGGCCGCCGCGCACGTCCACGGCTGCACCTCGCGGATGAAGTGCTCGGCGGCGAAGACCTGCACGGGACGGTCGACGGCGACCGCCGTGCCGGGCGCGTTGGTCCCCATCGCCGACTCCGACCAGCGGGCTCCCGGCACGAAGTTCATGCCGCCCGCCCGGCGCCGGGTCGACGGATGCCCCTCGACCCACAGGAGCCGGCCCTGCGCGTCGCAGACCGCGAGGAGATGTTCGCCGTCCGTCGCGAACGTGCCCATCAGCTCGCGGAACAGCGGCATCACCCGTGCGAGGGGGTGCTCCGCGCGGTACGTTCCGAGGTCGCCGTCGGTCAGTTCCACAGCCGCGGACGCGTCCGGGCTCACCCGCGCGCCCGCCGAACGGCGCCAGGAATCGGCGACCACCGGGCGGACCGGGCGGGCGACCGTGCCCGCCGCGGTGAACCGGTCGTGGGCGGTGCGCAGCGCCCGGACCCGCTCGGCCGGATCGGCGCCGGGTTCGAGGGCGACCCAGGGATCGGACAAGTCGGCCTCCAGGTACGGCGTGCGATACGGCCAGCGGGACGACGATGCGGTGGGGACATCGTCGCTCCGTGGGCGCGGGCCGACAAGGAGCCGGGCCTGGGCAGGCTCCTACTGAGCGAAGTTGACCATCCTTATGTAGCGTGACCAGTCCCAGTACGGGCCGGGATCGGTGTGGTCCGTGCCCGGCACCTCGATGTGGCCGATGATGTGCTCGCGGTCCATCGGAACCCCGTACCGCGCGCAGACCGAGGCGGTCAGCGCCGCCGACGCCTCGTACATCGCGTCGGTGAAGTACGCGGGCTTGTCGACCCAGCCCTCGTGCTCGATGCCGATGCTGCGCGTGTTGTAGTCCCAGTTGCCCGCGTGCCAGGCGATGTCCTTCTCGCGCACGAGCTGTGCGATGTGGCCGTCGGCCGAGCGGACCAGGTAGTGGGCGGAGACCTGTTTGGCCGGGTTCTGGAAGATCTTGACGGTGTCGGCGTACGTCTCCTGCGTGACATGGATGACGACGTGGTCGACCCGGTACGAGGACGGGCGGCTGGAGACGGTGTAGTTGGAGGTGCTGGCGGGGACGGACTGCGCCGGCGGGTAGTCGACGGCCCGCGCCTGCGCGGCGGCCCGGCCCGCGGGCAGCAAGGCGCCGGACACCGCGGCCGCGGCCCCTGCCTGGAGCAGACGTCGGCGGCTCGGCCGGTGGGGGCGGCCGGGGAGCTGTCTTGGTCCGGTCATGACGATCCTGCCTCTCGTGGGGGAAACCGGTGTTCAGCGCTCGGGGCGCGGCAAGGCCGCCGCTGTCTCGCGCAGGTGCGCGTGCATCCCGCGGTGCGTCTCGCGCGCGGGCAGCCACTCCTTGCGGAGTTTGGCGACGCACGTGTAGTTCGTGTCGCAGACGTTGGCCAGCGGCGACTCGACGGTCTGCGTCGCGAACTGGTAGGCGTCCAGCTCGCTGAACCCGTAGTCCCGTACGAGCCACCGCACCAGGTCGAGCTGGGATATCCGGAAGGCGTCCTCCAGCGGGCGCGCCGAGCCCGTCGAGATGATGTGCGAGTCCGACTCGATGCGCGGCCACGGCGTGGCCACGCCCTTGAGCAGCTCCACGACGACGACGGTGCGCATCGCACACTCGACGGCGACACCGCACGTCTCACCCTCGCCCTGGCGCGCGTGCCCGTCGCCGAGGCTGAGCAGCGCGCCCTCGACGTTCACTCCGAGGTAGCAGGTGACGCCCGCGCGCATCTCGGGCGTGTCCATGTTGCCGCCGTGGGCGTCCGGGACGAGGGCGGAGCGCACCTCCAGATCGGCGGGCGCGACGCCGACCGTGCCGTGCATCGGGTCCATCGGCAGCTCGGCCGTGAACGCGCTGTCCCGCGCGGAGAACCGGGCGGTTCGGCGCTCCCGGTCGAGCTCCCAGATCCAGACGGTCTCGGGCAGCGGCGGCTGCAGCGTGGCCGTGGCGTGCGTGGACGTCAGCGCGCCGAACAGCGGCACGGTCGTGGACGCGGCCCAGTCCCGGGCGGGCTCGATGGACGCGAAATGCACCGCGACCGTGTCGCCCGGTTCGGCGCCCTCGATGTGGAACGGGCCCGTCTGCGGGTTCAGGTACGGGAACTCGCATACCTGCGAGACGAGGTCCTTCTCCGAGCGGACGCGGCCCGCGAAACAGTCCTCCGTGTACAGGTCCAGGACCGTGCCCGGCGCGATCCGGGCGATGGGCGGGGCGCCGCCGAAGGTCCAGGCGTAGGTGCCGGGTTCGGGCCGGACGGTGAGCATGCGCGGGTCGCTCATGGGACCCCCCTTCCCGCGCGCACGCCGCCACCCGGTCGGTCGGACGGAGATCCGGCGTCTCGCGTGAAGTACGTTACGCAGCCCGCAGGTTGGGGTGGAAGGGGGTGATGGGCATCTGTGGATAACCCGCGAGTTGTGAACAACCGCACGTCAGAGGTCCGAACCAGTGATTGAACCAGTTACCGAACCAGTTACCGAAGCAGTGACCGAACCAGTTACCGAAGCAGTGTTCGAACCAGTGGCGGCGAGGCCGTCCGTGTCCGGGTGAGTGGCCCGCCGGTGACGTCGACGGCCGACCGGTGGGGACCTCGGCGAGTGCACCCGGTGCGCGCCGTTGAGCGCCTTGCGGGCGCCGTCCCGGCGACCGACCCGTCGGTGGATCCGAGGGCCGAACCGTCGGCTACGCCGCCTGCACCACACCCATCGGGTCGTCGAGCACCGCCCGCACCACCGAGTGCGCCGCGCCGAGCAGCGGGCCGTCCGAGCCGAAGCGGGAGACGGCGACGCCGTCGGCCGGGGTTGCCGTGCGGCCCGTCAACTCGGCCTCCAGGGACGGGAGGAGCCACGGTGCCAGGCGGGACAGGGCGCCGCCGAGCACCACCGCGCGCGGGTCGAGCAGATTGACCGCGCCGGTCAGGGCGATGCCCAGCGCGGTGCCCGCGTCACGCAGCGCGCGCCGGGTGGCCGCGTCGCCGGACTCGGCCCGTTCCGCGAGCAGCGAGACCCGGCCCGCGCCCGGTTCGACGCCCGCCGCGCGCAGGACCGCCTCCTCACCCGCGTACTGCTCGAGGCAGCCGCGCCCGCCGCACGGGCAGGCCGGACCGTCGGGACGTACGGGGACGTGGCCCAACTCGCCCGCGAACCCCCTGGTTCCGCGCAGAAGCCGACCGTCCACCACAAGAGCGGCGCCGATACCGATCTCCGCCGAGACGTGCAGGAAGTCCGCCGGGGACTCGGCGGCGAGCCAGAGCTCGGCGAGCGCGCCGAAGTTCGCCTCGTTGTCGACGCGCAGCGGCACCTCGCACGGCAGCAGCGCGGCCACGTCCGTGTCGTGCCAGTCCAGGTTGGGGGCGCGCACGACGGTGTGCGTGCCGCGCGCCACCAGGCCCGGCACCGCGACGGAGAGGCCCGCCGGGCGCAGCCCCTCGGCCTCGGCCCGGTCGGTCACCTCCCGCAGCAGCTCGGCGAGGTCGTCGAGTACGGGGCCGGGCGCGCGCCCCCGGTTGTCGACCCGCAGCTCGGCACGGGCCCGTACCTCGCCGCGCAGATCCACCGCGCAGACCGCGAGGTGATCGACGCCCACCTCGGCGCCGAGCCCGGCAGGGCCCTCGCCGCTGACCGCGAGCGCTGATCCGGGCCGGCCCACCCCGCCGGGCCGCTGCGGACCCAGCTCCTCGAGCAGGCCGGCCCGGATCAGCTCGTCGACCAGGGTGGAGACGGCGGCCCGGGTCAACCCGATCCGCCCCGCCACCGCGGCCCGCGACAACGGCCCCTCGGCGGCGACGGCGTGCAGCACGCGGGACAGATTGCGGCGGCGCATGCCCTGCTGGTTGTCGGGTGTCCCCGCCCGGGGGCGGTGCAATGGTGCGGTCATGCGGTCATGCTCCCAGGGTGGGCGGGTGGCGCCGCGTGCAGGTCGGCGCCCGGTCACGGTGGACGGGTGGCGCCGTGTGCAGGTCGGCGCCCGGTCGCGGTGGGCGGGTGGCGCCGCGTGCAGGTCGGAGCCCGGTCGCGGTGGACGGGTGGCGCCGCGTGCAGGTCGGCGCCCGGTCGCGCGCGATCAGCCGCCTCAGGGCCCTTCCAGCAGCCCCGCCGCCCCTCGCAACACCCCCGAGATCCGCTCCAACGCCGCCTCGTCCCGCTCGACAGGGTCGAGCACAGGACCCCGCGCCGTACCCCAGCGGCGAGCGACCGCCGCCGGGTTCTCGCCGGTCAGGACGCCGGCGGCCTGTGCGGCGGCACCGAGGGCGACCAGTTCGCGGGCCTCGGGGACCTGGACGGGGCGGCCGGAGAGGCGGCGGACCGTCTGCTGCCAGGCAGTGCCGCGCGCGCCGCCGCCGATCAGCAGGAGGGGCGTGGAGCGGTCGGCGTCGTCGTCCAGGACGCGGTCGAGGGCGCCGAGCAGGGCGTGCACGGCACCGTCGTACGCCGCCTGGAGCAGCTGTCCGCCGGTCGTGTCGTGGCGCAGACCGGTCAACAGGCCGGAGGCGTGCGGGAGATCGGGCGTCCGCTCGCCGTCCAGGTAGGGGAGGATCGTCGCCGCGCCGCCGCCTTCCACGGCCTCCCGGTCCAGGCCGAGCAGCGCGGCGATCCGGTCCACGGCGAGCGTGCAGTTCAGGGTGCAGGCGAGCGGCAGCCAGTCCCCGTGGGCGGCGGCGAAACCGGCGACGGTGCCGGTCGGGTCCGTGGGCCTGCGGCGCGACACCGCGTACACCGTCCCCGACGTGCCGAGGCTCAGGACGGGCGTGCCGGGGAGCAGGCCGAGGCCGAGCGCGGCGGCGGCGTTGTCGCCGGTACCGGCCGCGACCAGCGTGCCCTTCGAGAAGGGGAGCTCGGTGTCGTGGACCGTGCCCGCCACCTCGCCCGGCCCGACGACCCTCGGCAGGAGCGCGGGGTCGAGTCCCACCCGCCCGAGGATCTCCTCGTCGTACGTCTCGGTCGCCGACGCCCACCATCCCGTACCGGATGCGTCACCGCGGTCCGTCGTGCCGTCGCCCGTGAGCCGTCCGGTCAGGTAGTCGTGGGGGAGACGCACCGCCGCCGTCGCGCGGACGGCCTCCGGCTCGTGCTCGGCCAGCCATGCCCACTTCGACACGGTGAAGGACGCGCCGGGCACGCTGCCGAACCGGTCCGCCCACGCCTTCGGCCCGCCCAGCTCCTCGACGAGGCGCCGGGCCTGCGGCGCGGAGCGCACGTCGTTCCAGAGCAGAGCGGGACGTACCGGGCGCCCCTGCGCGTCGAGCGTCACCAGGCCGTGCTGCTGCCCGCCGACCGAGACGGCCGACGCCTGGCGCGCCGCGTCACCGCATTGGGCGAGCGCCGTGCGCAGCGCGGTGTACCACTCCTCGGGGTCGCTCTCGCGCCCCGCGCCCGAGGTGACCGTGTGCGGGGCCTGCCCACTGGCCACGACCTCGCCCGTGGCGACATCCACGACCAGGGCCTTCGTGGACTGCGTGGAGCTGTCCACCCCTACGACGTACGGCCCGAGGGGGCCCTCGGCAGCTGACATGCGGCTCTCCTGATTTCGGGCGGTACCGAGGGTGGCTCTTCCCAGCGGCGTGCCCGCATACTAATTTGTAAAGCGCCATGACGAAATAGGCGGGCGGCAGGACTTCGCGATGCGCGGCATCGTGTTGTCGGCCGTGCCATGTCCACGAACGGCGAGGGAGCCGCAAGATGACGTACCAGCCCACCCCCGACGACAAGTTCACCTTCGGCCTGTGGACGGTCGGCTGGCAGGGCCGCGACCCGTTCGGTGACGCCACCCGGCCCGCGCTCGACCCCGTCGAGTCGGTCAAGCGGCTGTCCGAGCTGGGCGCGCACGGCGTCACGTTCCACGACGACGACCTGATCCCCTTCGGCTCCTCCGACACCGAGCGCGAGGGCCACATCAAGCGCTTCCGGCAGGCGCTCGACGCCGCGGGCATGGTCGTCCCGATGGCCACGACGAACCTGTTCACGCACCCCGTCTTCAAGGACGGCGGCTTCACCGCCAACGACCGCGACGTACGCCGCTACGCGATCCGCAAGACCATGCGCAACATGGACCTCGCCGCCGAGCTCGGCGCGAAGACGTACGTCGCCTGGGGCGGCCGCGAGGGTGCCGAGTCCGGTGGCGCCAAGGACGTGCGCGCCGCCCTCGACCGGATGAAGGAGGCCTTCGACCTCCTCGGCGAGTACGTCATCGAGCAGGGCTACGACCTCAAGTTCGCCATCGAGCCCAAGCCGAACGAGCCGCGCGGCGACATCCTCCTGCCCACCGTCGGCCACGCCCTCGCCTTCATCGAGCGCCTGGAGCGCCCGGAGATGTACGGCGTCAACCCCGAGGTCGGCCACGAGCAGATGGCCGGGCTCAACTTCCCGCACGGCATCGCCCAGGCGATCTGGGCCGGCAAGCTCTTCCACATCGACCTCAACGGCCAGTCCGGCATCAAGTACGACCAGGACCTGCGGTTCGGCGCGGGCGACCTGCGCTCCGCGTTCTGGCTCGTCGACCTCCTGGAGACCGCCGGGTACGAGGGCCCCCGCCACTTCGACTTCAAGCCGCCGCGGACCGAGGACTTCGAGGGCGTCTGGGCGTCGGCCGCGGGCTGCATGCGCAACTACCTGATCCTCAAGGAGCGCGCGGCCGCCTTCCGCGCAGACCCGGAGGTCCAGGAGGCGCTGCGCGCGTCGCGCCTGGACGAGCTGGCGCAGCCGACCGCGGCGGACGGCCTTGCCGGCCTGCGCGCGGACAAGTCGGCGTTCGAGGAGTTCGACGTCGACGCGGCGGCCGAGCGCGGCATGGCGTTCGAGCGCCTGGACCAGCTGGCGATGGACCACCTGCTGGCCGCGCGCGGCTGAGCCGGTACGTGAACGGCGGCGGCTCCCCCGGGGCGTGTGTCGCCCCGGGGGAGCCGCCTTGTTCACGCCCTGCTCTCGCCTTGCTCTCGTCTTGTTCTCCCGCCATCAGGGCGCGCACGTGCGCACGCGTGCCCTACGTCAGCGGGTCGGCTCTCCCCTGTAAGGCGTGCATTGTCGCCAAAGGGTCGCGCGTCGGCGCCACGGCCGGGATTCTGAACGTATGTCCATGCCCCCGCCGCCACCGCAGCAGCCGCCCTGGCCACCCAGTGATCAACCGCCCCCGGACGGCGGCGGGTTCGGACCGCCGCCCGGAGGGTCGTTCGGAGGACCGCCGCCAGAAGAACCGCCTGGAGGACCGCCCGGGGGACCGCCCGGGGGTTCGCGCGGGCCGGGACGGCGCCCGTATCTCGTGATCGCTGTGCTGGTCGCCCTCGCCGTGGTCGTCGCCGTCGTCGTGATTCTGGTGACGCGCTCCTCGGACGACGGCGACGACAAGTCCCCCGGCGACGACGAACGGACGAACCGGCCCTCGCCCTCGCTGAGCGTCCCGAGCGAGTTGCCGAGCGAGTTGCCGAGCGAGCTGCCCAGTGAGCTTCCCAGCGAGTTGCCGTCGGCGCTGCCGTCCGAGTTGCCCAGCGAACTGCCCAGCGAACTGCCCAGCGGGCTGCTGCCCAGCGACGTCGAGTCACTGCTGCCCTGAGCCCGCCGCTTCCGCCGCTTCCGCCGCTTCCGGGCCCCGGGCTCGGGAACCTCCGCGCGCCCCCGAGTGCCCCGCCCCGTTGCGATACTGCGGCGGTGAACAACAGTACGAGCCTTCCTGCCTGGTCGTTGCGACCGGCCCGGCCGGACGACATAGAGGCCATCGTCGAACTGCGCGCGGTCGTCATGCGCCCCGATCTCCAACGGCTCGGCCGGTACGACCCGCACCGGGTGCGGCAGCGGTTCAGGGACTCGTTCGTCCCGGGGCCCACGTCCGTGGTCGAGGCGGACGGCGCGTTCGCCGGGTGCGTCACGCTGCGGTCCGACGGGGACCGGCTGCTCCTCGAGCACTTCTACCTCGCGCCCGGGCTGCAGGGGCGCGGACTCGGCTCGGCCGTGCTGCGCGGGCTCCTGGACCGGGCCGACGCGGACGACCGGGCCGTCCGGCTCAACGTGCTCACGGGCAGCCCGGCCCGGCGCCTGTACGAACGGCACGGCTTCGTCGTGGAGTCGCAGGACCCGGTGGATGTCTTCATGATCCGCACGCCCCGCTCCCTTTCTGCCCCACCCCCGCCCGACGGATCGTTCCGAGGGGATCCGACGGATCGTTCCGAGCGCATCCGATCGATACGATGATGTGGCCGTCCGGGCGGGACAGCGGGCGGGCCGGGGCAGGGACCAGCGGGGAGGGCCGGAGTCATGCGGCTGCACGTCGATCGGCGCCACGCGCGCGTGCTCGAACTGCTGCGGGAACGCGGCACCTTGCGCGTCGCCGACCTCGCCCGTGAGCTGGACGTCTCGCCGGTCACCCTGCGCCGCGACGTAGAGACGCTCGCCGCGCAGGGCCGGCTCCAGCGGCTGCACGGCGCGGTGGTGTGGTCGGGGGAGGACGAGACGGACGGCCGCGAACTCCCGCAGACGCAGACGCAGACGCAGACGCAGACGCAGACGCAGACGCAGACGCAGACGCAGACGCAGACGCAGACGCAGGCGCAGGCGCAAACGCAGACGACAGCCCGATCGGCCGTCGGCGTCGTCGTCGGCATGGTGGTCCCGACCACCGAGTACTACTACGCCGAAGTCGTACGCGGCGCCCGGGAGGCCGTCGAGGAGCGCGGCGCCCGCCTCGTCGTAGCTCTGTCGCGATACCTGCCCGGCGAAGACTCCGCCCAGGTCGAGCGGCTGCTCGGCGCGGGGGTGAACGGGCTGCTCCTGACCCCCAGTTGGGAGCGTGGTGTGCCGGGCCCGGGGGAGGGGCTGCGGATCACCGAGCGGCCCGTGCCGACGGTCCTCGTCGAACGTTCCGCCCCGCACGGCCACCCTGCCGCCGCCCTTGACCGGGTCCGCTCCGACCACGCCCACGGCGCCGCCGAGGCCGTCCGCCACCTCGCCTCGCTCGGCCACCGCACGCTGGCCCTGGCCGCCCAGGAGTCGCCCACCAGCGCCCAGTTGCAGCGGGGCTACGAGGCGGCGGTGGCGGCGCTGGGGCTGAGCAGCGTCCCGGAGCCGTCACCGTCCCGGAGGCCCGCCGCCACGTCGGAGGCCGAGCGGTTCGACCGCACCTTCGGTTTCCTGCGCGAGGCGGTCGAGGAGCACGGGGTGACCGCCGCGATCCTGCACAGCGACGCCGACGCGATCGTCCTCGTACCCCGGCTGCGGGCCCACGGCGTACGCGTGCCCGAGGACCTCTCCGTGATCACGTACGACGACGAGATCGCCGCGCTCGCCGATCTGCCGCTCACGGCGGTGGCCCCGGCCAAACGGACCGTGGGCCGCCGCGCGGCCGAACTCCTCCTGTCCCGCCTCACCGCGCCGCAGGGCGCCGACGAGCCGGGTCAGCACATCGACGTCCTGCCGCGGTTGCACGTCCGGGCGTCCTGCGCCGCCGCCCCGTGAACCGCTCACCGCAGCCGTACGGTGACCTTCTGCGAGACCCCGCCCGTCGCGCTCAGGTCCGCGAAGGTGAGGCGCAGTTCCCGGCCGGTCGTCGTCGCCTCTGTCACCGGGCCCGGCTTCGACGTCACCGACCTCACCGGGCGCCGCCAGACCAGCGTGGCGCCCTTCACCGACCGGTTCGGATCGGCCACCGTGACCGTCGCCGTGCCGTCCCGCTTCTCGCGGATCTGCACGATCAGCGGGGCGTCGACGGTGACGAGGCCGACCGTTCCGGGCTCCCAGAACGTCGCGCCGGTGAAGCCGAGGGACGGGACGCGGACGCCCTGGCACGCGCCGGAGTTGGCGTCGATGTGCAGCCAGTTCCGGTCGAGGGCCCGCGCCGCCGTGCGCGGTTCGGACGCGCCCGGCATCAGCAGGTAGGCGTAGGAGGCGTCCGCGGGGTCGGTGCCGTGGTCCGCGAGCAGGGACACGTAGCGGCGCGTCACGGGGTCGGCCGAGCCGCCGCCGTTGATGGACTTCCAGGTGCCCGTGCGTTCCTCGCGGAGCGCCGTCAGCGACGTACCGCCGGGGAAGACGTAACCGCCGTGGCCCGCCACGTGCGCCCAACGCGCGCGTGGGAACGTGGCGTTCCAGGGGTGGCGCGGCGGTTGCGCGCGGCCGTCGACCGTCAGCCGTGCCGTGCCCGCCGCCCCCAGGTTCCGGGTGTCGAGGACGCTCTCCACGCCCGCCCCGTCGGCGCTCGTGATGCCCGCGCCCAGGCACACCACCGCGTCGTCGAGGAAGAACCACGACTTCTTCGCCCGGAGCGTCGACGACAGGCCGCGCACGTCCTGGGCGAGCGCCGCGTACGTGCCGTCCGTCGCACCGCCCACCCACGTCGTGTCGGGCCGTGCCGCGCCCCACGCGCCGCCCTCGGCGTCCGCGAGCGGCTTGCGCGAGACCGTGGTGCCGGGCAGCCGGTACGGGTCCACGGTCGGCCAGTAGCCGTCGCTGTACTGGCCACCGCCCGCGGTTCCGGAACCCCCGGCCCACCAACAGAGCATCCCCGAACCGGTGTGCCAGCCCCGGACGTTCTCGCCGTTGCCGGTCTCGTAGAACGTGATCGCCTTCGAGGACATCGAGACGGACGCCGTGAACCCCGCGCTGCGGTGCGTCGCCCGCGCCATCGACGGGAACACGTGGTGGCCGGCCGGTTCGGCGGCGGGCTTCACCGCGGGGTCGCCGAGGAGGGACGTCACGCGGGAGAGGGCGGCGACCCCGAGCGTGCGGCCCGTCGTCACGTCGCTGTAGCGGTCACGCGTGTACCAGCCCTTGGCGAGCGCCTGCCAGCGCGCGTTCTCGTCGGCGCTCGCGCCCTGCCCGAGCAGCAGGATCGAGGCGATGATCGCGTGCCCGCGCGCGTGGTCGTCCTGCTGGATCTTGAGCGTGTCGGTGGCGACGAGCCCGCGGCTGATGGCCCGCCCGGACACGTTGTCGATCATCAGCCCGTCGTGCAGGAACGGCGCGTACGCGCTTTCCACCGAGTCCAGGAAGATCTGCCGCCCGCTGTCGGTGATCGCCCATGTGGAGCCGCCGAGCAGGGCGAACAGCTTGCTCAGGCCGTCGATGAGGACGGCGCCGTAGGAGCCGGTGTACGGCACGTACGTGTGCTGGATCAGCGAGCCGTCGGCGTACAGGCCGTCGCCCGAGGTGACGTACGGGAAGACCGGCGAGACGGCGTCCCGCGCGAGCGCGACCTTGGCCGCCGTGCCGTCGAGGATGCCGCGCAGCGCGAGGACGCGGCACAGGTCGATGCGGTTGGCGCCGGTGCTCGTGCCGGTGTACTTCGCGACGAGCGAGTCCGGGACGAAGTGGTCGATCGCCTCGACCGCCGCCGTCAGCCGCGCCGCGCTCAGGTGCTCGTACATCAGGATCGCGATGTCGAGGAGCCGCTGCGGGGCGCCGATCTGGAAGTTGTACCAATTGCCGTACTGTGCCGCGGACTTGTTGTAGACCTGTGCGCTCAGGTGGTCCATGGCGGTGAGGACGGCGGTCTTCAGGCTCTCGTCGCCGGTCAGGCCCGTGCCGGGCCGGCAGAACGCCTCCGCCATCAGCCGTACGCGCTCGTAGCTGGTCTGGATCTTCTCCGAGTAGCCGTACGACTCGGTGTCCGTGTCGGGGTCCGGGTCGCCGAACACCGCGTCCGGCCACAGTGAACCGTCCGCCGGGGCCATCGCGTCGCGCCACGCCTTGGCCTGCGTGCCGAGCGTGGCGAGCTTCGACCTGAACGGCTCGGCGGTCGGGCTGAACCCTTCGCCGAGGTACAGCGCCCGCCACTTCGCCCGCAGGGCGGCGAACTCGTCGCCTTCGTCGTCGGCGGCGGCCACCGCCTGCTGCCGGGGAAGTCCGACGGCGAGCACGGCCCCGGCGACCGCGGCCGTGCCGAGGAAACCGCGCCGGGACCAGTGGGGGAAGGGCGAAGAGGGTGTCTGCGACGTCATGAAAGGCTCCGGATGCTGGAGTGACCGCTGGGAGTAAGCGGTTTCTAGCATCCAGAGTTTCAAACGCTCAAGAGGATCGACCAAGTTGAGCGTTTCGATCGAAATGTTTCAGTTCCCTCTTGTGGCTCAAGCCGCGACCCACACCGTCGTGATGTTGCAGAACTCCTTGATCCCGTGGTCCGCCAGCTCACGCCCGTACCCGGACCGCTTCGCGCCGCCGAACGGCAGCGCCGGGTGCGAGGCCGTCATGCCGTTCACGAAGACACCGCCCGCCTGGCTGTCGCGGGCGAACCGCTCGATCTCGTCCTCGTCGCCGGTCCACAGGTTGGAGCTGAGGCCGAACGGGGTGTCGTTGGCGACCGCGATCGCCTCGTCCAGGTCCGCGACCCGGTACAGGGTGGCGACCGGGCCGAACGTCTCCTCGCGGTGGATCCGCATCTCGGGCGTGATGTCCGTCAGCACCGTCGGCTCGTAGAACCAGCCGCGGTCCGCGAGCTCCTTCGGCCGCTGCCCGCCGCACAGCACGGTCGCGCCGGACTCGACGGCCTCGTCGACCAGTTCCTCCAGATCCTCGCGGCCCTGCTCGCTGGAGAGCGGGCCGACGTCCGTCGACTCGTCGAGCGGATCGCCCACGGTCAGCTCCCGCATGCCCGCCACAAACGCGTCACGGAACTCCTCGAAGACGTCCTCGTGCACGATGAACCGCTTCGCCGCGATGCACGACTGGCCGTTGTTCTGCACCCGGGCCGTCACCGCCGTCTTCGCCGCCTTGGCGATGTCCGCCGACGGCATGACCAGGTACGGGTCGCTGCCGCCCAGCTCAAGGACCGTCTTCTTCACCTCGTCACCGGCGATCGAGGCGACGGAGCGGCCCGCGGGCTCGCTGCCCGTCAGGGTCGCGGCCGCCACGCGCTCGTCGCGCAGGATGCCCTCGATCTCCCCGGACCCGACCAGGAGCGTCTGGAAACAGCCCTCGGGGAACCCGGCCCTGCGGAACAGGTCCTCCAGGTAGAGGGCGGTCTGCGGGACGTTCGACGCATGCTTCAGGAGGCCCACGTTCCCGGCCATCAGGGCGGGCGCCGCGAACCGTACGACCTGCCACAGCGGGAAGTTCCACGGCATCACCGCGAGCACGACGCCGAGCGGCCGGTAGCGCACGACCGCGCGGGACGCGCCCGAGTCCCGTACGTCGGACTCGGCGGGGTGCTCCTCGGCCAGCAGGTGCTGGGCGTTCTCCGCGTACCAGCGCATCGCCTTCGCGCACTTCGCCGCCTCGGCGCGGGCCGCCGCGACCGGCTTGCCCATCTCCGTCGTCATGACGCGCGCGATGTCCGGGGTGTCCGCGTCCAGCAGGTCGGCGGCCTGCTGGAGCATCCTCGCCCGGTCGAAGAACGTCACGGTGCGGTACGAGTCGAACGTCCGGGCCGCCAGGGCCAGCTTCTGCTCGATGTCCTCGGAGGAGAGGGCGTCGTACGTCTTCAGCGTCTCGCCGTTCGCGGGGTTGACCGTCGCGATGGGCATGGGGCGACCTCCTGAGCGGGTTTCTTCGACCTTCCCGCGCGGTGCGCGGGCGCGCAACGCGGAGTCCCCCGCGTACCCGGCCCCCTCGCTGTCAGACGTGCTCGGCGAGCCGGTCCATGAACACCGCCTGTGCCTTCACGACGACCTCCCGCGCCGCGTCCAGGCCGAACCACGCCACCCGGTCCAGCTCCGGGAACTCGGCCGTCCGGCCCGAGCCGCGCGGCCACTCCATCGTGAACGTGCCCGGCACCATCTCCGCCGGGTCGAGGTCGCCCTCCACCGCCCACACGGTGACGCGCTTCCCGCTCGACTGGACCGTCTCGCCGAGCGGCAGCGGCGTCCCGTCCGGCGCGGGCAGCCCCAGCTCCTCCTGGAACTCGCGCCGCGCCGCGTCCCAGGGCGCCTCGTCCGGCTCGTACTCGCCCTTCGGCACGCTCCACGCGCCCGCGTGCTTGCGCGCCCAGAAGGGGCCGCCCATGTGCCCGAGCAGCACCTCGGGCCCGGCGGGGGTGCGGCGGAAGAGGAGCAGGCCCGCGCTGCGTCTGGTGCGCTTCGTCCCGTCAGCCATGAGTCGTGGTCCTCCCGTCGGCCATGGGCCAGTCTCTGCGCAAAGAGCGGATGACCGCGAGTACCCGGCGGTTGCAATCCTCCGACGCGGGCAGTCCGAGCTTGCCGAAGACCGCCGCCCCATGCTTCTCGACGGTGCCCGCGGAGACGTGCGGGGACTGGGCGGTCGACGCGTTCGAGCGGCCCTCGGCCATCAGGGTCAGCACGTCCCGCTCCCGGCCGGTCAGCGAGCCGAGCTCCTCCGCGCGCCGCCCCGTCCGGCCGGCTGGGTCACCACCTCCGGGTCGTGAGCCCCCAGGCCGTGAGGGGTTCAGACGCGGGGCAGCATGCCGAGGGCCGTCGCGTCCGCCAGATGCTGCCCGAGGCGCAGTTGCAGCGCGCCGGGCGGGCCCGAGCTCTCCGAGAGCAGGCTGAGCGAGCCGACCGTCCGGTCCGGGGCGCGCAGCGGTACCGCCACCACGCACGCGAAGCCGAGCGAGCGCGCCATCGCCGTGTACGACGGCCAGTTGGCCCGCGCGTAGGGATGTGCCAGTGGCACGCCCCGGATGGGCTGCGCCGAGGCCCGGCAGTCCGCTCCGGGGCCCTCGCCCCACGACAGTGAGGCGCGCTCCAGACGCAGGCCCCGGTTGTCGGACGCGGCCAGCTCGACCCGGCCCGTCGGCGGTTTGAGCACGGCCGTGGCCGCGGGCACGTCGAGCAGTGAGATACAGCTTCCGACCAGGGCGATCAGGGCTTGCGGACCGCCTCGTACAGCGGCGTCCGCCACTTCGACGAAGGCCGTCGCGAGCTGTTCGCTGTCCACTTGGTACGCCTCGTACGGCACGCCGCGCATGGCTGTTTCCCCCTTGGTCTTGCCCTGGTCCGTCTGCCCCGCCGCAGGAAGTGCCGCCCGCCCGGCGCGCGGCCGGACGGGCGGACTTTGCAGAGGGGGTATGCCCGCTGAATGACGGAGCCGAACCGGAGCAACGGGGCGCTGTGGTGTCACAGGGGCGCGGCGGGGTCGCCCGTGCACGGCGGGGTCACATGTGCACGGCGCCGTCGGTCGCGGCCGACTTCGGGACGCCGGGCCGGTACAGCACGAGCGTCACCACGAAGCCGATGGCGAAGAAGAGCGCCGACCACCAGAACGCGGTCGAGTAGCTCTCCATCGACGCCTCCGCCTGGGTCAGGGGCGAGGGCTGCTTGCCCTTGAGGTAGTTGGTCGCGGCGCTGGTGGCGAGCGAGTTGAGCAGCGCCGTGCCGATCGAGCCGCCGACCTGCTGGCTGGTGTTGACCATCGCGGAGGCGACACCCGCGTCGTGCGTCTCGACCCCGGCCGTCGCGAGGTTCATCGCCGTGGCGAAGATCAGGCCGAGGCCGATACCGGCGAGGAGCAGCGGCGGCAGCACATGCGCCGCGTAGGTGCTGTGCAGGTCGAGCGCGGTCAGCCATGCCATGCCGCCGGCGGTCAGGGCCATGCCGAGCGGCACGATCGGTTTCGGGCCCAGCATGGGCACCAGGTAGTTCGTCGTGACGACGGACGAGAACACCATGCACGCCACCATCGGCAGGAACGCCACACCGGTGATGACCGGCGAGTACGCGAGGATCTGCTGCAGGTAGTACGTGAGGAACAGGAACACGCCGAACATGCCCGCGCCCGACAGGAACATCGCCAGGTACGACGCCCCGCGGTCCCGGTCCAGGACCACGCGCAGCGGA
The DNA here is from genome assembly GCF_044332585.1 of Streptomyces sp. NPDC016845. Lineage (NCBI taxonomy): Bacteria > Bacillati > Actinomycetota > Actinomycetes > Kitasatosporales > Streptomycetaceae > Streptomyces > Streptomyces sp. NPDC016845. The sequence continues at coordinate 74,178 of NZ_JBIRPI010000006.1, read as the reverse complement.
AGGAGCGGATGCGGCGCCCGCATCTCCCACCAGGTGAACGCGGTGAGCAGCAGTACGCCGATGACCAGGAAGCCCCAGGTCAGGAACGAGCTCCAGTGGTGCGACTCGGCGTTGGAGAACCCGTAGACGATGCAGAACAGGCCGACCGTGACGAGGGCCGTGCCGGGCACGTCCAGTTCGGGCCGGTCCTTGGGGCGGCCGCCGTGCAGCAGACGCATGCCGCCGACGATGGCGACCACCGCGAACAGCAGGTTCACGTACAGGCACCAGCGCCAGTCCAGGTACTCGGTGAGGATGCCGCCGAGCAGCAGACCGACGGCGCCGCCCGCGCCCGCGATGGCGCCGTAGATGCCGAACGCCTTCGCGCGCTCGCGCGGGTCCGTGAACGTCGTGGTCAGCAGGGAGAGCGCGGCCGGTGCGAGCAGCGCGCCGAACAGGCCTTGCAGGGCGCGGGCGAACACGAGCACCCCGAAGCTGGGAGCCGCGCCGCCGAGCGCCGAGGCCACCGCGAAGCCGATCAGGCCCGCGATGAAGACGGTTTTGCGGCCCACGAGGTCGGCGATGCGCCCGCCGAGCAGCAGCAGGGAGCCGAACGCGAGCGCGTAGGCGGTGACGATCCACTGCCGGTTGCCGTCGCTGAAGCCGAGGTCCTGCTGGGCGGAGGGCAGTGCGATGTTCACGATCGTCGCGTCGAGGACGACCATCAATTGCGCGATACCGATGACGGCGAGGATCAGCCACCGGTGTTCGTGAGCGCCGCCGCCCGCGTACGGCGTCGCGCCGTCACCGGGCGTGGAGCCTATGCCGGGCTCAGACGATCCCGCCGACGCCCCGGTGGGCTCGGACGAGCGATCCATGGTGGCCTCCAGACATCCGGGTGCACCTCTGATCAACCCCGTCCACCACGCTAAGCGCCCTGCTCACGGACGGCGACCGGGGGAGAACGGAGCCGTTCTCCCCCGGTCGCCGTCCGGTACGGCAGCGGCTCAGCCGAGCCGCTCGTCCACGGACGCGGACTCCTCCGCCGCGCGCGGCGCCGGGACCGGGGCCGCCGGGGCCGCCTTGTCCTTGCGCCCGGCGAACAGCTTCAGGGCCAGCGGCTCGGTGTAGCGGGCGGTGAGCGGGCCCACGATCACCAGGATCAGCACGTACGCGGTGGCGAGCGGCCCGAGCCGGGGCTCGATGCCGGAGGTCACCGCGAGCCCCGCGATGACGATGGAGAACTCGCCGCGCGCGACGAGCGCTCCGCCGGCCCGCCAGCGTCCCTTCACGGAGATCCCGGCGCGGCGCGCCGCCCACCATCCGGTGAAGATCTTCGTGCAGGCCGTGACGACCGCGAGGAGCAGCGCGGGGAGGAGCACCGGCGGGATGCTCGCCGGGTCGGTGTGCAGCCCGAAGAAGACGAAGAACACGGCGGCGAACAGGTCCCGCAGCGGCGACAGCAGGGTGTGCGCGCCATCGGCGACCTCACCGGAGAGCGCGATGCCGACGAGGAACGCGCCGACGGCGGCGGAGACCTGGAGCTGCTGGGCGAGCCCGGCGACCAGGATGGTCAGACCGAGGACGACCAGGAGGAGCTTCTCCGGGTCGTCGCTCGACACGAACCGGGAGATGTGCCGTCCGTAGCGCACGGCGACGAACAGGACGAGCCCGGCCGCGCCGAGGGCGATGGCGAGCGTGAGCCCGCCCGCCGCCCAGCCGACCCCCGCGAGCAGCGCGGTGATGATGGGCAGGTAGACCGCCATCGCCAGGTCTTCGAGCACCAGGATGCTCAGGATGACCGGCGTCTCGCGGTTGCCGAGCCGGCCGAGGTCGCCGAGCACCTTGGCGATCACGCCGGACGACGAGATCCAGGTGACACCGGCGAGCACGACGGCCGCCACCGGGCCCCAGCCCATGAGGAGCGCGGCGGCCGCGCCGGGCAGCGCGTTGAACGTCATGTCGACGAGCCCCGCCGGGTACTGCGTCTTGAGGTTGCTGACGAGATCGCTCGCCGTGTACTCGAGGCCGAGCATGAGGAGCAGCAGGATCACGCCTATCTCGGCGCCGATCGCGACGAACTCCTCGCTCGCGCCGAGCGGGAGCAGCCCGCCCTCGCCGAACGCGAGGCCCGCGAGGAGGTAGAGCGGGATGGGCGAGAAGCTCAGCCGCCCGGCGAGCCGGCCGAGGAGGCCGAGCGCCAGGATGATCGCACCGAACTCGATGAGGAAGACAGCGGAATGCATCCGATCACTCCCGCCCCAGGATCGCGGCGGCCGCCTCGACGCCCTCGCGCGTACCGATCACGATGAGCGTGTCGCCGCCCGCGAGCCGGAAGTCCGGCGTCGGCGACGGGATCGCCTCGGTCCGGCGCAGCACGGCGACGATCGAGGTGCCCGTCTCGGTGCGCATGTGCGTCTCACCGAGCAGCCGGCCGTTCCAGTGCGAGGTCGCCGGGAGCTCGATGCGCTCGGCGACCAGGCCCAGGTCGGTGGTGTGCAGCAGGTTGGGGCTGTGGTGCGAGGGCATCAGCGCGTCGATGAGGTACGCGGCCTCGCCCGAGGTCAGTTTCAGTGACAGGGCACAGGCGTCGGGGTCGTCCGCCTGGTACGCGCTGAGCGTGCGGCCCCCGTCCCGGTGCGCGACGACCGACAGCTGGCGTTGTTCTCGGGTGGTCAGGTCGTAGCGGAAGCCGATCCCCGGCAATGGTGTCCTGCTCAGGCGTGAAGCGGGCACGTCTCTCCCCTTGTCCGTGCGTGTCCGGGCTGCGGTCCCGGCGAGTATTAGGTGGCAGCTGCATCTTTCGCGGCGACTGTCACCTTATACGGTTCATGTTTTGGCAAAGAAAAGGTCAGGGGAGGGGGCGGGGGGATCGCCGGTCGGACACGGCCGGGTGTGCGGCCAGCACCGTCTCCACCGTGTCGGCCTGCTCGGGCGTCTTGTCCTCCCGGTACCGCAGCACGCGGGCGAACCGCAGCGTCACGCCCGCCGGATACCGCGTCGAGCGCTGCAGCCCGTCGTAGGCGATCTCCACGACCAGCTCGGGCCGGACCTTCACGACGATCCCGTCGTCCTCGACCGTCAGCTCACCGAGGCGCTCGGTCTGCCAGGTGAGCAGCGCGTCCGTGAGCCCCTTGAACGTCTTGCCGAGCATCGCGAACGACCCGTCCTCGCGCCGCGCGCCCAGGTGCAGGTTGGACAGCTTGCCCGTACGCCGCCCGTGGCCCCACTCGGCGCCGAGCACCACGAGGTCGAGCGTGTGCACCGGCTTCACCTTCAGCCAGGACGCACCACGGCGCCCCGCGCTGTACGGCGCTTCGAGCCCTTTGAGCACGACCCCCTCGTGCCCCCGGTTCAGCGTCTCCTCGAAGAAGTCCTGCGCCGCCGTCCGCTGCTCCGCCTCGGCCGCGTCCTCGACGACGGTCCGCCGCACCCGCATCGGCTCCGGCACCACCCGCGCCAGGTGCTCGTGGCGCTGGGCGAACGGCAGGTCGAGCAGGTCGCGCCCGTCGGCGTAGAGCACGTCGAAGAAGACGGCCGAGACGGGCAGTGCCCGTGCGGCGCGCTCCACGTCCACCCGCGAGCCGACCCGCCCGGCCACGTCCTGGAACGCGCGCGGCCGCCCGGCCTCGTCGACGGCGATGACCTCGCCGTCGAGGATGAGCCGCTCGGCCCGCAAATCCCGCGCCGCCGCGACGACTTCCGGCAACCGGTCGGTGATCTCGTCGAGCGTCCGTGTGAAGATCCGGATGTCGTTCCCGTCCCGGTGCACCTGGATACGGATGCCGTCGAGCTTCTCCTCCACGGCGCACGCGCCCAGCTTGTCGAGCCCCTCGCCGACCGACCCCGCCGAGTGCGCCAGCATCGGCTGCACGGGCCCGCCCACGGTGAGCCGGAACTGTGCGAGCGCCTCCGGGCCCCCGGCGAGCAGCGCCCTCGCGACCGGCTGGAGCCCGCCCGCCAGCATCACCGCACGCCGTACGTCCCCGGGCACAGAGCCGGTCGCCCGGGCCAGCCCCTCCAGCGCGACGGCGTCGAGAGCGCCCTGCCGCACCTCGCCGGTGACGAGCCCGAACAGGAACCGCTGCTCGACCTCCGTGGCGGCGGCCATCAACTCACCGACGAGGCGCTTGCGTTCGGTCTGCGAACCGGCGCCGCTCACATCGCCGAGGGTGGTCAGGGCCGCGTCGACGTCCTGGACGCTCAGGCGCGGCCCGGCCGCCGGTTCCACCCGCTCGCCGAGCACCCGCCAGCCCACCCCGAGCCGCCCCTGCGGGAGGCGTCCGGCAAGGTAGGGGATGACGATCGGCACGTCGTCCGGGTCCGCGTCCCGGAACAGCTCGGCGAGCAGCTCGATCTTCTTCGAGCGCGCCGAGGTGGCGGCGACCTCCTGGGACACCTGGGCCAATCGGGCAAAGAGCATGCAGCCATGGTGCAACGGGCGGGCGCGGGACGCACCAGTAGCCTCAGCGCTCGTCGCCGGGTTCCAGGGCCGGTGCGCCGACCCCGCAATGGGACCGGCACTGCGGCCGCGGCGCCTCGGCGGCCCGGCTCCGCACATGGCGCGGGCGCACGAAGAGGACCGCCACCACGGCCGCGAGGAGGAACAGCAGGGCGCACCCGAAGGCCGCCCGGTGGAACGAGACGTTCACGGCGGAGGGCCGCGTGTACGCCTCGCCCGACAGGCCCACGACCAGCGGCAGCCCGGCGACGACCAGGAGCTGCGCCACCCGCGCCGCCGTGTTGTTCACCCCGCTCGCGAGCCCGGCACGGGCCGGTTCCACCGACGCCAGGACGGTCGCCGTCAGCGGGGCCACGAACATGCTCATCCCGAGCCCCAGGACGCCGACCGCGGGCAGCACATCGGCGACGTACGAGGAGTCCGGGCCTATCCGCAGCATCAGCAGCACCCCGGTCGCGGCGACGAGGGGCCCGACGACGAGCGGCAGCGTCGGCCCGATCCGGTGGGCCAGGTCGGCGGCGCGCGCGGAGAGCAGCAGCATCAGCAGGGTCACCGGAAGCGTCGCGGTCCCCGCCTGAAGCGCGTCGTACCCGACAGTGACCTGCAACTGAACCGGCAGCAGGAACAGAATGCCGCCGATCCCCGCGTACAGGCACAGCGTCATCCCGTTCGCCGCGCTGAACAGCCGCGAGGCGAACAGCGACGGCGGGAGCATCGGCGCCGCCCGATGCCGCTCCACGTACACGAACGCGGCACCGGCGACGACACCGAGGAGCGCGGGCAGGCCGGTGGAGAGCGCGGAGGCGCCGCCGGACGACGAGATCAGCGCGTAGCTCACCCCGGCCAGGCTCAGCGCGGCGAGCACGGCGCCGACCTGGTCGAAGGGGGTGTCGGCAGCGGTGGCGTCCCGGCTCTCGGGCACGTACCGCACCGCGATGACCAGGACGAGCGCGGCGAGCGGCACATTGATGTAGAAGATCCACCGCCATCCGGGCCCGTCGATCAGCCATCCGCCCAGGAACGGCCCGAGCGCCCCCGCCACACCGGTCAGCGCGGACCACGCGCCCACGGCCCGCGCCTGGTCGTCGGGGTGGAACACCGACCGCACCAGCGCGAGCGACCCGGGCGTGAGCAGCGCCGCCCCGACCCCCTGCAAGGCGCGCGCCGCGATCAGCGTGCCCTCGTCCGGCGCGAACCCGCACAGCGCCGACGCACCCGCGAACCACGCCACGCCCAGCATCAGCGTGCGCCGCCGCCCCAGCCGGTCACCGAGCGCGCCGCCCCACAGCAGCAGCGCGGAGAGCGTCAGCATGTACGCGTTGACGACCCATTGCAGCGCGGACAGCGACGCCCCGAGATCGCGCCCCATGGTCGGCAGGGCGATGTTCACGACCGTCCCGTCCAGCATCGCCATCCCGGACGCAAGGACCACGCACGAAAGGATCCACCGCCCGCGCGCCGACGCGAGCCGGACGTCGGGGGCGGCGCCTGCGGAGGGGTGTGTCGTCGCGGTCACCGGCTCATTGTCATGGACGCGGAGTGCGGACGCGAGGGCATGTCCCGAGCGGTCGGCGCCTCGCGGAAAAGCGCGTGCGCAAGTGCGGGCGGGCCAGGGAGAGTGCGTGCCCATGATGTTCTTCTGCTACCACCGTGACCGCCCCGACTCCCTCGAGCTGCGCCTGCAGCTGGTGGAGGAGCACTGGTCCTACATGGACCGGTTCGAGCGGGAGTTGATCGCACGCGGTCCGACCTTCGCCGAGGACGGGGAGACCCCGACGGGCAGCGTGCACATCGTCGACCTGCCGGATCCGGCGACGGCCCGCGCGTTCGCGTTCGACGAGCCCACCTATCAGGCCGGTGCCTACCGGGACGTGCTGCTGCGCCGCTGGCACGACCTGCTCGGCCGCACCATGTGGGACTTCCCCGGCGGGCCGACCGGCGAGGACCGCTACCTCGTGCTCGGCCTCGGCGCCGGTCCGGCGGCCGACCTCGACGTGCCGTCCGGCCCACGCGCGGCCGACCTGATCGCCTACGGACCCCTGTACAGCGACGACGACACGGCTTGGCTCGGTACGGCGGCCCTGGTCAGGGCGGCGGACCCGGCAACGGCGCGGACGGTCCTCACGGCCGGCCGGTACGCGGCCGTCGAGGTGCATCCGTGGGAGTTCGGCGGGCGGCGCGACTGAGGGGACCGGACGGGGGCCACGAACGCCGGGGCCGCGAACGGTGAGGGCTCGGCCGGTTGCACGTAAATTCGAACATGCGATCTAATCCTAGCCATGCGGCACACGATCACCGACGACCTCGTACAGACACGCCAGGAATGGACCGAGACCTATCGGCGCCTCGCCGAACAGCCCGGCCGCACCGTCCTGCGGCGCCGCTTGCTGCATCTCTCCCGTCAACTGGCGGAGGAGCGGCTGACCCCCGCCGAGAGAGCGGAGCTGCGTCTGCGGGCGCGGCAGGGCGGGGGCGCGTCATGAAGGTGGCGGTGCAGCGCCCGGCGCCGGGCGGCGGGCGCAGTGTGACGGTCGCGGACGTGCCCCTCGGGCTCGCGCACTCGGACGCGGACGTCATCGAGTTCCTGCGCCGGGCGGGCCTGGAGAACGCCGAGGACCTCGTGCTCGGCGACTCTCCCGACATCGAGTGGCGCGGGGCGCCCGCGCACGAGTACGGGGCGATATAGGCGCCGCCGTCAGGCGGCGCGGCCGGCGTCCGGTACCGGCCCGGAGGCCGTGCCGCCTGGCATGCCCTCCGGCTGAGGGTGGACGAACGGGTCGCCCGCGGCAGGGGCGACCGTGACCGGGGAGGCGGCGAACGCCAGCGGCGCCACCGCGGTGAGCGCGGCGGCGACCGCCAGGGCGAAGGTCAGAACGTTCGGCTTGCGCATGACCGGCTAACGAGACCCCCGTCGGCCGGGCACGCACACGCCCCCGGCGGGGTTCAGCGCGGCAGGTGCGCCTCGACGGCCGCCACCAGCTCGGGGGCGTCGGGCTCGGTCTGCGGCGAGAAGCGGGCCACGGCGTTGCCGTCCCGATCGACCAGGACCTTCTCGAAGTTCCACCGGACGTCTCCGGTGTAGCCCTCGCCGTCCGGCACCTCGACCAACTTCTTGTACAGCGGGTGCCGCTCCGCCCCGTTGACGTCCACCTTCTCCGTCATCGGGAACGTCACCCCGTACGTGGCCGAGCAGAACTCGGCGATCTCGTCGGCGCTCCCGGGCTCCTGGCCCATGAACTGGTTGCACGGCACCCCGAGCACGGTGAAGCCGCGCTCCGCGTACTGCTCGTGCAGCCGCTCAAGCCCCGCGTACTGCGGGGTGAGGCCGCACTTGGATGCGACATTGACGATCAGGACGGCCTTGCCCTTGTACCGGTCCAGCTCGGCGGGGCCGCCCTGGAGGCGCTCGATCTCCACTGCGTCGTAAACAGACATGGTCCGGAGCGTACGCCTGCCCCGACCGGGCTCCGGCCGCACACCGGGTCAGACCACGGCGAGCCGGTCCACCAGCAGTTCCAGTCGTTGCTCCGTGTACCGCGGCGGCAGTCGGCCCGACCGGGTCAAGGTCGCCACTCCGTGCAGGGACGCCCAGAACACCTCGGTGAACAGGCCCGGGGCGATGCCCTTGCCGGCGACCTCACCGAGGCATTCGAGGAGGGCGGAGAAGGCGTCCTTGAGGGGGCCCGGGGTTTCTTCCTGGGCGTAGGCGAGGCCGCCGTCGAGCTGGAAGATGGCGTCGTAGACCGCCGGGTTGCTCTCGGCGAAGTCGAGGTAGGCGCGGGCGAGCGCGTACGCGCGGGCCCGGGGGCCGTCCGCGGCGGCGGTCGCGGCCCGTACCGCCACGGCCATCTCGGTCGCGCCCTGGAGCGCCACGGCGCCGATGATCTCGCGTTTGCCGCGGAAGTGGCTGTAGAGGACGGGCTGGCTGTACTCGATCCGCTCGGCGAGCCGCCGGGTGGTGACCGCGTCCCAGCCCTGCTGCTCGGCGAGTTCGCGGGCGGTGGCCACGATGAGGCGCTCGCGCTCCGCCCGTTCGCGTTCCTTGCGTTCCTGTACCGACATGGATGGATGCTAGCACTGCTAGACAACCGAGCGGCAGTAGGTCTAGCGTTGCTTCAGCAGCTAGCGACGCTAGATTCCGTAGCTCCGGAGAGGGTTGTCATGCTTGATTCGCTCGAGGTCGTCACCACCGTGGTCGTCGGCCTGATGGTGGGGGTGGAGTTCGCCGTGGCCTTCGTCATGGGCCCGGTCCTCAACGCCCTTCCCGAGGACAGCGCCCAGCTCGGCCACGCCCACGGGGGCCGGATGCTCGGCACCGTGATGCCGTTCTGGTACATCGGCTCGCTCGTCCTCGTCGGCATCTGGGCCGGCGCCGGGTGGCACCACCACGGCGCGGGTCTCGTCGTCACCGCGGGCGGGCTGCTGCTCCTCAGCGTCGTCATGTCGGTCCTGCTGCTCGTCCCGATCAACAACCGGAACAGGACGTGGACCCCGGAGAACCGGCCCGCGGACTGGAAGCAGCAGCTGAGGCGGTGGGAGCGCCTCCACTACGTCCGCGTGGTGATCCTCATCGGCGCTTTCGCCCTGCTGACCATCGCGCTCTGAGCCGGCTCACCGGGACGGTCGGCGCAGGCGGCCCCGTGCCACCAGCTCCACCGTCGTCGCCACCGCGACCGTCTGTACGGCCATGAGCGCCACGAGGACGAACAGCTGGACCGCGCCCGCCATCACCGGGGACGCGCCGCCGAGAAGCATCCCGACGAACGCGCCGGGCAGGGTGACCAGGCCGACCGTACGGGTCTGGTCGAGGCCGGGCAGGAGGGCGTCGGAGGCGGCGGGGCGGGCTATCTCCAGGCGGGCGTCGTGCGGCAGGAGGCCGATGGCCAGGCACGCCTCCACCTCGCCGTGGCGTGCGGTGAGTTCGTCCAGGGCGCGGCGGCCCGCGAGGACGGTCGCGGTGAGCGCGCCGCCGATGAGGATGCCGGTGACGGGGATCAGCGCGATGCCGTCCGCCGGGAGGAGCCCCGAGACGATGAGCGCGCCGACGACCGGGGCGACCGGCGCCGCGATCGGCAGCGCCGCCCATGTCCAGCTCCGGTCGGCGGTGATGCGCCGGCCCGCCGTCCACGCGGCGACGCAGAACATGAGCAGGACGAAGGCGAGCAGCGCGGCCCCGTGGCGGACGACCCAGCCGATCACCAGGGAGACCGCGCCGAGCTGCAGCGTCGCGCGTACGCCCGCGACCGCGATGTCGCGGGCCCGTCGCCGGGACGCGTCCGGGGCGAGCCGGAACACCGCGGCGGTCGCGGCGGCGAGCAGCAGCAGGGCGACGAGTACGGCGGCGAGGACGCCGTCGACGGGCAGGAGGGCGGCCTGCGCCACCGTTCGTTCGGGCATCCGTGCAGCGTAGAACCCTCCGACCTGGGCACCGGTGCTGTTCCGCATCCCCCGCATGAGCGACGATGGGTGCACAGAAGCAGCGTGAAGACGCAACGCGAAGACGCAGCGTGAAGATGCCGCTTCGCAAGATGCCGCTTCGCAAGATGCCGCCGAGAGAAAGAAGGCTGACCGTCATGGCACAGCAGGTGCAGGGCGTGATCGCGCGGTCCAAGGGCGCCCCCGTGGCGATCGAGACGATCACGGTGCCGGACCCGGGCCCGGGCGAGGCCGTCGTGAAGATCCAGGCGTGCGGTGTCTGCCACACCGACCTGCACTACCGGGACGGCGGGATCAACGACGACTTCCCGTTCCTGCTCGGGCACGAGGCGGCCGGTGTCGTGGAGTCCGTGGGGGAGGGGGTCAGCGAGGTCGCCCCCGGTGACTTCGTGATCCTCAACTGGCGCGCGGTGTGCGGCCAGTGCCGGGCCTGTCGCCGGGGCCGCCCCGAGTACTGCTTCGACACGCACAACGCGAAGCAGAGGATGACCCTCTCCGACGGCACCGAGCTGACCCCGGCGCTCGGCATCGGCGCGTTCGCCGAGAAGACGCTCGTCGCCGCGGGCCAGTGCACCAAGGTCGACCCGGCCGCGTCGCCCGCCGCGGCCGGACTGCTCGGCTGTGGCGTGATGGCCGGGATCGGCGCCGCCATCAACACCGGCAACGTCACCCGGGGCGACTCGGTCGCCGTCATCGGCTGCGGCGGCGTCGGCAACGCGTCGGTGGTCGGCGCCCGCCTCGCCGGCGCCGGCACCATCATCGCCGTCGACATCGACGACAAGAAGCTGGAGACGGCCCGCGCGCTCGGCGCCACCCACACCGTCAACTCCCGCTCCACGGACGCCATCGAGGCCGTGCGCCAGCTGACCGGCGGCTTCGGCGCGGACGTCGTCATCGAGGCGGTCGGCCGCCCGGAGACGTACGAGCAGGCGTTCTACGCCCGCGACCTGGCGGGCACGGTCGTCCTCGTCGGGGTCCCCACCCCCGAGATGAAGATCGAGCTGCCGCTGCTCGACGTGTTCGGCCGCGGCGGCGCGCTCAAGTCGTCCTGGTACGGCGACTGCCTGCCCTCCCGCGACTTCCCGATGCTCATCGACCTGTACCTGCAGGGGCGGCTCGACCTCGACGCGTTCGTCACCGAGACCATCGCGCTCGAGGACGTGGAGAAGGCGTTCGAGCGGATGCACCACGGTGACGTGCTGCGTTCGGTGGTGATGTTCTGATGGCCGCCAACGGCAGCGGCGCGCGGATCGAGCACCTCGTCACCTCCGGCACCTTCTCCCTCGACGGAGGCACCTGGGACGTCGACAACAACGTATGGCTCGTCGGGGACGACGCCGAGGTGCTCGTCATCGACGCGGCGCACGACGCCGACGCCATCGCCGAGGCCGTCGGCGACCGGCGGCTCGTCGCGATCGTGTGCACGCACGCCCACGACGACCACATCGACGCCGCCCCGGCGCTCGCCGCGCGCACGGGTGCGCCGATCCTGCTGCACCCCGCCGACACGGAGCTGTGGAAGCGCACGCACCCGGACCGGGCGCCCGACGCCGAACTCACGGACGGGCAGCGCCTTTCCGTCGCGGGCGTCGAGCTGACCGTGCTGCACACGCCGGGCCACTGCCACGGCGCGGTCAGCCTGTACGCGCCCGAGCTGACCACCGTCTTCACCGGGGACACCCTGTTCCAGGGCGGCCCGGGCGCGACCGGCCGGACCTTCAGCGACTTCCCGACGATCGTCGACTCGATCCGGGACCGGCTGCTCACCCTGCCCGCCGAGACCGTCGTACGCACCGGTCACGGGGACACCACGACGATCGGCGCGGAGTCCCCGCACCTCGACGAGTGGATCAAGCGCGGCCACTGAACCGCACGCGGCCGTACGAGGCCCGGCGCGGCGTCAGGACGGGGCGAGGACCGCCCGCACCGTCTTGCCGCCGCGCCGGTCCGGCCGCACGCTCCAGCGTTCGGCGAGCGCGTGCACCAGGGCGATGCCGCGGCCCGACTCGGCCGTCTCCGAGGCCGGTTCGAGGCGGGGGAGGCCAGGACTCTCGTCGCGCACCTCCACGACCAGCTCGCCCGCGTCCATGCGCAGGCTCATGCGGCAGCGCCGCGCGGAGGCCCGGGTCGCGTTGGTGACGAGTTCCGACACGACGAGCTCGGCGTCGGCGGCCGTCCCGTCGGCGTGGTCCGCCAGGAACGAACGGGTCAGGCGCCGCGCCCAGCGGGCGGCGCCCGTCCCCGGTGGCATCAGGTACTCCACGCGTGCGGCGCGCCGTTCGGCGCTCCGGAACGCACGCATGACCATCACTTCCTCTCGGTCTCCCCAGCGGGGATCTCCTCGGTCCTGCTGTCCCTGCTGTCCGTGTCGTCACTGCTGTCGTGCGCCGGCCGCTCCGCCAGCGCGTGGTAGCCGTGCCCGATGCGCCGGCCGACCAGGACGTACGCGATGAGCGCGCCCGCCGTGTTGAGGATGACGTCGTCCACGTCGAACGCGCGGCCCTGCACGAGCGCGCCCTGCGCCAGCTCGACCAGGACCATGACGATCGCGGTCAGCGCAAGGACTCGCAGCCAGCGCATCCGCCGCGCCACCAGCACCGGCAGGAGCAGCCCGAAGGGCGCCCCGAGCAGGAGGTTGCCGCCGATCTGCTTGCACGCGGCCGCGAACGTGTACTGGTCCGCGTACTGCCGCAGCGAGGCACCGGGCCGCAGGTTGGACCCGGCGATCCGGTCGGATGCCGGGGACGGGGTGAGCGTGAGCCGGGCGAGGACGGCGGAGAACGCGACGAGGGCGAGGAAGGCGACGATCGCCACCACGACCCGCAGAAGCACCCGCCACCAGCGTCCCGGGCGTGACCGGTCCGTCTTGCTCATCTGTGCCGTCGCCGATGTCATGGGCATCGGTTGCCCCGGCGGAGCCGGAACACGCCGGGTGACGGCCCGTCAACTTCCGTCTGTGGGATGGGCGAGCGTGTCCAGGAACCGGTCCAGGGCGGGGGAGGAGGTACCGCCCGCGCAGCGCACCCGGTCGACCTGCGGTATCGACGCCTTGCCGAGGTTCCCGAGGGCCCCCAGGTTTCCGAGGTGCGGTGCCCGGCTCTCCATGGCCTCGGTCAGCTGCAGCCGGCCGAGCGCGCGCTCGGCGGCGGTGCGGCGAACGTACTCGGCGACCGTTACGCCCAGATGGTCGGCGTGGCCGCGCACGGCCTCGTACTCGTCGGGGGTGAAGAGCTCGCGCAGCAGCGCAGTTCCGTCCATGCGCGGCATGATGCCGCTCCGGATCGCGGGGCGGGGGCGGATGGCATATTCGCACCCGTTCGCGTGGACTCGGCCGGTACCGGTGGCGGTGGGGTGGACCCCCGTCGTCGATCTCCGTTAAGTTAGGCAAGGCTTACCTAAAGGTTGCCATGGGCCACACGCCTGACATGAGCCACGTACCTGACTGGAGGTCGGGATGGGTGTCCGACAGATCGCCACCGCCGTGCCCACCACGGCGACCCGCGCACGCTCCGTGCTCGCCGCCGCCTGGACCTGCGGCGTCACCACCGACGTGGGGCAGGACGACCTCGTCGGCGCCCACCGTGTCACCGAGGACGGCACCGTGCGGATCGCGCCGCCGCAGGACAGCGTGCTCGCCGCCGCCGTGCTGTGCTCGCCGCACGGCCGCCCCAGCACGCTCGTCGAGTTCGCCGACGCGGCGCCCGTCCCCGTACGGGACCGGGTCCGCGCCCGTCTGTGGCTCTCGGGCGAACTCGTGCCCGACGCGGAAGAGATGGTGCTGCGCCTGGAGCGCGCCGTGCTGCAGACGCGCACCGAGCGCCAGGTCATCGACCTCGGCGAACTCGCCGCCGCCGCGCCCGACCCGCTGGCGCTCGCCGAGCCGCGCCTCCTGACGCATCTCGCGGACGCGCACCCCGAGGCGGTGGAGCAGCTCACCCGGCTCATCGCCCCCGACAGCCTGCACGGCGTCGTACGGGTCCAGCCGCTCGCCGTCGACCGCCACGGGCTCACGCTCCGTCTGGAGCGCGCCCGGGGCCAGGCCGACGTACGGATCCCGTTCCACAGTCCCGCCGACGACCTGACCGCGCTCACCGAGCGCATGCACTGCCTGCTGGCGCAGGCCGTCAGCCGCCGGCGACGGTGACGCGCTCGCGATCCCGTCCGGCGGCCGGTTCGGGCCGCTTCTTCGGCTCCGTGGGCCGGAACGCCCACTCCATGCGCGGTTCGACGACGAACCGGAAGACGCGCCGTACCGGATTCGTGCACAGCACGGTGATGAGGGCGATCCCCGCCAGCGTCACGGCCACTTCACCGAGGGGGGTGTGCAGCCACTCGTGCTTGTACCAGCCGTCCCACCGCGCGGTCTTGATGACGAAGCCGTGCAGCAGGTACGCGTAGATGGTGCCGGCGCCCAGCGCCGTGAACCAGAACTTGCGCCCCGGCACCCAGGCCAGGAAGCAGGCCGTGAGCACGAGCGCGAGCAGGAACAGGGCGGGCGTCGCCCACAGCCCGTCCCATGCGGTCATTCCGTCACGCCCGACGACGCTGCCGCGGTGGTAGAACCAGCCGGCGTCGAACCGCGGCGCCACCCAGTACGCCGCCACGACCGCGGCCAGGCCCACCGGCAGGGCCACGACCCGCATCCGCCAGGTCCGCACCCGCTCGAAGTGCTCCGGCCGGAGGACCAGGCCCACCACGAAGAACGGCAGGAACTGCAGCACGCGCTGGAGCGCCATGTCGCCACCGGTGTCGGGGGACATCGACACGGCCGTCGCGATCACCAGGGAGACGAGCACCGGCTGACGGATCGCCAGCCACAGCGGCGTCGTGATCCGCCACACGAAGAGCGCGAGCAGGAACCACATCAGGTACCAGGGGTCGAGCAGGCTGAACGGGTACTTCCAGTCGTCCTGCACCACCTTGTAGAACAGGGTGTACGCCACCTCGAAGACGACGTAGGGGACGACGACCCCCGTCACCAGGCGCTTCAACCGCCGGGGCGACATGTCAAAACTTCGGGACATATATCCCGACACCAGCGCGAAAGCCGGCATATGAAAGGCGTAGACGGTGAGATACAAAGCCGTCACCGCTCGGCTGCCGTATGTCAACGGTTCCCATGCGTGGCCACAGACCACGAGGACGATGGTCAGGTACTTCACGTTGTCGAAGTACGACTCGCGTGCCTTGCCGCCACCGGTTATTGCTTGCGCTGCTTGCCCTGCCATTGCGCTTCTGCGCCCCTCCTCGAACTCAACCCGGGCCCCCCGCCTGCCCCCTGCAGACCGTTCCATGAGTTGAGCCGTGACACAAGCGCCGCCAGGTGACGGTCGTGACACAAGAGGAGGAGCGCATGCGGCGCGGTCCTCGAATCCCGGATCAGACGGCGGTGTAGGCGCCGTCCACGAGGTGGTAGCTGCCCGCGATGAACGAGGCGCGGTCCGAGAGCAGGAACACGATCAACTCGGCGACCTCCTCGGACTGTCCGAGCCGGCTCGCCGGGTGCAGACCGACGAGACCGTCGTAGGCGGCCTTGTCCATCTCCTTCAGGAGCGGGGTCTCGATGAAGCCCGGGCCCACCGCGTTGACGCGGACGCCCTTCGACGCGTACTCGGCGCCCGCCGTCTTCGTCAAGCCGACCACACCGTGCTTGGCCGCGACGTACGCGGGGGAGCCCGCGAAGCCGACCGAGCCGAGGATCGAGGCGACGTTCACGATCGCGCCGCCGCCCGCGGCCTCCATGACGGGCAGTTCGTGACGCATCGAGTAGAAGACACCGTCGAGGTTGGTGCGGATGACGCGGTCGTACGTGTCGATGTCGTACGCGCCGGTCGGGGCGGAGGCACCGCCGATCCCCGCGTTGTTCACGGCCAGGTCGAGCCCGCCGAAGGTGTCGACGGTGAACCGGACGGCGGCCTCGACGGAGGCGGGGTCGGTCACGTCCACCGCGACGGCGGCGGCCTCGATGCCCTCGCCCTTCAGCGTCTCGGCGGCTTCCTTCGCGCCCTGCTCGTTGTAGTCGGCGATGACGACGGCGGCGCCGTCGCGGCCGAGGCGGCGGGCGGTGGCCAGGCCGATGCCGGAGGCGGCGCCGGTGACGAGGGCGGTCTTGCCGGCGAACTCGCCGCCGTCGGTGGTGCTGGTGCTGGTGGTGCTCATGGTGCGTGTCACTCTCTGCTTGCGCTGTTCTCACTGGGTACGCCGGTGACGGTCGCCGTCGCACGGGCGGCCTCCCCGACGAGGGCGTCGTAGGCCGTCGCCACCAGGGCGGCGAGATCCGTGGCGTCCTTGTCCGTGCCGCGCGCCCACGCGCGCAGCGCGGCGGTCAGTACACCGGCGGCGGCGCCGACGACGACCTCGGGGCGCAGGTCCCGGGCCGGGTCGGTGCCGAGCCGGTCGGCGATGATGCGGACGGACTCGTCCTGGGCGTCGACCCGGATGCGTTCGTACGCGGCGAACAGGGCGGGCTCCTCGTCCACGGCGGCGTACAGCTCGCGCAGCCTGGGGCGGTGGTGCCAGCCGGGGCTCTCGTGGTCCGCGAGCCAGTCCGCGACGGCGCCCCGGTACGCGAGCAGCGGCGGCTCGCTCTCGGGGCGGGCGCGCAGCGCCGCGTTGATACGGGCGCCGTCGGCGCGGGTGAAGTCGAGCGCCGCGTCCTCCTTGCCGGAGAAGTGGCGGCTGAACGTGCGGCGCGTGACGTCCGCGCGCTCGGCGATCGCCTCGACGGTGACGGCCCCGAGCCCCCGTTCGAGCACCAGCTCGACGGCCGCCTCCGCCAGCGCTTCGCGCGTCCGGCGGGCCTTGACCTGTCGGCGGTCCTCGGGGGGCCGCTCGGGGAGGGGCTCGTTCGCCTTCATGTCTTCACCGTACACCCGAATGTCCCGATGGGACATATGTCCCTGCGGGACATTTCGCGGACGGGGCGGAGGGCTCAGGCGTGCCAGTGGCCGTGCAGCGCTGCGGTGGCGAAACCGGGGCCGTACGCGACCACGGTGCCGCGGGCCCCCGGCGCCGGTGCCTCGTCGTGCGTGCGCTCCAGGACGCGCAGGACGCTGACGCCGCCCAGGTTGCCCTCGTCGGTCAGGGTGTCGGTGGAGTGGCGGGCGGCGTGGGCGTCGAGGCCGAGCGCTTCCGCGGTGTCGGTGATGATGCGGGGGCTGCCCGGGTGGATCACGGCGAAGTCGGAGCGCCGGTCGCCGAGCCAGTCCTGAAAGGCGGGCAGCGCTTCGCGCGAGGCGGCGCGCCCTTCCTTCGTCGCGTCGAAGTGCAGCCCGGCGGAGGTGATCCGGCCGGCCAGATGGTTCATGGTGCCCGGCAGGACGTGCTCGAAGCTGTCCTCGATCACGAAGCCCGGACCGAGCGGCTCGGCGCTGACGACGGCGGCACCGGCCGAGTCGCCGAACAGGGCCTTGTAGATCATCGCGTCGATACCGGTGTCACTGTGGTGGTAGACGGCGGAGATCACCTCCGCGGCCACGACCAGGACGGGACCGCCGGGCCTGGCCGTCACCATGTCCGCCGCGCGGATCAGGCACTTGGTGCCTCCGGTGCAGGCGAGCGTGGTGTGCGCGAGGGCGCTGGCGGTGGGGCGCATCCCGAGGCGGGTCATGAGGTGTACGTCGAGGTTGGGCACCGACCAGCCGGTGGAGTGCGTCGTGACGATCCCGCCGAGATCCGCCGCCGAGAGGCCGGCGCTCGCGAGCGCCGCCCCGGCCGCCTCCTGGGCGAGGTCCAGCGCGTCGGCGAACGCGGCGCGGGCACGCTCGCCGACCTCGCCCTCGCCCGCCACGGTCGCCGAGGTGAGCGGACGCGTGAAGAAGCGGGTCCGTACGCCGCACCCGGCGACCGCGCGGACGGCCGCCGCGAGCCGGGGGTGGTCCGGGTGGTGCGCGCGTATGTCGTCCGCGATCTCGTCGGTGGTCACCTTGTGGGCACCCAGGGCTGTGCGAGGTCGGGACACGTAGACAGGCATGTGATGGCTCCCACGGGGGCGGTAGGGGGTGTGGGGGGCCAGGTCAACCTACGTCACCACGGGCGATGGTTGAAGGCGTGAGTGTCACCCCGCCTGCAGTGCGGGCATGCGGGGATGTTCGCGCCGGACGCCCGGATGGAAGACCAGGATCATCAGACGCGCCCCGGGCGTGGTGAGCGGCTGCGCCGCGCACATGGTCGCCCACCCTGGTCCCAACCGGGCGTGCAGAAGCGGCCGTTCGTCACCGTCCGGGTGGATGGCCGAGCCGCCCGCGTCGTAGATCGGTGCCGCTTCCGGGTCGGACAGCACCTCCTTCTCGATCTGGCGCAGCGTGTCGTCGTCGGGGCGCGCGGCCAGTGCCGCCCGCAACTGGGGGAGCAGCAGCGGCGCCCACGCGGTCGTCCAGTCCGTCAGCATGTTCCGCGCGTGCTGGTCGAGGAGCATCCAGCGCATGGTGTTCTGCGGGGGCCGCCGGTCGGGGAAGAGTTCCGTGAACGCGTCGTTGCAGGCGAGCAGGTCCCAGGAGGCGTCGGACACGTAGGCGATGTGGTTGATGCCGTCGACCGCCTCCTGCCAGACGCCGGGCACCTCCTTGCCGGAGGACAGGTACAGCGGGCCGGGCGGGTCCTGCAGCAGGGCGTACCGGCACAACAGCACCCATTCCTGTTCGTTCAGGCCGAACAGCCGGGCCACGTCGCGCAGCAGTTCCGCGGGTGGGCTCGGGTAACTGCCCGACTCCAGCCGGTGATACGTCCCGAGGGTGCGGTGCAGCAACTGGTCGACCTGGTGCTGCGACAGGCCGGGCGCGCGCCGGCCCTGGCCCGTGGGGCGGGTGAAGCCGTGGGACTCGGGAGCTATGAGGGCGCGCCGTTCACGGAGCAGGGCGCGGAGCGCCTTCTTGTTCATGGTGGGTAATCCCTCTTCGTACACGCCGAGTTGAGCGTGAGCAGTCTAAATACTCCCATCGCCTTTGGTAATAAACATTGCCCGAAGAAAACGATCAGACGGTCCGTCATGATGAGTGGCGCGGGGTTACCCACCTGCCGGTTTCATCGTCTGTGAACACTTGGACACAGTGATGGGGCACCTGTCCCCGGCCGCTCGAAAATGGCCGAAATTTCCCGGCGTCGGGTAACTCACGAGCCTTCGGGCTGTTCGTGGAAGAGAGGCGGGACCGGGCCACCTAATATGTTCGATGTGGCCGGAAAATGCGTTGCAACGACGCACGTCCCTCTCTCGACGCGAGCGGTCCCCGGGGGTCACTGGCTGCGGTCGGTGCCGTCACTCGCCATTACGTAGCGGCCACGGCATCGGCCGCGCCCGGTCCAGCGCCGCCGCCCGTGCACACCCCGGGCATACTCGGGCCCATGACGATACGAAGATCCGCCGTCGCCGCTGCCGGCATGCTCGCCGCGGGGCTGGTGCTCGCCGGGTGCGGTGAGGAGAAGGCGGCCGGGACGGCGGCCCGTACGGCCACCGTGCCACCGTCGCCCGTTGGGTCCGCCGATGCCGGCTGCGCCGCGGCGGCCGCCGCCTCCAGTGCGCCGGCCGAGCAGCCCACCGTAACGGGCGACGACGCCTCGAAGTACCTCGAGAACCACGCCTTCCAGAGCACTGTCCGGCTCAAGGGCGCCGCTCTGTGCACGGCCGCCCGTCAGGAGGAGCGGGTCAAGGGTGCGCTCGCGCGGTTCGCCGGCCGGGACGACGTGACGCAGGGCCAGGTCAGGGCAGCGCTGACCCGTCTCGGCTACGCGACCGGCAAGGTGAGCACGAGCGGTGACGGCGCCATCGTGACGTACATCGTCGACCTCGCCCCGGTGTGCGTCGAGGGCTCCGTCGCCGGAGTGGTGAACGTGGAGACGCACGGCGTGTACATCGAGGGCACCGGCTGCGTGAAGCCGCGGGGCGGTCACTGACACCGACGGCGAGTCACTCCGGTTCGCGCATATTGCGTACATAGTCCTCCGCCGCGGCGTCCAGGCCGATGTCGTGCTGGGCGCGCTCGGACAGGTACCAGCGGTGTTCGAGCAGTTCGTGGTAGAGCTCGGCCGGGTCGACCGGGGTCGGGATCCGGTCGCGGATCGCGCGGACCGTCGGCCGGAACACGTCACGCACCCACCGGTGGGCGAGGACCTCGGGGCGGGCGTCGGGCGCGTCGTCCTGGGTAGCCATCCAGCTCTCCAGGTCGTTGAGGAGCCGCCGCGCCTGGTTCTCCTCCGCGTCCATGCCGGTGAGGCGGAGGAGCTGGCGCTGGTGGTGCCCCGCGTCGACGACCTTCGGCACGAACGTGACCGTGTCACCGAGCGGGGAGCGGGAGATCTGCATCTCGGCGACGTCGAAACCCAGGTCGTTCAGGCGGCGGATCCGGCGCTCCATGTAGTGGTGCTTGCCCGCCGGGTACACCGACGTCCGGGTCAGTTCGCTCCACAGGTTCGTGTAGCGCTGCTCTATCTCCGTGCCGAACTCGATGGGGTCGATCGACGGGTGCAGCGCCCCGGACGCCTCCAGGTCGAGCATCTCGCCGCTGATGTTGACGCGGGCCAGATCGATGTCGTACTCGCGCTGCCCGTCGCTCAGCTTCGGGTGCAGCTCGCCGGTCTCGGCGTCCACCAGGTACGCGGCGTACGCGCCCGCGTCCCGCCGGAACAGGGTGTTGGAGAGCGAGCAGTCGCCCCACGCGAAACCGGCGAGGTGCAGCCGGACCAGGAGCACGGCGAGGGCGTCCATCAGGCGGTGCACGGTCGTCGGGCGCATCGTGGTCTCGAACATGGACCGGTAGGGCTGGGAGCCGCCGAGGTGCCGGGTGATCAGGACCGGTTCGAGCGGAGTGCCGTCGGGCTGCTCGCGGCCGGTGACGACGGCCAGCGGATCGACGGCGGGTATCCCGATGCGGTCGAGGGTGCGCAGCAGCTCGTACTCGCGCAGCGCGGGCCGCTCCGCCAGCTCCTTCACGGCCACGACCTCGTCACCCGCGCGCGCGTAGCGCACCACGTGCCGCGAGATGCCGCGCGGCAGCGGTACGAGATACTCCTCCGGCCACTCCTCCAGCGGGATGTGCCAGGGCAGGGCGAGCAGGAGCACCGGGTGCTCGGGGTTGGTGGCGCTGATCTGGAGCGGCATGGTCATCAGCGTAAGCGGCCCGCCGCACGAGCGGTTTCCGAGGACACTCCCTGCGGTACCGGGGTCTCAGTACCGCAGTTCCAGTACCGCTGTCTCAGCACCGCAGGGAGTGCTCCGCCCTGGCGAGGATCTCCGTGATGCGCAGGCCGAAACGGGCGTCGCACGGGGCAGGGGTGCCCGTGCGCGCCGACTCACGCAGCACGTCGATCGCCACGGCGAAGGACTCCGGGGCCGTGCCGCCCGTCGGCATCGTGAACGTCCCGGCCGTGCCGCGCAGTTCCACCGCCGTCCCGCCGGCCGCCTTCGGCGCCGTCAGGCTGAGCGTCGCCGTGCTGGACGCGCCGGACGCGTGCGCCATCACCAGGTGCACGGTGTCGCCCGGACCGCTCCGCGCCGTCAGCGCCTCCACGTCACCGAGGATCGGCAGCAGCACCGACAGGGCGTGCGGGCCCACGTCCCACAGGGCGCCCCGTTCGGCGCGCCACGGCGTGGAGGCGCGCACCTCGGCGTCGTCACCGGGGGTGTAGAGGCTGCCGTACCAGTCGGCGCGGCCGGTGAACCAGCCGTCCACGGCGGTCCGTTCGGCGATCCAGGCGGAAGGGGCCGGCGCGTAGCGCAGCGTGCAGAAGACGGCCGTGGCGACGCCCGCCGCGTCCGCGGCCTCCACGACGGCGCGGGCCGCCTCCACCTCGGTGGCCAGCGGTTTGTCGAGCAGCAGATGGCACCCGGCGGCAGCGGCGCGGGCCGCGAGCGGCGCCTGTACGTCCGGCGGCACGGCGAACGCCACCGCGTCGCACGCCGCGAAGAGGGCGTCCACGTCGTCGTACGCGGTCGTGCCGTGCTCGGCCGCGAGCTCCGCGGCGGCCTCCGGGCGGCGTCCCCAGACGCCGGTGAACTCGGTGTGCGGATGGGCGGCGAGCGCGGGGGCGTGGGTCCGCCGGGCCCAGGGTCCGGTGCCGACAAGTCCGAAGCGCGGCGCGTCAGTCGAGGTCATGACCGGCAGTATCACCCGGACCCGGCGGGAACCGCAGGTGCGGGGGTTCCGCGCGCCGCCGGGCCCGGCCGGGTCGAGGGCCGGCAGAGGGTGGGTCAAGAGGCCGCGAGAGGCACAGACAGCGGGCTCCGGCCGGTGAATACTCATTCACCGACGGGTGAATGCCGATTCACCCGCCCTTCCCGACGCGCCGGGCCGCCCGCCCGCCGTCCCCGGCAGGAGCCCCATGGACGCCGCACCCGCCCCGATACCGGTCCCGGCACCCGTGCCGCCGCGCCTGCGCGAGCGCCTCACCGTGCCCGTGCTCGCGTTCGGCGGCATCCTCATGGCGGTCATGCAGACCGTCGTCGTCCCGCTCCTGCCCGACCTGCCGCGGCTGACCGGCGCGTCCCCGGCGGCCGTCTCCTGGATGGTCACCGCGACGCTCCTGGCCGGCGCGGTCCTCACCCCGGTGCTCGGCCGGGCCGGTGACATGTACGGCAAGCGCCGGGTCCTGCTGATCGCGCTCGGCCTGATGACCGCCGGCTCGGTGCTCTGCGCGCTGACCTCCGACATCCGCGTCCTGATCGCGGCCCGCGCGCTCCAGGGCGCCGCCGCGGCCGTCGTGCCGCTGTCCATCAGCATCCTGCGCGACGAACTCCCGCCGCACCGCACCGGCTCCGCCGTCGCCCTGATGAGCTCCACCGTCGGTATCGGCGCCGCCCTCGGCCTGCCGCTGGCCGCGCTGATCGTGCAGTACGCGAACTGGCACGCCATGTTCTGGGCGACCGGCGCCCTCGGCGCGCTCGGCCTAGCGCTCGCCTGGTGGACGGTGCGCGAGTCACCCGTCAGATCACCGGGCCGCTTCGACGCCCTCGGCACCGCCGGCCTGGCCGCGGGCCTGATCTGCCTCCTGCTCGGCGTCTCGCAGGGCGGCCAGTGGGGCTGGGGCAGCGCCCGGGTGACCGGCCTGTTCGCGGGCGCGGCCGTGATCCTCGCTCTCTGGGCCTGGCATCAACTCCACACCGCCCGCCCCTTGGTGGACCTGCGGCTCGCCGTGGGCCGCCGCGTCGGGCTGCCGCACGTCGCCGCGCTCTTCACCGGGTTCGCCTTCTACGCCAACTCCCTGGTCACCGCACAACTCGTGCAGGCGCCCGTCGCCACCGGCTACGGCCTCGGCCTGTCCATCGTCGCGACCGGCCTGGTCATGCTGCCCAGCGGCGTCATCATGCTGCTGTTCTCCCCGGTCTCCGCCCGCGTCTCCGCCGCCCGCGGCCCCCGCACCACCCTCGCGATCGGCGGCGTCGTCCTGGCCCTCGGCTACGCCGTACGCATCGCCGACAGCACCGACCTGTGGGTCGTCCTCGTCGGCGCCGCCGTCGTGTCGACCGGCACCACCCTCGCCTACTCGGCGCTGCCCACGCTGATTCTGCGCGCGGTCCCCTCCCACGCCACCGCCTCCGCGAACGGCGTCAACGTCCTGATGCGCACCATCGGCCAGGCCGTCTCCAGCGCCGCCGTCGCCGCCGTCCTCGTCCACCACACCACGCGCGTGGGCGGCGCCGAAGTGCCCACTCTGGGCGGTTACCAGCTCGCGTTCGCCATGGCGGGAACGGTCGCGCTGGTGGCCACGGCCGTCGCCCTGGCGGTCCCGTCCGACACCGCGCGGGAGAGCGCGGGCGCGGCCGTCCCCGGCCAGGCGGCGCCGGCGAAGGGAGCGTAGGGCGATGACCATGGTGCACGCGAGCGAGCGGGCGCCCCGCGCGGGCCGCCGCGACGCCGAGGCGACCAAGGCGGCCATCGTGAAGGCCGCCCGGCACCTGCTCGCCCGGCACCCCCACGGCGACATCACGCTCAAGGCCGTCGCCGAACGTGCCGGAGTCAGCCCGCCCCTCGTCCTCAAGTACTTCGGCAACAAGGACGCCCTGTTCTCCCGCGTCATGAACTTCGAGGCCGACGTGGAGACCTTCCTCGACGCGCCGCTGGAGGACCTGGGCGCCCACATGGTCCGCCACGTCCTCACCGGCCAGGCGGAACGCGGCGCCGACCCCATCCTCCGCATCGTCTTCGCCCCGCTCCACGGTGAACAGGGCGAGATCCTCCGCGAGAACTTCCGCACCCAGGTCAGCGCCCGCCTGGCGCGACGCCTCCCCGGCGGGGACGCGGGTCTGCGCGCCGAACTGGCGGTCTCGATGCTCCTGGGCCTCGGCGTCATGTACGGCATAGCCCGCGGCCCACATGTGCGCGCCGCGGACATCGAGGAGGTGGTCACGCGTTACGCCCCGGCGGTGCAGAGCACCCTAGGGGCGCGGGACCGTGTCGATCAGCGGCTGCGCCGCGGGGGGCGACCAGCCCCCGCTCAGCCGGACTGAACGCGCAGCGGCTCGAAGCCGACGACGGTCTCGAACCCATCGGCCCACCGCACGGTCAGTTCACCTTGTCCGACCACGACACCGGTCACGGCTTCGGCGAGCCCGGGGTCGGACTCCCCACCAAGACAGGCCAGCGCCACAAGGACCCCGCCCCCCTCAACACCCGCCGAAAGGCGTGGCACCCGCACCCACGACTCGAACGCCGTCCCCTCAGGCGCCCGCACGTCATCCCGCTCGTCCCACCCGTACACCCCCACCAGCTCCGAGCGAACCGCGTTCGTAGCCCACCCGGTGAGGGAGACCCGGGCCCCGGGCGGCGCCCCCACGACCCGGTGGACCCGCAACTCATGACGCCCCCGCGCCACGGTCACGCTCTCCACGCGGAGCCCCGGCACCATCGGCGGCCCGGACGCGAAGACCGGGCGGTGCCAGGACGCGGCCCAGCCCCAGCCGTCCCCGTGCTCCGCGCCGAGCGGGTGGACCCGGCGTCGTACGCTCGCGACACCGCCGACCTCCACCGACAGGTGGTTGTCGGCGATGTTGGTGCGGGAGGTCGGCCCGGTGTGCGTGGAGTACGCCTGGCGCCCGTACAGCGGGTCGTCCTGCTCGGCGGACTCGCCCTCGTGCGGGCGGACGTGGTCGCTGCCGTGGTTGTGCAGGCGGACGATCCCGTCGTCCCGCGTGGACTGGACGAGCAGTCCGGGCGCGGGCAGCGCGAGCACCCGGCCGGGGCCCTCGACGGGGGCGGCCTCCTCGGTCGCGGTCCACAGCGGAGCGTCCCGCGGCGCGAGCAGCGCGACGAAGCCCTTCGACGCCCAGTACGGCGACGCGGGCCCCGAGTACGACTGGAGGGTGGCCGTGTGCGGGCCGTGCCAGCCGAGGCTGAGCAGGCCGTCGTCGGTGATGCCGCCGCGGTCGAGGAAGTAGCGCAGGTTGCCGCTGATGAGGCGGCGCGAGGCGCCCGGGGACAGCGGGGTGTGGCCGGTGACCGCGCCCGCGCCGATCGCCGCCGACGCCGCGAAGCGGTAGGTGAGCGAGCGCCCGAAGTGGATCGGGGCCCCGTCCCCGCCGAAGAGCAGGGAGAAGCTCTCCAGGTGCTCGCGCAGGCGGGGGCCGAAGCGGTCGGCCGACGCCGTGTCGCCCGACAGGTGGGCGTGGAGCATCGGGTAGAGGTGCAGGGCCCAGCCGTTGTAGTGGTCGAAGGCGCGGCCGTCGCCGTCCGCGTACCAGCCGTCGCCCCGGTACCACGTGTCCATCAGGTACAGGGCGCGCTCCATGGCGCGGGCCGTCGCCGCGTCGCCGCGGCCCGCCGACTCGAGGAACGAGGCCACCATGAAGGGGAACAGGTACCAGTTGTTGGGGGCGGGCGTGTGGTCGATCGCGCCCCGCAGCCATTGTTCGGCGCGGTCCTGTACGTCGCCGTCGAGCCGGTCCCACAGCCACGGCCGGGTCAGCATCAGGCCGAGCGCCACCGACGCGGACTCGACCATCGGCTGGCCCTGCACGTGGTGGTCGAGGATCAGCGGCCACGACTCGGCGTCGTTCGCGCCGGGCGTGCGGGTGCCGGCGGTGAGGCCGCTCGCGTACCGCTCGAGGAAGTTGTGCGGGTCCTTGCCGTCGGCGCCCGCGATCCGGAACCCGGCCGCCAGGAACGTACGGGCGTAGCCTTCGAGGCCGTCCGAGCGGACCCCCGACGCGGACGGGCGGCCCGGCAGGTCGAGGAGGGCGCCCTCCGGGGTGGCCCAGCGCCAGGCGGCGGTGAGCAGCCCGTCGGCGACGGCCTCCCAGTGGGCGCGGGTGTAGCCGGTGTACGGGCTCAGGGCCCGGTCCTCGTCGGGGAGTTGGAACGGTATTGCCTTGGCACCGGAAACGCTCATGCGAGGAACGCCAGCCTTTCGCGTCGTACGGGATGGGCGAAACCGTCGCCCGCGGCCCAGCGCGCCACCTCGCCGACGGCCGTGTCGGCGAGCCGCTCCCACTCGCTGCCCTGCGATCCGGCGAGGTGCGGGGTGATGAGCGCGTCGGGGCAGTCCCACAGCGGGTGGTCCGCGGGCAGGACCTCGGGGTCGGTGACGTCGAGGACGGCCCGTACGCGGCCCGCGCGGACCACGTCGGTGAGCGCGTCCTGGTCGACGACGGCGCCGCGCGAGGTGTTGATGAGGGTGGCGCCGGGCCGCATGGAGGCCAGCAGGTCGCGGCTGACGAGGCCGCGCGTGGCCGGGAGCAGCGGGGTGTGGACGCTCAGCAGGTCGCTGCGGGTGAAGAGGTCGGGCAGCTCGACCCACTCCACGCCCAGCTCGGCGGCTTCCGCCTCGGTGACGTACGGGTCGTGGAGCAGGACCTCGTAGTCGAAGGGGCGGAGCAGTTCGATGACGCGGCGGCCGATCAGGGAGGCCGAGAGCAGGCCGACGGTGCGGCGGTAGTTGCCGACCTCGTGCGGGGTGAGCAGCCAGGCGTCGCGGGCGCGCTCGCGGCGGAAGTCGCGGGCGCGCTCCAGGACGTGCTTGCCGTGCAGGAGGAGCATGGCGAGGGTGTACTCGGCGACGGGCAGCGCGTTGGCCGCGGCCGCCGAGGTGACCTGGATGCCGCGCTCCCAGCAGGCGTCGGTGACGTGCCCGCGCACCGAACCGGCCGCGTGCACCACGGCCTTGAGGTTCGGGGCGGCGGCCAGGACGTCCGCGTCGAGGGGCGGGCAGCCCCAGCCGGTGACCAGGACGTCCACGTCGGCGAGGATCTCCTTCGCCCGTACGGTGCTCAGGTCGTCCAGGGCGGGGAGCGGCGCCAGGTCGCAGACGCCTCGCAGCGCGGCCACGGACCGCGGCGTGAAGACGGCCGCCGCGGCCTGGGGGGACATGGCCAGCGCCACGCGGGGCTCGCTCACTTGACCGCCCCCGCTGTGAGGCCGGAGCGCCAGAACCGCTGGAGGAGGACGAACGCGAGAATGAGGGGGAGGACCGCGAGAAGCGAACCCATGATCACCACCGGGTAGTACTCGGGAGAGACGGACGCCTGGCTGTTCCACTGGTAGAGCCCCAGGCTGACGGGGTACAGGTCCTGGTTCGACAGCATCACCATCGGCAGGAAGAAGTTGTTCCAGATGGCGGTCAGCTGGAAGAGGAAGACCGTGATCAGGCCGGGGCCGAGCATGCGCAGGGCGACCTTGACGTACGTGGTGAGCTCGCCGGCGCCGTCGACCCGCGCCGCCTCCAGGACCTCGTTCGGCACATAGCCCTGCGCGAAGATCCGGCCCAGGTACACGCCGAACGGGTTGAAGAGGACCGGGATGAACACCGACCAGAAGGTGTTGACGACGCCGGTCGCGGACGCGATCAGGTACAGCGGCAGCGCGAGCACCGTCTGCGGCACCATCACGGCGGCCAGGACCAGGCCGAACAGCTTCTCCTTGTGCCGGAAGTGGTACTTGTCGAAGGCGTACCCGCAGGCGACGCTGATCAGCGCGCCGATCGCGGCACCGAGGACGGCGTACAGGAGGCTGTTGCCGTACCAGCGGCTGTAGAGGCCGCCGTCCATCGCGAACAGGTCCTTGATGTTCTGCGTCAGGGAGAAGTCGCTGAAGGACAGGATGTTGCTGCTGAACAGCGCGTCGCGGGACTTCGACGAGGCGAGGACCAGCCAGAGCACCGGCAGCAGCGTGTAGAGGACGGAGATGGTGACGACGACGTTGACGGTGGCGCGGCCGAGCAGGCGCGGGCGCAGCAGGGCGGGGTTCGCGGGCGCGACTGTGCTCATCGGGCGTTCTCCTCGGCCGAGTCGACGCGGTTGGTCCAGCGGGTGACGCCGTAGGAGAGGGCGATCGTCAGGAGCAGGAGGATCACCGAGGCGGCGGCCGCGAGGGAGTAGTTGTTGCGGCTGAACGCCGCGTCGTAGATGTACATGCTCGGCGAGAACCGCGAGTTGATCATCTGCGAGGACTGGTGGAGCAGCATCGGCTCGGTGAACAGTTGCAGCGCCCAGATGAGGGTGAACATCGCGACCATGACGATGGAGGAGCGGACCAGCGGCGCCTTCACCTGGAGCGCGGTGCGCACAGGACCGGCGCCGTCGACCACGGACGCCTCCAGGACCTCACGGGGGACCGCCTGCAAGGCCGCGTAGAAGACGACCATGTTGTAGCCGAGATTGCTCCACAGGGCGATGTTCACGATCGACGGCAAGGTGGTGTGCAGGCCGAGGAAGTCGACCGTGATGTCGGCCTTGCCGAGGATGTCGATGATCGGGCTGATGCCGGGCGTGTAGAGGTACAGCCAGATCAGCGAGGCGATGATGCCGGGCACGGCGTGCGGCAGGAACAGCCCGAGCTGTGCCGAGGCGCGCAGCCGTACGACGCCCGAGTCGAGCAGCAGCGCGAGCGCGAGCGAGCCGATGACCATCAGCGGGATGTAGAGCACGCAGTACAGCGCGACCGTGCCGAGCCCTGACAGGAACGTCGGGTCGGTGAGTACGGCGGCGTACGAGCGGAGCCCGACGAAGACGGTGCGCTCCGCGCCGAAGCCGAGGCCCGGCTGGTCGTCGCTGAAGAAGCTCAGCCACACCGCCGTGCCGACCGGGATCAGGAAGACCAGGGTGAGGAGGATGAAGAACGGCGTCATGAGGACGCCCGCGGCGCCGTTGCGGCGGCGTCTGGCCGCCTGGTGTGCCTTGCGCCCTGCGGTGTCGGCGCTGCGCTGCGGCGCGGGTGTCGCGGTGGGGGCGTGGGTGGTCGCGGTCACGGGGTTCACCTGCCTTTCGGAGCGCGGGCGCTCAGGTGGAGTGCTGGGTCGTGGAGAGGCCGAGCGCCTTCAGGTCCGGCATCGTGCCGTCCTGGGCGGCGCGCACGGAGGACAGCAAGGTGCCCGATCCGGCGCCCGCGCGCGCGAAGGCGTCCTGCATGACGGAGGCGGTCGCGGTCATGCGCGGACCCCAGACCCAGCCGTCGTCGATCTTCCGCGCCTCCCGCTCGAACAGCGTGTAGATGTCCTGGCCGCCGTAGTACGCGCGGTCGAAGGCGGCGCGGCCCACGTCGATCAGCTCGGTCGCGGCCGGGTACTGGCTGCTCGCGCCGCTGGAGAGCCGGGCCTTCAGGGCGTCCGGGTGGGAGACCTGCCACTCGATGAACTCCATCGCGGCCTCGGGGTGCGCGCTGTCCTTCGTCACGGCGAAGGTGGAGCCGCCGTGGGTGCCGAGCGAGGGCTTGTCCGGGCTCCACTGGGGGAGCGGGGCGATGCGCCACTTGCCCTTCTGCTCGGGGCGCGCGTTCATCTGCGCGCCCGCGTCCCAGGCGCCGCTCAGCCGGGTCAGGATCAGGCTGTTGCCGATCTGCGCGTCGTAGAGGCGGGCCGTGGAGGAGTTGACGTAGACGAGGTCCTCGTCGAGGAGGCGCTGCCAGTACGCGGCCACCTTGCGGGTCGGCGCGTCCGCCAGGGAGACGTTCCACGCGCCCTTCGACGTGTCGAACCACTGTGCGCCCGCCTGCCAGGACCAGGCGGCGAACTGCGTCATGCCGTCCGTGGGGAACGTGCCGACCTTGCGGCCCCCGCCGGTACGGCGCACCTTGCGGGCGAGCTCCGCGTACTCGTCCCACGTGGTGGGCGCCTCGAAGCCGTACCTGTCGAAGAGGTCCGCGCGGTAGTGCATCACCATCGGCTCTATGTCGAGCGGCACGCTGTACGTGCGCTTCTCGAACGTCGTCTGGGCCAGCGACTGGGGCAGCAGCTTGGCCCGCAGGCCGTCACTGATGAGCGAGGTGATGTCCCGGGCGACACCGTCGATGGCGAAGCCCGGGAGCTGGGGGTACTCGATGGTGGCGACGTCGGGGGCGTTGCCCGCGCGCGCCGCGTTGCTGAGCTTCAGATACCCGCCCTGCGTGCCGGAGGGGATCTGCTCGAAGTCGACCCGGATGTGGTCGTGGGTCTTGTTGAACGCGTCGACCACTTCCTGGCTGCCGCGCAGTGCGGACCAGAACGTGATCGTGGTCGTGCCCTTGGTGCTCGTGGTACCGGACTTGCTGCTGCTCCCGGATGACGCGCTGTCGTTCCCGCCGCAGGCGCTCAGGGCGCCCGTCAGCGGCAGCGCGGTGATCGCGGCGAGCACGGATCGACGGCTCTGTCGACCAGGCATGGGCGCCTCCCGCGGCTCCTGCGTGTTCGAGTCACGGGAATACTGATCGGCTGAGCGGTCGCGGTCAATAGATCGATCAGAAGAAAATGAAACGGTCAAACGCTCATGCGGAGGGTGCAGTTGAGGACATGACGGCAGGGGCCTGGGTCGAGCCGCGGACCTCCAGGGTGGGCAGCAGCTCCATCCGCCGCACCGGGCCCCCGGAGCGGCCCGGCACCGGGTCGCCGAGCCGGCGGAGAAGCAGCTCCGCGGCGGCCCGGCCGACGTCCGCCTTGGGCGGCGACACCGCGGTCAGCGGCGTGCTGCCGAGCGCCGCGACCACGTCGTCGTACGCGATCACCGAGCAGTCCTCCGGGACTCGTACGCCGCTGTCGCGCAACGACTGCACCAGCATCAGCGCGTCCACGTCACCGTGCAGGACGGCGGCGGTCGCGCCCAGCTCGGCCAGGAGCGCGGGGATTTCGACGGCCTTCTCGGCGGTGCCCGATCCGGGGTCGGGGGCCGCGCCCGGGGAGCTGAGAGCGATCGCCCACTTGTCGACGTCCGGGTGGTCCGCCGCGATGCCGGCGAACGCCGAGCGCAGGGCGCGCGCCGTCGGGCTGTCGTCGCGCGCGGCGAGCACGATACGGCGATGGCCGAGGCCCGTGAGGTGCTCGACGGCGAGATGGATGCCGTACCAGTGATCCGTGCAGACCGTGTCCAGGGCGTGCAGCGCGCTGCCGCGCCGCGGCCTGCGCTCCATCACCACGGCGGGCACGTCGAGCCGGGCCAGCCAGGCGTAGTCCGCCTCCTCGACGGCGCGGCTGCGCCAGCGCGGCGCGATCAGGAGCCCCCGCGCGCCCTCCGCCAACGCCCGCTCCACGATGGGCTGTTCGGCGCCCGGAGCGTTCGGGGCTATGTGCAGTGCGATGCGCACGCCGGCCTCCTCGAAGGCGGTGCGGGCGCCGTGCAGCGTCTCGTACAGATAGGCGTGGCGCTCGGGCACGACGAGCGCGACCGGGCCGCCGTCCGCCTGGGGCGGCGCCGCGGGCGCGGCGGTCTGCTCGGTATCGGGCAGCACCGGGCGGGCCACGCCGTGGCCGCGGCGCAGTTTGCCCTCGCGGGCCAGCTCCTCCACGTCGCGGCGGAGCGTCACCACCGACACCGCGAGTTCGGCGGCGAGGTCGCTGACCCGTGTCGCGCCGCGCGACTGCACGACGGCGAGAATCCGCTGCCGCCTGAGATCGACCGGTTCGCGCATGCTGAGGCCCCTTCACGACCGCTGTTCGATTGAGCGCTTCGGTGAACGCTTCGGCCGCAGCATAACCAGCGGGCGCGGGGCGGGGTCAGCCCTTGGCCGGGTCCGGTTCCGGCGGGAGGCGGTCGAGGGCGATGCCGAAGTACTGGTCGTAGGCGTCGCGGACGGCGGCGTCCGTGGGCAGTTCGGCGCGGGTGCGCTCCCCGGCGGCCGTCGTGGTGAGCATATGACCGCTGAGGGTGATCCGTCCCTCCTTGGTCAGCAGTGAACAGACCAGGGACCGGGTGAAGTGGGAGGCGGGGGAGGTGCGGTGGTACCAGGCGCCCGCCTCGAAGTCCCGGAGCGCGCGCGGGCGTGGGTCGAGCAGGTACTGCGGTTCCCCCTCCCGCAGCACGAGCAGATCACCGTCGTCCGCCTCCTCGACGCGGAAGACACCGCCGGGGTCGGTCTGGTCCCCGCGCTCGCCGTACCGCAGCGGGAAGTGTGTATGCGTGCCGAAACCGACGTCGGCGAGCCAGTCGCCGCCCTCGCTGTCGCGCACGCGCAGCGCGAGATGGTCGTACGGGATGCCGGGCCGCCCGCCCTCGCCCACGCCGCGCGCCTGCAACAGCGTCACCTCGAATCCGAGCGCGGTGAGCAGGGCGCCGAACGCGCCGTTGAGCTCGTAGCAGAAACCGCCGCGGTGCCGGTCGACCAGCTTGGCGACGAGCGCGTCCGCGTCGAGCGTGATGTCCTCCTCCAGGTGCACGGAGAGGTTCTCGAACGGCACGGTGCGCAGGTGCGCCAGGTGCAGGGCGCGCAGCACGTCACCGGTCGGGGCGGCGGGGCGGTGCGCGCCGATGCGGGCCAGGTAGGCGTCGGTACGCGGGTGATCCATGAGGACAGTCTCCTGACGGGGATGGTGCTCCGGGTCATCGCTCCCGTGCCTCGGGTCCCGGACGGACCGGCAGGCGGCGGACGCTGTTGCCGACGAAGCCCGCGTGCGCGGGAAGCTCCGCGTCCGGCACGGCCAGGTCGAGATCGGGGAACCGGGAGAACAGCCGCTCCAGGGCGACCGTCGCCTCCATACGGGCCAGCGGTGCGCCCAGGCAGTAGTGGGCGCCGTGGCCGAGCGACAGGTGGCGGCCGCGACCCGGGCGGGTGACGTCGAAGCGGTCGGCGTCCGGGCCGTGCGCGGCCGGGTCGCGGCCCGCGCCCGAGTAGCCGGCGAGCACGGGGGTGCCGCGCGGGATCACCGTGCCGTCGACGGTGAGGTCCCGCGTCGGATAGCGGAACGGGAAGTAGCTGACCGGGCTGTCCCAGCGCAGCGTCTCCTCGACCACGTCCGCCCAGGTGGCGTCGTCGGCCCGGACCAGGGCGAGCTGGTCGCGATGCCCGCAGAGCGCCCGCACCGCGTTCGTGATCAGGTTCAGCGTCGTCTCGTGCCCCGCTACGACGAACAGGATGAGCGTGCCGATCAGCTCCTCCTGGCCGAGCCGGTCGCCGCCCTCCTCGCGCGCCGCTATGAGGGCACTGGTCAGATCGTCGCCGGGCTTCTCCGCCCGGACCGCCGCGACCTGGGCAAGCACGCGCACCATTTCCTGGTTCGCGGCAAGGGCCTCCTGCGGGGTCGTGCCCGTGGAGACGACCTGGCTCGACAGGTGGTGCAGGCGGTCCCGGAACTCCTCGTCGACGCCGAACAGCTCGCAGATGACGCGCATCGGGAGCGGAAGCGCGAAGCGGGCCCGCAACTCGACGACGTCCCCGGCCGCCGCCTGCCCGGCCACTCCGTCGAGCAGCTCGTCCACGATCCGCTCGACGCGCGGCCGCAGCGCCTCCACGCGCCGGACCGTGAACGCGCGGCTCACCAGCGACCGCAGCCGCCGGTGGTCCTCGCCGTCCGCCGTCGTCATCCCGCGCACCGTCGCGAACGTGCGCAGCGGCCAGCCCGGCGGGATCCTGCCTTCCGCCAACGCGGTGAAGTGCCGCGCGTCCTTGGCGACGTCGGGATGCGCGAGGAACTCCCGGAGCGCGTCGTGGCCGAGGACGAGCGCGCCCGGCACATCGCCCGGGAGCACGACCGGGGCGACCGCGCCGCGCTCCCGCAACCGCGCGTTGCGCGCGTGCGGGCAGCCGCCGGCGGGGTCGAGGCGGTAGGGGGCGTCGTCGGCAGCGTCCGTCGCGTCGGTTGCTGCTGAGGCTGCTGCGGAGGCTGCTGCGTCGGCTGCGGAGGAGGTCAACCGGGGCTCCTGAAGGTGGCGGGCGGGTGACGGGCGCGCGCGGGGGAGCGCCCGGCCCGGACGTCCGTCAACTCCCCCCGCGCGCAGCGGCTTTCGCATCCTATTGCGCATGTGGCTCAAGACCCAGGTCGTAGATCCGCTCCAGGAGCCACGCCTCGTTGCCCGCGAGGCCCGCCCGGCTCAGCGCCTCGTCGGCCTCCGCGATGGGCACGGCGAGCACCGACGCGGTGGCCGGAGGCTCCGTGCCGGAGAGCGCGGCGCGTGCCGTGTGCAGCAGCCGCAGACAGGCCTGCGCGGCCGCCAGCTCGTGGTTCCTCGTCGGCCTGCGGTCCTGCTGATCGAAGTCCCTGGTCCCATTCATGGTTCCCACTCTTGCGCACGGGTCTGACAATCCGTCTCCAAGCGGGCAGGGCTAGCCTCGTGTGAGCCTCGGATCACCTGGCCGGGGCATATGGGAAAAGGTCATGCAGCACTGTCCGGAAGGGAGGCGTCCGCACTTGTCGTCGCTCGCGGTTCCCCTGTTCGACCCCGCGGCGGGCCAAGGGCTCCGACAGCTCGCCGAGTTGGGTCTCGCGCTCGTCCTGTCCACCCTGATCGGTGCGGAGCGCGCCGTTCAGCAGAAGAGCGCGGGCCTGCGCACGCACACGCTCGTCGGGGTGGGCAGCGCCCTGTTCATGGAGGTGTCGCAGCACGGCTTCAACTCCGTGCTCGCTCTCGAGGGCGTGTCGTTCGACCCGTCCCGCGTCGCCGCGCAGATCGTCTCCGGCATCGGCTTCATCGGTGGCGGGCTCATCTTCGTACGACGGGACGCCGTACGGGGCCTCACCACCGCCGCCACGGTCTGGCTGACCTGCGCCATAGGGATGGCCTGCGGGGGCGGTCTGCCCTTGCTCGCCCTCGCCGCGACCGCCTGCCACTTCCTGGTGGTGCGGGGCTACCCCTGTCTGACCCGGCGCGTCCCGGCCCTGGCCACCGAGCGCCGCTCGGGGCTGCACCTCGCCTACCGGGTCGGCAGCAGCGTCCTGACCCGCGTCCTGGAACAGTGCACGAGCCGCGGCTTCCGCGTCGTCGAACTCCGCACCGACCGCACCGCCTGGGACGAGGCCCCCGGCCGGCCCGGCACGATGGCCGTCCGCATGGAGATCGAGGGCACGGCGGACGTCCCCAGCCTGGTCGCTGTGCTGGCGGAGCTGGACGGGGTGCTCGACGTGACGTCCATGGAGTCGGCGGCGGACGAGTAGGGCACGCGCGCGTGGGGCTCAGCGGCGCGTCAGCCGCAGGCGCAGACCCCTCGGCATCAGCGTCAGCCGCTCGTCGATCGCCAGGCGGTACCCCGGCTCCGGGTGGAGGTCGTAGCGGCGCAACAGCAGCCCCAGGACCAGCATCGACTCGTGCAGGGCGAACTGGCGGCCGATGCAGGCGCGGGC
The DNA here is from genome assembly GCF_044332585.1 of Streptomyces sp. NPDC016845. NCBI lineage: Bacteria > Bacillati > Actinomycetota > Actinomycetes > Kitasatosporales > Streptomycetaceae > Streptomyces > Streptomyces sp. NPDC016845. The sequence continues at coordinate 38,864 of NZ_JBIRPI010000006.1, read as the reverse complement.
GCCCGTGCCGAACGGCTTGAAGACGTGCGCGGGGCGGGCCCGCACCGCCTGCGGAGTGAATCGGTCCGGGTCGAAGCTCTCGGGGTTCTCGCCCCAGGCGGCCCGGTCCCGGTGCAGCATCGTCGTCAGGACCAGTGCCCAGGCGCCGCGCCGCATGGGGTGACGCCCGCCGAGCGTCGTGTCCGTGATCGCCTCCCGCGCGAACGCGGGGGCCGTCGGCCACAGGCGGAGCGACTCGTCGAGGACCCGGCGCAGGTAGCGGAGCTTGGCGACGTGGCCGTAGGCGGGGACGGCCGCATCGCCCCAGACACGGTCGACCTCCTCCTGCGCCTTGGCGAGCACGGCCCGGTCCTGCGCGAGGTAATGCAGGGCGAACGACAGCGCGCCCGATGTCGTCTCGTGCCCGGCGACCAGGAACGTGATCACCTGGCGGCGGATGTTCTCCGGCGCGAGACGCTCGCCCGTCCCGGGGTGCGTCACCTCCAGCATCCGGTCGAGGAGGTCACCGGCTCCGCCGCCGGCGGCCCGGCGCGCGGCGACCACCTCGTCCACCGTGCGGTTCAGGTACGCGCGGTCCGCCGCATTGCGCCGCTCCGCGCCGCGCAGCAAGGGCGAGAGCAGCGGCGGCACCACATTGCGGCGCTGGGCGAACGACAGGGCGCCGACCATCGCCGTCACGAACGGATGCGGGCCCTCCTTGTCGAAGTTCCGCTCGAACGAGCCGAAGTCGTGCCCGAAACCGGTCCGCGCGATCGTCTCCAGGGTCAGCTTCGTCATGTCCCCGGGCACGTCCACCGCGCGCCCGGCGGCCTCGTCCGCGTCCCACGCCGCCATCAGCCGGCCCGCCACGTCCAGCATCAGCGGGTGGTAGCCGCCCATCGCCTCGCGGCTGAACCCGGGCGCCAGGATGTCGTGCGCGAGCTGCCAGTTCGGCTCGTGGTTGTAGGCGGTGAACAGGCCGTCCCCCGCCACGGGGCGCAGGTTGGCGACCCCGAGCCCGACGTGCTTGGCGAACCGCGACTCGTCCGCCAGCTCCGCGGCCAGCCCGGCGCCCGCCACGAACACGACCTCCTTGCCGAACGCCTTGCGCCGGAAGATCGGCCCGAGATCGGCCGCGACCCGCATCGAGTCCTGGAGCGGCGTCCGCACACTGGCGCCGAGGACATCGCCGATCAGCGGCACACGGCGCGGCGGGTGCGGTATCCGTTCCAGACGCGGCCAGCCCTGCTCGGCGCTGCGAAAACCCCGCGGCAGCACGCCGTCCGCCGTCTGCGTCACCTGCGCCATGGTGCCCATCTCCCCTGCGCGATGGACCGGTTGGACTCGCCCCGCGCGTTGTTGGACGTGGATTCAATAGTGCGCCACAGTGTGGTCCCGTTGTTGAACTGACGTCAAGTAAGCGGGAGAAGGGCCGGTGAAAGGTCCAGTAGGGTGCCCGCATGAGCGCAGAGCGGGAGCGGGGAGGAGCGGCGCCGGGGGAGCGGGCCCGGCGCAGGATGAGCACCGAGGAGCGGCGCGAACAGCTGCTGTCCGTCGGGGCCCGACTGTTCGCGCAGGACCCGTACGACGACGTCTGGATCGAGCAGGTCGCCGAGATCGCCGGAGTCTCCCGCGGGCTGCTGTACCACTACTTCCCGACCAAGCGGGACTTCTTCGCCGCCGTGGTCCGCCGCGAGAGCGACCGCATGCTGCGTCTGACGGCCGCCGTCCCCGGCGTCCCCGCGCGCGACCAGATCAGCACCGGCCTGGACACCTTCCTCGAGTTCGTCGCCTCGCACGCGCAGGGATTCCGCGCCTTCCACCGCGCGGAGGCCACCGGCGACGTCGCTGTGCGCGCCGTCTACCAGGAGGGGCTCGCCGCCCACGAGGAGCAGATCAGGGCCGCGCTCGCCGCCGACCCGCAGCTCGTGGACCGCCTACCGGAACCGGCGGCACTGCGCCTTGCCGTACGCGGCTGGCTCGCCTTCCTCGTCGCCGTCTGCCTGGACTGGCTGGACGAGCCCCAGCTGACCCGCGAGCAGGTGCGCGACCTGTGCGCGCGGGCGCTGCTCGGGGCGCTGGAGGTCTGAGCCCGGCCCCGTAGCGCCGCGCCTGTGGGAATCGTGCGCTGTGCCCCTGAGGGCCCTAGCTCTGCGCCCCGTAGGATCGTAAGGGAAACTTGCAAGGCTACCTGTATACCTCTTACGGTGGACGCATGTCAGGAACGCAGGGACCCGCCGCCGCCGAACCGCCCACCGAGCGGATCGCCGCCGATCTCGCCACCGTCGTCGGCCGCCTCTCGCGCCGGCTGCGCAGCGCGTCGCCGGACAGCCTCCTCACGCCCACGCAGCGCACGGTCCTGGCCCGCCTCGACACCGAGGGGCCCGCCACCACCGCGGCCCTGGCCCGCTCCGAGTACGTACGGCCGCAGTCCATGCGCCTGACCGTCGGCGCCCTGGAGGACCAGGGCTTCGTGTCGCGCTCGCCGGACCCGCACGACGGGCGGCAGTCCGTCATGTCGATCACCGACAGCGGCCGGGCCACCCTCGCCTCCGTACGCGCCGCCAAGCATGGCTGGCTCAGCCAGGCGCTCGCCGCCGAGCTGGACGCGGACGAGCGGCGCACCCTCGCCGAGGCGACGCTGCTCCTCGAACGCTTGGTGCAGAAGTGAGCCCTGGTGCAGAAGTGAGCCCTGATGCAGAGGTGAGCGGTGATGCAGAGCTGAGCGGTGATGCGAGCGGGACGGCGCCCGCCCGGGTCGCGGTCCCCCGGGAACCGGCCGCCGAGTCAGCCGGGGGCTTCGCCACCCGACTGACCGCCCCGCTTCTCCTCGGTTCGCTCCTGAACCCGCTCAACACCACGATGATCTCGACCGCCCTGGTGGCGATCGGGCACACCTACGGGATCGGCGCCGCCGACACGGCCTGGCTGATCTCCGTCCTCTATCTCGCCAGCGCCGTAGCCCAGCCGGTGCTCGGCAAGCTGGCCGACGCGCTCGGCCCGCGCCGCGTCTTCCTCGCGGGGCTCGTCGTCGTGTGCGCCTCGGGCGTCGTCGGCGCCGTGGCCCCCGGCTTCGGCTGGCTCATCGTCTCCCGGCTGCTGCTCGGCATCGGCACGTCCGCCGCCTACCCGGCCGCGATGGCCGTCCTGCGCGACGAAGGGCGGCGCGTGGGGCGCCGCCCGCCCCGGCCGGTCATGGCCCGGCTGTCCTTCGCGGCGCTGGGCAGCGCCGCCGTCGGTCCGACGCTGGGCGGGCTGCTCGTCACCGTCGTCGGCTGGCGCGGCATCTTCGCGGTGAACATCCCCGTGGCGGCCGTCGCCTTCGGCTGCGCCCTCGCCTGGATCCCCGCCGATCCGCCGCGCACCACGAGCAGCGAAGAACCGAGCCCGAAGCTCGCCCTCGACCCGCTCGGCATCGGCCTGTTCTCCACCGCCCTGACCGTCCTCGTCTTCTTCCTCCTCGACCTGGCCCACCCCATGTGGTGGCTGCTCGGCCCCTTCGCGGTCCTCACGGCCGGACTGCTGTGGTGGCAGCTGCGCTGCCGCACCCCGTTCATAGACGTCCGCATGCTCGCCGGGAACGGGCCGCTCGCCCGCACCTACCTCCGCCACGGCCTGGGCTATCTGCTCATCTACTGCGTCATGTACGGCTTCACCCAGTGGCTGGAGGAGGGGCGCGGCTACTCCTCCGGGCACACGGGACTGCTCATGCTGCCGATGTCCGTAGCCGCCCTGGTCTGCTCGCTGCTCGGCGCGCGCACCAAGGGGATCCGGGCGCCGCTCATCGTCGCCTGCGTCCTGCTGACGGCGGGCGCGGGCCTGCTCACCGTCGTCTCCGGGCACACCCCGCTCGTGGTCCTGCTGATCGCGGGCGCCTGCTTCGGCATCCCGCAGGGCCTCATCGGCACCAGCAACCAGGCCGCGGTCCAGGAGTACGCGCCCGCCGCCGACATCGGCGCCGCCGCGGGCCTCCAGCGCACCGCCCAGTACATCGGCGCCATCACCGCCTCCAGCCTGATCGCCCTCGCCTACGGGCAGCGCGCCGACGACGGCGGCCTGCACCTCATGGCGGGCGCCTCGGTCGTCCTGGGGGTCTTGCTCGTGATCGTCACGGTGACGGACCGGGCGCTGCGCCGGGCAGGCCGGTAGAGCCCCCTTCTCGACCCCCGCCCGCTTCACTCCGCGTCGTGGAACACCAGCCCCAGCGTGTGGCGGCGGCCCGAGCGCACCGTGTTCACCCCGTGCCGCATCGGCCCGTTGGACCAGCCCCGCACCGAGCGCACCGGCCGGTCCCGGGTCGTGAACACCAGCGCGTGCCCTTGCGTGAGCGTCGTGGCGAAACCGCGCGTCTGCGCGCGGGCCCGTTGCTCCGTCATCAGGAACTCGCCGCCCTGGTAGCCGACGCCGGGCTCGTCCAGGCCGATCACGACCTGGAGCGGGAAGACCAGCTCGCCGTAGAGGTCGCGGTGCAGGGCGTTCCAGTCGCCGGGTCCGTACCGCAGCAGGATCGGTGTCGGCCGGGTCTGTCCCGCCGCGTGACAGCGCTCCAGCCACTCCTCCAGCGTGTCGGGCCAGGGCGCGGGCCGGTTCAGGCGCCGCGCCCAGGACCGGGCGATCGGCAGCAGCAGTGGGTAGAAAGCGGCCCGCAACTCCTGGATCAGGCCGGGCAACGGGTGGTCGAAGTAGCGGTACTGGCCCCGCCCGAACCGGTAGCGCGCCATGTCGATCGTCGAGCGGAACCGGGCCACGTCGTCGTAGAGCGCGGCGATGTCCCGGCACTCGGCGGGCGTGAGCACGGACCGGGCGGTCAGGGCGTGCCCGAACTCGTCCAGTTCGGCGGCGAGCCTGCTTCGGTCGACGGCCTCGATCCGGTCCCGCGCCGTGCCGAGCGGGGTGCTGGTACTGGTCATGCGTCCAGGCTGCACGCGCGCGTGGAGCGGCGCTGGCGGGAATCGGACGGCGCGTCCCGGTGCGGTAGTGTGACCGGGCCCCACAGGTGCCACGAGGAAACGAGGAGGTGAGCCCGATCACCGCTGTGTCAGGTCAGGAGCTCCCTTCTCCCGCCGTACGCACCGTCCGCGCGCTCTGAGCTTCGCCGCGGACCGGCGGCCGTCCGGCGGCCGGGAGCCCCACCGGCTTCCGAGAGGTCATACATCAGCCATGTCGTCGCTTCCCTCTTCACCCCTTACGTCCACGTCCCCCCTGGCTGCCGAAGCGGCCCCCGTCGTGGCCGCCCTGCGCCGCGCCGGGTGCGTCTTCGCCGAGGACGAGGCGCGTGTCCTGCTCTCCAGCGCACGGGACACGGCCGAGCTGACCGCGATGGTCGAGCGCCGCGCGGCCGGGCTCCCGCTCGAACACGTCGTGGGCTGGGCCGAGTTCTGCGGTCTGCGCGTCACGGTCGACCCCGGCGTCTTCGTGCCGCGGCGCCGCACCGAGTTCCTGGCCCGGGAGGCGCTCGCGCACACACCGTCCGACGCCGTCGTGGTCGACCTGTGCTGCGGCAGCGGCGCGGTCGCCGCCGTGCTCGCCGCACGGCGCCCGGCGCGGCTGCACGCGGCGGACCTCGACCCGGCCGCGGTGCGCTGCGCCGAGCGCAACATCGCGCCGCTCGGGGGCGAGGTCCACGAGGGCGACCTGTACGAGCCGCTCCCCGCGGAGCTGGCGGGCCGCGTCGACATCCTCATCGCGAACGGCCCCTACGTGCCCACGGGCGACGTGCCCCTGCTGCCGCCCGAGGCCCGCGACCACGAGCGGCGCATGGCCCTGGACGGCGGCGCCGACGGCCTCGACGTCCTGCGCCGGGTGGCCGCGGGGGCGCCGCGCTGGCTGGCGCCCGGCGGTCGGCTGTTCGTGGAGACCAGCGAACGCCAGGCCGCGGCCGCGGAGACGGCGGTACGCTCCGCCGGTCTGCGGCCGCGGGTGGCGCGGGACGACGACCTCTACGCGACGGTGATCATCGCTGAGCGGATCATCGCTGATCGGGAGATCGCTGAGCGGGGACCGGAGGCAGGCCCTCAGGTCCCGTAGGAGACCTTGACGTCCTTGAACCCGAGGGAGCGCAGCAGGCCGCGCAGCATGTCGGTCGTGTTGCGCTCGGCGCGGGCGGTGAGACCGCTGTCCTTCGCCGCCTCCCCGATGTGCTTGGCGGCGAGTTTGCGCACGGCCTGCTCGTCGTTCGGGTTGTCCGAGAACATGTCGCCGAGCCGGTCGAGGAGACCGCGCTGCTTCGACACGGCGTAGGAGCGGTCCGTGTCCAGCGTGGGGTCCCCGAGCTTGGCGTGCGGCAGCTCCAGCGTCGCCGACGTCCGCGCGTCGTTGACCCGCACGTCCCCGGAACCGACCTGCCCGAGGTCCACGTACGCGTCCACGCTGCCGGCCCCGATGTACAGGGTCCGGGTCCCGCGGATCGCGTCCGGGAGGTACTTGGTGTCCTTCTCCAGGTCGACGACGACCTGGAAGTTCCCGGACGCCGCCTCGAAACGGCTCAGATCCCGTACGGACTTGAGCAGCGCGGGGCCCGAGCGGTCGTGCGTCTCGGTGCCGAACACGTCGGTCAGCCGGTGCACGAGACGCAGGCCCGTGAGGACGAGCACCAGCACCACCGCGAGCACACCCAGGAGCTTCGCCCACCGGGGCAACGCCGCAACCTTTGACGTCATGGCGGTACCTCCTCTCCAGGAGGACTTGTTCCACCGTATCGGCGTATCACGCCTTCGGCGGCGCCCTACCCCTGGATCGGGCGGTCGCCCGACACCCGTGACCACCACACCCCCTCGCCGCGCGTGAGCCCCGGCAGCGCCCGCTCCATCTCCCGCACCTTGCGCGCCGTCAGCTCCCCGGTGATCAGCCACGCCTCGCGGCCGCCCGTTGTCGTGCCGAACTGCGCGCCGAGGGTGGCGAGCCGGGCGGTGACCGGGGCGAGCGCGTCGAGCGGCACCTCCGCCTCGAAGGCGTGCACCGGCTCGTACACGCGGGTCCCGGCGCGTGCCAGAGCCTGCCGGGTGATGAGCGCGGTCACGGTCCTGAAGTCGCCCGCCGTGCTCACCGGGGAGTCGAACCCCGAGCGGATCAGCGTCACCCGGCAGTCGGTCACCGGCCATCCGTGCGGCCCGCCCTGCGCCATGGTGGCGTGCACCGTGTCCTCGACGGCTTGGTGGAACGCCCGTGGCAGCGCCCCGAGTTCGGTCACGTAGCCGAAGACGCGGCCGGAGCCGTGCGGTCCCGGCTCGACGCGGAGGCCCACGGTCGCGGGCAGCCCGGTCGTGCTGTGGCGGCCCATCTCCTCGACCGCCTCGCCCGTGCCCAGGGGCCGCTCGACGCAGCGGACGCGGGTCGGTGCGAACGCGGCCTCGATGCCGAACTCCTCGGCGAGCGTGGCCGCGAGAACCTCCCTCTGCACGTCGCCGTAGAGGAGGAGCGCGGTGCTGCCGTCCGGTTCGGGGCGGGCGTGCAGGAGCGGGTCCTGGTCGGCCAGTTCCAGCAGGGCCGAGCGGAGCGCTCCGCCCTGGCCGGGGCGGACGGCGCGGGCCAGCGTCTGGAGCGTCGGCGGTGCGAACCGCCCGCCGTCACCCCTCGGTCGGCCCAGGCGGTCACCCACGCGGAGCCCCGCGGCGGCGCGCACCTCGGCGATCTGGCCGGGCCCCACGAGGTTGCCGCCGGCGCCGACGACCTCGATCCCGGTGAGTCGCGCGGCGACCCGCACCGCGTCGCCCTCGGCATCCCGTCGAAAGAAGGTCACCTTCTGCCGCGCTCTCACCTCGCCCTCGTACAGGCGCAGATAGCCGACGCGCTCCCCGGCGGGGCCGCGACGTACGGCGAACACTGTGCCGGTCGGGCGCGCCGAGGCCGCCTCCGCCTTCGCGGGTACGGGGATGAACGACCGTACGGCGGCGATCAGTTGCGGTACCCCCTGGCCGCCGAGTGCCGAGCCGAACAGGACGGGGTGGAACGAGCCGTCCCCGATGCGTGCCGTCAGCGCGGTGCGCACGGTGGCGGCCTCCGGCGGCTCCCCGTCGACCAGCGCGGCGAGGATCGTGTCGTCGACCTCCGCCAAGGCGCGGGCCGTCTCGTCGCGCACCGCCGGATCGTCGAGGCTCCGGGCGGTGACGGCGGCGTCCGGCGTACCGGCGCCGCGCACGTCCGCAAGGGCCACCACGTGCGGGGTGAGCCTGCGGCGGATGTCGTCGAGGAGCGGGGCGACGCGCGCGCCCGCCCGGTCGATCTTGTTGACGAAGACGAGCGTGGGCAGGTCGAGCCGACGCAGTGTCTTGAGCAGCACGCGCGTCCGCGCCTGCACGCCCTCCACGGCGGAGAGCAGCAGGACGGCGCCGTCGAGCACGTCGAGCGCCCGCTCGACCTCGGCGACGAAGTCGCTGTGGCCGGGCGTGTCGATGAGGTTGATCTGAGTGTCGCCGACGGTGAACGCGGCGACGGCCGAGCGGATCGTGATGCCGCGCCGCCGCTCGATCGCGCCGGTGTCGGTGCGGGTGTCGCCGCCGTCGACGCTGCCGAGCCGCTCGATGGCGCCCGTGTCGAACAGGAGCCGCTCGGTGAGGCTGGTCTTACCGGCGTCGACGTGGGCCAGGACGCCGATGTTCAGGGTCGTGCGAAGCCGCGGGGTCTGCATGGAAGGTCGAGTCCTCGAAAGCTGTGGTCCGGCGGGGGCGCTGAACTGCTTCGAGGACTCGGCGCATGCGGTTTCTCCTGAACGAACGGATCAGTGGCGCGCTCAGCATGCGCAGAGGGCCACCGGGAGGCGCAAACTATTTTCCTGGCGGTTCGAAACGGCGTACGTACCGCTTCTGCCACGGAGTCTCCACGGCGCGCGGGTCGTAGTGGCGGCGCACGTACGCGACGGCCTCGGCGGGCGGCACTCCGTCGAGGACGGCGACGCAGGCGAGCGCCGTGCCGGTCCTGCCGCGGCCGCCGCCGCACGCCAGCTCCACCCGCTCGCCGGCCGATCTGCGCCAGGCGTCGAGCAGCACGGCGCGTGCCCGGCGGGCGTCGGCCGGGAGCCGGAAGTCGGGCCAGCGCAGCCAGGCCGACTCCCAGTCGACCGGCGGTGGCTGCTGACCCAGAAGGTAGACGCCGTACGCCGGCGGCGGGCCGGGCGGCAGCGGGGCGCGCAGCCCCCGGCCGCGTACGAGCCGTCCCGACGGGAGGCGCAGCACGCCGGGCGCCTCCGGGTCCCAGGTCATCGCAGCTCCCGCGCGGCGGAGAGCAGGAAGGCCGCGAGGCGGCGGGCGCGGTCGAACGCGTCGGGGAAGACGTCCAAACCGTCCGAGACCAGCGCGCCCTCGTGCAGGAGCGTCAAGGAGCGCCCCAACTCCCGTGCCGCGTCCGGTGACACGTCGTGCGCGAGCCGGGTGAAGAGGTCGAGGGTCCACTGCTTCTGGCCGGTGATCACGGCGTACGCGGGATGGGCCGGATCGCTGATCTCGGCGTGCGCGTTCACCATGCCGCAGCCCTTTCCGGCGTACGCCCCCGCCGACCACTCCTTCGACGCGTCGAAGACGGCGAGGATCCGCTCGACCGGGGTCAGGGCGGCCGGGTCGTGGTGCGCGGCGAGGAACGCCCGCCAGCGTGCGTCCCGGGTGAGCAGGTAGTCGACCACGATCCGCTCCTTGGAGCCGAACCGGTCGTAGAGCGTCTTCTTCGTGACGCCCGCCTCCGCCGCGATCAGGTCGACCCCGACGGCGTGGATGCCGCGCTCGTAGAACAGCCGCGAGGCGGTGTCCAGGACCCGGCGGGCGGCCGGGGTGAGGTCGGGCCGGTCGGGTTCGACGGCGGCCGGAGGGGCTGTCACCGGGGGTGGGGTCGTACGCATGCCTCCACACTAAACCGATCTGTATACTCGGGCCAGTAGACCGATCTGTATACCCGGTATCTGTACGCCCAGTACGCGAGGCGGTGTCCGCGCCATGAACGTCCTGCTGTCCCTCGGTTTCGTCCTCACCTGGAGCTCCGGCTTCATCGGCGCCAAGCTCGGCGCCGGTGAGGCGAGCGCCGTGACCACGCTGATGTGGCGGTTCCTGCCGCTGGCCCTCGTGCTCGGGGTGGTGGCCGCGACGGCCGGACGGCGATGGTGGCGCGGGATGACGGCGCGCGACGCGGGGCGCCAGGTCGTCGTCGGGCTGCTGTCGCAGAGCGGCTACCTGCTGACCGTGTACTACGCCATCCAGCTCGGCGTCTCCAGCGGCACCACCGCACTGATCGACGGCACGCAGCCGCTCGTCGCGGGCGCGCTCGCCGGACCGCTGCTGCGGCAGTACGTCACCGCGCGGCAGTGGCTCGGCCTGTGTCTCGGAGTGGCCGGGGTCCTGGTCGTCACCACGGCCGACGCGGCGGCGGTGACGGGCGTCGCCGGCTGGGCCTACCTCGTCCCGTTCCTCGGCATGCTGGCCCTCGTGGCGGCCACCTTCGTGGAGAGCCGCTCACCCACGGGCGTGGAGCCGATGGCGGCCCTGACCGTGCACTGCGCCACCAGCGCCGTCGTCTTCACCGGTCTCGCCCTGGCGCTCGGCGAGGGCGCGCCGCCCGCCGCGCCGTCCTTCTGGCTGGCGATCGCCTGGCTGGTCGCCCTGTCCACGTTCGGCGGCTACGGCCTGTACTGGGTCGTGCTGCGGCGGCGCGGGCTCACGCAGGTCAACACGCTGATGTTCCTGATGGCGCCGGTGACCGCGGTGTGGGGCGCGCTCATGTTCGGCGAGCCGTTCGGCGTGCGCACCGCCATCGGGCTCGCGCTCGGGCTCGCCGCCGTCGTGGTGGTGCAGCGGGGCGACAAGCAGCGCCACCGGGGCGACAGGCACCGCCACGCGCGCGTGGAGCACGACACCGCCCCTGGACGCGAGCCCGCTCACTCCTGACCGGAACGCGGCGGGACCAGATGCCGGTTCGGCCGGACGGCCTCCTTTGCCAGTTCCGGCACCTCCGCCACGACGACGCCCGCCCCGGCGAGCAGCCCGATCCCGTCGGCGCCCGGCACGAACGTGTCCGGCTCCCGCCACGCCGTCACCACCCGCCGCACCCCCGCGTCGACGATCAGCCGCGCGCACGGCCTCGGCCGCGACGCCCGGCGCGCGCACGGCTCCAGGCTGCTGTAGACGGTGGCGGCCGCGAGGCGCGGATCGTCGGCGGCGAGCTTGGCGAACGCCGCCTCCTCGGCGTGCACGACGGGGTCACCGCCCTCCCGCGAACGACCCCGCGCGAGTTCGGAACCGTCGGCCCCGACGATCACCGCGCCGACGCTGAACGCGGTCTTTGACGGCGGGCAGCCGGCGGCCAGTTCGCAGGCGATGCGCAGCCAGTGCCGGTCCGCCGCCGTGGCCGCGTCCGTCGTGCCCGGCACGGTCGGCGCGTACCGCACCACGACGACGTCGCCGAGCCGCTGGGTGGAGAGCACCGCCATCCGCCCGCGCGGCCCGCCCGGATACGCGCCGGGCCCGAACAGGCGGGGCGCGTCCGGCTCGCCCACCACCAACGGGGCGACAGCGAGCCGCAGTTCGTCGGCGAACCCCAGCTGGAGCAACTGCGTGTGCACGCGGGCGCCGCCCTCGACCATCAGGCGGCGCACACCCCGCGCCCCGAGGTCGTCGAGGAGCGCTGCCCAGTCGACGGCCGGACCGAGCGCCCTCACGTCGGCGCTGCCGCCGAGCCGGGCACCCGCGACCTCCGCGCCCTTGTCCGTCGTGTAGAGCAGCCGCTCGCCGCCGGTCGTCCAGAACGGGTCGCCGGGGGACAGGTCGCCGGACCCGCTCACCGCCACCTTCAACGGGTACGCGGGGCGCCCCGCCTCCTCCCGCCGCGCGCGCCGCTCCGCGGAGTTCACCAGCAGCCGGGGCCGGTCCGCGCGCAGGGTGCCCGCGCCGACGAGGATCGCGTCGCTCGCCGCCCGCTCCTCGTCGACCTGGTCGAAGTCCTCGGGCCCGGAAAGGAGCAGCCGCTCGGGCCCGATGTCGTCGAGGCAGCCGTCGAGCGAGACGGCGGCGGACAGCAGCACGTAAGGGCGGGGCATGGCGAACTCCGTGACCAGGGGGGACGTACCCCCCGACCCTACTGGGGCGCGGGCGGTGTTCCGTCGCCGAACGGGCGTCCGCCCAGCTGCTCCCGGCCGTGCGGCGTGTGCCAGCCGGACAGGTCGGGGCCGAGCGGCACGATCGCCGACGGGTTGATGCCGGTGTGCACCTGGTAGTAGTGGCGCTTGATGTGGTCGAAGTGGACGGTGTCGCCGAAACCGGGCGTCTGGAACAGGTCCCGCGCGTAACCCCACAGGACCGGGTCCTCGGTGAGCTTGTTCCGGTTGCACTTGAAGTGGCCGTGGTAGACGGCGTCGAAGCGGACCAGCGTCGTGAACAGCCGGATGTCCGCCTCGGTGATCGTGTCGCCGACGAGGTAGCGCTGCCCGGCGAGCCGCTCGGACAGCGCGTCCAGGCGCCCGAACACATCCCGGTACGCGGCCTCGTACTCGTCCTGGTTCGTGGCGAAACCGGCCCGGTAGACGCCGTTGTTCAGGTCCCGGTACACGCCCTCCATGACGTCGTCGATCTCGTCGCGCAGCGGCTCCGGGTAGAGGTCGGGCGCGCCCTCGCGGTGCAGCGCCGACCACTCGGTGCTCAGGTCGAGGGTGAGCTGCTGGTAGTCGTTGGTGACGAGCTGCCCGGACGGTACGTCGACGAGCGCGGGCACGCTGACGCCGCCCGGGTAGTCCTTCTCGCGGGTGTCATAGGCCTCGCTGAGGTAGCGGATGCCGAGCACCGGGTCCCGGCCGTCGGGGTCGAGGGTGAAGCGCCAGCTGCGGTCGTCCTGGATCGGGTCGGTGACCGCGAGGGAGAGGGCGTCCTCCAGGCCGAGCAGGCGCCGCACCACCAGGGCGCGGCTCGCCCACGGGCAGGCGTAACTGACGACGAGGCGGTAGCGGCCCGCCTCCACGGGCCAGCCGTCCCGCCCGTCGGCCGTGACCCGGTCCGCGAAGTGGCTCCGGGACCGTTTGAAGGCCTTCTTGCCGAGCGAGTCGTTGCCGTTCACCGATCATCCTCCCAAAGCCGGGTCCCTGCGCGGGCCTCGCTGCCGAGCCTGCCCGGAAAACGGGCCGTACACCAGCAGGCCGCCACCACGCGTCGCTGCCGGGCCATGTCGCCGTTTCCCGATCAGGGCGTCGGCGCTCAGGAGTCACCGGTACGGGTCCGGCCCGGGACCCGCGCCCTGTTCCTGCACGGCAGCAACTACGGCACCTGCCGCGGCCTCGCCGCCCAGCTCGCCGACGAGGCCGCCGCCCTCGGGTGCGCGACCGAGGTCACCCCGCTCGACACGTACGCGGGCGCCCTGCCCACCGACCGCCCGGTCATCGTCGTCGCCGCCTCCTACAACGGACAACCGACCGACGACGCCCGCAACTTCGTCACCGCGCTCGACGAGGCCCCCGACGGCTCGCTCGACGGCGCCGTGCACGCCGTGCTGGGCGTCGGCGACCGCAACTGGGCCGCCACCTACCAGCACGTGCCCACCCGCATCGACGACCGGCTCGCCGCGCTCGGCGCCGAGCGGCTGTGCGAGCGCGCCGCCGCCGACGCCTCCGGCGACCTGAACGCCGCCGTACGCACCTTCACCGCGAGCCTGCGCGCCGCACTCCTGGAGCGGTACGGCGACCCCGACGCCACGGACGACGGGCCCGCGCCCACATCCGCGTACGAGATCCGGGAGATCACCGGCGGCCCCCTCGGCCTCGCCGCCGAGCGCCACGGGCTCGCGCCGCTCACCGTCACGGAGGCGTACGACCTGACGGCGGCGGGCCATCCGCGCGCCAAGCGGTTCGTGCGGCTGGCGCTGCCGGACGGGGTCACCTACCGGACCGGCGACCACCTCACCGTGCTGCCCGCGCACGAGACCGCCCTCGTCGACCGTGCGCTGCGCGCGCTCGGCGTCGCCCCGGACACCGTGCTCGACATCCGTACGGGCCGGCCGCGCCGCGACGCCCTCGCCGTCGACCGGCCGCTGACCGTGCGCGAACTCCTCACCCGCCACGTGGAGTTGCAGCACCGGCCGACGGCAGGGCAGGTCGCCGTGCTCGCCGCCGCGAACCCGTGCCCGCCGGAGGCCGCGGCGCTCGCCGCGCTGCCCGCCGACGACCCCCGTACGTTCGTCGAACTCGTCGAGGCCCATCCGGCGCTGCGCGGGGCGCTGTCCTGGGGGCAACTCCTGGACCTGCTCCCGCCGTTGCGGCCGCGCCACTACTCCGTCTCCTCGACGCCCGCGGTCAGCCCCGGCCACGTCGACCTGATGGTCTCCGTGCTCGACGCGCCCGCCGCTTCCGGCAGTGGCCGCTACCGGGGAACGGGCTCCACCCACATGGCGGCGCTCCGCCCGGGTGACACCGTGCTCGGCCGGATCCAGCCGTGCCGCGACGTCTTCCGGATCCGGCACGACGCGCCCGAACCGGTCGTCATGATCGCGGCGGGTACGGGTCTGGCGCCGTTCCGGGGAGCGGTCGCCGAACGGCTGCACCACGCCGCCGCCTCCGCACCGGCGCTGCTGTACTTCGGCTGCGACCACCCGGACCGCGACTTCCTGCACGCCGGTGAGTTGCGCGCCGCCGACACCGCCGGCGCGCTCTCGCTGCGTCCCGTCTTCAGCGGGGCCCCGGTCGACGGACACGCTTTCGTGCAGCACCGCATCGCCGCCGAGGGCGACGAACTGTGGACCCTGCTCGACTCCGGAGCCCGGGTCTACGTGTGCGGGGACGGCGCCCGGATGGCGCCCGGGGTGCGGGCCGCGTTCCGCGACCTCCACCGCGAGCACGTACCCGGCGCGGACGCAACCGCGGCCGAGGAGTGGCTGGCCGGGCTGGTCGCCGAGGGCCGGTACGTGGAGGACGTGTACGGCGGCTGACGCCGGGGTTACCCCGTTCGGCGGAGTCCCGCCGGGCTAGCGGGATCACCGAACCGGACGCAGAATCAGTCGTATGTCCCTTTTGTCCGCGAGTGTGACGTGGCTCGGGCTCGGCCTGACGCTCGACATGGCCGGGCTGGTGACGTACGGCCTCGCGACGCTCCCGTGCAGGGAGACCGTCCGCGAGGAGGACGCGGAAGGGGTCTGCTGTCTGGCGCGGCGGACCGCCGT
Source organism: Streptomyces sp. NPDC016845 (assembly GCF_044332585.1). Lineage (NCBI taxonomy): Bacteria > Bacillati > Actinomycetota > Actinomycetes > Kitasatosporales > Streptomycetaceae > Streptomyces > Streptomyces sp. NPDC016845. The sequence continues at coordinate 23,771 of NZ_JBIRPI010000006.1, read as the reverse complement.
GGTCCTGGGCTGTCTGGGGATGACGGCGTTCGTCGTGGGTTCGGTGTACTTCGTCCTGCACGTCACGCGCTTCCGCTGAGGTTTTGGCCGGAGGCGCGCGACGGGGCCGCGTCACCGACGCGGCCCCGAAGCCCCCGGTCAGTTCCCGCCGCTCCCGTAGGGGCGGGTGATGACCTCCATGCCGTGGTTCGCCGGATCCTTGAAGTACACGCCGCGGCCGCCGTCCTGATGGTTGATCTCGCCGGGCTGCTTGCCGTGCGGGTCCGCGTAGTACGTGATACCGGCGTCCTTGATGCGCTGGAAGATCCCGTCGAACTCCTCCTCGGTGACGAGGAAGGCGTAGTGCTGGGTCACGATGGACTCGGCGGGGATGGACGCGAAGTCCAGCGTCACGCCGTTGCTGAGGTCGAGCGGGATGAACGGGCCCCATTCGGCGCCCGCCTCGAGCCCCAGGACGTGGGCCAGGAAGTCGGCGGACTCCCGCTTGTCGCGGGCGTGCACGATGGTGTGGTCGAGCTGAACGGCCATGATGGATTGCCTCCAGAAGGCAACTCCGGCACCTCCATGCCTCACCCGGACGGTGACCGGCACGCGATGCTGCCGTGGATCGTAGGCACATCGCGCGACGGTCCGCCACCCTGTTCCCGGCCGGTGCGTCAGTCCAGGACCAGCTCCGGGTCGTACATGTCCAGCCAGAGCGCGAGGTCCAGGGTGCGTTCGAGCCCGCGCCGCGCCGCGTGGTTGATCTGCGGACCCTCGCGGTGCGCGGCATGGGCCACGCGCTCGCGGTCGACGAGGTCGAAGACGCGGTGCGAGGGGCGCGAAAGGAGGTCCTTCGCGTGGTCCTGGAGCGCGAGCGCGTACTTCGGGTCCTGCGTCGACGGGTACGGGCTCTTGACCCGGTCGTACACCGACTGCGGGAGCACGTCCGCGGTCGCCTCGCGCAGCAGGCTCTTCTCCCGGCCGTCGAACGACTTCAGCGCCCAGGGCGTGTTGTACACGTACTCCACGAGCCGGTGGTCGCAGAACGGCACCCGCACCTCCAGGCCCACCGCCATGCTCGCCCGGTCCTTGCGGTCGAGCAGGACCCGTACGAACCGGGTCAGGTGGAGGTGGCAGATGCGCCGCATCCGGTACTCGAAGTCGCTCTCGCCGTCGAGGCGCTGGATGGAGCGGACCGCGCCCGCGTAGCTGTCGGCGACGTACCCCGCGAGGTCGAGCCGCTTGGTGAGTTCGGGCCGGAGCACGTCCGAGTCGTCGCCGAAGTGCTGCCCCATCCGCACCAGCCAGGGGAAGGTGTCCGCGGTGCGGGCCTCCTCGTCGAAGAACTGCAGATAGCCGCCGAACACCTCGTCCGCCGACTCGCCGGACAGCGCGACGGTGGAGTGCTCGCGGATCGCGCGGAAGAGGAGGTAGAGCGAGGCGTCCATGTCGCCGAAACCGGCGGGGATGTCGCGCGCCCGGATCACCTTGGCCCGCACCTCGGGGTCGGCGAGCGCGTGCGAGTCGAGCACGATGTCGCGGTGGTCGGTGCCCGCGAGGCGCGCCACGTCGTGCACGAACGGGGTGTCCGGAGTGCCGCGCAACTCGTCCGCGACGAAGTTCTCCGCCTGGCCGACGAAGTCGACCGCGAAGCTCCGTACGGTCTCGCCCCGCTGCCCGAGCTGCCGCGCCGCGATCGCCGTCATCGCGGAGGAGTCGAGGCCGCCGGAGAGCAGCGTGCAGCGCGGGACGTCGGAGACGAGCTGGCGGCGCACGATGTCGTCGAGCAGCTCGCGCACGGTGGCGATGGTCGTGTCGCGGTCGTCGGTGTGCGCCCGGGTCTCAAGAGTCCAGTACGCGCGGCTGCGCAGCCCGGAGCGGTCGACGGTGACGATCGTTCCCGGCTCGACCTCGTGCATGCCGTCCCACACGGCATGGCCCGGAGTCTTCACGAACGTGAACAGCTCGCGGAATCCGTCCAGGGTGACCCGCGGCTTGGCGAGCGGGTTCGCGAGGATCGCCTTGGGCTCGGAGCCGAACAGCACGCCGTCCGCGGTCCGGTAGAAGTAGAACGGCTTGATGCCCATGCGGTCGCGGATCATGAACAGCTTCTCGACGCGGCTGTCCCAGAGGGCGAACGCGTACATGCCGTTGAGCCGCGAGGGCAGGCCCTCACCCCATTCGAGGTAGCCGCGCAGCACCACCTCGGTGTCCGAGTCGGTCCTGAACTCGTGCCCGAGAGCGGCGAGTTCGGCGCGCAGCTCGGTGTAGTTGTAGGTCTCTCCCGAGTAGACGAGAGCGACCGTGCCGCCCGGCACCGACGCCGTCATGGGCTGCCGGCCGCCCGGCAGGTCGATGATGGCGAGCCTGCGGTGGCCGAGCGCTGCCGGACCCTCGATCCAGGTGCCGCGGTCGTCGGGGCCGCGGCACTCCATCGTCTGCGTCATCGCGTGCAACGCGTCGGCCGAGCCCCGCAGGTCACGGTCGAAGGAGATCCAGCCGGTGATGCCACACATAAGTGCTCCTCCTGCTTCCCGTACCGCCGTGGTCAACCGGTCGCAGCCGAACCGGTTGTACACGGCATCTATATGTCGAGCGTGTGTCATGGCGGCGGGCCCGGTCAACGTGGCCGTAACAGCGCCAACCGCCCGAACCGGAGGGTTTCGGCCGCTCGCGGCAGGGTCGACCGGAATGATTCCCTTCGCAAATCCCCGATCCTGCGCAGGTCCGGCGACCGGTTGCCTCGGGCGATCATCGTGATCCGGCCAACGGCAAAGGTTTGATCAATCCTGGCGGCACATCCCGCCGGTCGGCGGGGCGAGGCGCTCGACCGGCTGCCGGAGGCCGGGCCCCGGCAGGCTTGAGCACGAGGTCGGGGCGCGCGGCCGGATTGCGGACCGTCCGCCCGCCGGCGCCGAGGCCGAGCACCAGCGTGTGCCCGAGGCCCAGGCCGGGGACATCGGGGCCAGGTCGAAGGTGCCGTCCTCGTTCTCCGCCGGCAGGAGCACGGCGGGGGTGCGGGAGTGCGGGACCGGTCGTTCCGGCCCCGGCCGAAATGTGGCCGGGTGTCCTCCTACGCGGTCGCTCGCAGCGTCCCCTCGAACGTCGCCGCCGCCAGCCCGAACGACAGCGTCATCCCGACCCCCGACGTCACCGACACCGCGCGCACCCCGGTCGCCACGTCCCGTACGAAGAGCGGGCCCCGTCGGCTGCTCGCGTACACGCCCTGCCAGCGCTCGGTGACCCGCACCTCGGGCACGCCCAGGACCCGCGCGACCTCGCGCAGGAGCAGTGCGGTGACCGCCTCGTCCTGGAACGGGACCTCCGTGGTGTCGTACGCGTGCGAGTCGCCGACGAGGACGGATCCGTCGGACAGCCGGGTGAACATCACGTTGGCCCCTACGTCGAGCAGCTCCGCGCTGTGACCGTTGACTTCGGCCCGCAGGGCGGCGGCCGACGGGGTCGCCGTGAAGGCGTCGTAGCGCAGCATCGACGTGGCGGTCAGGATCGCCGCGTCGCTGCGGAAGGCGGCGGGCGCCTCGATCCGGGCCATGGACAGGCGGCAGCGTTCGATGCCGTGGGCCGCCGCCTCGTCGGGGTAGAGGCGGTCGAGGTCGTGGCCCACGCAGAGCAGGATCTGGTCGCCGTGGACCGGGCCGCGGCTGGTGTGCACGGTGCCGGTCTCGACGCCGGTGACGTTCGTGCCCCACGCGATGCTCACACCGGGCTGCCGCGCGAGCCACGCGGCGAGTTGCGGCGCCGCCTCGCGCGGGTTGACCCGCAGGTCGGCCGGGAGCAGGGCACCGCCGGCGAGATCGGCCCGGTCGTCGGCGGCCCGGCCCAGCGCGTCGCCGGTCTCGTCCCGGGTCCGCAGCCGCACCGCGTCCGCGCCGCGCTCCTCGCGCAGCTCCTCCAGGACGGCCAGCTCCGTCGCCGAACGGGCCACCACGAGGGCGCCCGCCTCAGGCGCCCACAGTCCGGCCCGCGCGGCGGCGTCCAGCCAGCCCGCGCGCGAACGGGTCGCGAGGTCGAGGAGTTCGCCGCGCTGGGCGGTGACGCAGCAGTGCCCGAAGTTCCGTACGGACGCCCCGACGGGCCGCCGGTCGCGCTCGACGACCGTCACGCGCAGCCCGCGCCGCACCGCCTCGACGGCGTGCGCGAGGCCGACGATGCCCGCGCCGACCACGACGAGGTCGCTGCGGTCGCGCGGGAGAGAGACGGGGGCGGGGGGTGCGGTGGCGAGCGTCATGCCACCCACCCTGCGGAGCATCGGCCGACCCCGGCAAGAGCTGTCTATACAAGTTTTCCGGATGTTTACCAGATAGGCGCCCTGAGTGGTCTTGCTGAGCGCATCCGAATCCTGCGAGACTCGACTTGTGAATACAAGTGAGGGCGGGCCGCTGCACCAGCGGCTCGGAGCCGAGTTCCGGCGGCGCGTCGAGACGGGGGAGTGGCCCGAGGGGCAGCCCGTGCCGAGCGAGGGCCGGCTGTGCGAGGAGTTCGGCACCTCGCGCGGCCCGGTCCGCCAGGCGCTCGCCCAGCTCCGCGCCGAGGGTCACCTCGTCGGGGGCCGGGGCAGACCGCCGGTCGCGCGCCGGGTGACGCCGTCGCAGCCGTTCGCCTCGCTGATGTCGTTCACGCAATGGGCGCACTCCATCGGCCGCACGCCGGGCCAGCACACGGTCGAGGTCGCCCGCAGACGTGCGGGACCCGACGCGGCGGCGCGCCTCGGCCTCGACGAGGGCGCCCCCGTCGTCGACCTCGTACGACTGCGCCACCTGGACGGGGTGCCCGCCATGGTCGAACGCTCCACCTTCGTCCTCGACGTGGGCGCGCACCTGTTCACGGTCGACCCCGACGCGGGCTCCGTCTACGAGGCCCTCACCTCCCACGGTGTCGACCTGCACCACGCCCGCCACACCATCGACGCCATCGCGGCGGACCCCACCGACGCGGACCTGCTCCACACGGCCGAAGGCCATCCCCTGCTGCGCGTACGGAGGTTGGCGTTCACCGGCGACGGCAGGTCCGTCGAGTACGCCGACGACCGCTACCTGCCGTCCATGGCCACCTTCACCATCGAGAACACCGTCGGCGGCCGCACCGTCGCGGGACGCGACCGCTCGGACGACGCCACCGGCACCCGCCCGACACTCCACTCCGACGCTAGGAAACCCCAGTGACACAACTCGCCGTCCTCGACATGGCAGGCACGACGATCGAGGAGCACGGCGCCGTCTACGAGGCGCTGCGCCACGCCGTCGAATCGACCGGGGCCACCGTCGCCGCCGCCGACCTGCAGACCTGGATGGGCACCGACAAGCGCGAGGCCATCGCCTCGCTCGTCCGCATCGGCGGCGGCAGCCCCGACGCCCAACTGGTCGAGCGGCAGTACGGCGTCTTCCGTACGTATCTGACGCGGCGCTACGAGGAGGTGCCGCCCCAGCCGATCGCCCACGCCGACAAGGCGCTCGCGGAGCTGCGCGCCCGTGGCATCAAGGTCGCCCTGACCACCGGTTTCAGCGACGATGTGGCGCTGCCGCTGCTCGCCTCGCTCGGCTGGTCGACCGGCGAGGGCGGCAACCTGGACGCCGTGGTCACGTCCGACGAGGTGGAGCGCGGCCGGCCGGCCCCGTACATGATCCACCGCGCGATGGAGAAGACGGGCGTCGTCGACGTGCGCGAGGTGCTGGTCGCCGGGGACACGACGGTCGATCTGGAGGCCGGGGCGAACGCGGGCGCGGGCGTCGTGGTCGGCGTACTCACGGGCCGGTTGACCCGTGGGCAGCTCGAAGCCGGCCCGCACACCCACGTGGTGGACAGCGTCGCCGACATCCCCGGCCTCCCGGAGCTGCTCAGCTGAGCGCCGCGTCCACGATCGCCTGCGCCTCGGACTGCACCTGCGCGAGGTGTTCAGCGCCGCGGAACGACTCGGCGTAGATCTTGTACACGTCCTCCGTGCCGCTGGGCCGCGCCGCGAACCAGGCGTTCTCCGTGGTGACCTTGAGGCCGCCGATCGCCGCCCCGTTGCCCGGCGCCTCGCTGAGGCGGGCGGTGATCGGCTCCCCGGCGAGGGCGCCGGCGGTGACGGCGTCGCCGGACAGCTTCGACAGGCGGGCCTTCTGCTCCTTCGTCGCCTTCGCGTCGATACGGGCGTACGCGGCGCCGGACGCCCCGTACCGCTCGGCGAGTTCGGCGTAGTACACGGACGGCGTCCTGCCCGTCACCGCGAGGATCTCGGCGGCGAGCAGGGCGAGGAGGATGCCGTCCTTGTCGGTCGTCCAGACGCTGCCGTCCTTGCGCACGAAGCTCGCCCCGGCGCTCTCCTCGCCGCCGAACGCGACCGAGCCGTCGACCAGTCCCGGCACGAACCACTTGAAGCCGACGGGGACCTCGACCAGTTCGCGGCCGAGCGAGGCGGCGACGCGGTCGATGACGGCGCTCGACACCAGCGTCTTGCCGACCGCCGCCGACTCCGACCACTGCGGCCGGTGCGAGAACAGGTAGTGGATGGCGACGGCCAGGTAGTGGTTCGGGTTCATCAGCCCGGCGTCGGGGGTGACGATGCCGTGCCGGTCCGCGTCGGCGTCATTGCCGGTGAGCAGTTCGTAGTCGTTGCGGCGCGCGAGCACGGAGGCCATCGCGGGCGCGGAGGACGGGTCCATCCGGATCTTGCCGTCCCAGTCGAGCGTCATGAACCGCCACGTGGGATCGGTCTCGGGATTGACCACCGTGAGGTCCAGCTCGTACATCTCGGCGATCCGCGCCCAGTAGTCGACGCTCGCGCCGCCCAGCGGGTCGGCGCCGATGCGCACGCCCGCCGCGCGGATGGCGTCCACGTCGATGATGTTCTTCAGGTCCTCGACGTAACGCTCACGGAAGTCGTACGGCTCCGGGGCCGGGTTCTCGGCCGTGCGCGGCGTCCAACTCGCGTCCTCCAGCAGCTCGTTGGCGCGCTGGGCGATCCACGAGGTGGTCGCCGAGTCGGCGGGGCCGCCGTGCGGCGGGTTGTACTTGAAACCGCCGTCGCGCGGCGGGTTGTGGCTCGGCGTGATCACGATGCCGTCGGCGCGGTCGGCGGGTTCGTCGCGGTTCCAGCGCAGGATCGCGTGGCTGAGCGCGGGCGTCGGCACGAAGCCGTCGAGCGAGTCGGCCATGGTGCGTACGCCGTGGGCCGCGAGGACGCCGAGCGCCGTCTTGAGCGCGGGCCCGGAGAGCGCGTGCGTGTCCGGGCCGATGAACAGCGGCCCGGTGATTCCCTCGCTCTCGCGGTGCTCGACGATGGCCTGGGTGATCGCCGCGATGTGCTTCTCGTTGAAGGCGCCGTCGAGGCTGGAGCCGCGATGGCCACTCGTGCCGAAGACGACGCGCTGCTCGGGGCGCGCGACGTCGGGTTCCCTGGTGTAGTAGGCGTCGACCAGTTCAGCTACGTCGACGAGATCGTCCGGCAGGGCGGGGGTTCCTGAGCGGTCAGTCATGCGGACAGTGTCCCACCTGCGGCTATGGGGCGTCGGAAAGCGCCGCCCCGCGTCGGGTACTTCGGCGGGTCCGGCCGACGCGGGGCGGCACCGCGCTGCTCACCCTTTCTTGTCCGCCGCCTCGCCCGCCTCGGCGACCGCGCTCTCGCGGGCCTCGACGATCGCGGCGACGGCGGCCAGGACATGGGTTTCGACCGCGCCCTTGTCGATGCCCAGACCGCTGAGGACCCCCGAGCCGTTCTCCTGCTCCAGGAGGGCGAGCAGGATGTGCTCCGTGCCGACGTAGTTGTGCCCGAGGCGCAGCGCCTCACGGAACGTCAGCTCCAGGGCCTTCTTGGCGTCGGCGTCGAACGGCACAAGGTCGGGGCCGTCCTCGACGGCCGGGGGCAGCGTCGCCGTCGCGGCCTGGCGCACCGCGTCCAGGAGCACGTCCTGTGCGCGGATCGCCTTGGCGGCCAGGCCGTCCGGCTCGTGCAGCAGGCCGAGGGCGAGGTGGGCGGTGGTGATGGTGGAGTTCTTCGCCGCGCGGGCCTCGTGCTGCGCGCCCATCACCACGTTGCGGGCGCGGGGCGTGTAGCGGCTGAAGCCCTGGCTCGGGTCGATGTCGGTCTCGGCGCCCTTGGGGACGAAGCGCTTCTGCGCGGCCTGCCGGGTGACGCCCATGCTCTTGCCGATGTCGGTCCAGGAGGCGCCGGAGCGGCGGGCCTGGTCGACGAAGTGCCCGATCAGGTGGTCGGCCACGTCACCGAGGTGGTCGGCGGCGAGCATTGCGTCCTGAAGCTGGTCGAGCGCGTCGGTGTGGACCTTCTTGATGGCCTCGATCAGGTCGTCGAGGCGCACGGGATGCGTGGAGGCGACTGATTCCGTCATGTGACAACCGTAGGTTGACAGTATCGGGGTGTCAACCTTCGGTTGACAGGCGCTCGACGCCTCTCACACGGCCGGCGGGTTCAGCTGCCGGAAGCCGTCCTGGATCCGGTACGGGTAGTACGGGTAGGGCGCCTTCACCTCGCTCGCCGCGTCGAGCCGGGCGACCTGATCCGCTGTCAGCTCCCAGCCCACGGCGCCCAGATTCTGCTTCAGCTGCTCCTCGTTGCGCGCCCCGATGAGCACCGAGGAGACGGTGGGCCGGCGCAGCAGCCAGTTGATGGCGATCTGCGGAATCGCCTTGCCGGTCTCCTCGGCGATCTCGTCGAGCGCGTCGACGACCCGGTACAGGTGCTCGTCCTCGATCGGCGGACCGAACCGCGCGGTCCGGTGCAGCCGGCTGCCGTCGGGCAGCGGCTGCCCGCGCCGGATCTTCCCCGTGAGCCGCCCCCAGCCGAGCGGGCTCCACACCACGGCGCCCACGCCCTGGTCGAGGCCGAGCGGCATCAGCTCCCACTCGTAGTCGCGGCCGACGAGCGAGTAGTACACCTGGTGCGCGGCGAACCTCGGCCGCCCCTGCTTCTCGGCCTCGGAGAGCCCCTTCATCAGCTGCCAGCCCGAGTAGTTGGAGACGCCGGTGTAACGGATCTTGCCCGCCCGGACCAGGTCGTCGAGGGTCGCCAGGACTTCCTCGACCGGGGTGCTCGCGTCGTAGGCGTGCAGCTGGAAGAGGTCGATGTAGTCGGTGTCCAGGCGGCGCAGCGCCGCCTCGACCGACTTGATCAGGCGCGAGCGGGAGACTCCGGCGTCCTGCGGTCCGACGCCCGTGGGCAGGGCCGCCTTCGTGGAGATGAGCGCCTGGTCGCGGCGGCCCTTGAGCGCCGCGCCGAGGACCTCCTCCGACGCGCCGTCCGAGTAGACGTCGGCCGTGTCGAACATGGTGACCCCGGCTTCCAGGCTCAGGTCGACCATGCGCCGCGCCTCGTCGACGCCGTTGTTGCCCCAGGCGGAGAACAGGGGGCCGCGTCCGCCGAACGTACCCGCGCCGAAGCTGAGCGCGGGAACTTTCAGGCCGGAGGTCCCGAGTCGGCGGTACTCCATGACAGTCTCCTTCGTAAACGGTTCTGCGGTTCCGTTAGTACGTGAGGTGACTGTAGCAGTGGAACGGCGCCTAAAGGAACCAGAGTTCCTTTAGGCGCCGTGGGGAGAGATCCGCGACCGCGTACTACGGCTGCAGGTTGATCTTGAATGTGGACGTCGTGTTGCGGATGTCCACCGCGTTGTCGCTCAACTTCAGGTTCTTGAACGTGACTTCGCCGACGGCCGGGCCCTGGCCCGCCTCCGGCATCTCGTTCGCCCACAGCCCGAAGCCGGACTTCGCGTCGTACGCGTCACCGCTCTTGCGCGCGCCCGAGATGGTGACGTCGGTCAGGATCGTGTCCTTGATCGGGAACTGCGGCTGGCCTCCCACGTAGTTGGTCTGGAACATGATCCCGCTGTAGGTCGGGTCGACGATGTCGACGTTGGTGACCCGGATGCCCTGGAACACCTTCGACGCCGAGAACATCCAGATGCCCGGGAACGTCTGCCCGCCCCAGAAGTGGCCACCGGAGCGGATGACCGAGCTGTTCTCCAGGGTTGTCGGACCGGTACCGAACCCGTTCATCGGATAGCCGAAGTCGAGCGAGCTGATGGTGACACCGGAGTAGACGAGGGTGTCCGCGACGAGGATGTTGCGGAACGTGTTGTCGTACCCGCCGTACACGGCGATGCCCGCCGCGCGCCACGTGAGCAGCGACGTCAGGTTCTCGAACACGTTGTTCTTCTCGTCGGCGCCGCCCGCGTCGATCGCCGAGAACAGCGCGAAGCTGTCGTCGCCGGTCGCCCGGGACTCGTTGTTCACGACGTGGTTGTCGGTCGAGCCGTTCGTCATGTTGACGCCGTCGGCGAACGTGTCACGGATCCGGGAGTTCTTGACCGTGACCCGGTCGGTGTTGGCGCCCCAGTACAGGCACACCGTGTGCTCGTTCCACACGTCGTCGATGGTGATGTCCGCGACGTTGGAGAGGTCGAAGACCTTGCCGGGGCCGTCGATCCGGGACGTGTAGTTCCCGAAGAAGGAGAAGTGCGCGAACGCCGACCCGTTGGCACTCGCCTCCGCGCGGAACCCGGCGTCCGTGTTCTCCTGCGACGACGGCGTGTGGAACCGCGTGAACCACGGCCCGGCGCCGACGACCTTCACCGCCTTCCCGTAGACCTGGAACTTGTTCGACGTCTCGTAGTCACCGGCCGGCAGGTACACGCCGACGAGCTTGCCCGTCGTGTCCATGCGGACCTTGTCGAGGGCGTCCTGCACGGCCTGGTGCGAGAACCCGGTCGGGACGGCGTACGTCGCCGGGTCCGGGTTCGGCAGCTGTGTCGCCTGCTCCAGGCTGACGAAGTCGATCGCGTACGTGGTGTCGTTCGCGGCGTCCTTCTGGAGCCGGATCCTGCTGCCCGCCGGGACGGTCTGGCCGAGCAGCAGGTTGGCCTCGTCGTAGATGTGCCGTGCCGCGCCCGCGCTCGGCGCGTTGCCGGGCCCGGTCTCGTTCCCGTACAGCCAGGCGTACTTCGAGGTCAGGTCGATGGCCTTGAGGTACTTGCCGTCGACGTAGACGTTGAGCGTCGAGTTGCGGCCGCCGCCGCCCGCCGCGTCCGGGATGGAGAAGCGGGTGACCAGGGTGTTCGTCGGCGCCTTGGTGGTGAACTCGACGTAGGCGCCGTTGCTGTCGAGGGTGACGGCCTTGCGGCCCGACGCCTCGCCCGCGAGGTCACCGACCGTGCGGTTGGGGCCGAGCACCTTCGCGCCGCCGCCGGTCGAGCCGTCCTCCGCCTCGTAGGTGTCGTAGGGCATATTGGCGCCGCGCCCGACGAACAGCGGCTGTGAGGTGGTGTTGTTGTCGCGCTTGACCGGCAGCTCGTTGGCGTCGGCGGCGATCACGGTCTTCACCGTGAACTTGCCCTTGCCCGCGCTCCAGGTGCCGAGCTTGACCGGCGCGGTCGTGGCACCGGCCGCGATCGGCCCGTCGTAGGAGCCGGTCAGCGTCTTCACGACCGTGCCGCCGGAGTCGGCGACCGTGAGCGTGATGGCGTGGGCGCCGGACGCACTGGCCTGGTTGCCCTGGTTCCTGATCCCGACGGAGAAGTTCACCGTGGAGCCCTCGGCGGGCGCGCTCGGCGACCAGGAGACGGGGGAGGCGATGAGGTCGGCGCTGGTCACCGGCTTGACGACGAGACCCGTCGGGCTGGTGTAGGCGTTGTTGCCCTCGTTGCTCTCGACCACCTTGTTGTCCGGGTCGACGACCGCGCCGACCTGGTAGGTGCCCGCGTCGTGCGCCCCGATGTCGGCACTGACGGTCGTCGTCGCCCCGGCCGCGAGCGCGCCCACGGTGGCGGAGCCGACCTTGTCGGAGCCCAGCTTGAGGTCCAGGGTCGTGGCGCCGCTCGCCTCGCTGCCCGCGTTGCGGACCGTGGCGGAGAGAGTGATCCTGTCGGACTCGACGGGCGAGGTGGGGGCCGAGGTGACGCCCGTGACCTGGAGGTCGGGGTTGGGTGCCGGCGTGCCCAGGACCTGGAACTCCGCCAACTGGCCCGCCGGAGCACCGGAGTTGGAAGTGAACACGAGCCGGACGTCCGCGACGCGCGCGGTGACCGGGACCGTCACCGTGTTACCGCTCGCCGGGTTGAACGAGTACTCCTTCGCGGCGGAGAGCGTCGTGAAGTCCGACGCCTTCTGTTCGCGGCCCTGCACCTCGATCTTCTGGGTGCGGGTGGCCCAGGCGGCGTCCGGGTTCAGCTTCAGGACGACCGAGGACACGTCCGCGTTCGCGCCCAGCTTGACGGTCAGCGTGTTCGGGTAGCCGCTGCCGCCCTCCCAGTACGTGCTGGTGCTGTCGTCGACCGCGTTCTCCGCGACGAAGGTCTGCGTGGAGGAGGACGCCGTGACCGGCTTGCGTACGGCCAGGTTGGCGTCGTTGGCCGTCGAGCCGTTGCGCGTGACGGCGTTGCTGTTCGCCGACTCGTTGCCCGCCGCGTCCTTCGCGCGCACGGTGTACGTCACCGTCGCCGACGCGGGCTGGGAGTCGGTGTACGTGGTGACGTCCCCGGCGACCGACTTGAGCAGGGTGCCGTTCGCGTAGAGGTCGTAGCCGGTGACCTTCACATTGTCGGCCGACGCCTTCCAGGCGAGCTTGACCTGACCCTTCGTGGCCTCGGTGAAGGCCAGATCGCCGGGCGCGGTCGGCGCCTGTGTGTCACCCGAATCGCCCTTGCGGGTCACCGGGTCGGAGTCCGGCGACTGGTTTCCCGCCGCGTCCTTGGCGCGCACGGTGTACGTGAGCGTCGCCGACGCCGGCTGGGTGTCGGTGTAGGTGAGCGCGGACCCGTCGACCGAGGCGCGCAGCGTCCCGTTCGCGTAGATGTCGTAGCCGGTGACGCCGACGTTGTCCGTCGCGGCCTTCCAGGTCAGCTTGATCTGGCCGGTCGCGGGCTCGGTGCAGGCGAGGCCGCCGGGCGCGCCGGGAGCCTCGGTGTCGCCGGTCGTCGGCCCGTAGACCTCCAGCTCGGAGAGCTGACCGGCCGGCTGCCTCGTGTTCGCGGTGACCTGGACCCGTACGTAGCGCGTGGTCACCGTGTTGAACGACAGGGTCTGCGCCTGCCCGCCCGCCGCGCTGAACTCGTACGCCTTCGACGCGACCAGGTCGCTGAAGTTCGTGCCGTCGGTGCTGCCCCGCACCGTGAGCGTCTGCGTCCGGGTCTCCCAGGTGGTGGGCAGGCGCAGCACGACGCGGTTCACGCGCACGGAGGCGCCCAGGTCGGCCTGGACCCACTGCGGCAGCGCGTCGTTCCTGGACTCCCAGTAGCTGGAGGCGTCACCGTCCCCGGCGTTGGCCGCCGCGTAGGTCTGCGTGTACGAGCTGGCCGAGAAGGTCTTGCCGCGCGCCAGGTTCGTCGACGACTCGCCCGCGCCGTGCACCTCCAGCTCCGCCAGCTGTGCCGCCTGCCATGCGGAGTTGGCGTTCACGACGACGCGCACGTAGCGGGTCTGCGTCGCCACGAACGACACCGTCACCGTGTTCGCCGAACCGGGCGCGAAGGTGTACGAGGCCGACGCCTTCAGCGTGTCGAACGAGGTGCCGTCCGCGCTGCCCTGCACCGCCAGGGTCTGGTCGCGGCTCTCCCAGCCGCTGGGCAGGCGCAGCACCACCTCGTCGACGCGGGCCGTCCGGCCGAGGTCGACCTGGGCCCACTGCGGCAGGTCGGAGCCCGAACTCTCCCAGTACGTCGAGGCGTTGCCGTCGGAGACCTTCGCCGCCTCGTAGCCCGGCTTCGCGCTGCTCGCCTTCGCCGGGGCGCCCGCCGCGAGGTTCGGGCCGCCCGAGGCCCCCGCCGCCGATATCGCCGGCAGGCCGAGGAACGCCAGGGAGAGCGCGAGGAACGCGACCAGCAGGCCGCGCCTCCCGCCCCGCCACCTGGATCTGAGCAAAAACTGGCCGATCATGCTGCCCCTGTCCCTGCACCGTCCCGTGCAGTGAAGCGAGTGACCTGTGGACTGACCTGTGGAGTGAGCTGTGGAGTGAGCTACGAATGAAGAGGGACGAAGAAGAGTCGCCATCCGTTTCTTGCGTTCAGTTGTTGGAGAATTGCAGAGTGATGTTGATGAGTCCACTGTTTGAACAGAGTTAGTTGCGATGAGGGACAATGGACGACCATGTCCCACGCACCGGCGGCCGACGGCGCCGCACTCCACTACCAAGTCCGCGGCAGCGGCGCCCCGTTGCTCCTGCTGGCCGGCCAGTCGAACAGTCACCGCTGGTGGGAGCCGGTCCTCGACCGGTTCGCCGCGGCCTTCACCACCGTCGTCATGGACTGGCGCGGCACCGGGGAGAGCGACCGGCCCGACTCGGACACGTACAGCACCGAGAACTTCGCCCGCGACGCCGTCGCCGTGCTCGACCACGCCGGGATCGGCCGCGCGCATGTGTACGGGACTTCGATGGGCGGCCGGGTCGCGCAGTGGCTCGCGGCGGACCATCCCGGCCGCGTCGACCGCCTCGTCCTCGGCTGTACGTCGCCGGGCGCGCCGCACGGCATCGAGCGCGGCCCCGCCGTCCGCGAGGCGCTGGCCGACCCGGACCCGGCGGTCTCACGCGCCGCACTGCTCGACCTGATGTACACGCCCGCGTACGTGGCCGCGTGCCCCGGCCCGTTCCACACGCTCGGCGATCCGGCGATGCCCGCCTACGCCCGCCGCCGCCATCTGCGCGCCAGCGCCCGGCACGACGCGTGGGACGCGCTGCCCCGGATCACCGCACCCACCCTCGTCGTGCACGGCGGCGACGACGACTTCAACCCCACGGCCAACGCGCCGCTCCTGGCCGAGCGCATACCCGACGCGCGGCTCCTGCTGGTCCCCGGCGGGCGGCACGCCTACTTCGAGGAGTTCGCCGACGAGGCGACGCCGCCGGTCCTCGATTTCCTGAACGCCCAGACCCGGACGGCTTGCCGAGCCGTCTCCCCGCTTCCGACGGAGGAACCCACGCGATGCCCGCCGCCCATGTCCGGTTCGAACAACTCCTGAAGGCCGCGGACCCGGCCGCGACCGGCGCGCTGTGGCGCCTGGAGGGCGCGGCCCGCCAGCTCGACTCCAACGTGATCCGCGTACGGCCCGGGGCGCGCGGCGAGGCGTACGTCGAGAACGATCTGGACGTTCTCCTCGTCGTCGTCGAGGGGCACGGCACCCTGCGCCGCGCCGACGCGGAGGAGGAACTGGCGCCCGGCACCCTGGTGTTCGTGCCGCGCGGCGAACGGCGTGCCGTCAGCGCGGGCGAGGACGGGCTCGTCTACATCACGGCGCACCGCAGGCGCCCCGGCATGACGATCGGCCGCGCCGCGACGAAGGCCGCGACCGAGGGCGGCGAGGCGCCTTGTTCGCTTCCGCGCGTGTGCACCGAGTGCGGCCGGGTCACCGAGGAGGCGGACGCACGGTTCTGCGGCCGCTGTGGAGAGCGCTTGCCAGGACAGACTTCCGGCCGTCCTTGATTGCGAGGGATCACGCCATACGGCGAGTTCCGCACCCTCGCTCCCGCCCTGGCGCAAGGGTCCCGGGGCTCCGCTTCCGTCACTTCTCGCCACTGATTCAACACACAAGGTTACCGAAAGGCGGGGGTCCGGGATGAGTTCCGGCCGCGCCCACGGCAGACTCTGCCGCAGGCGGTCGCCGAACTCCCGCGGCGGCCGGCCTGGGGAGGGGAAGCACCACTGGGGGAGCCCGCGCGTGTGGGGCGCGCGGGCTCCCCGCCCCGTCGGCGGACCGGTACCGCGGGCCGGGTCAGGACCCCGGGACCGTGTCCTCGAACGTGGTACCGGCCGAGCGGTACGCGGCCACCTTCGCCGCCACCTGGGCGGGCGTGAGCACCTGGTCCTTCACGTGCAGCACGTAGTCGACCTGCTGGTCGTACGCGCGCGGGCTGGTGCTCGTCAGGCCCGCGAGGTCGATCAGCCACTGGTTGAAGTTGATCGACATGGGCCGCTCCGGCAAGTAGGCGGCGTCGTGCGTGCCGAACGCCTGCCCGTCCACGTAGTACCGGATGCCGCTGCTGTCGATGGTGACGACCAGATCGTGCCAGCCCGCGTAGGACCGCCGGCTCTCGGTGTGCTGGTTCACCGCCTGCCACGGGTCCGGGTTGTAGGTCTCCCAGGACGTCGTGTACAGGATGTTCGACGGCTCGCCCCAGCCTCCGTTGGGCAGGTACTCGAAGTCGTACTCGGCGTAGTCGTCCGCCATCGGCGCCTTCAGATCGTTGATCGTGAAGAACGTCTGCACCAGGTGGTCCCCGTCGGGGCCGCTCCTGGGCGCGTCGCTGAACTTCACACGCGCCGCGTACGTCCCGTTCCTGAACTTCAGCGCCTTGGTGAGGACCTCGGTCTGCTTGGTGCTCTCGCCGGTCCCGGAGGTCGAGGTCTCCAGGTTCATCACGGCGTTGCCGCCCGAGGTGGGGAAGGTGACCTTGTCGGGTGCCCAGGTCGCGCCCGGTACGCCGGGGCCGCCGGAGTTGGAGCGCACGTTCCAGCCGTGCGCGTTCATCTTCGGGTCGGTGTACGAGCTGTAGTTGAAGTCGTCGAACAGTGAGCCGCCGGGCGTGCCGGGGTCGCCCGGGTCGCCGGGGTCACCCGGATCGCCCGGGTCGTTGCCCGCGGGGGCGGTGCCCCAGACGAGGGCGCCGTCGAGCTGTGCGGTGACCTTCGACCAGTTCGCGTACGAGGTCTGCGCCGCGCCGAACGAGTAGTCGTCGTTCTGGTTCAAGGACTGCCAGTCGGAGCGGTGGAACCGCAGTTGGAGATCGCCGGTGTCCGCGCCCGCCGCGAGCGATCCGGCGCCGGACGTGAAGCCGATCTCCAGGTACCGGTCGGCGGTCGGCGTCGGCTTGGCCAGGGTGCCGAACGTGCCGGTGACGTTCCCGCAGCCCTTGACGGCCCACGAGCACGCGAAGCGGTAGTTCGTGCTCGCCGTGTCCGCCTTGAAGTAGTAGCGGACCTTCACGCCGCTCAGGGCGACGCCGCCGCTGCCGGAGTTGCGCACCTTCAGCCACGGTTCGGCCTGGTCACTGCCGGTGCTGCCGGTGTGGTACTGCACGGTCAGATCGCCCGCGGCGGCGGAAGCGGCCGGCGGGAGGGCGACGAGGCCCGCGCAGCCGAGCGTGGCGGCGACGGCGGCCGTGACGCTTCTGCCGAGCGCGGTCTTCCTTCGTGCGGTGTTGCTCATGACAGTTCCTTTCCGGAACGGTGGGGGACGGGGAGGTGCGGGTCGAGCGGCCCGTGGCGCACGCCGAGCGCGGCGAGCCGGGCCGTGTGTGCGGAAAGCCGCTCGCGAAAGCCCGGCCAGGAGGGGGATCCGTGCCAGGCGCGGTCGGCGAACGCGCACAGTCGGGGGAAGACGAGCCGGTCCACGTGCGCGGCGGTCGGCGCGAACTCGGTCCACAGGTGCGCCTGCATCCCGAGGAGCCGGCCGGGGGCATCGGTGTCGTCCGGCAGCTCGTGGTCGTGGACCGCGCGCAGGTCGACCACGGCGCCGGGCTGCCCCTGCGGTTCGCCCGGGGCGTAGGACTGCGCGTAGTCCAGGTAGCTCGCGCGGTGCTGGCCGCTGATCACCGTGTGGCCGCGCTTGAGCGCGATGCGGGTGTGTTCGGGGTCGCGCCAGGTCATGACGGTGAAGTGCGGCGGCAGGCCCTCACCGTTCTCCGCCCACGCCGTCGGCACGCGGCCGCGCTCGGTCAGGAACTCCCCGACGCGGCCCAGGAACCAGCCCCGTAGCGCGGACGTGTCCGGGAGGCCCTCGGCGGCGGCCCGTGCCCGCGCAGCCGGGCTCGCCGCCCACTCGGTGGTGGGGCACTCGTCGCCGCCGATGTGCACGTGCGACGAAGGGAAGACGTCGCAGACCTCGTCGAGGACGGCGCGGCAGAAGTCGAGGACCTCGTCGTGGACGCCGAGGACGTTCTCGCACACCCCCCACCGCGTCCATACGTCGAGGCGTCGCCCGGGTACGGTGCCGAGCTCGGGGTGGGCGGCGAGCGCGGCACGCGTGTGCCCCGGCATCTCTGTCTCCGGCACGACGGTCACGCCGCGCGCGGCGGCGTACGCGACGAGGTCCGCCAACTCCCGTCGCTCGTACGCCCCTTCGTGCGGTGTCCCGTCGAAGACGGTGCTCCCGGAGGGGCCGACCATCGACTCGGCGCGCCGCCCGCCCACCTCGGTCAGGCGGGGGTACGCGGCGACCGGCATCCGCCAGCCCTGGTCGTCGGTGAGATGCAGGTGGAGCACGTTCAGCTTGTGCAGGGCGAGCAGATCGACGTAGCGGCGCAGTTGCGGGACCGGCTGGAAGTGCCGGGCCACGTCGAGCATGAAGCCGCGCCACGGGTGCCGGGGCACGTCGGTGATCTCCACGCAGGGCACGCGCCAGGCGACACCGGGCTGGGCCGTGCCCCACAGGGCCTTCGCGGGCAGGAGCTGGCGCAGGGTCTGGACTCCGCGCAGGAGCCCGGTCAGGTGCGCGGCCCGTAACAGCACCGCGTCCGGCGCCACTGTCAGGCCGTACCCCTCCTCGCCGAGGCCGCTGAGCCGTGGGTCGAGGGCGAGCACGAAGGAGCCGTCGGTGGAGGTGGTGAGCGGAAGCCCGGTGGCCGGCGCGAGGAGCGTACGGAGCAGGGCGGCGGCGGGTTCGGCGCCGGGCGGAACCCGGACCGTCGTGCCGGGCCCGATCGTGAAATGGCCGGGTCGGTAGGAGAGCTGGCGGGGCAGGGGGAGCAGCGAGGGGCGGTGAGCGGGCACGGCGGGCCTCCGGACGACGGGGGAGGGGGCACGGGCAGGCGTGGGTCAGCCCTTGACGGCGCCGGCCGCGAAGCCGGACGTGACGTGCCGCTGAAGAAGCAGGAAGATCACCAGCGCGGGCAGCGCGAAGAGGGTGGAGGCGGCCATCGTGGCGCCCCAGTCGGTGCCGAACGTGTTGTGGAACGAGGACAGCCACACCGGCAGCGTCCGGTGGTCCTGCTGCTTGATGATGAGGAAGTTGGCGTACGCGAACTCGTTCCACGCCGTGATGTAGCCGAACAGCGAGGTCGCCATCAGGCCCGGCGCGAGCAGCGGGAACGCGATGTGCCGGAAGGCGCCGGCCCGCGTGCAGCCGTCGACCTGCGCCGACTCCTCCAGCTCGGCGGGGATCGTCGCGATGAAGCCGCGCAGGACCACGATGGTGAACGGCAGCGTGATCATGAAGTAGACGAGGGTCAGGGTCGGCAGCCGGTCCAGCATCCCGGTGTCGCGGGAGATGATGTAGACCGGGATGATCAGCGACTCCCAGGGCGCCATCTGCGCGATGAACACCATCAGCATGAACTGCCGCCGCCCGTGCCACCGCATCCGCGCCACCGCGAACGACGCGCCGAGCGCGACGAGCAGGGCGAGCAGCACCGCGCTGAGCGTCACGAGCACGCTGTTGCGCCAGAAGAGGCCGAAGCCGTCGGCGTCGACGGCCCGTTGGAAGTGGTCCAGCGTCCAGCTCCGCGGCAGGAGCCGCGGGTGGTCGGACTGGATGTCGCGGTTCGGCTTGAACGCCGTCGTGACCATCCAGTAGACGGGGAAGAGGCAGACGACGACGGTGGCCGTCGCGGCGAGGTGCAGCGGGAGGCGGCGCAGGGTGCGCGCGGGCGTCGTCACAGCTCGCCCTCCTGCCGGAACATCTGCCGGAAGTAGGCGACGAGGACACCCGACATGAGGAGCACGGTCACCATCGAGGCCGCGGAGCCGAGGTCGTAGCGCTGCCCGGACAACGCCGTCTGCACGGCGTACACGGGCAGGATCGTGGTCGCGTCGCCGGGGCCGCCGCGCGTCATCACCCAGATCTGCACGAACGCCTTGAACGTCCAGATCACTTCGAGCGAGAGCACCAGCATGAAGATCGGCCGCACGATGGGCAGTGTGACCGAGCGGAAGACACGGAAGCCTGACGCGCCGTCGATGCGCGCGGCCTCGTGCAGCTCGGACGGGACCGTGGTCAGCGCGGAGTACAGGGTGATCGTGGCGAACGGCACCGACTGCCACACCACGAGCGTGACGAGGATGGCGAACGCCGCCGGGCCGTGCGCCAGCCACGGGTACCCGTCGAACGACGAGAACCCGAGGCCGGTCAGCGCGTGGTTGACGATGCCGAACTCCGAGTGGAACAGCCACTGGAACACGGTCGTCGCCGCGACCACCGGCATCGCCCACGTCAGCACGAGCGCGCTGAGCACGGCGGTGCGCCAGACCCGGCCGAGCCGCTCGGCCATCAGCGCCACGAGCGTGGAGATTCCCATGATCAGGACGACGTTGACCGCCATGAACAGGAACGTGCGGCGGACGACGGTCCAGAACCGGGGGTCGCAGAGGAGCGTCGTGTAGTTGTCGAACCCGGTGAAGCGCGCGTCACCGAGGATGAGCTGGCGCAGGCCGAAGTCCTGGAAGGAGATCAGGACCGCGCGGCCCAGCGGGTAGACCAGCAGGTACAGCATGCCGAGGACGGCGGGCGCCACGAGCAGGTAGGGCCAGACACCGGACATGGCGGCGCGGCGGGACGGGCCCTGGGGGCGCCGGGGCGGCCGGGTGAGGGGGCGGGGCGCGGTCCGCTCGCGGACGACCGACACGGCGCACACTCCTTTCGTTCCTTACGGGGGAGGGGTGCTCAGGAGCCGGAGTTCATCGCCGACGTGATCGCCTCGGACGCCTTCTTCGCCTCGTCGGCCGGGTCACCGCCCGTGAGGACCGCCGTCATGTAGTCCTTGACCGGGTTCTTCGCCTCGACGGCGGCCCAGCCGGGCGTGTTCGGCGTCGCGTGCCCCTCGGCCGCGCCGACCGCCATCGCGGAGGCGCCCGGGTCGGTGGCGACCGCGCTCGCGAGCGTCGTCTTGTTCGGTACGTAGCTCATTGCGACGGCGAGCTTCTTCTGCCAGGCGTCGCCGGTCAGCTCCTTGACGAAGGTGTACGCGGCGTCGTGGTGCTGCGACACCGTCGGGATGACGAGGTCGGAGCCGCCGGTGAAGACCGCGCCGGGCTTGCCGGCCGTCTTGCCCGGAATCGGGAAGAAGCCCAGCTTGCCCTTGAGGGCGGCGTTGCTCTGGATGACGACATTGGCGCCGCCCGGCGAGCTGATGACCTGCGCCACCTGCCCCTTCGCCATCACCTCGGCCTGCGGGGGCTGGGCCTCGTCGGAGTCCTTGGGGCCCTTGCCGAGCGCTTGCAGCCGCTCGTAGAAGGCCATGCCGCGCAGCGCCTCGGGGGTGTCGAGGGTGCCCTTCCACGTGTCGCCGGACTGAGTGGCGAGGTCACCGCCCTCGTCCCAGACGAAGCCGGAGTACGTGTACCAGTTCTGGCCGGGCAGATAGATGCCTTGCTGCGCACCCTTGTTGAGCTTCTTCGTCGCGGCGATCCACTGCTCACGGGTCTTGATCTTCGTGGCGTCGACGCCGGCCTTCTCGAACAAGTCGGTGCGGTAGATGACGACGCGGTTGGCCGCGTAGTACGGGATGCCGTACTGCTTGCCCTCGTACGCGCCCGGCTCGGCGAGGCCCTTCAGCCAGTCCTCGCCGCCGAGTTCGTCGACCTTGTCGGACAGGTCGAGGAGGCCGCCGCTCTGGGCGAACTGGGCGACCTGGGTGTTGCCGGTCTCGATCACGTCCGGGGCGTCGTTGCTGGCGAGCGCGGCCGTGACCTTCTCGCCGATGCCGTCCCACTCCTGGATCTGGACGCGTACGTCGATGTCCGGGTGGGCGGCCTCGAACCCCTTCTCGAACTCCTTCTGGAAGTCGGCCGAGACGCTGTCGCGCATCAGCCACACGTCGATGCCGGTCCGCCCGCCGTCCCCGGCTTCGCCGTCGCCGGAGCCGGACGAACTGCAGGCGCTGAGCCCGGCGACCGCGACGAGCGCGGACAGACCGGCGAGCATACGGAGCTTCACGGTTCACCTCTGGGAGCCGGACCTGACCAGTTGTCCAACTGGTCAGGTGACCTCTGGTGGTGGAGAAAGCTGGCATAGACCACTGGGCACGTCAACCCCCTGGGAAATGCAGGCCAGTTGAGGAGTTGTTGTCGATCAAGGCCGCGCCGTGGTCAACTGGTCAGGTAACTGGTCGTACGGGACGAGGGGGCGGCAGTGAACGCCGACGGGACCATCGAGAACCCGGCCGCGCCGGGGGCGGTGCTCAAGCGCGAGCGGGTGCGCGATCACATCCTGGAGCTCATCGAGTCGCACCGCCCCGGCGACGCGATCCCCTCCGAGCGGACGCTCTGCGCCCGCTTCGGCGTCTCCCGGCCCACGCTGCGCGCCGCGGTCGACGAACTCGTCGCTTCCGGTCTTCTCGTCCGCGAACACGGCCGGGGGATGTTCGTCGCCCCCGAGAAGATCACCCAGGAACTCGTCGCGAGGGAACAGGCGCTCACGGTGCCGCAGGCGGCCGGGGCCTGGTCGAGCCGGCTCCTGGAGTTCACCACCATCCAGGCGGGCGCCCGCGTCGGCCGCAAGCTGCGGCTCTCACCGGCTGCGAAGATCGTGTACGTGGCCCGGCTGCGCTTGGTGGACGGCGCGCCGATGGCCATCGAGCATCTGCACATCCGCGCCGACCTGGTTCCGGGGCTGAGCGCCCAGGAGCTGGAGAGCGGCGACCTCTACGCCCACTTGCGCGAACACCACGACGTACACGTCCGCGAAGCCGTCCAGGCCATCGAGCCGACGGTCGTCACCCGCGCCGAGGCCGACCTCCTCGACGTGCCCGAGCTGTCCCCGGCGCTGCTCTTCGAGCGGCTCACCTCGGACACGTCGGGGCAGCCCGTCGAGTACGTCCACTCCGTCTACCGCGGCGACCGCTACCGCATCGTCTCCCGGCTCACGCTCGGCCCCGCGGCGGCCACCGCGGCCGCCGCGGAACCGTCGGCCGGGCACCACCCGGGCATCCCGCCCGGCGATTTCGCGCACCGCGACACGGTGGCCTCCTCGACGCGCGGCGATGTGCAGCAGGCGCCCTGAAGGTCGTTACGGTTCCGCCATGGCCGACTACCGCATCGAAACCGTCCGCAACGGCGAGCGCGACTGGACCGCCCGCAACGAACGCGGCGCCGAGGTCCGCATCGCCCCCGCCGACGCCGAAGGCTCACCGCCTTCCTTCACCCCCGTCGAACTCCTCCTCGCGGCGCTCGGCGGCTGCGGCGGCCTCGTCGTCGACCGCACCGCCCGCACCGCCGACCACGACGACCTGCGTATCGTCGTCGAGTCCGTCTCGCGCCCCGAGGACGACGGCCGCGTCGGCACGGTCCGCGTCCGCTACGAGATCGAGCTCCCCGAGGGCGACGCGCGCACCGCCGAGATCCTGGAGAACGGCATCCGCCTGACCCACGAGAAGTACTGCACGGTCAGCCGCACGGTGGAGCACGGGGCCCGGGTGGAGGCGTGGGGGCCGGACGGAACGGTGCTTTTCATGGGCGGGTGAGGGGGTGGGCCCGCGCCCGTCCGCCCCGCGGAGCGGCTGACCGGCGACTTCGGGCGCGGGGCGCCCAGGCCGTTGTCCCCGCGCCCCGGCCGACGAGGTGGATCCGCTCAGCCCGCCCCATCACCGTCGCTGTGCGCAGCCGTGTCCCCGTCTCCGCGCGGAACAGGCGGGTCAGGCGGCGGACGCTCGTCGCCACGTCACCGCTCACCGTGCTCACCTGAACCTTTCACCGTGTCAGCCATGGCGCCACAGCACCGAGGAGTGCCGCCGGCCCTCCGGCGGCCCTCCCCCGCGTCCCCCACCGCGGAGACCGGGGCCCAGTCTGGCGGGGCCCGTGTCCCCCCGCCACCGCCACCACCCCACCGCACCCCAAGGCCCGCGAACGCACGCGGTG